>NZ_JBWLUW010000002.1:0-754657 GCF_057784245.1 Mesorhizobium sp. CNPSo 4671 | reverse complement strand
CCCTCCAGCAGCGCCCGCTGTTCCCCCACCCAGAACCAGTGATCCTGCCCATCGACCTCGACAAACCGCGCCCCCGCTATCCTTGCCGCCAGGTACCGCCCGGCCTCCAACCGCACCGCGCGGTCACCCCTGCGGTGCAGCACCAGCGTCTTGGCCGAGACCTTTGACAGCAGCGGCCGCACATCGGCATCGCGCAGCGCCTGCAGCAGGCCGGCGACCGCGCCGGGGCTGGAAGCGGCCCTGAGCAGGCCGGCCCACCAGGCGCGCGCCTGGCGGTCGGAGGCGACGCTGGGCGCAAAAGTTTCGATTTCGGCCGGGCCGCCCCAGCCGGCGAGCAGGCGCTGCTGCCAGAGGTCGTATTGCGCCGATGTGAGCGCGAAGGGATAGTCGGGCGCGTGGCTGCCCTTGGCGAGCGAACCCCACAGAACCAGGCCGGTCAGGCGGTCGGGATGGTCGACGGCGAAGCGGATGCAGCCCGGCCCGCCCTCCGAGGCGCCGACCAGCAAAGCGCGGCGGCTGCCGGCGGCATCCATCACCGCCAGTATGTCGCGCGCGGTGGCCTCGACGGTCGGGCGGGCGCCGACGCGGTCGGACAGGCCCATGCCGCGCCGGTCGAACAGGATCAACCGGCCGAGCCGCGACACAGCATTCAGCCAGGCGCGGCAGCTCCGGTCTTCCCAGATGCGCTCGACATGCGAGATGAAGCCGGGAACGAGCACGATGTCGGCAGGGCCGCTGCCTATGGTCTGGTAGGCGATATGGATGCCGTCCACGGCGACATAGCGGGTTCTGGGCATCTCCGGCTCGGCATCGCTCGCGCGCAGCAGAGCGAGCGTGGCGGGGTCCGGCGCCACGCCGAGTTCGTCGCGCAGCAGCCGCACGCAGGCCTCGCCCTGGCGCTCGGCCGCCGCCCGGTCACCGGCCGCCAGATGGGCGCGGATCAGATGGCGGTGGGCGCTTTCGCTCAAGGGGTCGAGGGCGGCAAGGCGCGTCGCGTGCAGCACCCCACCACGCGCGTCGCCCCCGGCGATCCTGGCTTCGACCAGCCGCTCCAGCGCCTGCACCAGCCGGCTGCGCAAGGCCTCGCGGCGGAAGAACACCCACTCCTCGAATTCAGGACAATCCGGCAGCGAGAAGCCGGCGAGATAGTCGCCGGTGTAGAGGCCGGCGGCCTCGTCGAGTTGCCCGGCATCGCAGGCATGATCGAAGGCGATGGCGTCGGCCTCGACCAGGAGCGCCGGGCGCAGGCTGAGCGATGCCGCGCTGGCGGATAAGAGCTCTTCGCCGAACGCGATGCGGATCTTGTAGAGCGTGCGCCGCAGGCGGGCGCGGGCGGCTTCCGCGTCGGCTTCAGGCCACAGCAGCGTGGCGGCGACGTCGCGCGCCACTGGTCCGCCGGCCTCGGTGAGGTAGATGAGGAGTGCAGCCGCCTTGCGCAAGGCGAGCTCTATCGGCTGCCCGTTCAGCCGGAACTCCGGAAAACCCAGAAGTCTGAGTTGTATCCGCTCCATCGATCCGCACGCGGCCGCAAGGGATTCGAGAGGACGTTGAGGGGACGCCGGCCTTCTATCCATCCCCGCGATGTCGGGCGATCGGGCCCGATCAACTCCCTTGGAGCGAGAAATGTCACCGGTCAATACATCAAGCCATCGCACACCAGAACCGCTTGCCCGCAGCGTCCTTGCCGCCACCGGGCATGGAGGCTGAACCATGTGCCAGACCTGCCTCTCCTGGTACGCCCGCTGCGTCGCCCCCTATTTCGTCCACGCCGGCTGTTCTGCCGGGGCCTTTTCGCGGATGCGCAGGCGCGTCATCCCGAGGGCTGAAGGCGTCGTCGTCGAAATCGGCTTCGGCTCAGGCCTCAACCTGCCCTATTATGACGCCTCCAGGGTCGAGCGCCTGATCGGCGTCGATCCCGACGGCACCATGCTCGGCCTCGCCGCGCCGAAGAGCCGTGCCATGCCATTCCCGGTCGAATGCATCCGCGCCGGCGGCGAAAGCCTGCCCTTGGCCGATGGCTTCGCCGACACGGTGGTCGTCACCTATGCCTTCTGCACCATTCCCGACGCCGAGGCGGCGCTCGGCGAAATCCGGCGCATCCTGAAGCCGACGGGCCGGTTGATCTTCGTCGAGCACGGCCAGGCCGAGGGGCCGCGCTGCCGCCGCTGGCAGGAGCGGCTGAACCGGCTGTGGGGATCGATCGCCGGCGGCTGCCACCTCAACCGCGATCCGCTGCACCTGATCGGCGCGGCGGGTTTTCGCCTGCTTGAGGTACAGCATAGCCGCTTCCCCTTGCCCTTCTGGCAATTGGGCAGCCACCATGCCGGCATCGCGGCGACAGGCTGAGCGGCCTTTGCCGCCACTCAGCCCGGCACCGCTCTCTTTGACCGCTGCTCGCCCGGCTCCGCCACCGCCTCGCCGCGCTCGACAAACCGGCGCCAACCGCCGAAGGACGAGATGTCGGAGGCACCCCTGAGCCCAACGGTTTCGGCCAGGAAACCCTTGGCCGAACTGCCGTCCTCGAGCTCGACGGTGCCGATGCCGAGCGGCGGCGGAATGGCGGCGACGAAGCGGCCGAAGGCGTCGGCCGACAGCCGCCAGACCTCGACCTCGACGGCGGCGCCGCCTTCGGCGACGCGGATCAGGCCGGGCTTGGGCACGGACTGGCCGGCCAGCGCATAGAGCCTGTAGGCTGTGGATGTTCTTGCCGCTCGCGAAAACCGCGCGCCGAGCTGGGTGAGTTGGCCGTTGAGCGGCATGCCCGACAGATGCGCGCCGACAACCACGAGATCGATCATCCCGTCCGGCGCGCGCTCGTCAAGCGGTGCGCTGCCCGGCTGCGCCCAGCCGATTGCGCCGAGCGGCAGGCCGCTCGCCGCATGGACGTCGCGGGCAAGTGCCGCGGTCAGCCAGTCCCTGCCCGCCATGGCCAGCAAGGTCACGCTCATCGGCAGCCCGTCATCGCGCTTGCCGGTCGGCACGGCGATGCCGCACATGTCGAGCAGGTTGACGAAATTGGTGTAGGTGCCGAGCCGGCTGTTGGTGGTGATCGGGTCGGCGAGCACGGCGTCCAGCGCATAATGCGTCGGCGCGGTCGGCACGCAGAACAGGTCGACCGAAGCGATGACCGGGGCGAGCTTCGCCTTGTAGGCTTGCAGCGCGTACAGGCCCTTGAAGGCATCGGCCGCCGACAGACCGCGCGCGCCGCCGATGATTTTCCGCGTCACCGGATGCATCGCGGGTTCGTTGGCGTCCATGAAATCGCGGATCGCCGCATAGCGTTCGGCCACCCAGGCGCCTTCATAGAGCAGATTGGCGGTGGCGTAGAAATCACCGAAGGGGATTTCGACCAGCCGGCAGCCAAGCTTTTCCAGCAGGCCAAGCGCCGCCTCGAAGCCCGCCTGCATCGAGCCATCGCCGAAGAATTGCAGGTCCGCCTTCGCCGGCACGCCGACGCTCAGCACCGGGGGGTGCGCGGCCAGCGCCGGCACCTTCACGGTTCGCGAATAGGCATCGGCCGGGTCCTTGGCCGCCGCGACGGAGAACACCGCATAAGCGTCGTCGACGGTGAGCGCGAACACCGAGACGCAGTCGAGCGTGCGGCAGGCCGGCACCACGCCGGCGGCCGACAGCGCGCCGACAGTCGGCTTCAGCCCGACAATGTTGTTGAGCCCGGCGGGGATGCGGCCGGAGCCGGCCGTATCGGTGCCGAGCGCGAAGGAGACGATGCCGCGCGCCGTCGCCACCGCCGACCCCGACGAGGAGCCGCCTGGCACCAGGCTGGCATCGACGGCGTTCCTCGGGATCGGATAGGGCGTGCGCACGCCGACAAGGCCGGTTGCGAACTGGTCGAGATTGGTCTTGCCGACCACCAGCGCGCCGGCGGCCTTCAGCCGCGCCACCACGGTGGCGTCCTTGTCGGGCACATAGGCATATTCGGCGCAGGCGGCGGTGGTCGGCATGCCGGCAACATCGATGTTGTCCTTGACCGCGAACGGCACGCCCCACAGCGGCTTGGCCACCGGGTCGAACGGTCCGAGCTTTTGCGCCTGCGCCAGCATCTCCGCCTTGCCGGCGAGGTGAATGAAGATGCCGGGATCGTCGGCCGCCGCGATGCGCTCATGCACGGCATCGATTATGGCGGCGACAGTGACACCAGCCGCATAGGCCGCATGCAGACTGCCGATATCGAAGCGGATCTCGCTCATTTGGCCTCCCCCAGAATGATCACCGGCAAGTCCCACTGGATCAGCACGACGCAGCCGTCGTTCGTCCACACCGAATGCTCGGTCCCGACCGGGTTCAGGATGACGCTGCCGGCGGGATAATCGCCGTTCTCGTCGCTCTGCGTGCCCGCGAGCACGACGATGGTTTCCAGCCCGACATGGCGATGGCGCGGCACGCCGGCGCCCGCCCGGTAGTCGAGTATCGCCACCGACGGCTCGACCGGTCCGCCCTTGAGCAGCCAGTGCACGGTGATGCCCTCGCGAAAAGGTTCGAACGCCAGGTCGCGCCAGCCGCCACCGACGAGGCCGGCAAAACTCAGATTAGCCATCGGCAAGTCCCTGCAGCACCTGGTCGGTCGTCGCCGTCCAGCCGACGATGGCGCCTTGCGCGCGGATCATGGCGATGGCCGCCGCCTTGAATTCGGGGAAATAGCTTTCCGTCGCGTCTTCGGCGAGCAGGCACTCATAGCCGCGATCATTGGCCTCGCGCATCGTCGTCTGCACGCAGACCTCGGTGGTGACGCCGGCGAAAACCAGCTGCTGTGCGCCAATCCGCTTCAGTTCGTCACCGAAGCTGGTCGCATAGAAGGCCCCCTTGCCCGGCTTCTCGATGACGATCTCGCCCGGCAGCGGCTTGAGTTCGTCGAGGATCGCCGTGCCCGGCTCGCCAACGATCAGCACCCTGCCCATCGGCCCGACGTCGCCGATGCGGATCGACGGATTGCCGCGATTGCGCTTGGCCGGCGGCAGGTCGGATAGATCGGCGCGGTGGCACTCCATCGTGTGGATTACCGGCAGGCCGGCGGCGCGGAACCCCTCGATCAATTTCTTCACCGTCGGCACGATCGCCGTAACCCGGCTGACATCATTGCCGAGGCTGGCGCCGAAGCCGCCCGGCTCGGCGAAATCGCGCTGCATGTCGATGACGACCAGCGCCATCGTCTGCGGCTTGAAGGCAAAGGCGAACGGCTGCGCATCGATTTCCGCCATCAATGATGTCCCGCCATATGCTCGCCGATGGTCTGCACGCTCGCCCCGGCGATCGGCGTCTCGTAGACCAGCGCGCCGTCCGACATGACGAAAATGCGGTCCGACAATTCCAGCAACTCGTCGAGGTCCTCCGACATCAACAGCACGGCGGCTCCGGCATTGCGCGCCTTCATGATGCGGGCGCGGATTTCGGCGACGGCCGAGAAATCGAGGCCGAAACATGGGTTGGAGACGATCAGCAGGTCGACCTCGCCGGTCAGCTCACGCGCCAGCACCGCGCGCTGCACATTGCCCCCCGACAGCGAGGCGATGGGCGACGACAGCGAGGCGGTCTTGACCTTGAACTGCTCGACCAGCCTGGCGCTGAAGGCACGGATGGCACTGGCGTTGATCCAGCTCACCGGTCTGCCGTTGCTGTCCATGTCGAAGGTGCGGAAGGAGATGTTTTCGGCCACCGTCATTTTCGGGGCGCAGGCATTCTTCAGCGGCTCCTCGGGAATGAGCCGCACATTGAGCGCGCGCGCCTCGGCCCGCGTCGCCGCATAGGCGGAGCCGCGCACCAGCACCTCGCCGGCGTCGCGCGGCCGCTGGCCGGCCAGAACTTCGAGGAATTCCTTCTGGCCGTTGCCGGAAATGCCGGCGATGCCGACGATCTCACCCGAACGCACCCCGAGGTCCTCGATGCGGATCGACTTCAGACCGGTGCGGTCCGGCGCCTTCAGCGATTTGACCTTGAGCACGATCTCGGCATCGGGTTTTGGCGCCGCGCGGCTGTCGAGCGCGGCGATCGGCTGGTCGCCGATCATCATCGCCGCCATCGCCTTGTGGTCGAGATCGGCGACGCGGCCGGTTCCCGTCAGTCTGCCCTTGCGCAGCACGCTGACATCGTCGGCGAAGGCGGTCACCTCATGGAATTTGTGCGAGATCATCAGCACGGTGAGGTCGCCAGCCTTGGTCATGTCGCGCACCAGCCCCAGCACTTCCTGCGCCTCGCCGGGCGTCAGCACCGAGGTCGGCTCGTCCAGCACCAGGAAGGAGCGGCCGAGATAGAGCTGCTTGATGATTTCGAGCTTCTGCTTCTCGCCGGCCGCGAGCTCCGCCACCTTGACGTCGAGCGGCAGCTTGAACGGCATCCGCTCCATGAACACGGCAAGCTCGCCGCGCTCCTTGCGCCAGTCGATGATGCCAGGAACTTTTTCGCGCGAGATGACGAGATTTTCCGCCCCCGTCAGCGACGGCACGAGCGTAAAATGCTGGTAGACCATGCCGAGCCCGAGCGCCGAGGCGTCGCGCGGACTGGCGATCGCCACCTCGCGGCCATCGACGAGGATGTCACCTGATGTCGGGTGATAAAAACCCATCATGCATTTGACCAGCGTCGACTTGCCGGCGCCGTTCTCGCCGAGCAGCGCGTGGAAGGAGCCCGCCGGCACCTTCACCGACACGGCGTCCAGCGCCGTGAAGCCGCCGAAACGCATGGACATGCCGATGGTTTCGACGCCGACCGCTTTCCTGTCGCTCATCGCGGCCTCCTCACGGCAGCTGCGCGACGAGCGCCTTCGAATTCGACACCGTGCCGAAGACGCCGCCCTGCATCTTGATCATCTTGATCGCCGCCAGATGGTTGCCGAAGTCGGTCGCCCCGCAGCAATCCTCCAGCATCATGCATTCATAGCCGCGGTCATTGGCCTCGCGCATGGTGGTGTGCACGCAGACATCCGTGGTGATGCCGGTGAGCACGATGTTCTCGATGCCGCGCTGGTTGAGGATCAGCTCCAGATCGGTGGCGCAGAACGATCCCTTGCCCGGCTTGTCGATGATCGGCTCGCCCTCGATCGGGTAGAGGTCGGGGATGATGTCCCAGCCCGGCTCGCCGCGCACCAGGATGCGCCCGCACGGGCCGGGGTCGCCGATGCCGGCATTGATGCGGCGCGAGCGCCAGCGCTTGTTGGCCGGCAGGTCGGCGAGATCGGGCCGGTGCCCCTCGCGTGTGTGGATGATGGTGTAGCCCTTGGCCCGCATCGCCGAGAGCACCGCCTTGATCGGCTCGATCGGCGCCCGCACCAGCGACAAATCGTAGCCCATATGGTCGACATAGCCACCCGGCCCGCAGAAATCGGTCTGCATGTCGATGATGATCAGCGCCGTGTTGTCGGGGCGCAGGTCACCATTATAGGGCCACGGATAGGGCTCGGCATCGATCGTGCGCTGGGTGAATTCGGCTCTGGCGTTCATCGGCAAAACTCCAGTCATTTGGTGCCAGTCATTTGGTGATCGACAATTCGCCCGGCGCGCCGGCAAGCGAGCGTGTCGGCGACGAGGTGGCGATCATGATGATGAGGGTGAGGATGTAGGGCGCGGCGTAGAACAGATAGTAGCCTTGCGTGACGCCGACCGATTGCAGCGCCGGGCCAAGCGCGCCCGCCCCGCCGAACAGAAGCGCCGCGGCAAAGCAGCCGAGCGGGTTCCAGCGCGCGAAGATGACCAGCGCCACCGCCATCAGGCCCTGACCCGACGAGATGCGCTCTGTCCAGCTGCCGGGATAGTAGAGCGACAGGTAGGCGCCGCCGATGCCGGCCAGCGCGCCGCCGACGCCGGTGGCGGCGAGCCGCACCGTATCGGGGTTGAGGCCCATGGCGCGCGCCGCGTCCGAACTGTCGCCCACGACGCGCACTATGAGGCCGGCGCGGGTGTTGCGAAAGGCCCACCACAGGATGACCGACAGCACCGCCCCGATCAGGAACAGCACGTTGACGTCGAGTGCTGCCTGCACCTGCGGTATGTCGGACCAGCCGCCGAACGGAATGGCCGGCAGATTGGGCGCCTTCGGCTTGATGAACGGCTTGCCGAAGAAGAAGGCCAGGCCCGAGCCGAACAGCATCAGCGCGATGCCGATGGCGATGTCGTTCACCTTGGGGAATTTGCAGATCCAGCCATGGAACATCCCGAAGCACAGGCCGGCGAAGGCCGCGGCGAGCAGACCGAGCCAGGGCGAGTTGGTCATCACCGCCACCGCATAGGCGGTCATGGCGCCGAAGACGAGCGTGCCTTCGAGCCCGAGATTGATGCGGCCGGACCGCTCGGTGATCGCCTCGCCCAGCGAGACGAAGATGAAGGGCGTCGACACACGGATGGCGCCACCCAGAATGGCCAGCGGCACGCCCCAGAGGCCGATCTCGGTCGCGTCCATCAGGCAGTCCCCTTCAAGAGATCGGGCCTCTTCCACAAATCGGGATTGAAGGCCTTGAAGCGGCCATAAAAGGTTTCGCTGAACAGGATGACGATGAAGATCATGCCCTGCAACACCAGCACGGTGGCATCAGGCAGGTCGAGGCGGCGCTGGATCAGCCCGCCGGACGCGTCGATGCCGCCGAGCAGGATGGCCACCGGGATGATGGCCAGCGGATTGTGGCGGGCCAGGAAGGCGACGAGGATGCCGGTATAGCCATAGCCGGCGGCGAGCGAGGCATTGGCGCTGCCTTGCACGGCGGCGACCTCCAGCATGCCGCCGAGCCCGGCGAAGCCGCCGGCCAGCGCGGTGAAGCCGACAATGAGCGGCCCAACGGCCAGCCCCTGCACCTGCGCGGCGCGCACATTGCCGCCGGCGATGCGGGCGGCGAAACCCCAGCGGGTCTTTTCGATGAGCACCCAGGAGAGAATGCAGGCGACGACGCCGACCACCAGCCCCCAATGCACGTCCATGCCCGGTATGTTGCCGATGCGGTAGATCTCCGCCAGCGGCTGCGTCGACGGCTTGTTGAGCGAGGCCGGGTCGCGCAGCGGCCCCTCCACCAGCTGGTTCATCAGCGCGATGGCGATGTAGGCCATCAGCAGGCTGGAGATGGTTTCGTTAACGGCCCGGTAGTGGCGCAGCGCGCCGACGGCACCGATCCAGATGCCGCCGGCGGCCAGGCCCGCCACGCCCATGGCAAGAATAACGATTGGCGAAGGCGCGCCGCTCAGCGCCACGCCTATGGCAGCGGCGGCAACACCGCCGAGCACGATGGCGCCCTCGCCGCCGATGACGACAAGGCCAAGCCGCGCCGGCAGCGCCACGCACAGCGCCGCCAACAGCAAGGGTGCGGCCCGCGACAGCGAGTTCTGGATGGAGAACCAGGAGCCGAAACCGCCCCGCCACATGGTCTCGTAGAGCAGGACCGGCGACTTGCCGACGAGCGCAATGAACAGGCTGAACAGCGCCATGCCGACGATCAACGCCGCCAGCGGAATGACGAAAGCCTCCGCCCGCCGCGCAGTCCATTCCAGCGCCGAGGGATAGACCCTGGCGCCGAAGAGTGCCGGCATGCCGGCCCCTGTCACCGTATCCGTCATCACCCCGCTCCCCCTCGGATCAGGCAGTCGAACCGACGACGCCCTCGACGAGATAGTCCATGCTTTCGAGCTCGATGGCGGTCTCGACGAAGGCCTGGCCCGCAGTGGCGACGACAGCGCCCTTGTTGCTCTTCAGCGGCCCCTTGATGACGGAGAAGCCACCCTTCATCATTTCGGCCAACGTGGCGTCGAACTGCTTGCGCGCCGGCTCGCCGACGGCGGGGCCGAGCGGGCTCATCTTGACGAAGCCGTCGGCCAGGCCGCCGCGGGTGAAGTTGGGCAGCGGCGTGCCGGCGACGAGGTCGTCGACGAACATCTTGTAGACCTTGGCCCAGTTCCACTCGGCGCCGGTCAGGTATTTTTCCGGCGCCAGCGGGCTCTGGTTGGCGTGATAGCCGCAGACGAAGGCGCCGCGCCCGGCCGCCGTCTCGACCACAACTTTCGGGCTGTCGACATGGCAGGTGATGACGTCGGCGCCCTGGTCGACCAGCGCGTTGGTGGCCTCCGCTTCCTTGACCGCCAGCGACCACTCGCCGGTGAAGATGACCTGGCAAGTGATGGTCGGATCGACCGAGCGCGCGCCGAGCAGGAAGGAGTTGATGTTGAGCAGCACCTGCGGGATCGGCTTGGCGGCGACGAAGCCGAGCTTCTTGGTCTTCGAAGTGTGGCCGGCGACGACGCCGTTGAGATACTGGCCCATGCCGATATAGCCGAAATAGGAACCGGCATTCATCGGATGCTTGGCCTTGTCCCACATACCGCCGCAGTGGCGGAACTGCACGTCGGGGAATTTCGCGCACATGGCCAGCATGTGAGGGTCGAAATAGCCGAACGAGGTCGGGAAGATCAGCGAGGCGCCGTCGAGATTGATCATCGATTCCATCGTCTTCTGGACATCGACCGTTTCTGGGACATTCTCCTCCTCGACGACGGTGATGCCCTCGATGCCCTTCAGCGCCGCCGCACCTTCGGCATGCGCCTGGTTGTAGCCATAGTCGTCCTTTGGCCCGACATAGATGAAGCCGACGGTGGCGGTGGCGGCAAAGGCTCTGCTGATGGGAAAGGCCGCCGAGGCAAGGCCGAGTGCCGTTCCAGCGGCGGAGGTCTTGAGCAACTGGCGGCGGCTAAGCATGAATCTGTCGGTCATGTGAATGCTCCCCTGTAGGACCCTTTCCGGGTCGGTTAACGCCTTCTCAAGAAAGTGCATGCAATCGTCGTGCCAGTTCAAATTTCGAAATTTAGTCAATAAAATCAATCGATGATGCAATGATGCGTGCACAAGCGAGAGGCAATTGCATGCACTTTATGCCTTGAAAACAGCCAATTTGACAGGAAGATTAAAACATAGGCATAGAGGGTATGGCCTGAGTCGGGATCGCGCCGTATGGCCGCTGGATTTCATCGCTTGGGACGCCGGAGCACGGGAGGCGAAGCGGATTTGTCGGGAAAGCGCAGCTTGATCCGGTCGGGCACGACCGTCGATCAGATGGTGAGGGCGATCGGCGACCGCATCGTCACCGGCGTGCTGCGTCCGGGCGAGAAACTCGACGAGGTTTCGCTGGCCGCCCGCTTCGAGGTGTCACGTACGCCGGTGCGCGAGGCGCTCGGCCAGCTCAGCGCCATGGGCCTGGTCGAAAGGCGGCCCAACAGGGGCGCCATCGTCGCCGTCGTCACACAGGAGCATCTCACCTCGATGTTCGAAAGCATGGCCGAGCTGGAAGGCATATGCGCGCGCTTCTGCGCCGAGCGCATGACCGGCAGCGAGCGCCGCGCGCTCGAGGCCGAGCACCAGGCCTCGGCGCGGCTGGTGCGGCTGGGCGCCGAAGAAGACTACGAATACTTCAACACCGAGTTCCACAGCCGGCTCTATCGCGGCGCTCACAGCACGCACATCCAAGAGCTGACCGCGACGACGCGCAGCCGGCTGGCCCCGTTCCGCCGCGCCCAGTTCAGGCTGGCCGGACGGCTGGCCAAATCCTGGCAGGAGCATGACGCCATCGTTACCGCGATCCTGCGTGGCGACGGCGCCGCCGCCGGCAAGGCCGCGCGCGACCACGTCTCCATCGTCAGCGAGGCGAGCGCCGTCTTTGCCGTCGGCGACCAGCCGAAGGCGGCCACCACGATACGAGTCACCTCAGGCTGAGGATCCACCCGGCGTCAGCGGCGCCGGGACGTGGTCCAGCTGTGCCGCACAGTGGTGCAACAAGCTCTCACCAAAACCCCACCAGCGACCTCAGCATCGCGGCCGGGCCAACCGCCTCGCGGCACGTCTCACGAAACCCGGCCCGTCCTGTTGCATCGAGCACATCGTCGTCGATGGCGCGCAGGATGGTGCTCGCGTTGCGCCAGCCGATCCTGGCCAGCGCCGATGTCAGCTCGGCGCGCGCCGGATCGAAGGCCTTTTCATTCGTCGCGCTTTCGGCGGGATCAAAGTCATTACTCGCGCCGAGTTTGTGCCTGGGAATCGCCACCTCGCTGCGAACGTCGAAAGGCCTGACACAGCCGAGGAAATCAGAGATCAGATAAAGCGACGTGGCCGGCGCCGCAACAAGCTGCTCATAGGCGACGAAATGCACAGGCGCGCCGGTGCGGCGAAGCGCATCCATGGCGAAATAGAACTGGTTCCAGTAATCGGCCGGCGAGCGGAACCTGTATTCCATGCGCTTGGGCTCGGTGAAATCCTGCCTGACTTCGAACGGTTGCTCGAGGAACGAGCCGAGATTCCCGTTCGGCTTGAAAATCGTGTCGTTCCTGGCAAGGCGGAACCATGACAGGATCTGTGTGACCGGATCCTTGCTCATGACGACAATGGGCAAGCCCCCATGGTCGACCTCGCGCCCGCTCATGAGCGCCGGGAAGATCCCGTGTTTCCAGAATCCCTGATCGAAGACGATTTGTACCCCGAGATAGCGTTCGAGAAGATACTTCGCCAGATTGGTGCCGGAGCGCGGTGTCCCCATCACCCGGACGGCATCAATGCCGGGCCGTTCCCGCGCCCCGCCGAGCGTCGACATGTTCACGATGCTTCCCATTACGCCCTGCGAAAAACGGGTTGATCGGCTACCAATGCGCCGGCCTGTCTGGCCGGCCCGGCCAGCACCGGATGCGGCCCGTAAATCCTGGGCGTCGGATCGTCTGAAGCGGTCTCCGCGACAGGGTCGAGTTCTGCGGCATGGTCGACTTCCGCGACATGGTCGACAATGGTCGCGAAAAACGCGCGCTCGCGGATCGGGCGGTATCGCGTCGCGATGGTGTGGCGCAACTCCGCCAGCCAGACCGGATCGGTGCAGGCCTTGGTGACCGCGGCGCACCAGGCTTCGACGTCGTGCGCGGGAATGGTCGGCATCAGGCCTTGCGTCGCCTCCGTCAGCGACGGCGCGTCCGAGATCAGCACCGGCAGTCCGAAATCCAGGCACTCGGCAGCCCCCAGGCCCCAGCCTTCGACCGCCGAGGGATAGACGCTGAATTCGGCATCCCGGTAGAGCTCCGCCAGCTCCCGGTCGCTGAGGTTGGAGCGGAACTGGACATGCTCGGCAAGCTCGGGATGCTCAGCCATGAAGGCGGTGAGTTCCTCATACATCCAGCCCCACCGGCCGCACAGAACGAGCGTCGGCAGCCTGTCCCCCAGCAGCGGCAAAAGCCGGTGCCAGACCTTGAGCAGAAGGATGTGGTTTTTCCGGATCTCGATCGTCGAGCAGTAGAGGACGAATTTGCGGTTCCGGTTTTGCTTTGCGACGGACATCTCCCGGTCGGTGACGCTTTCCCTCAGGAAGGCGCCGGGCGATGCAACCGCGACCTGGGGAATCCGGCGCAGGCCGGAGGCTTTCGCATGACACTTCACCCTGTCGGCGGTGTATTTCGACACGCAGACGAGCAGCTGCGCATTTTCCAGCTGCCATGCCGTGTTGCGGACGAAACCGCGCGCGTGATGCGGACCGACGAATTGCGGGAAGTCGATCGGAATGAGGTCGTGCATCAAGGTGAAGATGCCGCTTTTGGCTTTTCCCGTGAGCTTCTTGGCGGCGAACTCGTGCACGCTCGCACTGGACAGAAAGCAGATGGCGTTTTCGTCTTTCAGTGGATCTCCGGTGTCGAGCCTGCTTGGCCGCAGCGCCGACTTCACGATCTTGAAAAGCCGGATGGCCGTCTTGGACAGTTGGAACTTGATCCCGCGTCGCTTCTCGGAACCCGAGAGGAAGATCGCCGCCACGCGATCGAACTCGCGCCCGCAGGCGAAGGGCGCCTCCCGCATGATCGACAGCACTTTCCACAGCCGCGCCAGATACGAGCTGCCCTCGCCGCTAACCGGCTGCGGCAGGTCACCGTCGACCAGCCGGCGGAGATAGCGGAGCTCCGTTTCATCGAGCCGTTGGCCCTGCCCCCACGCGTCGACGATGAAGAAGCCGACCGGCGAGGACTTCCAACGAAGCGCCTGACGAATGAGCGCCGTTTCGACGCGCGGGATGCCCACTGGCGGATGCGGCCCCCAGCGAAACGGCAGGGACGCATCAATATACAGTTTTTTCAATGGCTTACCTCTGAGGTTGCTTCACCGAAATCAATCAATCCGGAGGCAACAAAATCCGTGGCGGTCAAAGCCGCATCCTTTCGGATTGTTTTGCCCTTGTTCCGAGGCCCGAGGGTTTGCAAATGATCGTCCCCAGGTGTCGACTTCTTATGCGTGGGAAATTTACCCACGTCAAGTAACGGTTGACTTGTGGGTTATTTTCCCACACATTGAGTCAGTCAGCGACTGTAAGAGGAAAGGAAGCCAAGACATTCCATAGGATTCAGCGGACCGTCCGCCCCCCGCATGGTCCGCGGAAAGCAGCCGTACCAAAAAAGCTCATACCCCCTACCCAACGAGCCCCGTACGGCTGTGCCGGCCGGTCCCGTCTATCGCAAAGGACGGACCGGCCGGATTACCGCTCCCTCCACACGCTGGCACATCAATCGCTTCGTCATCCTGGGGCGGAGCAAGGAGCGCAGCGACGCTTCGCAGACCCCAGGATCCATGCCGCGACTTCAAAGCCTCGCCACGGTGCAGAATTCTGCTCCGCTGCACGCCACGGCTAAGGTCACGGAATGGATCCCAGGGTCTTCGCGACGGAGCTGCGCTCCTGCTTCGCCCAGGGATGACGACGCGATGGCGGCTTCCGGGAAACGATGAAGGCTCTAAGGCCCGCCAGGGCCACCAGGCCCACCGGGACCGCCAGGTCCACCCGGCCCACCGGGGCCGCCCGGACCACCGCCGGGCGCGTCCGGTCCGCCCGGCCCAGGAGGCTGACCAGGCAGACCGGGTGAGTTGGGCCCGGGCATGCCGGAGCGGTTTGGCCCGCCCGCACCGCGACCACGCGACGCCGACACGATATTGCCCTCGCGATCAAATCCGACCTCGATAAACGCCCTGACGGCGCCGGTCGATTTCACGTCGCCGTTCTGGTTGTCGACGGCGACGCCCAGGCCCGATTCCAGCCGCCGTCCGCGGCGCTGCAGAAACGTCTCGTAGAGAACATCGGCGACATTGGCCTGGGGAACCGGCGCTTCCGCTTCCAGATGCAGGACCTTGTATCCGCCCGTAGCCTTGGTGAGGGTCAGCTGAACGCGCCGATTTGCCAGCGGCGACGATCCGGGTCCGATCTTGAGCTGCCCGACCAGCAACGCGCCCGACCGCACCGCCGCCAGGCCGCGAAGCTGATAGGTCTGCTCACGCGGCCTCGCTTCCACCAGGCTGGCGACGATTTTCCCGTCGGGTCGGCGAATGCCATGGACGGCCACGATATCGCCCACCCCAGCCTTCAATCCCTGCGCAAGCTGGCTGATGTCGACCTGCTGCCCCAGCACCCGCATCCAGCCGGCGGTCTTGCGCTCGACCGGCCCAACCACCTCGCTGGTGACATGGATCGCCGAGGTCATGACACGATCGGCCTTTTGCACCACCGCGACGCGCACGACATGCCCGATCTTCAGGCTGTTCGCGGCGACGCGGACGTCGTCGATCCAGACCGGCACGTCAGGCTGGTACTGAACCCGCACGCCGTTGACGAAAATGCTGCCGAAGCGCTGGATCGTCCCGACGATGCCGGTGCCGCCGATGCCTTGGTCGCCATCGTTCCCCGCCGTCCAGCCGGTGCCGCCAATGCCTTGGTCCTTCGACGGGTCGGTCGCCCGCGCGAGCAGACTGAAAAACGCCGCCGGCACGGCGGCTGCGAGCGTCAGGAAACCCCGTCTCGTCGGCCTCCCGCTCATGCCGTCTCTCCGCCGGCACCCTTGTCTTCAAGCTCTTCCTCGGCAACGAGCGACGTGCCGTCGGAGGTGAGGATATAGACACCCCAGTTCCACCGGCTGGTCCCGCCCGGGTCGCTCTGAATGGCCTGGTTTGCGTATTTGTTCAGGCGCAGCAGCGTCTCCACCGCGATCTCGCGGCTGTAGGCCTCGAGCGACCTGGCCAGCTCTTCCGACAGCCCGTCATAGTGGACGGCGCGCTCGAGGAAGGGCGGAGCATCGGCCAGGACGTTCTCGACCGAGGCGGCCGCATGATCCCCGAGATTGCGGGCAAAGTAGTAGAGCCGGACCTCGCCGTCGCCGCGCGGCACCATTGCCCCTTCCAACAGCACGATCCGGTCCTTGCCGTCTATTTCGACCAGCTTCCGGTCGAGCCAGTCGTCGAGAACGGCGCGTGGCCTGAGATCACGGGTCACCGATTCCACAAGGCCGGCAAAGGACGGCTCGCCCGCCTCGCTCGTCCGCGCCAGCGGCAACGGCACGCCCTTGGCGTCGACGAACTGCGGATCGGCGAGCCAGCGCGCGACGATGGCGCTCGTCCTGGAAACGGCATCGGGCACCACCCGCACCGGAGCGCCCGCCCCTCTCAGCCGGCTGACTTCCTTCCGGTGGACACCCGTCAGCAGGCTGACCCTGGAGTCGGTCTGCTGCTTGTCCGGCAGGGCGAATTCATGCTCCGCCACATTGACGTAGAGCTGGCGCAGCAGATCGACGAAGGCCGGAAAGGTCACGCCGCACTTGATGGCCAACCGCACCAGCGGGCGAAGAACCCGGTTCAACGCGTTCTGGACCCCTGCGGCATCCAGATATTGTCCCGCCGATTTGCTCATCGTCGTCCTTCACTCGCCAATCGTGAAATCGGTCATCCATCCCTCGGAAATTCCTGCCGAAAATAGCTTGTGGGAAATGCTTCCACAAGGGCGCTCGCCAAAGAAGCGGCATCGGCGCTCCTTCTGTCGCGCCAGTTCTGGTTGCCCGCATCCCGACGGGGAACGGTGCTTCGACTTGGCCGAAATCATCCAGGGGCGAGTTTCACGGCAGTTGACACGTGTGAAATTTTCCCACAACTATGATCCGGCAGATGCATCAGCCAGCCCATGCTCGTCAAGGAGAAACCTTTTGAAGAAGCCTTATGCCAGACCAACCATAGTCCGGACCGGAGGAATTTTCGAAGAAACGCCTGGTGAAGTCACCGACGGCGCCAACACGTTTTCTGGAAATGGAAAGCATATCGATCCCATTATTTTGATAGCCGCCGACATTGTCTCATCCTATGTCTCGAACAACCCCATTCCCGCCGCAGAGCTTCCCGACTTCATCGGGAAAATACACGCGTCGATCCGGAATATTTCGGATGGCGTTGCCGATGGCGGGCCCGACGAGATCAGATATGCCGTCCCCGTGAAAAAATCCGTCACGCCCGATTTCATCATCTGCCTGGAGGACGGCAAGCGTTTCAAATCGCTGAAGCGGCATATCGAGACAAACTATGGCCTGACGCCGGACCAGTATCGCAAGAAGTGGAACCTGCCTTCCAACTACCCGATGGTGGCCCCAAACTATTCCGCGACCCGCTCGAAACTCGCCAAATCCATGGGGCTGGGCCGCAAATCAAAATAGGCGGCCGGAGGCGGCGCGCGCCGCTCTCACAGCGCCAGGCTCCCCTGCTCCGCCTCCTCGGCATTGGGGTCGCCGGGCGCCGTGGCCCAGGCGAGTTCGACCAGCGTCACGGTGCGCTTTCCCGTGCCGTCGATCTGGCAGACGATCAGGCCTTGCTCCTCGATATAGGTCAGGAGACGCCGGGCGCGGCGCAGCGAGTGCGAGCCATAGGCGCGCGCGATCGCGGCGTCGCTCGGGCACGGCCAGCCCTCCTTCGCCGCCCGCGCGATCATCATGAACACGCCCTGCATGTCGTCGGGCAGCAGCGAGGCGCGCACGGATACGTCGCGCCACGCGTCATCCTGCGTCGTCTCGGAGCCAAGGCCGGCGCGGGCGCGCGTCAGCATGCGGCGGAACTCGGCGAGGTCCGGCACCACAGAGCCGAGACCTTCGATGCGGCAGCGCACGACGAATTCCTGGTAAAGCACGCCGATGACGCGAAAACCCGCATCGGGCTGCGCCAGGATGGCGCGCAGCACGCGGTCGACCCGCTCGCGCCGCTCGGCCAGATCCTCGGCGCTGATTTGCGGCTCCGCCGGTTCGGGGCGGATTTCCAGCGCCGCTGATTTCGCCGCCATCAGCTGGTCGAGCAGGTCTGGTGACGCCACCCGGCGCGGCGTGCGCACCGTCTCGGGCGGCGGTGCCGCCAGGATGATCGCACGGGCGTCCTCAAGGGCTGATTCCGGCATTGCCATCAGCCGCGGCGTGCCGTTGCGCGGGCTGGTGTCGGTCGGGCCGATGCGCAGGCCGAGCGGCCGTCGAGACAGCGCCGGCCCCAGCGCCATGAACTGCCCGCGCTCCAGATCGCGAAATGCTTCCGCCTGGCGCCGCTCCATGCCGAGCAGATCGGCGGCGCGCGCCATGTCGATGTCAAGGAAGGTGCGGCCCATGAGGAAATTGGAGGCTTCCGCCGCGACATTCTTGGCGAGCTTGGCCAGCCGCTGCGTGGCGATGATGCCGGCGAGCCCCCGTTTGCGGCCACGGCACATCAGATTGGTCATGGCGCCAAGCGAGAGCTTGCGCGCCTCGTCCGAAACCTCGCCTGCCACCGCCGGCGCGAACAGCTGCGCCTCGTCCACCACCACCAGCATCGGGTACCAATGGTCGCGGGCAACCTCGAACAGCCCGCCGAGGAAGGCGGCGGCGCGCCGCATCTGGTTCTCGGCGTCGAGCCCTTCGAGGTTGAGTACGGTAGAGACGCGGTGGATGCGCGCCCGCTCGCCGGCCGCCTGCAGGCCGCGCTCGGTATGCTCCTCGGCATCGATCACCAGATGGCCGTAACGCTCGCCGAGCGAGACGAAGTCGCCTTCGGGGTCGATGATGGTCTGCTGCACCCAGGGCGCGCTCTGCTCCAGGAGGCGGCGCAACAGATGCGACTTGCCGGAGCCCGAATTGCCCTGCACCAGAAGGCGGGTCGCCAGCAGCTCCTCGAGATCGAGGTTCGCTGGGGCGCCCGCCGTGGTGTGTCCCATCTCGATCGCAACGGTCATGTCTCGACTCAAAAAGGTCTCCTGCGCGGCATGGGGCTTAGCAACCCAGGTGCTGCCCGTCGAGCACCGATGGCCGGTCAGCCGGTGTTGCTCACAGTTGTGAGGAAGGGGCCGCCATGAGTGGCCGCCGCCGGCCGCCCCCTGTGGATAGTAACCTGTTATTCACCATAGGCCGGCGTTGCGATTGCAGAGGCCGGCCATCCGTCTAGCCTGACCTTGCATCGCGCCCCAACGGGATGCACCCCAACGCCCCAAATGGCGGCCGGCGTCTTCAAGTTCCCTTTGTGTATGCGCCGGTCGTCAGTTTTCCCTTGCATCAACGAGCTTCCGCCCCTTGCCGCGGCACCGGCGGCAAAGGCGGTGCATCCAGCCCCTCGAAAGGGTCGCGCCAGGCATCGATGGCTTCGAGCCGGCGATACCAGCTGATGAGCGCGGGATAGTCGCCGAGCGGCAGGCCGGCGGCATCGTTGAAGGGCAGGAAGGTCGCCATGCGGAAATCGGCATAGCTAAGCGATGGTCCGGCCAGCCATGGCCGGTCTGCCAGTTCCGCCTCCAGGATCGCGGCCCCCTTGTGGAAGTCATGCAACCCCTCTTTGACCTTCTCCTCGTCGATCGGCCCGATCCCATAGCGCTGCTTGGTGCCGCGCTCGAAATGCACGGCGTCGCACGCCCGCACGAAATTCTCCTTGCCCCAGCTCAGCCAGCGGATCATGTCGGGCTCGTCCTCGCCGGTGCGCCAGAAATCGGAACGCGCCGCGCGTGACAGCCGGCAGGCGATCGCGTCCGCCTCCCACAGGCTGCCGCCGGGCCATGCCAGGATCGGAATGGATAGGTTGGGATTGAGCGGCCGGAATCGCTCCGCTTGCCCCGGCGCGAAGGGTGACGCGAATTCGAAAGTCACCTGCGCCTCGAGATGGCGTGCCACCGCGACCGCCAGGCGCGGATTGGGATTGCGGCTGAAGTACAGTTTCATTTCGCTTCCAGCCGGCATTGGCTCGACCTTGTCATGCATAGATGCCTCTCCTTGTCCTGGCGAACATCGCCAGACCTAGGACGGAGGTGGCCGATCTAATCTGACAAAGTGTGGGTTGACCACCATCGATGGCGAGGCGACACTTCATCTCGCACCAAGGCAGGAGGAATTGCGATGGACGAGCCCGAACGGTGGCGCCACATGTCGACAGCGCCCAAGGACGGCAGCCGGATCCTGGTCACGGTCCGTCCCTCCGAGCAAGGGCCGGCGGAAGTCGACCTCGCCTACTGGGCGCGCGGCGACCAGTTCGCCGGCGAAGGCTGGCGGGCGTCGGATTCCTCACCCGGCCGCGTCGTCGAATATGCCGAGCCGGAGCTGAAATGCTGGATGCCCCTGCCCTCGGCCAATCTCAGCCGCGGCGGCTCGCTGCCGGCCCCCTGGGAGGGCGACGACGCGCAGCAATTGGATGGCTCGGGGATATGACGCCGCGTCATCGTCCCGATGCATCGCCGTCCATCAGCGGGCCTGAGCGGTTTGCAATGTCGGCTTTCGCTCGAGCCATCCGCCATTCAGGAGCGCTTACTTCCTCCCATGGGAAAAGCGGAGCGCTTCGCCATCCACATCAGGAGCACCGGCGGTCTTTGCCTTCTTCAAACCCCGGCCCAACAGGCGTACGACGATCCGCGCGGTCGTTAGCAGCAGTGGCTTGAGGGCTTTCCCCAAATCGGCACTGGATATCGCCGATGCCCGACTGGCCTTTTGCCGATCGAGGTAGCGTTCAAGCGCGATACCGTGGCGCAACTGTGCTGGTGCAGGCGCCCGATACAAGTCCGGCCGTGGACCAGCATCGAGCTGAAACGGCCAATCGGTGGAGCTTGAGGGCAACATGGCAATCTCCCGGGGTTTCTCCTGTCGGCAGACTGTCGGTTGCCGGCGTGACGAAGCAGGTGAAAGCTGCGTGATGGAATCGTGAAAAACAGCGCTGCCGGCAGATGGCGATTGAAATAGAGGCCGCTACACGAAACAATCGCAGTCGACACGTGGCTGGGGCGGGATCCGATGACGGGGCCTCATCTTTATCTGCTGGGTGGTTTCGACTTTGCCGGCGTCGGGGCGGTGGTCCCGGCCTTCAGCCGCAAGGCGCGGGCGATGATGGCTTATCTCGCACTGCAAGCGGGGCATTCGCAGTCGCGCGAGAAGCTCGCGACACTGCTTTGGGGCGTCAACAGCGAGGCTCAGGCCAGGATGAGCCTCAGGCAGGCGGTGTCGGCCGTGAGGAAGGCCATGCAGGCGTCAGGCGGCCGCTTCCTCACCGACGGTGACAACGTCGCCCTCCATCTCGATGAACTTGATTTCGATGTCGCCCGGTTCGAGGCATTGGCCGCCAGTTCAATGACTGAAGATCTCGAACAGGCGCTTCTCGTCTATCGCGGCGACTTGCTCGACGGCTTTGGGCTGAAGGAAGAGCCCTTCGAAGACTGGCTGCGGGTCGAGCGCGAGCGCCTGAGGGCGATGGCGGTCGCGGCGCTGGACAGGCTCGTTGCGCACTACTCGGCGGTCGATCCGGCATCCTGTGTACGCGCGGCAACGCGCCTGCTGACCATGGAGCCCCTGCGGGAAGACATCCACCGAGCCCTGATGCGAGCCTTGGCGGCTCAGGGCCGGATCAATCTTGCGCTGAGGCAATATGAAAATTGCCGTGGTGTGCTGCAGCGCGAGCTCAACCTGCAGCCCGAGCCGGAAACCCGCTCCCTCTATGACGAACTGCGAGCGCGCCGCATGGCGCCGCAAGCTCAGTCCAGGACGGCAAGCCCTGCCGCGCCCGCCGGAGCGTCGCCACCGACGCCAACCCATGCCGGCGAGCGGCGGCAGGCCTCGACCCACTATGCCAAATCGGCCGGGATCAACATCGCTTATCAGGTAACCGGCGATGGACCGATCGACCTGATCTATGTTCCTGGATGGGTTTCCAACCTCGATCTTGCCTGGTCGTCGCCGCGACTTTCGCACGTGCTTCATCGCCTCGGCACCTTTTCGCGCCTGGTCCGCATGGACAAGCGCGGCACGGGATTGTCAGACCGCAGCGTTGGTTTGCCGACCCTCGAGGAGCGAATGGAGGATATGCGGGCGGTGCTGGATGCGGTCGGCTCGAAGCGCACGGTTCTGTTCGGCAGCTCTGAAGGCGGACCCATGTGCATGCTGTTCGCGGCGACCTATCCCGAGCGCACCGCGGCACTTGTGCTCAACGGTACCTACGCCAGGGGCAGGTGGTCGAAGGATTACCCATGGGCAAGGACAAGCGAGCAGGTGGAAGAAGACCTGGCCGCCGTCGAGAGACAATGGGGCGAGCCTACGGACATGAGCAATGCGGCACCCAGCCTGATGAATGACAGCTTCGAGAGAGAATGGTTCGCCGCGTACCTCAGGAATTCAGCCTCGCCCGCCGACGCCATCGCGCTCTGGCGCTGGGGGACAGAAATCGACATCCGTGACATTCTGCCTACCATTCATGTTCCAGCACTGATCGTGCAGACGACCGGCGACCGCTGGGTAAAACCCGAAGAAGGGCGCTATCTGGCGACGCATATCGAAGGCGCCAGATACATTGAACTCGCCGGCCGCGATCACGTGATCTGGGGCGAGAATTCCGATCGTCTCGTCGACGAGATCCAGTCCTTCGTTACCGGCACCTTGCCGTCGGCGCCAGGCGAACGGATCCTGGTGTCGGTGCTGTTGCTGGAGATGGGTACCCCACCCTCCTGTGCCGGCGCGGACCTTGTCGAACGCCACGCTGAAGAAATCCGTGCCGAATTGCTCACCGCAGAAGGCAGGCAGATCAGGAAAGCGGCAAATGGATTTCTCGCCGTGTTCCAGAGGCCGACCCGATCCATCCAGTGCGCCATCGCGATCCGTCATCGCCTGCGACAATCGGGCCTCGATGTCCGCTGCGCGGTCCATACCGGCGAATGCGAGGAGCGCGGCGACGATCTTACCGGGATCGCGATCGAACTGGCATCGCGGCTGCTCGATAATGCCGAACCGGGCGACATCATCGCGTCGCGAACCGTGCGTGATCTCGTGGTCGGTTCCAGCCTGATATTCCAGGAGCTGGGCGAGATGGAAGCGAGCGGCCTGCCGGGCCTGCTTTCGTTCTTCCGGGTCAGCGAATCGCCTTCAGATCCGGAGGAAGGACATGCCCTCCCCCTGTGAGAGAGGGCACGCGACCGTCAAAACAAAAACGCCGCCGTAGCCGGGTTCGGGCCGTCGCGGCCGGTAGCCGAATCCATGCCGGCGATCGTCTCCAAATCCTGCGCGTCCAGTTCGAAATCGAAGACATCGAAATTGGCCGCGATGCGGTCCTGGCGGACCGACTTCGGGATGACGATCAGCCCTTGCTGAAGGTGCCAGCGGATGATCGTCTGCGCCGCCGACTTGCCGTGCTTCCCAGCAATGCCCGCGATCGTCGGGTCGCTGAGCAGCCGGCCGCTGCCCAGCGGGCTCCAACTTTCCGTATGGATGTTGTGCCGGGCGTGAAATTCCCTGAGCGCGCGCTGCTGGAAACGCGGATGCAGCTCGATCTGGTTGGCCACCGGAACCACGCCGGTCTCGCCGATGATGCGTTCCAGATGGTCCCTGTTGAAATTCGAAACGCCGATCGACTTGATACGGCCGGCCTGCTTGAGCTCGATGAGGGTCTTCCAGGCCTCGACATATCTGTCCCGGCTGGGCACCGGCCAGTGAATCAGGAACAGGTCGATCTGCTCGACGCCGAGTTTTTCCATCGTCTCGTCGAAAGCGCGCAGCGCCGCGTCACGCTGGTGGGCGCCGTTGCGCAGTTTCGAGGTGATGAACAGCTCGCGTCTCGGCACAGCGGCCGCACGGATCGCCTCGCCGACGCCCTCCTCGTTCTGGTAGCCTTCGGCCGTGTCGATCAGCCGGTAGCCGGCCTTGATCGCCCAGCCCACGACTTGGGCCGTGATGCCATGATCGACCTGCCACACGCCAAGGCCAAGCTGCGGGATGGTGGCGCCGTCGTTCAGCGTGATCTGTGCGGGCATGGTCGGGTCCTTTGCGAAGAGATGTCCGGGCGGTCGCCCAACGCAGCCTATCTAGGCACGCGCCGGGGCGACGACCAGTCGCCGTTGACAAATTCGCCAGGCTCGAACTTCGCAGCCCTGATGTCTGCGTCAGGGGAACCGGTTCATTTCGGCCGGCGCACCGCCCGCACCACTCCGGTTGACGTGCTGCCGCAGTAGAGGCGGTCTGCGCCATCGGATTCCAGCCCCGAGACGGTCATGCCGGCCGGCATGTCGAGCCGCTCCAGGAGCTTGCCGGTCTTGGGATCGACGCGACGCAAATCGCTCTCGTCGCCTTCCCAGGTGCCGTGCCACAGCTCGCCATCCACCCAGGTCACGCCGGTGACGAAGCGGCTGGATTCGATGCTGCGCAGGATTTTCCCGGTCTCGGGATCGATCTGGTGGATCTTGCGCTCGCGGTATTGCCCCACCCAGAGCGTGCCTTCGGCCCAGGTCAGCCCGGAATCGCGGCCGCCGCCGGGCGCCGGGATGGTGGAGACCACCGCGCCGGTATCGGGATCGATCTTCTGGATGCGATCATCGGCGAGCTGGTAAAAATACCGGCCGTCAAAGGCGGTGCCGGCATGTGCGGCGACATCGATCGAACGCAGCTTCTGTCCGCTTTGCGGATCGAAGGCATTCAGCCTGTCGCCAGAGGCAAACCAGACATTCTCGCCGTCGAAGCTCACCCCATGTATCCGCTCCACGCCGGGAAAGGGTCCGTATTCGCGCAGGATTTCGGCCGGTGAATGTTTCATGTCTTGATCCTCGTTTGATGGTGGAATGATCCATTCCTAACCAGTTGCCAGCGGCGCCGGGAGTAACAAGGTGGTCGTGAATCCGGCCACCGGCGGCGTCATCCAGCGGCGCGCCCTTCCGTGGCCGAAAGACTGCACCTTGCCGGCCTCGGCAAGCGGCTCGAGCGCCCGCTGCACGCTGCGCTGGCCGGTTCCGAGCGCCAGCGCCAGCGCCGAGCTCGACCAGGCCTCGCCATCGGCGAGCAAGGCGAGCACGGCGGCGTGCCGCTCCTCGATTGGCCGCGCCAGCACCATCACCGCGCGCGCCTGGCGCGGCGCCAACGTGAAGCCGCGCTTGGTGGCGCTGATGTCGGCCAGCGTGGCAAGCTCGGCGCGCAGCCGCCCGATCTCGACGCGCAACCGTGCACGATGCGATTCATCGGCATGCTTGCCGCCAAAGGCCCGTGCCACGAGCTCCTCGCGCGAGACATCGCCGGGCCAGGCTTCGGCAAGCGCACGCGCCAGTGCGAACAGCACCGGCCGGCTCGCCAGCGAGACCGTCCTGTCCCCGGCACGCACGGCGTAGCGAAACGCGTCGACGACCAGCGCCGGCGACCCCTGCAGCGCCTCGACCTCTTCGAGCAGCAGCGGCCGCTCAGCACCTTGCGTGATCAGCCGCGCCGCCGGCGTTTCCAGCGCGAGCGAAGCGGTGGCGACCTCCGCCATCAGGCCTGGAATGCCCGCCTGCCGGGCGGCGTTGCGCGCCCATTCCAGTGCCGCGCGCGCCGGCCGGGTCCTGAGCCGCCGCATGGCGATGCCGGCGACGGCGAGTTCATGCGCGGCCCGCGCGGCCGGCGGCAGCGGCGTCGGGTCGAGCCCGGCCAGCACATGCTCGGCCTCGTCGAGCCGGCCGATCAGCAGCAGGCGCCGCACCTTGAGATGGCCGGCATGCGCCGCGTTCAGCCGGTCGCCATGCTTTTCCAGCGTCGTGCGCGCCGCGTCGAGCGCCTTGGCCGGCCAGCCCAGGTCACGCGAGACCAGCGCGATCTCGGCCTCGGCGACGACGCATCTGGCGCGCGCGACAGCCTCTTTCGGGCTGAACGCGCGGGCCGCGCGCCGCAAGAGCAGCTTGGCGCGGTCGAAATCGCCGAGCTGCGCCATGGCGATGCCGCGCAGCGCCAGCGCCGGCGCATCCTCGCGCAAGGCGACGCGGTCGAGCGCGCCGAGCGGATCGCCCGCCGCCAGCGCCAGCGCTGCCGCGGTAATCAGCGAGTCCATTCAAATCCCGTCACACTTGTAACTCCCACCCCCGCACCGCCCTAACTTAAATCACCACTGCCGGCCAGCAAGCCGCATCGAGCCGAGGGAGACCTAGCCATCTGGCTGAGAACACCACCGGCACGATTGACGCCAATTCCGGCACTCGATAGCCTGAGCATCTCAGGTATTCATATTAAGCATCTCATTAGAGGTAGTTGAAAATGCCTGCAACCGACAATCTCGAACACACCGCACGGCCCCGCCACCCCTGCTGCGCCGGGCCGGAGGATGCAAATCCCGTCGCAGATGTAACTCACCCCTCCCCGCTTCACCGCCCTAGCCTGGATTCCCAGGTGGCCCGCGACGGCACCACTGGCAAAGGAGAAGACCAATGACCAAGCACATGACAATGCAGACCCCGCCGATCGTTTCCAGGCAGGAATGGGACGCCGCGCGCGAAAAGATGCTGGTGAAGGAAAAGGCGACGCTGCGCGCCAAGGACGCGCTCGCCGCCGAACGCCGGCGCATGCCGTGGATGGAAGTGGACAAGGCCTATGTGTTCGAAGGCCCGAACGGCAAGGCAAGCCTGCTCGACCTGTTCGAAGGCCGCCGCCAGCTGATCGTCTACCGCGCCTTCTTCGAGCCGGGCGTCTATGGCTGGCCCGATCACGCCTGCCGCGGCTGTTCGCTCGGCGCCGACCAGGTCGGCCACCTCGCCCATCTCAACGCCCGCAACACCACGCTTGCCTACGCCTCGCGCGCCCCGCAGGCCGATATTGCGCGGCTGAAGACACGGATGGGCTGGGCGATGCCCTGGTACACGATCACCGACAGCTTCGACAAGGATTTCGGCGTCGACGAATGGCACGGCCACAACGTCTTCATCCATGAGGGCGACCGCATCTTCCGCACCTATTTCATCAACAGCCGCGGCGACGAGGCGATGGGTACGGTCTGGAGCTATCTCGACGCCACCCCGCTCGGCCGCCAGGAGGTCTGGGAGGACTCGCCCGAAGGCTACCCGCAGACCCCGCTCTACAGCTGGTGGAACTGGCACGACAATTATGAAGCGGGCGCCGACAAGAAATGGGCCGAAGTCGCCGCCGCTGGCGAAGCCGCCTTCAGGGACAAGGCCGAGTAGCAGAACCTGGCAAGAGCGAAGCCCCCTGCCCAGCTTGGGTTCCTCGCCCCCACGAAGGTGGGGGCGAGGAACCACGCCCTGACAGGCCACGACCATCAAGGGATCACGACCATGAGCGATATCCATTCCGGCAGCGCCCCCTCCGAAAGCACCGCCTCCTTAGGCATAGCCGACTGGCTGTGCCTCGCTGCGGCACCGACCTTCGCCGTGATGGCCCTGCTCTCTTGCCTGCAGGGCAGTGACGCCACCATGCTGTGCATGGGCACCTCGCCGCTGACCGGCATGGCAGCGATGTATCTCTTGATGAGCGCCTTTCATCTCGCACCCTGGCTGCGGGTGATCTCTGGCTGGCAAGTCCGATAGATCCACCCGCCCACGCCACCCGAACGTCCCCACACATCGGAGAAGACAATGAAGCTCGTCAGGCTGAGGGCGCCGGGTGGCCTGGACCGGCTCGACCTGGTCGAGGAAGACCCACCCCAACCGGGACCCGGTGACCTGATGGTGAGGATCCGCTCCTGCTCGTTGAACATGCGCGACGATTTCGCGGTGCAAGGCAAGACACCGCTGGCCGATGGCCGCGTGCCGTTGTCCGACGGCGCGGGCGAAGTGATCGCCGTCGGCAGCGGCGTCGATGCGCTCAAGCCCGGCGACAGCGTCGTCAGCACCTTCTACCCCTGGTGGCAGGACGGCGACATGACCCCCGCCACAAGGCGCGACATTCCAGGAGAAAGTTTCGACGGCTTCGCCAGCGAATATGTGTGCATGCCGGCACAGACCTTCACGAAAGCTCCGGCGGGCTACACGCATGCCGAAGCCGCGACGCTGACCTGCACCGGCGTCACTGCCTGGCGCGGCCTGGTCGTCTGCGGCAAGGTCAAGCCCGGCGACACGGTGCTGGTTCTCGGCACCGGCAGCGTGTCGCTGTTTGCGCTGCAATTCGCAAAGGCCGCCGGCGCCCGGGTCATCGCCACTTCCTCCGACGAGGAAAAGCTGGAGCGGCTGAGCCGCCTCGGCGCCGATGCCGTCATCAACTACAAGGCCGTGCCGGACTGGGGCCGCAAGGCCAGGGAGTTGACGGCAGGACGCGGCGTCGACCACGTGATCGAGGTCGGCGGCCCTGCCACGCTGGCGCAGTCGATAGCCGCCTGCCGCACAGGCGGTCACATCGCCCTGATTGGCGTGCTGACCGGCTTTGCCGCCGATGTCTCGATCCCGGCCGTGTTCTCGAACCAGATCCGCATCAGCGGTATTTCGATCGGCAGTCGGGCGGATCAAGAGGACATGATCCGTGCGATCGAGATCAACGGCATAAAGCCCGTCATCGACCGCCGTTTCCCGCTGCGCGACATCGCCGCCGCCTTCACGCACTACGCAGCCCGGAAGCATTTCGGCAAGGTTTGCCTGGAGATCTGAAAACCTGCGTGGTGGCAGCCGTCGCGAAACGGCTGCGTTTCAGCCGTTCAAGCGAAAGGTGCCCTCATCCATCGGCCGCCTGGACCGTCAGCGCCCGCATGACTTCGGCCTCGAAGGCGCCGGGCATTCGGCCGGCCTCGGCCAGTTGCCGGGCCTGCCAGGCGCGCGCCATGCGGCCGTCGGCCAGAAGGACGGCGCGGTTACACAGGCCCGGCACGGACTCCACGACATGGTTGGAGATGATGACGGCATGGCGGCCGCTGGAAGCCAAGGCCAGGATGATGCGCTTCACCTCGAAGGCGGCAAGCGGATCGAGGCCGTTCAGGGACTCGTCGAGGATCAGCAGCGGCGGCGCACCGAGCAGGGCCGCGGCAATGGCGATCTTGGCCCGCGTGCCCAGCGAATATTCGGCGATCGGCCGCTCGATCCAGCGCTTCAGCCCAAGCCGTTCGGCGACATCGACGCCAGGCCAGTCATCTTCGGCGCAACCGCGGATCGAGGCGACGAGTTGGAGATACTGCCGCCCGCTCAGCGCCGCCGGCAGGTCGGATGGATCCATGGCAAGGCCGAAGCCGGATTTGGCGCGCTCCGGCGCGCCGGCAAGGTCGGCGCCGTCGACCGTCACGCTCCCTCCGAGCGGCCGGATCTGGCCCGTGATCGCCCTGAGCAAAGTGGACTTGCCAGAGCCGTTGGCGCCGAGCAGGCCGAGGATGTCGCCCCTGACGAGCGACAGGTCGATGCCGCTGACGACCGCGCGGCCACCATAGCCGGCGCTGAGCCGGCGAACCGCGAGGATTTCGGCAGGATCGATGCTGCTATCCATGGCGGTATCTCCGTTGCGCCCGGTGCCACAGAAACAGCACAAGGGCGGCAAGACCAATCAGCACCGTGCGCCCATATTCGAGCGATTCGTAGCTGGCGTAGGCGATGGCACTGAGGAAGCTCAGCGCGGCGACGAACGGTGCGGTCATGAAATAGGCTGCAAACACCGCATAGGCGCCGTTCAGCACCAGCAGCCAGAAGCCGCTGGCGAGCGGCATCGCCCAGGCCGACGGTTCCGCCGCCAGGGCAGCGCCCGCCGGCAAGAGAAAGAAAGCGACCGACAATTGCAGGGGCAGCCGCGCCAGGCGCAGCCAGGCCCTGACGAAGCCTAGCGGCGCCGTGCGCAACACCGGCGAGCCGAGTGGATGGAAGCGCGCGCTCAGCATGAAGACCAGAAGGCCGCCGGCCAGCCCGGCCATGGCAGCCGGCACGGCATCATGGTGGGCAAGGCTGATGGAGCCGGCAACGACCGCAGCGAGACCGAGCAGTATGGCCGCGCCAGCCAGCCGCCATGAAAACCTTACGCGGCCGGCCGGCAGGCCCCATGCCCAGCTCGAGAGCCAGGCCGGCGTCGCACGATCGAAGGCACCGAGCCAGGGCTTGCGCCCGCCCGGCTCCCCAGCCGGATCGGCATTGCCGATGCCGACCAGGTCGCGAGCGCTCCGCAGGCGCAGCACGGCTGCCAGGCAGAAGCCGGAGCCAAACAACATCACGGCGCCAAGCCCCCAGGCCGGCGCCAATGGTTTGGCGATGACGAAACAGCCAAGGCCTGTGGCCGCCGCGACGATTAAGGCAAGAGGAACGCCCAGCGCCCATGCCGCCACCGCCGCCATGCGCCGGCGCTCGACCAGTGAGAGCGGCAATGCTTTCAGGAAAGGCGCGAAGGCGCGCGACAGGCAAAGTCTTGCGACCGCACTGCCGGCGAAGCCGCCAAGGCAAAGAAGTGCTCCCGGCAGGCCGACCGTCCACAGCATCTGCGCCTGCAGCAGCGTGGCCGCCGCGGCCTGCAGCGCGATAGCGATATCGGCGATGGCGTAGGCGAGCAGCGCCCCACCGCCAGCCACGATCCAGGCAAGGTCGCGGCGGCGCATCGAGCGCAAGCCAGCCGAGAGCTCGCGCCAAATCAGGATCAGGACAAGCCTGTCGTGCCGCATTGTTCCATCTTCGCGATCGCAACCGGTTGGACATCGACATAGGTCGGCGACAATTGTGCCGCCAGTAGGGCCGGCTCAGCCGCCCTGGACGGACTTTGCGTTGACGTTCTTCAGAGCGGCCAGGAGATAGTCCTGCATGGTCGCCTGAAGGTTGGTCGTTGCGCTGCGCACCGCCGCCATCGCGTCCTTCACCGCCGCTTCGTTAAAGGGTTTGCCTGTTTGTGCCGCCGCCAGATTGGCGCGCGCGGTGCGCAGGTCGCGCAGTGCCTGGAAGGTGCGCGCGCGGTTGTCGCGCAGCACTCCACGGAACTCCTTCCTCACCTCGGGCGGATAAGAGCTGGCAATCTCCGACAACAGCACGCGCGCCGCCGCGCCCTGGCGTAGGCCCTGCATGGCATAGCCGACCAGGAAGAAGTTGACGGCCAGCGAAAGCGCAAGCAGCACCAGCGTCGCCGTCCATATCCAGGAACGCTTCAAAGCGAGCCCTCCCCTGCCGGATCATCCGCGACAACACCGCTATCGGCAGGCGACGATCCCGACGCCAGAGCCAGAAGCTCCGTGTCGGACGGATCGTCCTGCAGCCGCGCCACCTGGTAGCCTGCCAGCGTCGCCGCCACGAGCGCGGCAGCGGCGCAGGCCGCGAACCCGGCCGGACTCAAGAGCAGGCGCGCCAGGAAGGATGGGCCGGCGGAGCCGGCTTCGATGCGAGCCAGCACCTTGCTAGCCAGTTCCTGGTCATCGCCATCGGTCAGCGCCGCCTCGAGCACGAGGCGGTCGAGCGCGGCATCCGGATCGTCATTCCGCTCCTCCGCCATCAAGGCCAGCGCCTGCTGGCGGAAGGGCGCCGGCCATGCCTCGACGGTGTCGCCGAAGCGGCGACGGTTTCGTTCGAATTCGTCCCGTGTCATGAGGACTTCCTTTCACGGCCCACGGCCGCCATTGCCAAATGATCCCTGAGCGCGCGCCGTCCGCGCACCAGCAATTGCTCGGCTGAGCCGATGCTGCTGCCCATCACCTCGGCGATCGCCGCGATGTCGAGATCGCCGACGGCCCTGAGCAGCACCGCCATGCGTTGCCGCTCCGGCAGGCGCGAGAGCCCGTCGCGCACGATCGCCAGTTCCTGCCGCGCAGCGGTCGTCGCCTCGGCATCCGCCTCAGGCGAGGCGACCTCGTCCCTGATATCGTCGAGCCCGATGAAGCTGCGTAGCGCCCTGCGTCGACGCTGGTCGATGCACCGGTTGGCGGTGATCCGATAGAGCCAGGTCGAAGCCCGCCCCTTGGCCGGATCGAACCTCCCGGCTTGTTTCCAGACGGTCACGAACACCTCCTGCACCACATCCTCGGCGTCGCCAGCATTGCCGAGATAGCGCGTCGCGAACATTCGCAGCCCACGGCCATGGCGGGCGATAAGCTCGGACAGTGCGCTTTGGCTGCCCGCCGCGATGCGCACCAGAAGGTCATCGTCGCCACGGGGCTCCTCATGTCGCACGGCGGCGCGCATCCATGGACGAGACTGCTGGTTCGGCGAATCCGAAATTCGCATCGATCAGGAAGAGCACAGAAACGAATTTCGGATTCAAATCCATCACACCAGATGTCAGCGCCGCCAGCGGCGGAAGCCATGGACCGTGTTGCCGTTCGGGCCGGTGAAGCTGCCGGCCGAGCGGCCCCGGAACGGCCCGCGTGCCGATACCTGCTTGCCGGAGAAGGACTGCCCGTTCGGCCCGGTGCCAGAATAGCTTCTGGCGCAGCGGTCAACAACGCCACCCACGCATTTGGAACTCGACGTGTAGGTGCCGCCATTGGGACCGGTCCGGGTGGTCGAGCCGGTGTAGACATTGCCGTCCTTGCCGACGCTGCGGTTGATCTCGCCGCCATGCACGGTCGGGCGTTGCCATTCCTCGGCCGCGGCCGGCGAAGCGGTCGACCAGACAAGCATCGCACCGAGACATAAAATCGGAATCTTTACCGAAGACAACATGTCGTACTCCTTGTTTTGTAAAGGGAATAATTGCTGCGATCAGTTGGAACGCTCAGCTATCAGCTTGCGGACGGTTGCGATCTCGTCCGCCGAAAGCCTGCCGTCGCCGTTGCGATCAACGAGGTCAAACAACGGCATGCTGCTGGCGAATTCCTGTTCTGACACCTTGCCGTCGCCATTGGTGTCCATGCGCCGCCAGCGGTTGCCGAGCCGCGCCTGCGCCACCTCGGCGCGATCCTTGATCGCCTGACGGGCGCTCTCCATCTCCTTCTCGTCGATGACGCCATCGCCATTGCGGTCAAGCCGCTTGAACAGGCGCTCGCGGGCGGCCGTCATCTCATCCTTGGAGATGACGCCGTCGCCATTGGTATCGATCCGTTGCAGGATGCGCTGGCCCGGCATGTCCTGTGCCTGCACCGCGCAGAGCGGTGTGAGCCCGATGAGCAAGGCCGCAATCAGTACTGAGCGTTTCATGATGATGTCCTTTCATTGTCAGGCCGCGGGGGGCGACTGCTGACCGATACGCAGCGAGAGCCGGGCTCCTACGCTCGACACGCAAGATTCTTTGCCGGCCTTGAATTCTCTATCGAGGCGGGGATAGGCGGCTGTGCTGGCCGCACCTCGAAAAAATCATCTCGCTTTGCGTAGGACCACCACAGGCGCTGCGTAGAAGGCTCTGCAAGGACGGTCCGCGGCGGACCATCCGACCCAATGCGGAGATCAATATGAACAAGATCGTCATGGCTCTTGCTGGCATGCTGCTCTGCACCGCCAGCGCCTGTGCGGCGGACGGCAGTGCCAGGGACCTCTTCCGGCACATAGACACCAACGGCGACCGCAAGCTCGAATTCAGCGAAATCCGGGCCGCGCGGGCGCAGATGTTCGACCGGATGGATGCCAACCACAATGGTTTGCTCGACGCGGACGAAGTGCGTGCCGCGGTCGAGCAGGTGAAGTCGAAGCGCGACTTCCAGGCCGCCCAATTCGCCGGCTTCCAAGCCCAGGCCCGCCGTATCGACCGCAATGGCGACGGCAAGATTTCGCGCGACGAGTTTGCCGCCTTCATTCCGGACCGATTGCTGCAGGCGGACACGAACAGCGATGGCGCGCTTTCGATCTCCGAACTGCGGGCGCTCCGACGTCAGTGATCCCAACCCTTCGACCCCATCCACAGGAGTGAAAAGATGAAACGGACAATCACAGCGTTTTGCGGTTTGATGATTGGAGCTACGGTACTGGCCTCGCCGGCCCAGGCCTTGCCGGTCGTGCCGGCCCCTGCCCCGGCGTCGTTCACCACAGGGCCGACACCGGTCTGGTTTCGCCGCGGCTTCTACGTCGTCGGCGGCGGATACTACTACAATGGCTATCGCGGCTATGTCCGCGTGCGGCCAGGCTATCGCTATTACAACGGCTACTGGTTCCCCGCCGCCGCCTTTGCCGCCGGTGTCGCGGCTGCGTCCGTCGCGCCATCGCCGCCGCCTCCCGCCGTCCGTCTGGAAGCCGCGCATATACGCTGGTGCTATGGGCGTTACGTCTCCTACCGTGCCTGGGACAACAGCTATCAGCCCTATAACGGGCCTCGCCAGCAATGCTGGTCGCCCTATAGTTGAAGCGGGGAAATCCGTCCTCGATCGCCCCTGCGCGGAACACCATGGAGAATGACATGATCGCCAATCGCTCGATGCCCGCGAGCGCGGTCATACCCGTGCTGTCCTATCCCGACGTCGAGACGGCCAGCCGCTGGCTCTGCCAGGTTTTCGGGTTCGAACAGCGGCTGATCATCGGCAACCACCGCCAGCAGCTCGGCTTCGGGTACGGAGCGGTGATTGTCACCGGATCGAACAACAGCGAACCTATATGCGAGCAGGCCGGCGCGCCGTTCGCGGTGATGGTGCGTGTCGAGGATGTCGACGCCCATCACAAGCGAGCTGCGCGCCGCGGTGCCGTGATCCTGAGCCCGCCGGCCAGCTACCCCTATGGCGAGCGCCAATATTCCTGCCGCGACTTCGCTGGCCACCGCTGGACGTTCTCGCAATCGATCGCCGACGTCGCGCCTGAGGACTGGGGTGGCGTCGCGATCGGCAATCGAGCAGTCTCGGAATAGGCATCAGTCCCGCCTCGGTCGCCATATCGTCGACCGGCAGCAATGGTTTCCAATTCATGACTCCAGGGAGGGGTAGAACGCACGTCACACCGTTGGCAACCATTCCATCAGCAACAGCTAATTGACAGTCTACGGGAAACGGCGCTCACTGGCCTGCACAGGTGGATCGCAGTATCGGCGGGCGATATCGGCCGCCGACGTTACCCCTGGGGAGGATGCCATGCCAACCGTAATCGGCCATCACGACATCTCGAAAGACAGCAAGCACTGGCTCAGTTCACCCAAGCGCAAGGAGCTTTTCGGCTCGCTGGGGATCACCAACATCCGCACCTTCGTCGATCCGCAGAACCCGAAACGGGTGGCCGTGATGATGGATGTTCCGGACATGGATAAGATGGCCGCGCTGATGCAGAGCAAGGCAGCAGCCGACGCGATGGCGCATGATGGCGTGGTGCCGGAATCGCTGGTGATCCTGGTCGAGGCCAAGGCGTAGCCGCGCCGCCAGCAGGGGTGCACGTCTTTAGCGTCAGCCAGACATGGGCGCGGGTTTCCCCCGCGCCCATCTCCCCTACCTCAATTGCACTTCGGCTTGGCGCTGCTGCAGGCGTCGACCAGTTCGGCCGGCGGATCCTTGTGGAAGACGGTCTTGTAGGATTCCAGCACGTTGGACTGCACCACCGGCAGCGACTGCACGCCGACCCAGGCGGGCGTGGGTTGCCCGATCAGCGCCTTCATCATGGCCATCGCCTCGGCGACGCCCTGATCATAGGGGCGCTGCGAGCCGGTTGCCTTGAGTGGCCCGCCCTTGGCGATCTCGATCGCCGACTGCAGGCCGAGATCGACCGTGGTGATCGGAATGTCGATGCCTTGCGCACGCATCGAGGATAGCGTGTCGAGCGCCGGCTGGTCCCAGACCGCGAACAGGCCTTTCACATCGGGATTGCCGGTGAGGAAGTCGCCGGCGATCTGCGAGACTTTCGAGGGATCGGTGAAGTCGACCTGCTTCAAGACGATGTCGGGCCGGTTCGCCTTCATCCACTCGCTGACCCCCTTGGTCCGCTCATTGGTGCTGAAATAGTCAACGCCGAAATTCACCAGCCCGATCGTGCCACCCTTGGGCATGCAGGACGCCAGGATCGTTGCCGCGATCTGACCATTGCCCTGGCTGTCGGCCGAGATCATCGAGGCAAAATCCTTCGGCGACGAGAGGCCAACCGGAATGCTGTCCATGAACACCAGCTTGATGCCGGCCTCGCCCACTTTCTTGTAGGTCGGCGCCGTCGCGGTGAAATCGACGGGGATGGAAATGATGCCGTCGGGATGCTGCTGGATGGTGTTCTCGATATCGGCGATCTGCTTGTCGACTTGATATTCGGCCGACGCCACGCCGGTGACGGTGACGCCATATTTGGCCAGCGTTTCGCTGATGCCCGCCACCTGCAACTGCGACCAGTCGAGGTTGACCGTCTGCATGGAGATGCCGACCTTGAACTTGCCCGCCTTGACCTTGGCGGCTTCGTCGTCGGTCAGTTTCAGCTCGTCGGGCGAAGCTGCCTTTTCGCCATGCGGGCCCTGGCCGACAATGCCCTTGGGGCCAAGCGTCGCCATGTCGACGCCGGTAACGCAGGTGTCGGGCGTTTGCGCCAGGCCTAGGGTCGTCGACAGCGCAAAGGCGCTGGCGGCGAGGCTCAATGTGCTGAACAGGATTCTTGCCGATTGTTTCATGACTTCCTCCGTTGATTTCTGACGTTTGTTTGCCGTTTGGAGCCGGCTGTCTTCTGCTGATATCCGCGAGATGCGCGCCTTACCTCCTCGTGAACGCGACCGCGGCGACGATGATTGCTCCCTTGATGACAAGTTGCAGCGACGAGCTGACGCCGAGCAGCACCAGCCCGTTGTTGAGCGTGCCGATGATCAGGCTGCCGAGCAGCGTGCCGAGCACGAAGCCGCGGCCGCCGAACAGGCTGCAGCCGCCGAGGATGACCGAGGCGATGACGTCGAGTTCCATGCCTTGCACGACGTCGGGCCGCGCCGCGTGCGAGCGCGCCGACAGGATCAGCGATGCCAGCCCGGCGAGCGTGCCGGTCAGCACGAAGGCGAGCGTCGTGACCTGCTTGATATGGACGCCGGAATAAAGCGCCGCCGTCGGGTTGCCGCCGGCGGCGTAAACCCGCCGTCCATAGACACTGTAGTGCAGCAGCAATATGCCGGCGACGGTGACGCCGAGCGTCCACAGGATCGGCGCCGGGACGCCGAGCACCGAGCCCTCGCCGAAGATCGCGAAATAATGCTCGTTGGTGATGATGACCGGCTTGGTGTTGGTGACCATTAGCGCCAGCCCGCGCGCGCCGCTCAACGTGCCCAATGTCACCAGGAAGGACGGGATTTCGAGGCGCGTGGTCAAGACACCGTTGATCAGCCCGATCAGCGCGCCGGTGCCCAGCCCGGCCAGCGCGCCGATGACCCAGTTGTTGGCGACAAGAGCCATGGCCAGCGACGCGCTCATGCCCGAAAGCGCCAGCGTCGAGGCGACGGACAGGTCGATCTGCCTGGAGATGATGACGAATGTCATGCCGACCGCAATGATCGACACCAGCGTCGTCTGGCGGCCGATGTTGAGAAAATTGTCGATCGACAGGAACCAGGGCGATGCCAGGCTGAAGACGATCAGCATGATGGCGAAGGCGACATAGAGCATGTAGGGACGCTCGCCCTGCAGCAGATGCTGCAACGCCGAGCGACCGCCCTGCTGGTTGGCGGCGCCCTTCGCCATTGCTGCCTTTGCCGGGCTTTCAGTGTCGGTCATGCCGCGTGCTCTTCCGATGGCTGCGAAAGTTGAATGAGGTGATGGAGGTCTTCGGCGCTGCCGAATTCCGACCGCGCAATCGTCCTGGTGATGCGGCCATCGACGACGATCGAGATGCGGTCGCAGAGCTGCAGCAGCTCGGAAAGGTCCGAAGACACCAGCAGTACCCCGCTGCCGGCCACTGCGGCGGCATGAATGACGCCGTAAATCTCCTCGCGCGCGCCGACATCGACACCGACCGTCGGCTCGTCGAGCAACAGCACGCGCGGCCGCGGCTCGTTCCATTTGCCGAACACCACCTTCTGCTGGTTGCCGCCGGACAGGTTCTTCACCAGGGTCGACGCGCCTGGCGCCTTGACGGAAAGCCGGCGCATCGCCGCATCGGCGTGTTCGCTCGCTGGCCGCCGCTGCAGCCAGCCAAGCCGCGAAAAATACGGCAGGCGCGGCAAGGTCAGATTGCGCTCGATCGAATGTTCGAGGACCAGGCCCTGGACGTGCCGGTCCTCCGGCACCAGCGCGATGCCCAGCCCTATTGCTGCCGCCGGATCGACGTCCTTCAACGAGACACCGTCCAGCCTGGCCTCACCCGACTGGACGGGCCGCAGGCCGAAGATGGTCTGCAGGATCTCGGTGCGTCCGCTGCCGATCAGCCCGGCAAGGCCATGGATCTCGCCGGCGCGCAATTCGAGACTGGCCCCGTCGAGCCGGTCATTGCTGACGCCTTTCAATTCGAGCACGGGCCTTTCGGATGACCCGACGGATGACAGCACGCTTTGCCGTGATGCCGTGCTGCCCGTCTTCAGCACAGCATGATCCGGGCCGACGATCGCGCCGACCAATTGCCGCATATTGGTTTGCGCAGTGACGAAAGTTCCAGCGTTCTGCCCGTCACGGAACACGGTCACCCGGTTCGAGATGCGGAACACTTCGTTGAGGCGATGGGTGACATAGATCACCCCGACGCCGCGCGCCGCGACCGCCCGGATGGCCTCGAACAGGATTTTTTCCTCATCGTCGGTCAGCGCCGAGGTCGGCTCGTCCAGGATGAGCAGGCGCACATCGCCCATCAGCGCCTTGGCGATCTCGGTCATCTGGCGATAGGCGAAGGGCAGCGAGCCGACCATGGCGCGGGCATCGAGCGGGATGTTCTGCGATTTGAGGAAGGCTTCGGCCTGCGCCGCCAGTTGGCGTTTCTTCAAGAAGCCAAGCCGCGTCTTCGGCTCTCGTCCCAAAAGGAGATTGTCGGCGACCGAGAGCGACTCGACCAGGCTCAGATCCTGATAGACCACCGCCACGCCGGCGTCGCGCGACTGGGCGGGCGAGGAAAACGAGACAGGCTTGCCGTCGATCTCGATCGAGCCGCCATCATGCACATGCACACCGCTCAGGATCTTGATCAGCGTCGATTTGCCGGCGCCGTTTTCGCCGAGCAGCGCGTGCACTTCACCGGACAGGATTTCGAGACTGACACCGCGCAGCGCATTGACGCCGCCGAACCGCTTCCTGACGCCCTCGACACGCAGCAAGGGGGTCCCGGAAATCAGCGCAATCGAACCCTGTTCGATCATTACGCCCGCACTTCCTCCCTTTGACGCGTCCCCTACCCAGACTGTCCGGAGTCTCTTTTGAGACTTCTCTTACTTTTTTTGTGACTTTTCCATCACCTTGGGGAAATGTCAAACGGAGTCAGGCTGGCGGCCGGAATGAATCCGGCCCGACCTCGCCATGTTCGGTGATGATAGCGTCGAAGCCGTCCATGGCTGAGAAAAAGGCGCGCTTGAGCTTGCCGATCTTGCTGGAGTCGATAACCAGATAATTTTCGCGCGCCAGGCTCATCACCTTCTGTTTCACCACCGCCTCGTGGAAATGCTCGCAGGTGGCGCCGCGCTTGGCATCGACGCCGGCGGCGGACAGGAAGGCGGCGTTGATGCCGACGCTGTTCAAAATGTCGAAATCATGCGTGCCCGAAAATGACGCCGACGCCGGGTGATAGACGCCCCCCAGCATGATGATGGTGACATTGGGTTTGCGGCTTAGGCGCTCCGCGACATTCATGGCGTAACATATTGCCGTTATTTGATAATTGTTGGGAATGAGATCGATCAGATGGATCAGCGTCGTGCCGCAGTCGATGAAGATCGTCTCGTCGGGCCGTATCTTGCGCACCGCATGCGCGCAGGCTTCGCGCTTCGCCGCCGCATGGCTGTCGGCCGCGGTCGCCAGTTCGTAGGGAACATCGGCCTCGATCTCGGCCGCCGCCAATATGTGCCCGCCGAGATAGGCTATCTGCCCCTGGTTGGTGGCGATGTCGCGCCGCACCGTCATCTCCGAGACGCCAAGCAGCGCCGCCGCTTCGCTGAGATGGATAACCCGTCGCTGCGACAGCAGATCGATCAGCCGTGCCGTCCTTTGCGCCTTGCGAGCAGTCATGCGTTGGGCCTGTGCATCCCTTGAAATGTGAGGATTTTAACAACCGCTCGCATTCAGATGCAAGCGCGGTGTGTGAGCCGGCTTGGCATGACTCTCCAAATGACAGGCCGTGCTCACCTTCGGACGGTTCGCGCACCATCAAGCTTTGACGGATCCCCCGCATCAAACCACAGCCCTGCCTATCCAGTCGGCACAAGCAGTCACGCTATGCCGAACAAAACATCTTGGAATCTCGCAACTGCGTCTCAAACGGCAGCGCTCGCCGACTGCACTCAATTTACAAATCGCTGAAGATCACCACCGAATTTCTTGCAGAACGTAATCCAGGCGCTTATGATCAAATCAATATCGGTCTAAGACTAATCCGGGGGGATAGCTCGTGGCCATTCATTTTGATGTAGTGCGCGACGGAAAGCATTACTCCGCCAGACCGGATAACGCATCCGCTTTCGCAATCGGCTCAAAAGTCTCCTATCGGAACAAAAAGACAGGAGTCGAGCGATTTGGCCTTTCAAACGATGGCGGATTCTTCGGTTCGGACGAAGCACGGAAGCAACTTTACGTAGCCTCCGACTATCAGACCGTCTATCCGTTCTGGTGTGATTTCATCGAGCCAACGGCGATTTGCGAAGGGCAGAGCTTCATCTCTCTCAATACATATGATCGAGCGAGATTTACGTTCGGGTTCGGACAATTTGCAGCTCACGTTCCTGATGGTGATTTCATACGCTGGTTCCGTGATATGCTGCAACGTCCGGAGGTGGTGGACTATTTTCCCAATCTTGAGGTGCGTGGCGGACGCATCGTGAAGGTTGAGGATAGCAAGATCATTCCCATGGAGGACGCGGGGTCTACAGAACCTCTGCAACTTTACTTCAATCCAACACTTGATGATGTCGAAGACGCCGAGGTTATAGCCGCGGCCAAGCTCATTCATTGGACTGGCAGCCATCCGGAAGCGCGGCTTCTGCAGGTTCAGCACATGATCAATACTGCGAGCAGGCTGGTGAAGGAAGCCGACAAAAGACTGGGGCTCGACGGCAGAGGTGCCGACATCTGTTGCGTGGTGATGGATGTGAGGCACCAGGGCCGCGCAGGGTTTGATGAATTGCAGGCAGCGCTTCTCGCCAAGAAGCCGTTTGATGCATTGCTCGAAGTCGGCGGACATGGGGAGCCTGAGCGCGTTAAGAACTTGAAAGCAGCCCTCGTGACTCGCCGGGCCGGACTTCAGCAGAAGAAATGGTCTCGCTCGGCCGGCAACTTTGTCTGAGGGGGCAAGAATGACATTCGTTGATGACCTGACAACAGTAGCGCGGCGCGAATGGACGCGCTGGGGCGGACCGGTGGAAAAGATCGACGGAACCTTAATCGGGTTCACGGACCCCCGCATGGAAGCCAAGCATCCATTTTGGACCTATGTCGGGGAGTACTGGCAGTCGATCGGCATCGATCTCGACGGCAGGGATGCTCCAGCATGGTCGGGAGCGTTCATCTGTTACTGTTTCAAGCAAGCCGGCGCCAAGAAGCGGTTTCCATATCAAGACAATCATTCGATCTATGTGTCGAAAATCGACTCGGGAAAATTCGCTGGACTATCCCTTGAGGATCCGGCCGCGACGACGCTTGCGATTGGCGACCTGTTGTGGGCAAGCCGAAGCGGCGAAAGCTGCAGGACGCCACCATCCAATTTCGCTGACGCGAAGACGGAACTGAGGAAGATTCGCGAGAAAACCGCGGATAGCTTCTGCAGTCATTGCGATATTGTCGTTGCAATACGACCAGGTGAGGCTGATGTCATTGGCGGCAACGTCAAACAGGCCGTCACCCGAACAACCTACAAACTCGATTCGAATGGCAGGATCAGGGACGGCAGGCGAACCTTCGTGGGTGTGATCAAAGTTTCGCTTTGAAGCCGTGAAGAGCGACCCGATCGATGCTGACGACGATCGTCATTGGAACGCTCTCGGAGGCTTCAGCCATAAAGAGGCTGGCGACAGCCTGTCATCCACCGGCTATTTCCCCGCCCCGAACCGCAACCCGTCCATCAACAGCTTGACCAGCCGCCGTGATCGGTCGCGCCATTCCGGCGTATCAGGGGCGGAGTAGATGCCGGACAGCGCGTGCAGCACGTCCGAGGCGTCGACATCGCCGCGGATGGTGCCGTCGGCCACCGCCGCCTCGACCAGTTGCCGCAGGGCCTGCGAGACGCGGCCCGACGTGTCGGAAAACAGCGTCGAATTGGTGGTGAGCAGTATGCGCAGGCTGGTCGCCAGGCCGCGCTTGGTGGCGATGTAATCGACGAAGCGCCGCATCCATTCTTCCAGCGCGATGTCGGAAGGATGTTTCGCCGCGAGCTCGCCGGCAGCAGCACACAGCGCCTCCACCTCGCGGCGGTAGACCACCTCGACAAGATGCTCGCGCGTCGGGAAATGCCGGTAGAGCGTGCCGATGCCGACACCGGCGCGGCGCGCGACCTCCTCCAGCGAGGCGTCGATGCCGCGCTCGGCAAAGACCGACGCCGCCACCTCGACCAGCCGGTCGCGGTTGCGCTGAGCGTCGGCGCGCAGCGGTTTTTCCACTGCGGCCTTCTCTGAGGCGATGTCGGCGTCTGCCAATTTTTTCTCCACGGACCAAATATGGGGGCTTGAACCCGGCCGGGCCAGCTCCCACCTAACAAACGGAGGCGCCTCCGCTTTAGTGGAGTGCCTTTATCATATAAGAAGGGGAAGCGGTATGTCACGTCTTTCGAACCTGCAAGCCGACATCTCCCCTGCCCGCCTGTTTCCCGGGACATCCGCTGTCATCTCCACCTCCGCCCACACCTGACCTTAAGGTTACCTTGCCCTTCTCCGGCAAGGCACCAGTTCACTTCCCATCCGCGTCAAGCAAACTGGAGCCAGACGCCCATGACCAGCCTTCCCATCACCCTCACCATCAACGGACACCGACACGCGCTGGAGGTCGACCCGCGCGTAACCCTGCTCGACCTCTTGCGGGAGCGGCTTGACCTCACCGGCACCAAGAAAGGCTGCGACCGCGGCCAGTGCGGCGCCTGCACGGTGCTGGTCGACGGCAAGCGCATCAACTCCTGCCTGGCGCTGGCGGTCAGCCATGACGGCGCCGATGTCTTGACCATCGAAGGCGTGGCCCATGGTGAAGAGCTGCATCCGGTGCAGGCCGCCTTCATCGCCCATGACGGCTTCCAGTGCGGCTTCTGCACGCCCGGCCAGATCATGAGCACGCTCGGCCTGATCGCCGAGGGACAGGCCGGCGACGATCCCGAACGCATCCGCGAGGGGCTGAGCGGCAACATATGCCGCTGCGCGGCCTATGGCGGCATCGTCGAGGCCGTCCTGGAAGCCCAGGAGAAACTTGCCACAGCCGACCGGAGGGCCGCGGCATGAGAGACTTCGACTATATCAGACCCGCCACCATTCCCGACGCCATCGCGGCGGCGGCCGAACCGGGCTCGGCCTACCTGGCCGGCGGCACCAATCTGCTCGACCTGATGAAGGGCGGCATCACCAGCCCCGAGCGCATCGTTGACATCTCGCGGCTGCCGGAACTCAACCGCATCGAGCGGCTGGACGATGGCGGCCTGCGCATCGGTGCGCTGGTCCGCAATGCCGATCTCGCCCACGACGCGGCGTTCGCAAAAGCCTATCCGGCGGTGGCCGAAGCGTTGCTGTCGGGAGCCTCGGCGCAGCTTCGCAACGCCGCCACGGTCGGCGGCAATCTCCTGCAGCGCACGCGCTGCAGCTATTTCTACGACACCGCCAGCGCCTGCAACAAGCGTGTATCAGGCGCCGGCTGCGATGCATTGGGCGGCGAGAACCGCCTGCATGCGGTGCTCGGCTGGAGCGATGCCTGCATCGCCACCCATCCGTCGGACTTCTGCGTGCCACTGGTGGCGCTCGACGCCGTCGTCGAGATCGAGGGCAAGAAGGGCCGGCGCCACGTCACGCTGGCTGAATTCCACCGGCTTCCCGGCGAAACGCCGCAGCGGGAGAATGCGCTGGAGCCGGGCGACCTGATCGTGGCGGTGCGCCTGCCGGCGGAGGCAGCCTCCTTCGCTGCCAATGCCCGTTACCTGAAAGTCCGCGAGCGCACCTCCTATGCTTTCGCCGTCGTCTCGGCCGCCGCAGCACTTGTCGTCGATGGCGGCAAAATCCGCGCCGCGAGGCTGGCGCTCGGCGGCGTCGCGGCCAAGCCGTGGCGGGCGCGCTCGGCGGAGGCCGTCCTGCTTGGCGCCGATGCCAACGCGGCGACCTTCGCCAGTGCGGCGGACGCCGCCTTGGCCGATGCCAGCCCCTCCGGCGACAATGCGTTCAAGATCGAGCTTGCCCGCCGCATCGTGGTCAGGGCGCTGACGTCTGCCTTGGCGGGAACGCCCGAGCGGCTGCCGGCCCTTCCTGCCTCCCCGTTCTCAAACAGTCCCGGAGCGCACCATGACGCTTGAACTCAGCCTCAACCAGCAACCCGCCCATATCAGGCAGGGCTCCAGCATCGGTCAGCCACTGACCCGCCGCGACGGCTTCCTGAAAGTCACCGGAGCCGCGCGCTACGCGGCCGACAACCATCCGCCCGGCATGCTCTACGCCGTGCTCGCTGTCTCCAGCATCGCGCGCGGCCGCGTTGCCTCGCTGGATATCGAGGCAGCCAAGGCGCACAAGGGCGTGGTCGAGGTGATGACGCCCAAGAACCGGCCGGCGCTCGCCGCCGACCCGGATGCCAAGGACCATCCCTTCATGTTCCGGCTCGACCTGCTGCAGAACGATCAGATCCGCTACCCCAACCAGAGCATCGCCGTCGTGATCGCCGAAACGCTGGAGGCGGCGACCGAGGGGGCGGCGCTGCTCTCGCCGCGCTATGAAGCGCTGCCGGCGCGCGTCGGTCTAGACGGTGCCGAAAGCTTCGTGCCGCGTGGGGTCGGCGTCGGCAATCCGGCCGTCCAGCACAAGGGCGATGTCGAGGCCGGCCTCAAATCGGCGAAGACGCGGATCGAGGCCACCTACGAGACGCCGGCCCAGTACCACAACGCCATGGAGCCGCACGCGATCGTCGCCGCCTGGGATGGCGACCGGCTGTCGATCGACACGCCGAGCCAGGGCCTGGCCATGGCGCAGGGCCGCATCGCCGGCCTGTTTGGCATCGCGCCGCAAAACATCCACATCCGCAGCCCCTTCCTCGGCGGCGGCTTCGGTTCGAAAGGCATGATTTCCGGGCCGCAGGTGCTGGGCATCCTGGCGGCGCGTCTCGTTGGCAGTCCCGTCAAGCTGGTGCTGCGGCGCGAGCAGATGTACGGGCCGGTCGGCCACCGCGCGCCGACGCTCCAGACCCTGCGCATGGGCATGGATGGCGAGGGGCGGCTGACGGCCATCGACCATCACGCCAAGACCACGTCGAGCACCTTCGACGATTTCTTCGAACCGGCGGCGGACGCCTCGCACACGCTCTATGCCAGCCCTGCCATCACCACCTCGCACGAGGCGGTGCGGCTCGACACCGGGACGCCGCTGTTCATGCGCGCGCCCGGCGAAGCCACCGGCTCGATCGCGCTCGAAAGCGCCATCGATGAGGCGGCGCACGCCTGCGGCATGGACCCGCTGGAATTCCGGCTGCGGAACTATGCCGAGGTCGAGCCGATGACCGGCAAGCCGTTTTCCTCCAAGGCGCTGCGCGAATGCTACAGACAGGCGGCCGAGACGTTCGGCTGGGCGAGCCGCCCACTGCAGCCGCGACTGATGCGCGACGCCGACGGTTTCCTCACCGGCTGGGGCATGGGCACCGCGACCTTCCCGGCCCTGATGTTCCAGGCCGAAGCGCGTGCGGTGCTGAAGGCCGATGGCAGCGGCCTGATGGAGACCGGTGCGCAGGATATGGGGCAAGGCGCCTGGACCGCCTTCGCCCAGATCGCCGCCGATGGGCTGGGGCTCGACATCGACCAGGTCGACTTCAGGGCCGGCAGCTCCGACCTGCCCAATGCGGGCATTGCCGGCGGCTCCGGCCATACGGCGACGGCCGGCATGGCGATCCACAATGCGGGTGCCGCCGTCATCGCCAGGCTCGCCGATCTCGCCACCGGCAACGAGGCCTCGCCGCTGTTCGGCGCCGGTAATGAGGGCGTTGTGGCGCGCGGCGGCCGGCTGTATCGCCGCGACGACGAAAATTGCAGCGAAAGCTACGCCGAGATCCTCACACGCGCCGGCCTGACGGAGATCGAAGGCCACGGCAAGGGCGCTCCAGACCCGGCGTCCCAGGAGACCTATGCCAAGCACGCGCATGGTGCCGTCTTCGCCGAGGTCAAGGTCGATCCCGATTTCGGCCAGATCCGCGTCACAAGGCTGGTCGGCGCCTTCGCCGCAGGGCGGGTCATCAATCCCAGGCTTGTGCGCAGCCAGTATTATGGCGGCATGATCTGGGGCGTCTCCTTCGCGCTGCACGAGGAAGCCGTCACCGACCGGCGCTCGGGCCGGATCCAGAATGCCAACCTCGCCGAATACCATGTCCCGGTGAATGCCGACGTGCCGTCGGTCGAGGCGATCCTGGTCCATGAGGACGACCCTTACGTCAATGCGCTCGGCATCAAGGGCGTCGGCGAAATCGGCGTCACCGGTACGGCTGGCGCGGTTGCCAACGCGATCTGGCATGCAACCGGCGTGCGGCCCCGCCGCTTTCCGATCCGCATCGAGGATCTGCTGGGGTGAGAAGTGACGAACGCCCGGAACGAAAGCGCCGGACGGACAGGTGGGCCTCCACCTGTCCAACATGAAATAATCCCACCAGCGTCAAGCAACTGGAGCCCGACGCCCATGACGAAAATCCCCGTACATCTCGACATTAACGGCACACATCATCACCTGGAACTCGAACCCCGTGTCACGCTGCTCGACGCCTTGCGCGAGCGGCTCGGCCTGACCGGCACCAAGAAGGGCTGCGACCACGGCCAGTGCGGTGCCTGCACCGTCCATATCGACGGCGAGCGCGTGCTGGCTTGCCTCACCCTGGCGGCGCAAGCCGAGGGCCGCGCCATCACCACCATTGAGGGGCTTGCACGGGAGGGCGAACTGCATCCCGTGCAGGCTGCCTTCCTCGAGCAGGACGCCTTCCAGTGCGGTTATTGCACGCCGGGCCAGATCATGTCGGCGGTGGCCTGCATCCGCGAGGGCCATGCCGGCTCCGACGAAGAGATCCGCGAATACATGGCCGGCAATCTCTGCCGCTGCGGCGCCTATCCGCACATCGTCGCCGCCGTGCGCCAGGCGGCCCTGGAGGTCGCATCATGAGGGATTTTTCCTATTTCCGCGCCGGCTCTGTCGATGCGGCACGCCAGGCGGCCGCCCTGCCCGGCGCCATGCTGCTCGCCGGCGGCACCACGCTGATCGATCTCGCCAAATGCGGCGTCGCCGAGCCCGACACGCTGGTCGACATCACCTACCTCAAGGGGCTCGATCGGATCGCGGTCGACGAACGCGGCGCCAGCATCGGCGCGCTCGCCAAAATGGGCCATGTCGCCGACCATGCCGACATCAAGAGCCAGTTTCCCGCAGTGTCCGAAGCGCTGTGGCAGGCGGCTTCTGCGCAGATCCGCAACATGGCGACCATCGGCGGCAATCTGATGCAGCGAACACGCTGCCCCTATCTCCGCGATCCCTCGAACTTTTCCGCCTGCAACAAGCGTGAGCCAGGCAGCGGCTGTTCGGCGATCGGCGGCGTCACCAGGGGCCACGCGGTGCTTGGCACTAGCGAGGCCTGCATCGCCATGTATCCCGGCGACCTCGCCACCGCGCTGGTGGCCTTCGACGCGACAGTCCATCTCGGCGATCGCCAACTTTTGGTCGATGACTTTTTCCTGCTGCCCGGCACCACGCCGGAGAAGGAACATGCGATCGAGCCGGGCGAGATGATCACCGCCATCGAAATCCCCGGCTCCGCCGCCGCCCGCCGGTCGACTTATCTGAAGATCCGCGACCGGCAGTCTTATGAATTCGCGGCGGCGAGTGCCGCGGTCGGCATCGAATTCGAGGCCGATGACCGCACCATCCGTGACCTGCGCGTGGCGCTTGGCGGCGTTGCGACCAAACCGTGGCGTGCCCGCGCCGTGGAAGACACGCTGAAAGGCAAGGTGCTGGAGCCCGAAACCGTCCGCGCCGCCAGCCTGCTCGCCGTCGAAGGCGCCGTCGACCATGGCGCCAACCACTACAAGATCGAGCTCGCGCCGCGCGTTGTCGCGCGCGCCATCCTCAAATTGGGAGAGACGGCATGACCGTTCACAACATCAGAGTTGGTGAATCAAAACGGGGTGACGCGTCGGACGGCGCGCTGGCGGAAGCCGTCGGCGGCCGGCTGTCGCGCGTCGACGGCCCCGCCAAGATCACGGGGGCGGCCAAATACGCCGTCGAGCAACAGCTCGAAGGCCTCGCCTATGCCGTGTTGGTCGAAAGCACGATCGCATCCGGCAAGGTGCGCGCGATCGACACCGCGCAGGCCGAGGCGGCACCGGGCGTGCTCAAGGTGCTGACACCAGACACCATCATCAGCCTCAGGTCCGCATCCGACTGGTTCGGCACGCCGCCACCGGACAAGCCCTATTGCCCACTGGCGCGCGACATCACCTTCTCGGGCCAGCATGTCGCCGCTGTCGTCGCCGAAACCTTCGAGCAGGCGGTCGCGGCAGCAGCCCTCGTCAAGGTCAGCTATGACGAGGCGCCCGCGATCGTCGACCTCAGCGACGGCAAGGCCGGCGACGGCATTCCGATCGACGCCATGACCAAGGAATGGGGCGATGCCCCGGTCGCCTTCGCCGCCGCGCCGGTGCGCATCTGCGCCGCCTACAACACGCCGCGCGAATACCAGGCGCCGATGGAGCCGCATGGCCTGATCGCGCGCTGGGAGGGCGATCATCTGACCGTGTGGGAGCCGAGCCAGTGGCTCGACGGCATGGCCCGCACCTATGCCGAATGGTTCGAAGTGCCGTTCGAGAATGTGCGGCTGGTCTCGCCCTATATTGGCGGCGGCTTCGGCTCCAAGGCGCTGGCGCTCAGCCATGGCGCGGTCGCCGCGAGCGCCGCCAAGATGCTGGGACGGCCGGTGAAGCTGGTGATGACCCGGCCGCAGACCTTTACCGGCTATGGCGGCCGCGCGGCGACGCGGCAGACGGTGACGATTGGCGCCGACCATGACGGCGTCATCCAGTCGATCGTGCATCGCGGCGTCAATGAAACATCCATCGACGGCATGTGGGTCGAGCCGCTGGGATCGGTCACCTCGATCATGTACGCGACGCCGAACTTCTCCTCGAAGCAGAATGTCGTGCGGGTCAATTCCGTGGTGCCGGGCGCCATGCGCGCGCCGGGCGAAAACCCCTCGGCCTTCGGCATCGAAAGCGCCATCGACGAGCTTGCCTATGAGGTCGGCATCGATCCGCTGGAGATCCGGCTGCGGAACTATGCCGAGCAGGACCCGCACGCCAAAAAGGCCTGGTCGACCAGGCAGTTGCGCGAGGCTTTTGCCGCAGGCGCCGAGCGCTTCGGCTGGGCCAGGCGCTCGCCAAAGCCGCGCTCGATGCGCGACGGCAATCAGCTGATCGGCTGGGGCGTTGCCGCCGGCACCTATCCGGTGCGGCGCGCCTATGGCGAGGCTGTCGTGCGCATCCTGGCCGACGGCTCGGTCGAGGTCGAGAGCTCGTCCATCGACATGGGCCAGGGCACCTACACCATCCTGGCGCAGACCGCCGCCGAGACGGTCGGCGTGCCGGCCGACGACGTGGTGGTGAAGCTCGGCGATTCCCGCTTCCCCCGCGCCGGCGTCACCGGCGGCTCGCGCCTGGCCGGCGTCATGACCGGCGCCGTCTACCAGGCGGCGACCTCGGCGCTCGACCAACTGGTCGGTCTGGCGATCAACGATCCGCGCTCGCCCTTCCATGCGCTGCAGGCCAACACGCTGGTCGTCGCCAATGGCCGCATCGGCTCGCCACGCGGCGACGGCCCCGATATCTCGATCGCCGAACTGCTCAAAAGCGTCGGCCGCGACCATATCGAGGCGACCGGCGACACCATGCCGGCCAATTCGACGGCCGACGACCGCTACAAGAACTACACCACGATCGCCATGGCGTTGCCGCACACCGAGGGCGACTATTCCCGCCACTCCTGGTGCGCGCATTTCATCGAGGTGCGCGTCGACGAGGATTTCGGCACGGTGCGCGTCTCACGCGTGGTGTCGGCGCTGGATTCCGGCCGGCTCTACAACCCGAAGCTCGCCGAAAGCCAGTGGAAGGGCGGCATCATCATGGGCATCGGCCAGGCGCTGCTGGAGGAAGGCATCATGGACCGCCGCCATGGCCGCATCGTCAACAACAACCTCGCCGACTACCTCGTGCCGACCAATGCCGACATTCCCGACATCGAGGTGATCTCGGTGGGCATCCCCGACCTGCACTCCTCGGTGCTCGGCGGCAAGGGCGTCGGAGAACTGGCCATCGTCGGGGTGGCGCCGGCGATTGCCAACGCGGTATTCCATGCGACGGGAAAGAGGATCAGGGACCTGCCGATTACCTTGGAGAAGTTGATTTAGACAGAGGCGTGGTGCGAGGCGCCCCCTCTGCCCTGCCGGGCATCTCCCCCTCAAGGGGGGAGATTGGCAGCTTTGACGCTCCGCCAACTCTACAGCCTTGATCATTGGCGAAGACGATGAAGCGAATGATCTCCCCCCTTGAGGGGGAGATGGCCGGCAGGGCAGAGGGGGGGCGGCCAGGCGCAAACCTCACCACTCCAATCCGAACACCAGCTTGCCGAAGTGCAGGCCGCCGGCGGCCATGTGGGCGTAGGCTTCGGCCGCATCATCGGGTGAAAACACCTTGTCGACGACCGGCGCGATCCCGGCAGCGCCGATGGCGCGGGCGGCGTCGCGAAGGTCGGACACCGACCCGGTGTTGTTGCCGATCACCTTCAGTGCCTTGATGATGATCGGCAGCAGGTTGATCGTGGCCTCGGCGCCGGTGACGAAGCCGATGGTGAACAGCGTGCCGCCGGGTGCGGTGGCGTTGATGGCGCGGGCGAAGGTGGCGGTGCCGCCGGTTTCGACGACGAGGTCGGCGCCGAGGCCATCGGTCAGCTCCAGCACCTTGCCGTCCCAGTCTGATGTCGCGCGGTAGTTGATCAGATGATCGGCGCCGAGCGCCTTCGCCCGCTCCAGCTTCTCGTCCGACGACGAGGTGATGATGACGGTGGCGCCGGCGGCTTTCGCCAGTTGCAGGGTGAAGATCGAGACGCCGCCGGTGCCGAGCAGCACGACGACCGAGCCCGGCCCGACATTGGCGGCTCGGATGGCGTTCCATGCGGTGGTGCCGGCGATCGGCAATGTCGACGCCGCCTCGAAGGAGAGATGCGCCGGGACCGGCACGAGGGAATTGGCCGGCAACGCGACATATTCGGCCAGCGACCCAGGCAGCGAGATGCCGCGCATCTGCGTCATCTCGTAGGGCCGCGGCCGGCCACCGATCCAGCGCGGCTTGGCATGGGCGACGACGCGATCGCCAGCGCTGAAACCCGTAACGCCCTCGCCCAGCGCGACGATCTCGCCGGCGCCGTCGGCGACGGGGATGAGTGGAAAGCTCGGTCCGGGATAGTTGCCGCTCGCCACCGCGACATCGACGAAATTGAGGCTTGCCGCGCGCTGGCGGATCAGCACCTCGCCGCGCTGCGGTTCGGGGGTGGCGACAGTGACGGCGCGGAAGGCGTCGAGCCTGGGTTGGCTCAGTTCGATGGCTTTCATGGTTTCACTCCGGTGGGACGATTGATGGTTGAGTGAGCCTATCTGCTGCGCTATTTCTGGATAATCATTCCATTTTGCATTTAAGTACTGCGAAACATGCAGCAATCTTACGAGCCTGCGGCCCTTGCCGAAATGGCGGCCTTCGCGGCCATCGCCGAGGCGCGCTCCTTCACCAGGGCGGCGGCGCGTGTCGGGCGTGACGCGACCATCCTGTCGCGGCGCCTGCAATCGCTGGAGGAACGGCTGGGGGTCAGGCTGCTCCATCGCACGACGCGCAGCGTGTCGCTGACCGAGGCGGGCGCCGAATTCCTGGTGCGCGTGCGCGCCATCCTCGCCTCCGTCGACGAGGCCGAGGCCGCCGCGTCGGCGCATGCCGGCGGCGGCCCGCGCGGCCTGCTCAGGCTGGCGCTGCCTGGCACGTTCGGGCGCATGTGGATCGGACCGCTGCTGCCGCAATTCCTTGCCGAATTTTCCGATATCCGCATCGAGGCAGAATTCTCCAACCGTTTCGTCGATCTGGTCGCCGAGAATTTCGACGTCGCCGTGCGGCTCGGCGCGCTGGAGGATTCGCGCCTGGTGGCGCGCAAGGTGGCGACGCGGCGCCGGCTGCTCTGCGCCGCCCCCTCCTACCTCGCCCGAAGGGGCAGGCCGCGGACACCGCAGGCGCTGCTCGACCATTCCTGCCTGGGCTTCAGCGGCTTCCAGACCTTTCCGGCCTGGGAGATGACCGACCGCGAGGGCCGGCGCGCGCGCGTCGAGGTTTCGGGGCCGTTGGTCAGCGACGATGCCGAGGTGCTGGTCGAGGCCGCCGTGCAGGGCCTCGGCCTGATGATGAGCACAGACTGGCTGATCGGCCGCGAGCTCGCCGACGGACGGCTGGTGCCTGTGCTAGAGGAGTGGACGCTGGCCGACGAAGGCGCGGTCTATGTCGTCGTGCCCTCAGCCAAGGGACAAGCCGCCAAGACCCGCGCCTTCGCCGACTGGATCACCAAGCGATTTTCGCCGGAGCCGCCGTGGCGAGGGTGAGGTGCCGTCATTCGGTTTTCGCCAATCTCCCCACCTATCCTGGAAAATCCCAGTTCGACCGGTTCAGGACATCGCTGGGGGGAAGAATCTCGTCGGGCTTGAGCTCTCGGCGCTGAACCTCATCGGCGACAAATTCCTCACGTGGCCCCCACGCTCCACCACTGCCGATTTTTAGCGGGATTTTGTCCTGCGTCAGACATTGCGAAAGGTTTATGTCAAACGTACCCGGAGCCATGTCGAACCAGTCGCACGCCTCGCCGAGAACACTGTCCGTGCGCCCCATGCTCTCCGGGATGACATTGCGGCCGAGGTGAATAGCCAGCGAATCTCCGGGCCGGCATTCCGCGCATATGGAGAGCCGCTCAAACGCTCCGCCCTTGGCGGCCCTGAAGGATAGTGCCTGCCCCGTTTGGTCATTGCGGATATTCAGGGTTCGCCGTCCATCGGGATACGATATTTCATCGTAGGTCCACGGATCGTGCCGCCGCAATGCCCTGACCGCACCTTGCCATTGCATGTGCATGGCAAAATCCGGCGGGCGCTTGACTGCGGTTGCAGCTTGGGGTGGCTGATCGAAGTGCAGCCATTGGGCAACGTCCAACAAATTGGCAGGCAGTTCGACCTCCTCGGCGGACACGGGGCGGCGTTCGAGTCTGACAATCGCCATCGATTGAAACAGCGAGCTGTTCACAGACACCCTGGTGGCAATCTCGATACCATCAGCAGTCAGGCAACTCAGCCATTGCAGTTGAGGGGCCTGCTTGTCTGGATCGCGGCGCACAACTTCCCGCACGTCGCATCGCTCGCCGGCATGCGTCTCGGTCTGGCCGGTTTCGGTTACTGCGCGAATTCGTTCGTAGGATGTCGACGTCTCACGGTTTATCGAAACAGAGGAATAGTTTGAATCCTTGCTGAGTGAGACTGTTATTTGCTTTGCCGGATTTGCGTAGATGACAGTCCCCAGTTCGTCCACACGGGCCCAGCCGTCATGATGTGTGACGATCCTCGTATGGGATCCGGTCGAATTTCCCGATGGTTGCACCGTCATGGTCGCGACATAGTCGGGGACGTCTGCGGAGGGCGCATAGGGGATGTCGCCTGCCCGCGCCGCGGAACCTGCAAGAACGAGAGCGGCCATGATCGACAATCTCATCATGGCTTCTCCCCCGCGTGCCACGCAGCTGCCAGTCGAACGATTCCCTGCAACAGCGGCTATTTTGCGACTGGTTTCTTACTTTGCCCCACCCTGCCCCTTCATGAACTGGCTGAGCAGATCCACCGGCAGCGGGAACACCACAGTGGACGAGCGCTCGCCGGCGATGTCGTGCAAGGCCTCGAAATAGCGCAGTTGCATGGCCTGCGGCTCGGCTGCCAGCATGCGGCCCGCCTCGACCAGTTTCGCCGCCGCCTGCTGTTCGCCATCGGCATTGATCACCTTGGCGCGCCGCAGCCGCTCGGCCTCGGCCTGCTTGGCGATGGCGCGGATCATGCTTTCGTTCAGGTCGACATGCTTGATCTCGACATTGGAAACCTTGATGCCCCAGGCATCGGTGCGCTGGTCGAGTATCTCCTGGATATCGCTGTTGAGCTTGTCGCGCTCGGCCAGCATCTCGTCCAGCTCGTGCTTGCCGAGCACCGAGCGCAGCGTGGTCTGTGCCAGCTGGTTGGTGGCGGCCATATAGTCCTCGACCTGGATGATCGCCCGCTCGGCGTCGACGATGCGGAAATAGAGCACCGCGTTGACCTTGACCGAGACGTTGTCGCGCGAAATCACGTCCTGCGGCGGGACATCCTGCACCACCACCCGCAGATCGACCTTCACCATCTGCTGCACGAAGGGAACGAGGATGATGAGACCGGGACCCTTGACCCCGGTGAAGCGGCCGAGTGTGAAAACCACGCCGCGCTGATATTCCCTGAGGATACGGACGGCCGCCGACAGGAACACGACCACGACCAGTGCAAGCAGCAGATAGGCCACGTAACCGATGCTCATTGTCTTGCTCCATTCTCTCCCGGATCGCGCCGCCGCACGGTGAGCACGAGATCGCTGATGTCGCTGACCTCGACGCTGTCGCCGGCCGCGATCGGTTCGTCGGCCTTTGCCCGCCAGCGCTCGCCCAGAGCCAGCACATGGCCCTCGCCGCCCTGCCAGTCGAGGATCTCGACGGGCAGGCCGCGCATCGCCTCGCCGCCGACGCGCGGTGGGTTCTTGCGCGCCGCCCAGACATAGGTGCCGGTCAGCAGCGCCAGCCCAAGCGTCAGCGCGGCTGCTGGACCGATGATGGCCCAGGACATGGCAAAGCCCGGCCCCTCTGCCCGCAGCAGCATGGCGGCGCCGAACAGAAAGGCAGTCACGCCGCTTACACCAAGCACGACGGTGGGATTGAACGCCTCGATGATGAGGAAGGCGATGCCGAGCAGCATCAGCGCAAGGCCGGTATAGTTGATCGGCAAGAGATTGAGCGCATAGAGGCCGAGCACAAGGCAGATGGTGCCGATGACGCCAGGCGCGACCGCGCCGGGACTGGTGAACTCGAAGACGATGCCATAGACGCCGACCAGCATCAGGATGACCGCGATGTTCGGATCGGTGATGACGGCAAGCAGCCGGATGAACCAGCCGGGTTCCAGCGTCTCGACCGGCAGCCCCTTGGTCGCCAGAACCACTTTTTTGCCGGCCACGTCGACGGTGCGCCCATCGGCCAGTTGCAACAGCTCGGTGGTGTCGTTGGCGACGAAGTCGATGACATGTTCCTGCAGCGCCGCATTGGCCGACAGGCTTGCCGCCTCGCGCACCGCCTTCTCGCCCCAGTCGCCATTGCGCCCGCGCAGTTCGGCGAGCGAGCGGATCAGGGCGACCGCGTCATTGGTCACCTTGGCCATCATCGCGTCGCCTGCGGGCCGACCGCCCTGGCTCTTCTGATCGCCCTGGTCCTTCTGATTGCCCTGGTCCTTCTGATCGCCCTTTTCGCCGCCGGGAAGCGACGGCAGCCCGCCGATCTCGACCGGTGTCGCAGCACCCAGATTGGTGCCCGGCGCCATCGCCGCGACATGGGTGGCGTAGAGGATATAGGTGCCGGCACTCGCCGCATGGCCGCCGGCCGGCGCCACATAGCCGATGACGGGCACCGGCGAAGCCAGGATGTCGGCGATCATCTCGCGCATCGAGGTGACCAGCCCGCCGGGCGTATCGAGCTGCAGGATGAGGACTTCGGCGTTCCGCTTGGCGGCGACATCGAGCGCTTCCTCGAGCTGCCTGGTGCTCGCCGGCCCGATGGCGCCGTCAATGGCGACACTCAGCGCAACCCTCTCGCTCCCAGCCGAGGAGAAGGGAGAAAATGCAGCCACGGCGACAAAGGCCACGGCGAGAAGGGCCACCCGCGCGAAGGACACGCTCAAAGCTCCATGGACTCAATATGGGTGGTGTCCCAGCGAAGTCCAATGGGGGAGCTGACGTCGGCGATTGACGGACGTGGCCAGGCACGCAATCTTCCCTCTCAAAGGGAAATTCGCGGCTTCAATGGTCAGAATTTATAGGCAATGCCGATGCGGATATCGTGCGTCGTCAATTCGATGGCATCCGAATTGAAGGGCGCCCCATCGAAAGTCGAGTGGCGCACGGAGGTGTGGCGGCCGAAATCGGCAAAGCGGTATTCGCCGCGAACCAGCCAATTGTCGGTGACGGCGTATTCCGCACCAGCGCCCAGCGTATAGCCCGCTATCGTACCCTTGGCGTCGGCATAGGCAACACCGCTGGGAAGATCCACTGTGGCGTGCTTGTAGGATTCCACCGCCAGGCCTGCGGTAACAAAAGGCAGCCACCGATCCATCGCGTAGCCGGCCCGCAGGCGAACGGATCCGACTGAATCCAGCTTGAGCTCGCCGCCAAAGGCAGGGTCGTCAACGCCGAGCGCTCGATACAGCGTGGTGTCTTTCACGCCGGCGAAGCTGTAATCACCCTCGACGCCAAGAACCAGCCCGCTCTCGAACTGATGGTTGAAGCCGGCATACAGGCCGCCGAAACCACCCGACGGACTGTAAGCCCAGCCGTAATCGTCGAAGCTGCCCGGGGCGAAGGTCTGCCCGACCCTTGCATCGCCCCAAGCGTATCCGGCTTGCGCGCCAATATAGGCACCGGACCAGTTGTAGGTGGCGGCAACCGGCAGGACTTCATTGGTATCCGCCGCGCAAGCCATGCCGATCGGTGCAAGGATTAGGGCCGTCGCGAGAAGAATGGTTTTCATCGTTTGTCTGCTGTTCCGAAATATTGCGTTTCCCCGCGCGGCAAAGGCGCGCGGGGGCGTTCAGCCTGGCGGGTCAGAACTTGTAGCTGAGGCCGACCCGGACATCGTGCGTCTGCAGATCGACATGCGTTTCCGTGAGCAGACCGGCTGCTATCGAGAGGTCCTTGCTGCCGAAGTCGGAGTAGCGATATTCGGCCCGCGCGATCCACCGGTCGGTGAAGGCGTGCTCGATGCCGGCGCCAACGGTCCAGCCGACATGGGTCTCATCATGGAATGGTATTTGGATGGCGCCGCTGCTGCCAATCGCAGTCACTTCATACTTTGCCGCGGCCACGCCGGCAGCGATGTAGGGCAAAGTCCGATCGAAAGCGTAGCCCGCTCGCAGCCGCGCCGCGCCCGACCACTTAAGTTCGCTCTTAAGCAATGTGCTGAAACCACCGCCACTAGCATCGAGGGGCGTTATCGCGTCGGCATTGCTGTAGGCAATGTCAGCCTCGGCGCCGATCACGAAACGGTTCTCCATCTGGTAATTGGCGCCGATATGAATGCCGCCAATAAAACCGTCTGGATCGAGGGGAAGGTTAAGGTCCGAGGCCCCACCGAAGCCGCCGCCGGCGACGAAGAAATTGGATTTTCCGGCCATGTAACCGATGTCGACGCCGGCATAGAGGCCGGACCAGTCGTAGCCGGAAACGGGCGAAACCTCATTGATATCAGCCGCGCACGCCATGCCGATCGGCGCGAGGATGAAGGCCGTAGCGAGTAGGATCGTTTTCATTGTTTGTCTGCCGCCCAGGGGTTGTGGTTCCCCGCCACGAAAAATGCTCCGCGGCGATCGAGCACCCGGTGTTGCATTGTCCGCCGGCCGCGTCTTGGGCTGGGCCGCACTGGAATTGTCCTGGAACGCGCCGCTGCACTTTCCCGATCGCTGTGGCCGATCGGCCGCAGCCAATCGGCGCGTCAGCAAGCTGCCGATTCCCCGGCAAGGCGGAGATTGGCAACCTCAGCCGGCCCGCACTATGATCCAGGAGCCGCAACGGGCGTGCCAATATCCGAAATGAGTTTGACGAGATCGGCCTGGCGGCGCGTGCCGGTCTTGGCGAAGATGCGGTTGAGGTGGGTCTTCAGCGTGTTCTCGCCGATGCCGAGCGACAAGGCGCTTCTGGACGCCGGCAAGCCGCTGCCGATGCGCAGCAGAACCCGCGCCTCCGCCGGCGTGAGATCGAACAGCGTGGTCAGAACGGCCTCCGGCAGTGGCGAAGAGGATGTCGTGGTCGAGACGAAGACAGCGGCACAGGCGGGCCGGAAAGCCGCGCGCGCTGTGCCCTCGGTCAATGGCAGCACATAGGCGACGGCGGGCGGCTGACCCGGGGCCGAAATCGGCAGGCCGATGCCGCGTGACCCAAGCGAGCCATCCGCGTCCGCGGCGCCGGCGATCGCTTCCAGCAGGGCGCGGGCGACCGCGGGGTTCTCCGTCTGGAGCACGCCGTTCTTGGAAAGAATGGGACCATGCCCCGAGAGCATCAGCTCGGCGGCTCCATTGGCATGGAGGATCGCGCCGTTGGCGCCGGTCAGAACGACAGGGACGGCCAGATGGTCGAGCGCCGCGCGATAAAGATTGGCGGCCACGCGGGCCTGATCGAGCAGATCGCCGATCAGCGACGCACGGCGCAGATGCGGCGACAGCAATGCCAGGAACAGCTGCTCCTCGGCCGAAATCACCTCCCTGCTCGCCCGCGTGGTGCAACCCATGAGCCCGATACGGTCCGGTGTATGAACGAATTTGGTGATGCAGCCTTCACGCAATCCCTGCGGTTTGGCCCAATTCTGAAAAAACGGCGTCCGCTGCAGGTCGGCTTCGCTCATATGCGACAGTGTCGCGACGGGCGTGTCGATATCGCCGACGACCGCGGCCTTCAGCCCGGGAATCGCGTCGAAGTCATAATCTTCCTGGAGCACGCGCATCTGCTCCGGATCCCACGGCGATTGGGCCGCGAAGCGGCCATGATTGCCGGCGGTGCTGGCAAGCGCGATGGTGGTATAGGCCGCATCCATGGCTTGCGTGATGCGGATCATCACCCCGGTCCACCCGTCGGGGTTCAGCACGCAATCGTAGATATCGCCGACAATCGAAAAAAGGACTTCGCTGCTCAGCCTTTCCACCGTTTCTCCTACACCCCGGCCTGCCCGCCCCTCCCACGATGGATGGCAGGCAAAAGATGAAACCAGCAACGTTCTTGGGCGGCGGGATCGGTGCAAGAACGCCGATCCTGCCGAGATGATTTTGCTGGCGTCATACTTTCGGGTGACGCCAAGCGTGACTGAGCTCGACTAAGGGTTCAATGCGATCCGTTGAACGCCAGGCACTCTATGTCGCTGGTTATTCCTGGAATGGAAAGCGCCGCGTTGGATTTTTTTGAGACTGCGGGTTTAGCGGGGGGCGCTTACTTGTCACGAAAGACGGTGTTTTCATCGACCGATTTGCCGGAGCATCTTGGCGCTTCGATCGCGGCTTCGAAAGGCAGTTTTTCCGAAATGCCGTATTCGACCGACCAGATCTCGGCCAGCGAAAATCGATCGCGGTCCTACGAGGGATGCCTGCACAGGATTATCTACAATTCCAGCGACCTGATCGGCGGCGAACAAATCCAGAAAGAGCAATGGATCTCATCGCTGACATCCGGTTACGTCCGTCTGCGTGCCGATCCGGCCATCGGCAGATCGTTCGAAGGCGAGCTGAGGATTGTTCGAGCTTGCGACGTTTCGGTGGGCACGATCCGCGGCACAGTCAAATCGATATCGAGAACCACTGAAGACATTGCGGCCCAGAGCACCAACAATGTCGTGTTGCTTCTCAATGCCGGACACTCCCCGCTCAGCGTCGACCAGTCGGGAAGGAGCGTCGATCTGAGTCCAGGCGCGTCCGTTCTTGTCGAGCAGAGCGCTCCCTCAATCATCCGGGTGAGCGACGGGCAATGCGGCCTGATCGCCGTGCAGACCGATCGCGAACGCGTGCGTCAGCGATATGCAGGGTTTGAGGATCGCCTGATGACGGTCGTGTCTAGCTCCATGATGATCAACGCCCTTGTTCGTGCCTATGTCGGCGTTCTGGCCGATGAGAAAGAAGCCGAGTCTCAACTGACCATGCAGTTCGTGGCCGATCATATTGCCGATCTGATCGCCGCCACCGCTTCCATCGCCGCACCTGTGACGGCGCACGACAACGCGGGCGCGCGAGGTCTACGTGCGGTACGGACGCAAGCGATTCTGACTAAAATTCGCGGCGGCTTCACCGATCCAGAAATCTCCGCGCAAGGTGTCGCAAAGGAGCTCGGCCTGTCGGTGCGCTATGTCCAGGACCTGCTTCAAGAGACAGGCATCAGCTTCTCCGAGCGTGTTCTCGAACTGCGCCTGCTAAGAGCGCATAAGATGCTCTCGCAAAGGCACAATGACGCCATGCGCGTCAGCGAAATCGCGCTGATCAATGGATTCAGCGATGTGTCGTACTTCAACCGCTGTTTCCGCCGCCGCTTCGGCCACACGCCAACGAGCGCGAGATAGATTGCGGATCTTTCGCAGCCGGCCAGGCGTCCCTGTCCGTCGGAAACCCTCTCAACTCCCGAAGCGACCGATGGTGCCAACCATCACAATGCGCGGAAAAGCCACCGCACCTCGCCCCAGTCCAATTCCAATGCGGCCCTGCCCAAGACAACAGCCCGACGCCGATGACATGTCGGGTCAGGGCGAAACGACCGCCACGTCAGGGGATTGAATGCCGCTGACTGCATTTGGAAGCCGGAGGGCGACGCTGACTTCGAACCGCGCAGACGAGCTACCCGGTACGCAATCCTCGCCCTGGCGTCAGTTCGCTGGCGCTAATGCTTGGCGCAGCCGGCCTCGTGGCAACAACCCTGCCGGCAGCGGCCGCCCCCGTGACCTGGAACGGCGCAACGTCGAGCAATTGGTTCGACCCCGGCAACTGGACTCCGGGTACGGTGCCTGATGCCACCAATGTCGCCAACATCAACACGCTTTCGCCGAACCCCACGGTGATAAGTGGCGCTGGTGCCAATGGGCTCACGGATTTCGTCGGGAGGAATGCCGGCGACGTCGGTTCTCTGGAAATCATAAACGGCGGGACTCTCAGCGATTCACAAGGCCCCGTTGGCAGATTCGCGGGCGCTATCGGCACCGTCACCGTGGACGGCGCTGGATCGGCATGGCTGCACAGCGACGATTTCTATGTCGGAGGGGAAGGCACGGGAACGGTCTCCATCCTCAACGGCGGCCTACAACTGGAGCAGGATCTCGACGAAACGCTCCGTTGCCTTCAACGGCTTCACGGATGGGCTGTCGGCCGACTACGATGCCGGCACCAGGCAGATGTTCGGCGAACTCGCCTACAAGGCCGAGACCAGCAGTAGTTTCAAGTTCGAACCCTTCGCCAACCTCGCCTATGTCAGCCTGCACACGGACGGTTTCGGCGAAACAGGCGGTGCGGCGGCCTTGACCAGCGCCGGCTCGACCACCGACGCCACCTTCACCACGCTCGGGCTGCGCGGTTCGACCGATTTCACGCTTGGCGGCATCGACACCACCGCGCGCGGCATGCTCGGCTGGCGCCACGCCTTTGGCGATGTCACGCCGCTCTCAACCGTCGCCTTCGCCGGCGGCGATGCCTTCACCATCGCCGGCGTGCCGATCGCCATGGACGCCGCGGTGGTCGAGGCCGGCCTCGATCTGCCGATGTCGGTCAATGCCACGCTCGGCCTGTCCTATTCCGGCCAGTTCGGCGGCGGTGCGGTCGACAACAGCGCCAAGGTCGATCTCGGCGTCAAGTTCTGACGACGCCCGATCACTGCCAATTGACGTCGCCTTGCGGAGCGCCGCCCAAGCAGCAGTGACACCCCGTCGGACTTTGCCACGCGGCCTATAAACCGCGTGGCCGCGGCCCCTACTCTGGCGACGGCACCGGCGGCTTCGAGGTCAGCGCGGTGCCGGCGGCCGCGACAATGACGGCAGCGATGCCAGCCACCTGCGGCGGCGTCAGGCTTTCGTGCAGAAACAGGAAGCCGGCCAGCGCGCCCAGCCCCGGCTCCAGGCAGGTCAGCGTGCCATAGATGCGGGCCGGCATGCGGGTCAGCGCCACCATCTCCAGGAAGAACGGCAGCGCGCTTGAAAACAGGCCGACGAGCAGCGCGCTGACCAGGATCGACGGCGCCAGCAGCCCTGTTCCCGCTTGCGCCACGCCGAAGGGCAGCACCAGCACGGCGGCGATCGCCATGCCATAGGCGGTGGTGCGGGTGCCGAGCTCGGCGCCCGCCTTCTGCGCCAGCACGATGTAGAGCGCCCAGAAGCCGCCGGCCGCCAGCGCCAGCATCACCCCGATCGGATCGAGCGGCTGCAGCGAATGGATGAAGGGCGACAACAGGATGATGCCGGCCACCGCAAGCGCGATCCAGGCAAAATCGCTGGCGCGCCGCGAGGTCAGCGTCGCCACCAGCAGCGGCCCGGAAAATTCGAGCGCCACGGCGACACCGAGCGGGATCCTAGCAAGGGCTGCATAGAACAGGAGGTTGAGCGCGCAGAGCGTCACGCCATAGGCGGCCAGCCACGGCAAGGTGGCGCGCGTCGGCCGCATCTGCCAAGGCCGCAGCACCGCGATCAGCATCAGCGCGCCGATGACCAGCCTGAGCGTCGTCGTGCCTTGCGCGCCGATCACAGGAAACAGCGTCTTGGCGAAGGTGGCGCCGATCTGGATCGACACCATGGCCCCCATCAGCGCCGCGACGGGCAAGGGCGCCGCTTCGCGATTGGCAACCGGCATCGATGTCACTTCTGTTCACCCTCCCCTGCCGTGCCGGGCATCCGCGCGACCCGGCGGCATGCCTGGCAGCTATGGCCTGCCCGGGCGGGCCTGTCGTGAGGCACGGGACGACAGTCGGCTGGGGCAAGCGCTGGAATGGGTCCCGCAAGTCGGGGAACACCCTTCCGGCCACTCAAGGCATCCGTTGGGCTGCCTGCCTAAGCAGCGGCGGCGGCAGAGCGCTTAAAGACGATGGTGACCCGCGTGCCCTCGCTGGCGCTCGAATTCACATCGAATTCTGCCTTGGCGTTCTCGGTCAGCGAACGCGCGATCAGCGCGCCGAGCTTGCCGGGCTTGGGCCAGGTCTCGCCTTCGGGCAGGCCGATGCCGTCGTCGGCGATGACAATACGGCAGCCATCGCCGTTGACGATGCTGTGCAGTGTGATCGTGCCGCCGTCGCGCCCTTTGAAGGCATGCTTGAGCGCATTGGTCAAAAGCTCGTTCACCACCAGCCCGGTTGGCATGGCGACGTTGACCGACACCGGATAGGTATCGACCTTCATGTCGAGGCGAATGCCCTCGACCGCATGCGAGTTCATCACCGCCGACGCGATCTGGCTGAGATAGACGCCGAGATCGACCTCGTCCTTGTGATCGTCGCCCGACAGCGTCTGGTAAAGGATCGCCAGCGCGTCGACGCGGCCGGCCAGCCTCTCGAACCGCTTCTGGTCCGGCTCCATCGCGTTACGCGTCTCCAGCCGGATCAGCGCGGTGATCATCTGCAAATTGTTTTTCACCCGGTGCTGCAATTCGCGCAGCAGCGTGTCCTTCTCGCGCACGCGTTCCTCGACCGTAGCTGCATCTTCGGTCTCGCCATGGGCCGAGACGTCGACCAGCGCCACCAGCCGGAAGCAGACCTTGCCATTGTCGTCCTCGATGACATTGGAGTAGGCGTCGACGATCGCCGGCGTATGCTCGGCCCGCTCCAGCCGGAACGTACCGACAAAATCGGTCTCCTCGACCAACGCTTCGAACAGCGCGCGGTCCTTCTGCTGGTGCAGGCCGGTGCCGGAAAGTGCCGCCCATTGCTTCTGGGCGAGCCGGGCCGCCTTCAGCCCTGACAGCTTCTCGAATTCCGGGTTGGCATAGACGACGCGCTCCTTCGCGCCGAGGTCCGAGACGGCAATGGCGATCGGCACCTGGTCGAGGAATTTCTTGAACTGTTCGCTTTCCAACGCGCTGGCAAGGTCCGGCGTATCGAGCAACTGCTCGACCGCTTCGGCCTTCTGTGTATCGGATGTCATCTGCGGCGCCTGTGCTGCGTGAGCGCCATCAGTATCAGCGATAGGGTGCGCCTGCCATCGCCAATGCAGGAGGAGGCATTTCCACACGCCGGCCATCCGTGGGCTCAGCCGGCGAACGACACGCCCCTGCGGCGCATCCCCGCCTGCACGCCGCGCACGATCAGCCGGGACAGCATTTCCATGTCCCAGGGCATGCCCGGCCGCCAGACATCCAGGAGCAAGGCGATCCGGGCTTCATCGGCGTTGTTCATCACCTCATGCGGATAAGTGTCGTCCCACAGCATGCCTTCGCCATCGCTGATCCGTTTCTCCTGATGGTCGATCATCATGATGGTTGCCGGGCGGCCATCGGCCTGTCGCGGGATGACCAGACCAAGGTGGAACCGCATGATGCCGCGGAAAGGCCCGCGGTGGGCGGGGATGTGCTTGCGCGGCGCGAGGAACGAGATAGCCGCCGATTTGACTTCCGGGCATTCGGCAAGCAAGCGGCTGAGAACCGGCATGCGCGCAAGGTTCTCCGGCACCGCCATATCATAGGCCTTGAGCACGAACATGCGCCAGTCCAGCCCGTCATTGGCTGAGATATCGGCCTGCTCCGGCATGATGTCATGGAAGCGCGGGACCTTGCCCAGATGCACGCCAAGCGCTTCGTCACGGATGTCGCGCCAGGCATTGGTGAATTTCGCCGCGTTCGGAAATTCGATGGCGGCATCGAGGATCGCCGGTGCGTCTATTCGCTTTTCATAGACACGCCGGATCACATCGGATGCAAGATCGTAGGTATGGGACATCGCATTGCCTCCGCCACATGATAAACGGACGGCTACGGGTTGTGCTTACACATTTTGTTCAATGCGCCGTGTACCAACTGTGGCCTGGCCGGCAGCCCTGCACGTGACAAGATCGGTCATTGTGCGCGGAGGCGACCATCCCTCATGGACGTATGCCACGCCTGTCGCCACCAAAGTCTGCTCCAGGAATTGGAGCCAGACCATCGCCTCACTCCCTGAAGGCGCGGCTGATCTGGTCCTGCAGCGGTTTGACGAGATAGGAGATCACGGTCCTGTCCGCGGTCTTGATGAAGGATTCGACCGGCATGCCGGGAACCAGCTTGACCTCGCCGAGGCGCGCCACCTCGGCATGCGTGGTCGCGATCCGAACGGTGTAGTAGCTGATGCCGGTGCGCTGGTCTGTCGTCGTGTCCGGCGAGGTCCGCTCGACCGTGCCATTGATTTGCGGCGTGGTGCGCTGGTTGAAGGCCGAGAAGCGCAGCGCCGCCGGCTGGCCGACCCAGAGCTGGTCGATGTCGCTCGGCGCGATCTTGGCCTCGACCGTCAGGCTGTCACTGTCGGGCACGATCTGCATGATCGTCTGGCCGGGGGTGATGACGCCGCCGATGGTGTGGGCGATGGATTGCTGCACGACGCCATCCTGCGGCGCGCGGATATCGATGCGCCTGAGCTGGTCCTCGGCGGCGATCTTGCGCTCCGTCAGTTCGCCGACCTTGCCGTCGATCTCACGCAGATCCTTGTTGACGTCGGTGCTGAGCTCGAGGTCGATCTGGAGGATCTGCAGATTGATCTCGGCGATCTTGCCCTGGGCCTGCGCCAGGGCTGCCGTCAATTGGCCGCGCTCGCCGTCGAGCCGCGCCGACTCGCGCTCCATGGCGGTCAGGCGGTCGATCGAGATCAGCCGCTTCTTCCACAGTGCGCGTATGCTGGCCAGTTCCTCCTCGACAAGCGTGATTTCCTGCGACTTGGCGTCCGCCTGCGCCGTGTCCCCGCCAATCTCCTTCTGCAGCTGCAGGATGCGCTCCTGCAGCTGGCTCTTCTGGCCGGAACGGCCCGCACGCCTCGTCTCGAAAACCTGCTGCTCGCCGGCCATGATCTCGGCGATCGCCGGATCGCCGCGGCGATCGAGAAGGTCCTGCGGAAAGGCGATGACATCGGCGCCCTGGCGTTCGGCTTCAAGGCGCGCCTCGCGTGCCGACAGCTGGTCGAGGGCCTTGGTGACGACGGCGAGGTTGGCCGCCGGCACGGTCGGGTCCAGGCGCACGAGCAACGCTCCCCGCTTGACCCGGTCGCCGTCACGCGCCGCGATCTCGCCGACGATGCCGCCGGTCGAATGCTGCACATCCTTGACGTGGGAATCGACCACGAGAACCCCGGAGGCGATGACCGCTCCCGAAATCCGTGTCAGCGAGGCCCAGCCGCCGACACCGCCGACCAGCACCGCGACCGCGATGAGCCCCATATGCATGTAGCGCTGGATGGATTGGTGCGAGGAGTTCGACATCGTTGCTCCCCTCACTCGCCTGCCGCGGCCATGCCGGGCCGCGGCGCCGGCTCTTCGGTGGCGAGCCTGAGGTGCGGCACGGTGGCCACAGCCGGTTGCGGCCGTGGCAACAGCTTGGCCAGAACCTCATCCTTGAGCCCGAACGCCTGGACGCGGCCCTGGCTCATGGCAAGGATGAAATCGACCGTGCCGAGCGCGCTTGGCCGGTGCGCCACGAGCACGACGATGCCGCCACGTTGCCGCACCGAAACAATCGCCTGGAACAGCGCCTGCTCGCCTTCGGCGTCGAGGTTGGAATTCGGCTCGTCGAGCACCACCAGGAACGGATCGCGGTAGAGCGCGCGGGCCAGCGCGATGCGCTGGCGCTGGCCGGCCGAGACGGCCTCGCCAAGTTCGCCGATCTGCGTCTCGTAGCCATCGCGGAAACCGACGATGAGATCATGCGCGCCGGCCGCCCGGGCGGCGGCAATCACCAATGCGGGATCGGCGCCGGGCTCGAAACGCGCGATGTTCTCGGCGATCGAACCGGCAAACAGCTCGACGTCCTGCGGCAGATAACCGATGAACCGGCCGCGGTCTTCCGGCGACCACTGGTCGAGGTCGGCGCCATCGAGCCTGACCCTGCCGGCGGCGGACGGCCAGGCCCCGACAAGCGCCCTGACCAGCGTCGACTTGCCTGAGCCGCTCTGGCCGATGATGCCGACGGCGTGTCCCGCTTCCAGCGCAAAGCTGGCGTCCTGCACCAAGAGGCGCTGCGTGCCGGGCGCCGCGACGCTGATACCTTGCATGAAGACGTGGCGGCTCGGCGCCGGCATGGCCATCGGCTCGGCGTCGGCCGGCAATGCGGCGAGAATCCTGGTCAGCCGCTGCCAGCCCTGCCGCGCTGTTACGAAACCCTTCCAGTTGGCGATGACCAGATCGACGGGTGCCAGCGCGCGGCCGCTCAGGATCGATGCGGTGATGATGATGCCCGCGGTCGCCTGCTGTTCGATCACCAGCCAGGCGCCGATGCCGAGCATTGCCGATTGCAACAGCATGCGCAGCACCTTGGACACGGCGCCGAAGCCGCCGGCTATATCGCTGACGCTGCGCTGCTCGGCGAGATAGTCGCGGTTGGCCTCTTCCCAGCGCCTGGCCATCCGGCCGCCCATGCCAAGCGCCGCTATCACTTCCGCGTTGCGGTTGCCGGTCGTGGTCAGGCCGTTACGGATGATGCCGGTCTGGGTGCCGGATGTGACCGGCTTGCGTGTCAGCCGCTCGGCAAAGACGGTCAAAAGCACGAGCACGATCGCGCCGATCAGGGCCGTCACGCCGAGAAGCACATGGAACACGAAAATGATGGCCAGATAGAGCGGCAGCCACGGCAGATCGAACAAAGCGGTCGGGCCGGAGCCCGACAGGAAGGTCCGCACGCTGTCGAGATCGCGTACCGGCTGCATGCTGTCGCCGTTGCGCCCGACCTTGAGCGGCAGCTTGAGGACGCTGGAATAGACGCGGGCGCCGAGCGCCTCGTCGAGGGCGCCGCCGATGCGCACCAGCATACGGCCGCGGATGAAATCGAGCACGCCTTGCCCGGCATAGAGGATGGCGACGAGCAGGCTGAGGCCGATCAGCGTCGGCACGCTGCGGCTCGGCAGCACGCGATCATAGACCTCGAGCATGTAGATCGAACTGGACAGCATCAGCACGTTGAGGACGCCGCTGAACAGCGCGATGGAGATGAACGCCGAGCGGCAGGATTTGATCGCCGCCGCGAGTTCCGATCCCTGCTGCCGGGTATTGGGCTGCCGGGCACTGGACCCGGCAGCCCTTCGCGCCGTCACCGCGGCGCCGGGGGCGGCGTCCGGACCGGTTTCAGCGCTATGCGAATTGCGTGCCCGAAACAGCGTCAGGGCGCCAAACCCGGCCAGGGCCAGGCAGCCAGACACAAGGCCAGGCGATACCGGCAGCACGCCGCCCAGCCCAAGGAAAAGGGCGCAGCCGATCAAAACCAGACCCAAGGACCTGGTCCTCGCCTGCGCCAAACTGAAGATGGTGGAGCCCCTTGTCATGCCATTTCATGCGGGCGGCGCCGCGGCCAAGGCACCCGGCCGGAGGCCGGGGCCGGCCTCAGGCGATGCCCGTCAGCCCCCCCACTTCATGCAGCGTCAGCCAGAATTGATCGAGCGTGTTGGGATGCTCGTCGATGATGTTGGTCCCATCGAACCAGGCTACATGGCCGCCTGCCCCGGATGTCACCAGTTGCCCCTGGTTGAACCACATCAGCGCGTTCTTCAGGCCCTCGCCGTCGGCCTCCTTGCCGCCGTTCCAGTCGGTGATCCCAGAACTCGCGTCGGTGACGTCGACATATTTGGTCCACGCGACCGAGCTTGTCTTGACAGTGGACCCCGCCAGCGCGGTGCCGGCTGCGTTCTGATCGACGATGCCATTGTTGTCGGCGTCGACATTGACGCCGAGCCCGGCCCAGGTCCCCTGCCCTTTCAACCACATCACCGCCTCGTCGATCAGGTCGTTGGGCTGACCGACATGATTGTCGATGTTGAGCTGGGTGGCGATTGCCTGCTGCAGCATGATGACGCGCGCGTCGCCACCGGCCGAACTCGATTCGATGGCCTTGGCCAGCGAGATCGAAATCAGGAGATCGTGCGCATCGTTGGCAATGCCGTCGCCATTGCTGTCGCCGAGCAGCAGATAGCCGTCGGTGCGCGGATTGACGTCCAGGCTGGACAGGACGCCGCTGGCGACCGCGCTCTTGGTGGGATTGCCCTCATTGCCAGCGACATTGTCCCAGGCATCGGTATGGCTGCCCCAGAACCCTTGCGTCAGCGCCTTGTTCGAGAAGCCCTCATAGTCGCTGCTGTCGGTGGCGGTCGGCGTGAGCGAATGTCCGGCCGTGTCGACAAAGGCATTGGTGGTGGCCGTTGCATTGTTGACGTAGCTGCCGAGCTGCGCGGTGCCGGTCGCCTGGAAATGCCAGGTCTCGTTGATGTCGAGCAGTCCATTGTGGTTGATGTCGCCGGTGTTGAAGCCGCCGCTGGTTATCGCCGTGGCATTGAAGTCGTCGCCGGTGCCGACCGTGCCATTGTCGTCCTTGACGACGACATTGGCGAGCGCGACGTTGCCGTCATTCTTGACATCATAGGTCCAGGTCACGGCCTGGCCCTGGAAGATGTTGAGGCCATGGTCGACGCCGTTGGTCTTCTTGTCGAGCGTGATATGCGGATTGGCGCCGAAATAGCTGGAGCCGTCGGTTGCCGTGTCGGTGCCGGTGTGGCCAGCGGTATCGGTGAATGAGCCGCTGGCCGAGCCGATATTGCTGTAGTTACCTATTCCAGCCACGCCGGTTCCGGTGAACACCCAGGCCTCGGTCAGGTCGAGCTTGCCGTCATTGTTGGTGTCCCCGACATTGTGCACGGCATCGGCGCCGAGCACCCCGGTGACCGTGACGCCCTGGTCGTCGGTCACGTTGACGCCCGACAGCGCGACGTTGCCGACATTGGTGACGGTGTATTTCCACGAGATCGCCTCGCCGGCCAGAATGTTCAGGCCGTCGCCCGATGTGGCGCCGTCGACCGTCACCTTGTCGATGGCGATCTCCGGATCAGCGCCAAAGTAGCTGGAGCCGTCAGTGGCCTTGTCGGTGCCCGTATGCCCGGCATCGTCGGTGAACGAGCCAGAGGCCGAGCCGATGTTGCTGTAGGCGCCGGTGCCGGCGACGCCGGTTCCGGTGAACACCCAGGCCTCGGTCAGGTCGAGCTTGCCGTCATTGTTGGTGTCGCCGACATTGTGCACGGCATCGGCCCCGAGCACCCCGGTGACCGTCACGCCCTGGTCGTCGGTCACGTTGACGCCCGACAGCGCGACGTTGCCGACATTGGTGACGGTGTATTTCCACGAGATCGCTTCGCCGGCCAGGATGTTCAGGCCGTCGCCCGATGTCGCGCCGTCGACCGTCACCTTGTCGATGGCGATCTCAGGGTCGGCGCCGAAATAGCTGGAGCCGTCGTCGTCGGTGACCGAAACCGCCCCTGCCGAACCGGAAACGTGGCCGATATTGGCATAGTCGCCAGTAATCGCCGTACCGCTGCCGGTGAAGCTCCAGGTCTCGGTGGTGTCGAGCTTGCCGTCATTGTTGACGTCGCCGATATTGTGGGTGTTGTCTGCCCCAAGCACCGCAGTGACGACCACCCCCTGGTCGTCGGTGACGACGATGTTCGACAGGGCGACATTGCCGGTGTTGGTCACCGTGTATTGCCAGGAGATCGCATCGCCGGCGAGCGCCGTCAGGCCGTCGCCCGTTGCTGCCCCGTCGATCGTGATCTTGTCGATGCCGATTCCGGGTGTGTCGGTGCCGGTGCCGGGTGTCGTGAGGGTGCGCCACTCCTCGAAACCGCCATTGGAGCCGGAGAAACTCGAAGACAGCGTCACATAGGAGCCGGGGGAGACGCCGGCGGCCGTAAAATAGCTGACCGGGACGAGCACCCGGTAATCGTCCGTTCCCGAGCCATGATTGGAATCGATCAAGAACTGCGGGTCGGACGGGTCAAGATGGAAGACGGTGGTGAACCCCGTTGTAAAGCCTGCAGTATAGTCAGCAAGAGTTGCCCCGGTATTGGAGACGTATATATCCAGGCCTGTCAGCGTGATGTTACCGTTTACGTCATTGTTGCTTTCATTCAGGTCAAGCCGAAACTCGATATATTGGACGTTGTCGACAGTGATCGCCTGCAAGTTGCTATATTGCAGGTCGTGGGTGAAGGACGCCTTGTTGTCGAGTATGTTGCCGTTCTCGTCGGTGTTGAAGCCCTCCTCGACACCCGTTGCTTGTATCCGCAGGAACGAATCATAGTTGCCAGTTCCCGACCCTGTGGTCGTTGCCTCGAGAAGGACACCGCCGCCAATATCTGTCGCCATTACCATTTCCTCCACTTTGTCGTCCGGTCAGCGGTCAGGCCGCGACCGTCTATCCCAGTTTGACTGCAAGCTCCGAGCGCCCGGCTCCCGCGGAACGCGGCGTACCGATGAGCGATCGTTTCGTGAAAACAAGGGGAACGAATTTGGACAAAAGCTCCGAGGCGGCGGCGAAGTTTGAACTCGCTTCGCCAGCTGTTGCTGCTGCCGGATGACGGAACACCCGTGCCGTCGAACTGCCTGCCACGCCCCACGCCCCACACCCCAAGCTCACGCGGTTAACGTCGACCGGCAGAGCCTTAATATTCCCCTAACCATATTGCACAGGTTGCAGTGGGTGCGTCTATATAACCGTGGTTATAGACGCAAATGAAAATTCAACATCGTTAAATAGCGCCAGCGTGAAAGTATAAAACAACGTCGTTAGCCGAACTTCGTGAAAATTCTCCACGTTTTACTCTCGCCGACGAGACTGAAGGAGTCAGGATCGTGATCTCATCAAGTGACAGACGGGCAATGACACCCCGAAACCGCCAGTTTTTCAATCCGGCACCGGGCGTCTTGGTGGCGTCGGCGCGTCATAACTAATTTAGTAGTTGCTAACTCTTATCGAAAACGCGATGCTGCTGCCAGGGTGGGTTATCGCATAGGATGTGCGAGCGGATCGGGTTGGAGTGTGGCTGAAGATGGTCACCACTGTGTTCATTGTCGACGACCATCCGCTGCTCCTGCACGGGCTGGAAGACCTGATTGCCCGCGATCCCGGCTATACGGTCGTCGGATCCGCGCTGGACGGCAGGAGCGCCGTGACCCGAATCAGGCAAGACCTGCCCGACGTCGCGGTGATCGACCTGAACATGCCGGGCTTCAGCGGGCTCGACGTTGCCGTCGAACTCGGCAGGGAAGCGCTGAACACGCGCTGCGTGATGTTGACGGCCGGCGCATCACAAGGACAGCTCTACGATGTGGTCATGGCCGGCGTCGCCGGGATCGTGCTGAAGGAGGCAGCGGTCGGGACGCTGCTCACATGCATTCACCAGGTCGCCGCCGGCGGTCACTGGTTGCCCACCGAAATTGTCGGCGAAGCCCTCAAGGTTGAGGCGTCCCGCCGCATCAACTGGCAGAAACTGTCATCACGCTTGACCAAACGGGAGTTGGAGATCACCCGGCTCGTCGCCGCGGACAAGCCGTACGAGCGGATCGCGCTCGACATCGGCATCTCTAAAGGCACCCTGAAAATCCATATGAACAACATCTACCGCAAATTGGAGGTCGCCTCGCGAGCCCAGCTTGTGCAACTCGCCGCCGGCCAGACCGGATCGAGTGTCCGCACCGGGCGCGAATGAGGCCGCTATCGCAAGATTACAGCGCAACCTCCATGTCAGGCGCAGCCGGTCACTGCGCCGCCACCTTGGCCAGCCGTGGCCCGGTCTTGACGTCGACGACCTCGGGCCTGCTGCTGTCGACTATGCCGTCCCAGCCGCCGCCGAGCGCCTTGTTGAGGGCGATGTAGTTGGTGGCCAAAAGCACGCGGCTTTGCAGCAGTGAATCCTCGGCCGAGTAGAGCGAGCGCTGCGCGTCGAGCACGTCGAGCAGGCTGGTCTCGCCAGCCTTGTAGAGCGTGCCTTCGAGGCTCGCCGCCTCGCCATAGGATTTCGCCGACGCGGCAAGCTTGCCGATCCGGATGCGCTCCTGCGCCATCAGCACCAGCGCATTCTCGACATCCTCGAGCGCGGTCAGCACCGACGCGCGGTAGGCGATGAAATACTGGTCGCGCTGCGCGCGGGCGACGTCGGCGGCCGCCTGCAGCTGGCCGGCATTGAACAGCGGCACGCTGAGCGACGGCCCGAACGACCAGCCGATCGACGAGTTCTTGCCAAGATCGCCGAGATTGAGCGCCGCCGTGCTGATGTTTCCCGTCAGACTAACCGAGGGATAGCGCGCCGCCTCGGCCTGGCCGACCTTGGCGGTGTACTGCGCATATTGCCGCTCGGCTATGCGCACATCCGGGCGCGACAAAAGGATGTCGGCGGGAATCCCGGTCGGCATCGGCAGGCGCGGCGACGGGATCGGCTTGCTGCGCTTCAGCCGCTCGCTGAGCGCTGCCGGCGGCCGGCCGGTGAGCACCGCCAGACGATGCACCGCCTCGGCATAGCTTGCTTCCAGCGTCGGCACCGCCGCCTCGGTGCTGGCCGCCTGCCCCATCGCCTTGGCGACATCGGCGGCCGTCGCCGACCCGGCCAGCGCCATGGTGCGGGTGAGTTCGGCGGTCTGCCGCTGCGACACGGCCGAACGCCGGGCGAGCGCGATGCGGGCCTGGTAGCCGCGCGCCTGGGTGTAATAGGACGCGACATCGCCGACCAGGGTCAGCAGCGTCGAGCGCAGTTCCTCTTGCGCCGCGTCGACGCCGTAGCGCGCCGCCTCGACGCCCCTGCGGTTGGCGCCGAACAGATCGAGCTCCCAGCTGGCGTCGAAGCCGGCCTGGTATTCTGAGTAGATGGAATTGGTCCCCGAAGTGGTCTCGGCCGACTTGTTGCGCGTCACCGAGCCGGAGCCGTCCACGGACGGCAGCAATGTGCCGGCGCTCTGGCGGTAGCTGGCGCGCGCCTCGCGGATCTTGGCCTTGGCGGTGGCGACGTCGAGATTGCCGGCGACGGCTTCCTCGATCAGCGTGTTGAGCTGCGGATCGCGCAAGCGCTGCCACCATTGCGACAATTGCGCCGGCTGGACGGATTTCGTCGGCTTCTCACCGCTCCAGTTCGCCGGCATCGGCAGGATGGGCGTGCGATAGTCCGGGCCGACAACGCATCCGCTGAGCAGAATAGCCGTAATCATGGGCACAATGAGCCGCCCCGCGGCCACTGGGCCACGTTCAAAACCTGTCATGGAAAGTTTCCTTATTGCTGGTTGGCCGTCGCCGGCTTGTCGTCCTGTTTGGCCGCCCTGCCCTTGAAGATGCGCCGCACCGTGACGAACAGCAGCGGCACCAGGAACACGCCGATCACCGTTGCCGCGATCATGCCGCCCATGACGCCGATGCCGACCGAGTTCTGCGCGCCGGAGCCGGCGCCGCTGGCGATGGCGAGCGGCGTGACGCCGAGGATGAAGGCCAGCGACGTCATCAGGATCGGCCGCAATCGTTGTCGCGCCGCCTCCAGAGTCGCCTCGATGAGCCCCATGCCGGCCGCCTGCCGTTCGATGGCGAACTCGACAATCAGAATGGCGTTCTTGGAGGCGAGGCCGATCGTGGTCAGCAGGCCGACCTTGAAATAGACGTCGTTGGTCTGGCCGAAGAGTGTCGCCGCGGCGAGCGCGCCAAAAATGCCGATCGGCACCGACAGCATGACCGCGAACGGGATCGACCAGCTCTCATAAAGGGCCGCCAGGCACAGGAAGACGACCAGCGCCGAAATCGCATAGAGCGACAGCGCCTGGTTGCCCGAAAGCCGTTCCTGATGTGACAGCCCGGTCCACTCATGCGAATAGCCGGCCGGCAGTTGCGCCACCAGCCTGTCGATCTCGTCCATCGCCGCACCGGAGCTCACGCCCGCTGCCGCCGCACCCTGGATCTCGACCGCCGCCGAGCCATTGTAGCGTTCCAGCCGGGGCGAACCGAATGTCCAGTGGCTGGAGGCGAAGGCCGAGAACGGCACCATGGCGCCGCTGGCATTGCGCACCTGCCATTTGTCCAGATCTTCCGGCTGCATGCGGAAGTTCGCGTCCGACTGCATATAGACCGGCTTCACCCGCCCGCGATCGATGAAGTCGTTGACGTAGTCGCTGCCCCAGGCGCTCGACAGCGTGTTGTTGATGTCGGCGAGGCTGACGCCGAGCGCGCTGGCCTTTTCCTGGTCGATGTCGACGGAGAATTGCGGCTGGTCCTCCTGGCCATTGGGCCTTGTGGCGGTCAGCAGCTTGCTCTGTGCCGCGAGGCCCAGAAGCTGGTTTCGCGTCTGGATCAGCGCATCATGGCCGGCGCCGTTGACGTCCTGCAGGTAGAAGTCGAAGCCGTTGGTGTTGCCGAAGCCCTGGATCGCGGGCGGGGCAAGCGCGAAAACCTGCGCATCCCTGATTTTGGAGAAGGCACCCATGGCGCGGCGGGCCACCGCTTGCGCAGACAGAGCCGGAGACTTGCGCTGGCTGAATTCCTTCATCGGCACGAAAGCGATACCGACATTCTGCCCGGCGCCGCCAAAACCGAAGCCGGAGGCCGTAAAGACGCCCTGGACAGCGTCCTTTTCCTCCTTGAGATAGTGCTCGGTCACCTCAGCCAGCACACGCTCGGTTCGGTCCTGCGTCGCACCGACCGGCAGCGACACGCTGGTGATCAGGATGCCCTGGTCCTCTTCCGGCAGGAACGAGCTCGGCAGCCGGGCAAACATCCAGCCCATGGCAACAACGATGGCGAGGAACACGGCAAGGAAGCGCCAGGACCGGTTGATGATGCCGTGCGAGCCGTCGCGATAGGCCGTCGTGCCGCGGTCGAAGACGCGGTTGAACCAGCCGAACGGGCCGGTCTGCGTCGCATGGTCCTTGGGCCGCCGCAGGATGGTGGCGCACAGCGCCGGCGTCAGCACAAGTGCTACCAGCACAGACAGCACCATGGCCGAGACGATGGTCACCGAAAACTGCCGGTAAATGATGCCGGTCGAGCCACCGAAGAAGGCCATCGGCACGAACACCGCCGACAAAACGGTGGCGATGCCGACCAGCGCCCCGGTGATCTCGTTCATCGATTTTCGCGTCGCCTCCTTAGGCGATAGATCTTCCTCCTGCATGACGCGTTCGACATTCTCGACGACGACGATGGCGTCGTCGACCAGCAGGCCGATGGCCAGCACCATGGCGAACATGGTCAGCGTGTTGACCGAATAGCCGAACAGCGACAGCACGCCGAACGTGCCGAGAAGCACAACCGGCACGGCGATCGTCGGGATGATCGTCGCCCGCAGATTCTGCAGGAAGATGAACATCACCAGGAACACCAGCACGATCGCCTCGGCCAGCGTCTTGACCACCTCCTCGATCGACAGCCGCACGAAGGGCGAGGTGTCATAGGGGTAGACGACCTCGACCCCTTGCGGGAAGGTCGAGCTCAGCCGATTGATCGTCGAGCGCACCGCTTCCGCCGTGCTGATGGCGTTGGCGCCGGTTGCCAGGTTGACGGCGACGCCGGCCGCCGGCTGGCCGTTATATCTGGCAGCCGTCGTATAGCTTTCAGCGCCGAGCTCGACGGTGGCGACATCGTTGAGGCGCACCAGCGAGCCATCCGTCTGGCTCTTCAGGATAATGTTGCGGAACTGTTCGGCGGTCTGCAGCCGGCTCTTGGCCGTCACCGTGGCGTTGAGCTGCTGGCCCTTGCGTTGCGGCATGCCGCCGAGCTGGCCGGCCGAGACCTGCGTGTTCTGCGCCTCGATCGCCGAAGCCACATCGCTTGGCATCAGCGTATATTTGGCGAGCTTGTCGGGATCGAGCCAGATGCGCATGGCATAGCTGGAGCCGAACAATTGCGTCGAGCCGACGCCTTCGACGCGCTTCAGCGTGTCGTTGATGGTCGAATCGACATAGTCGGCAAGATCGGTCGAGTTCATCTTGCCGTCGCTGGAGACGAAGCCGATGACCATCAGGAAGCCGGTCGAGGATTTGGAGACGGTGATGCCGTTGCTCTGCACCACCTGCGGCAGCTGCGACTGCACCAGCTGCAGCTTGTTCTGCGTCTGCACCTGGGCGGTGTCGGGATCGGCCGCACTGGTGAAGGTCAGCGTGATCGTGGCCGCACCGGTCGAGGTCGAGGTCGCCGTCATATAGTCGAGATTGTCGATGCCGGTCATGCCTTGCTCGATGACCTTGGTCACCGAATTTTCGACCGTCTGCGCGTCGGCGCCGGGATAGGAGGCGCTGATGTTGACCGTGGTCGGCGCGATCTGCGGATATTGCGAGATCGGCAGCGTGGTGAGCGCGAGCAGGCCGCCCAGCATGATCACGATGGCGATCACCCAGGCGAAGATCGGCCGGTTGATGAAGAATGCTGACATCGCCTCAGTTCCCGGTCGACTGGCTGCTATCGGCCATCTTGGACGTGGAAGGTGCGGCCGAAGAGGTCTGTGCCCGGTCCTTGACCTCGCCGGTGGTCTCGTCGATCGTCACTTCGACACCCGTCGCGTCGCCGCCGGGACGCACCAGCTGCAGGCCCTCGACGATGACGCGGTCGCCGTCGCCGACGCCCGAATCCACCAGCCAGTTGTTGCCGACGCTGTTGCGGACGGCCAGCACACGCGTCTCGACCTTGCCCTGCGCATTGATGACCATGGCGGTCGCCTCGCCCTTGGTGTTGCGGGTCACGCCGCGCTGCGGCACCAGGAAACTGTTCTGGGCGACGCCCTCCTCGACCAGCGCCCGCACATACATGCCCGGCAGAAGCAGACGATCGGGATTGGGGAACTCGGCCCGCAGCGCGAAAGTGCCGGTCGTCTGGTCGACATTGGCGCCGGCGAATTCCAGCTTGCCGGTCTGGTTGTAGATGGTGCCGTTCTCGAGCTTCAGCTTGACGCTGACATTGGGGCCGCTGAACTTCAGCCGGCCCTCATTGATGGCCTGACGCAGATTGAGCAGATTGGTGCTCGACTGCGTGACGTCGACATTGATCGGATCGAGCGAACGGATGGTGGTGAGCAAGGTATCCTGATTGGCGGTGACCAGGGCGCCCGGCGTCAGCGACGACTTGTCGATGCGGCCGGCGATCGGCGCGGTGATCTTGGTGTAGTCGAGATTGATGCGCGCGGTTTCGACACTGGCCTTCGCCGACGCCACATCGGCATTGGCCTGGGCCAGCGTTGCCGCAGCATCGTCATAATCCTGTTTGGAAACAACGTTCTGCTTCAACAAGCCGGCATAGCGGTCGAACTTGGCCTGCGCCGTCGGCACCGCTGCTTCGGCCTTCTGCTGGGCTGCTTGCGCGCTGTCGTAGGCTGCCTGGTAGCTCGCCGGATCGATGAGGTAGAGCGGCTGCCCGACCACCACCTCGCTGCCCTCCTTGAACAACCGTGCCTGGATGATGCCGTTGACCTGCGGGCGCACATCGGCGGTGAGCGAGGCTGACGTGCGTCCCGGCAGTTCGGCCGTGATCGCCACCGATTGCGGATGCAACGTGACGACGCCGACTTCCGGCTTGCCGACGCCGCCCATGCCGGCGGGAGCTTTGCTCCCCTCCTGCGAACAGGCCGCCAGAAGAACCGTGGTGACGAGTATCGCCGCGAACCGGCGGGCCGGCAGGGAAGACGGGCTAGACTGGATGGACATGGCCTGGATGATCTTTCGCTGGGGTTGCGGTCGCCGTCTGGCTGTCGGGATCGGAGCGCTCCACCAGAAGCCGGCTCAAATACCGGCCGAGGAAGCGCTGGATGTCGTCCATGAAGGTGTAGACGACGGGAACATAGACGAGGCTGAGCACGGTCGAGGAGATGAGCCCGCCGATCACGGCAATCGCCATCGGCGCCCGCGTCTCGGCGTCGGCGCCGATGCCGAGCGCGATCGGCAGCATGCCGGCGCCCATGGCGATCGATGTCATGACGATGGGCCGTGCCCGCTTGCGGGCTGCGTCGAGCAGTGCGTCGAAGCGGCTCATGCCACGCTCCTTCTCGGCGACCAAGGCGTACTCGACAAGCAGGATCGAGTTCTTGGCCGCAATGCCCATCAGCATCAGTATGCCGATCAGCGGCGATATGCCAAGCGCCTTGCCGGCAACCAGCATGAAGCCGAGCGCGCCGCCGATCGACAGCGGCAGCGCGACTAGGATGGTCACCGGCTGCACGAAGCCGCGGAAAAGCAGCACCAGCGTCAGGTACATCAGCAGGATGCCGGCGGCGATCGCGGTGGCGAAACCGGAAAACAGCTCCTGCATGCGCTGGGCGTCGCCGCGCGCCAGTTCCTGCACGCCGGCCGGCAGATTACGCATCGCCGGCAAGGCATGGATGGCCTCGGTCGCCTGGCCGAGCGTCAGGCCGGATAGATCCGCCTCGACCGTGGCGCTGCGGCTGCGCCCCACCCTTGTGATGCTGTTCGGCCCGGCATTGAAGCCGATATCGGCGACCGCGCCGAGCGGCACCGTGCCCTTGCTGCCGATCAGCGGCAGCACGGCCAGTTTCGCCGGATCGTCGATGGCGCCGTCGGGCAAGGTCACGACGATCGCAACCTGGCGGTCGCCGAGATTGAACTTGGCCAGGCTGGTGTCGGTGTCGCCGATGGTGGCGATCTTCACCGTCGCCGCGATCTCGGTCGGCGTGACGCCCAGTTCGGCCGCTCTCGCGCTGTCGGGGCGCACGATCAGCTCCGGCTTGGTCGTCGCCGCGGTCGACTTCGGATTGATCAGGCCGGGCACCGACTTCATGCCGTCGATCAGCGCGTCGCTGGCCTTCTGCAGCGCCTCGCCATCGTCGCCGACCAGCGTGATCGCCACCTTGGCGCCGGCAAAGCCGTCGGCGCCGAACTGGATGCGCGCGCCGGGAATGTCGTTGAGCTTCGGTGAGGCCTCGGCCTCGAACTGCTGCTGGCTGACATCGCGCTCGCCGCGCGGTTTCAGATTGACGGTGACATTGGCGCTGCGCACCTCCGCCGAGGTCGAGCCACGGTTCGGCCCGCCGCCGGATGAGGCCGCCGTACCGATGGTGGCGAAGATGCTGTCGACGGCCGGCTCGACCTTCAGGCGCCTGGTGATGTCCTGGACGACGGCGGTCGTCTGTTCGATGGTCGAGCCCGGCTGCAACTCGACCGAGATCATCGAGCGGCCGCGATCGGTCGCCGCCATGAATTCGGTCGGCAGTTTCGTCGCCAGCGCGAGCGAACCGGCAAAGAAGGCAATGCCGGCGACAAGCGTGATCCAGCGATGGTCGAGCGCCTTGCGCAGCAGCCAGAGGTAAGTCGGCACCCAGCCCGGCAGATCGTCCTCGCTGTGGCCACCGGCGCGCACCAGATAGGCGCCCATCAGCGGGGTGAGCATGCGCGCGACAAGCAGCGAGAACAGCACCGACACGCACACCGCGACGGCAAAGGAGAAGAAGAATTTTCCCGGAATGCCGGGCATGAAGGCGACCGGCAGGAACACCGCCACGATGGTCGCCGTGGTCGCCACCACGGCAAGCCCGATCTCGTCGGCGGCCTCGATCGCCGCCTGGTAGGCGCTGGCGCCGGTCTGGCGCATATGGCGCACGATGTTCTCGATCTCGACGATGGCGTCGTCGACGAGGATGCCGACCACCAGCGACAAAGCGAGCAAAGTGATGTTGTTGAGCGAAATGTCGAACGCCGCCATGACGGCGAAGGTCGGGATCAAGGACAGCGGCATGGCCACAGCGGAAACCAGCGTCGCCCTGATGTCGCGCAGGAACAGCCAGACGACGCCGATGGCGAGCAACGCGCCGAGCCACAGCGCCTCGAATGCGGCGTCATAGCTTTCCTGCACGAAGCCGGAGGACGAGGTGACCTCGGTGAATTTCGCGGTATCGGTCTTCGCCCCTATTTCCGCCACGGCCTTTCGCGCGGCCCTGACCACGTCGATCTCGCTCGACCCGACCGACCTGTAGACGTTGAAGGCCACGACCTGCCTGCCGTTGAGATAGGCGGCCTGGCGCGGCTTTTCCCAGCTGTCGACCACGGTGCCGAGATCCGAGAGCTTGACGCCACCAGCGCCATTGACCGCGATGCGCGTATCGGCCAGCGCCTCGACGGTTCCGGCACTGGCCAGCGTGCGCACCGACTGCTCCTGGCCGCCGACGCTGGTGCGGCCGCCCGGCTGGTTGACATTGTTGGAGGCGAGCGTCTGGCTGACATCGCCGGCGCTGATGCCGAGCGCGGCCAGGCGGTCCGGATCGAGCTCGACGCGGATGACCCGGTCGACGCCGCCCGAGCGGGTGATCTTGGAGACGCCGTCGACGCCGAGCAGCGCCTTGGCGACATCATTGTCGACGTACCAGCTCAGCGCGTCCGGCGACATCGAGGGCGCCTCGACGACATAGGTCAGCACCGAATTGCCGGTCGCGCTTATCTTGGCCACGACAGGCGACTGCGCGGCGGCCGGCAGGCTCGACTGCACCTCGGACACGGCGTTGCGGACGTCATTGGCGGCGGTCTCGGGATCGATGCCCAATGTGAACTCGACCGTGGTGACGGACGAACCCTCGCCGATCGAGGTCGAGACGTCGTCGACGCCTTCCAGCGTCGCCACCGCGTTCTCGATCACCCGGGCCACCTGCACTTCCATTTCGCTCGGCGCCGCGCCCGGCTGCGAGACCGTGACGGTGACCGTCGGCAGGTCGATGTCGGGCATGTTGTTGGTGCGCAGCTGCATGAAGCCGTAAAGGCCGGCAATGGTCAGCGACAGGAACAGCACGATGGTCGGCACCGGATTGCGGATCGACCAGGAGGAAATGGCGTTCATCGCGCCGCCTCCGTCACCTTGCCGGCGGGCTGCGCCTTGGCGATACGCACCAGGTTGCCGTCGCTGAGGAACCCGGCGCCGGCGACGACGACGCTCTCGCCCTCCGACAGTCCACTTTCGATTGCGACCCGGCCGTTTTGGTGCGCGCCGGTGGTGACGGCACGCGCGGCGGCCTTGCCGGCGGCGTCGACGACGAAGACAACAGGTTTTCCGTCCTGCCAGACCAGGGCGGCCTCGGCGACACTGAGCCTTTGCGAGGCGGCGCCCGCGATCGACACCCGGGCGAACATGCCGGGCTTCAGGCCCGAACCTTCGCCAAGCGCGACATAGGCGGTGGCGAGCCGCGTCGTCGAACTGACCGTCTCGGCGATCGAGGACACCTGCCCGGCAAAGGCCCGGCCCGAAGCGTCGACGACATTGGCCGCCTGCCCGACCGAGACCATGGGAAGATCCTTTTCCGGAACGAGCACGCCGACTTCCAGCCGGCCGTCGCGGATGATCTTCATCAGTTCGGTGCCGGCCTGGACGATCGAACCGGCAACCGCCGGCCGGCTGGAGACGATGCCGTCGAAGGGCGCGCGGACGGTCGCCTGGTCGAGTTGGGCGCGCAGCCTGTCGGCGGCCGCCTTGGCCTGCTCGAGCGCGGCCCGGCCGGTCTTGACGGCGGTCGCCTTGTCCTCAGCCGTCTCGGTGCTGATCGCCTTGCTGGCCAGCAGCCTGTCGGCGCGGCCGGCGGCGGAAATCGCCGTGTCCAGCGTCGCCTGGGCCTGATCGACAGCAGCCTTCTGCTCCGCCAGCTGTGCCTTGAGCACCGAGGCGTCGAGCCTCGCGACGACATCGCCGGCCCTTATATGATCGCCTTCTGAGACAAGCACTTCGATCAGTTTGAGGCTGGAGGTCTCGGCACCGATGGTTGCTTCCTGCCAGGCGGAGACGGTACCGGTGGCGCTGATCGACGAGGCAACCGCCTGCGAGCGCACCTTTTCGACCGCGACCGTCAGGCTGGCCTGCGGCGCCGCGATAGCTTGCGTGGCCGATTCAACGGTCGCGCGTCCATAGGCTCTCAGCGCCGCCATCGCCCCCAGGACGATTAGCACGCCGGCCAGGACAAGATAGGTCTTACGCGATCTTGCGGTCATGATGTCCGTGGCTGTTGGGCCGCTGCGAAACCGGCAGCGACAGGCGCCAGGCGGCGAAGCTCAGGCGCACCGCGCCCTTCAGCGTGTCGGTCGGCAGCGCCGCCGGCGTGGCGGCATGGCTGGCGCGCTGACTGACCGAGAGCCTCGGGCTCATCGATGCGATCAGCCGCAGCATCATCATGGCTTCCCACATTGCCGTGCTTCCATTGAATTGAATGATGGGCGTGAATTTGAACGGTGGGATGGCGGAGCATGCCACCATCCCACGAGACCGGCCGGCCCGCGAACGGGTTGGACATCGGGCCGGCCGGCGCAACCGGTCGGAGTTGTCAGCCATTCCCGGGCTGGGGTGGCGGAAGCTGTCCGCCCTGATCGGGCGGGCCTCCAGGTCCGGCTGCATCTTCCGGCGGGCCGCCCCAGGGACCGGGGGGTGGTCCGTGGGGGCGTTCCGCCGAAGCCAGGATTTCGAGCTGTTCGGGCGTGAGCTTTGTGCGCAATTCGGCGATCGCGTCCTTCAGCTTGGCGGCCGAAGCCGCGCGAGCCGTGACGTCGTCGGCCAGCCTTTCCTGGAAGGCGAAGGGATCGGGTTTGCCGCCCGGTGCCGCATCGGGGCCCTTGGCCTCGGGCTCACCAGGGCCGGGGCCACCAGTGCCACCGGGACCACGATCATGGCTCGGCGGTGCAAGCACCGCCTGCAGCGCGCTGGTGTAGTCGCGCCAGGCGTCGAGCTGTTCGCTGCGGATGCCGACGCGCGTCTCCAGCGCCGCCAGCCGGGCGGCCAGCATGAATTCAGGCGGTGGTCCCATGCGGTGCGGGCCAAAGCCTTCCGGACCCTGCGGGCCAAAACCCTGCGGACCGTGCCGCATCGGCCCTTGCGGGCCATTCTGGCCGAACCAGGGCATGGGGCCATGGTCCGGTCCATCCTGAGCGATGACCGGCGGCTCGCCGGCGCCGGCATCGGGCTGTGCCGCCAGCACGGGATGGATTGCGGCGACGGAAAACAGGCCGAGCGCAAGAAGTCTGCTTCGCATGATTGTGTTCCTTTCTCTCATGCATCGGACAGCCCTGAGGATAGGAAGCCTGTTTGTCCGCTTCGCGTCGGCATGTTGCCGAAGGTTTCCGCAAAGCGGCAATTTGTTTCCGAATGTTTCCCGCCCCCGGCCAGAAACATTGCGTTGCAATTTTCCATGCCGCTGGCGCGCGCGCTCCCTATAATCAGGGCAAGCAAGGGCATGATCATGCAATCACAACCCCATATCCTCGTCGTGGACGACGACCGCGAGATCCGCACGCTGCTCGGCCGCTATCTTGACGGCCAGGGTTTTCGCGTCTCGGTGGCGGCCGACCGGCGCGAATGCGAGCAGAAGCTTGGCGTCGGCCAGTTCGACCTTGTCGTGCTCGACGTCATGCTGCCGGACGGTTCGGGGCTCGACATCTGCCGCGGCTTGCGCGACCGCAAGCCGCATGTCCCCGTCATCCTGCTGACGGCGCTGAAGGAGGACGTCGACCGCATCATCGGCCTGGAACTCGGTGCCGACGACTATCTCGGCAAGCCCTTCAACCCGCGCGAACTCACCGCCCGCATCCGCGCCGTGCTGCGGCGCGCCACACCCGAGGAGGCGCCTGCCCCCCGCGTCCGCATCTACCGCTTTGCCAGCTACCGGCTGGAACCCCACACCCGCAAGGTGACGGACGGGCGGGGCGAGCTCGTCGACCTCACCGGCGCCGAGTTCGACCTGTTGCAGGTGTTCCTCGACCGCCCCGGCCGCTTGTTGTCGCGCGACCAACTGCTTGATCTTACCCAAGGCCGCGAACGCGACCCGCTCGAACGCTCGGTCGATGTACTGATGAGCCGGCTGCGCCGCAAATTCGCCGACACCGGCGACGGGCCGCTGTTCAAGACCGTGCGCAATGGCGGCTACCAGCTCACCGCGCGCGTCGAGGCGGTGGAGGCGCAGGCGTGAGCTCGCTGCGCCGCCGCCTCATCCTGCTGCTGGTCCTTTCGATCGTCGGCGTCGTCGGTCTGGCGACGGCCGCCGTCATCAGCGTGCGCGGCGGCGGGCCGCCGCCGGAGCTGACCGTGCCCTGGATTGCCCAGCAGATGGAGCTCGTGGTGCGGCTGCTGCCGGGGCCGATACCGGATGTACTGCGGGTGCAATTCTCAGACCATCCGGCCGCCGGCAAGGTCGCCCGCGCGGAAACGGAAATGCTCAACGACATCCTGCACCGCCGCGGCCTCGACCTCCTGGCGATCATCAGCGAGAAGCCCGACGAAGCCGGCCAGATCGCCTCGGTGCAAATGCCCGACAGGCGCTGGGCGATCGCAGAGGTGCCGCACCTCAAGCCGCCCGGGCGCGAATGGCTGATCCTCGCCGGCTGGATCTCGCTGATCGTGGCCGGCGCCACCGCCGTCTCGGTCTATTTCACCTCGGTGCTGATCCGGCCGCTGGAAATGCTGGAGGCCGCCGTCTCCAAGATCGGCTCGGACGGCGTGCTGGCGGCGGTGCCGGAAGTGGGTTCGGCCGAGGTCAAGGCCACCGCGCATGCGCTTAACCAGCTCTCCTCGCGGCTGCGCACAGCCATGGAAAGCCGCATGCGCCTGGTCGCCGCCGCCGGCCATGACCTGCGCACGCCGATGACGCGCATGCGGCTGCGCGCCGAATTCCTCGACGAGGAGCGCGACAAATGGCTGCACGATCTCGACGAACTCGACCGCATCGCCGACAGCGCCATCCGCCTGGTGCGCGAGGAGGTCAACCAGGACGCCGTCGAGCCGGTGGACCTGGAAAAGATGGTGCGCGACATCGAGGCTGAGATGGTCTCGCTCGGCCATGCCGTCTCGATCGGCCATCTCGACAAGGTCTCGGTGCGCGCCGGCGCGCTCGGCCTGCGCCGTGCCCTGCGCAATCTGATCGTCAACGCCGCCACACATGGCAAGGCCTGCACCATCGTCCTTGCGGCCACCGACAGGCGCGCCGTGCTGACCATTTCCGACAACGGCCCGGGCATCCCGCCCGACCTCATCAAAAAGGCCTTCGAGCCCTTCTTCCGCGTCGACCCCGGCCGCCAGCAATTCATCCCGGGCGCGGGACTCGGCCTCGCCATCGCCAAGGAGATTATCGAGCGCTACGGCGGGACCGTGACGCTGGAGAACCGCAAGGGGGGTGGGCTGGCGCAGACGGTGGTGTTCAAGGCTGTGTGAGGCGTAAGCAAGCCGTTTTGCCAGCCGACGAAAAGGGCAACTATGCTGCACCGCGAAAAGTCAATGATTCCAATTCATTCGTGGGTAGATCGGTATGAACTCAAATAGATAAAATGTAGATTTCTCAAATTTCGAGATTTTTTTACAAGGATTCGAGCACGTCCTGTCTCCCAAGGCAGAAGTGCTTCCGATCAACCAAAGCGGGTAGATCGACACAACTCGAACCACAGGGTTGAAGTGCTATTAAAAATCGCAAGAAAGCGGGAAAAATGGCGGTTTTTTGCCAATTTCTTGCCTTGCTCACATAAGTATTTCAGCCTGCTAGATTTTTTGTGTTGCACCGCACAATGCCGTGACCGAACCATCAATTGGGGGACTCGTTTGCGACTGGATATACGCCGTGGAGGATTCCGCCAGCTTGACGAACTTGAGCTGTCCATCCGTCGAGTTCGTTCCTGGCTCGGATGGACTCGCAAGGCTCGGGTTTGACAGTGCCGGGTCGAGGGCCAGGCGGCACGGACATCACATGGGCGCAAGCTGATGGCAAACGCCCGCGACATCCAACTGGATGCACTGAGGGCCATCGCCGTGACGATGGTGCTGTACTCCCATTTCTTCGCGGCGGGAGGATCTTCCTTCTGGGGCCATATCGGTGTGCGGCTGTTCTTCGTGCTGAGCGGCTTCCTGATCACCCGCCTGCTGCTGGAAGCGCGCGCGGCCGCCGCGTTTGAAACCGGCCCCGCGCTGCGGTCCTTCTACATCAGGCGGGCGCTGCGCATATTCCCTCCCTATTTTGCCGTGCTGGGTTTCGTCTGGCTGTTCGATCTGGAGAACTCCAGGGGATCGTTGATCTGGCATGCGCTCTATCTGTCGAATTTCTGGTATGCGCTGCGCAATGACTGGACGCCCTGGCTGCTGTGCCATTTCTGGAGCCTGAGCATCGAGGAACAGTTCTATCTGGCCTGGCCGCTGGTCGTCCTGCTCGCCCCACTGCGGCGCTTTGAGGCGATCTGCATCGGCGTCATCGCGCTGTCGCTGGCCTATCGCTTCTACTGGCCGGTCACCGCCACCCCTGCGCTGGCACGCGACCTGCTGCCGCCGGCATCCATGGATGCGCTGGCGTCAGGCGCGCTGCTTGCCTGCTGGCGGTCCAGAGGTGCGGCCCTGCCGCAATGGATGCGGCTAGGCTGGCCTGCCTTCGCGGCCGCATTCCTTGTCATCGAATGGTTTGTCCCGGCGCCTGCCGATCCGATGCTGGAATGGGCCCATTGGCTGGTGCGGCAAGTCCTGCCCCTGGTGCCGCTGATGGTCATCGTCGCCGCCTGTTCGCGCGGCCTTGGCGGCACCCTTGGCAGGCTCACGGAGCTGCCGCCGCTGCTTGGTCTCGGCCGTATCAGCTACGGCGTTTATCTCTATCATCCGATATTGCTGTCGCTCGCCGTCAAGTCGCAGCCTTGGATTCCGCTCAATGTTTCGCAGCAAGGACCAGGACGGTTCCTGGTTGCAAGCACCGCCACGATTGTCGTGGCTTCGATTTCCTGGATGGCTTTCGAAAGGCCGCTCAACAGCCTCAAGCGCCACTTCCCGTATGTCCGGCGAGCCCAGGCCGGTCATGCCGGCTGGTTTGCGCGGCCGGTGGGATCGCCCGATGGCCGCACGCCTTCCCTCGACCTCCCGCGAACGGATGCAAGACGATGACCGCCGCGCCGCTCGTCTCCGTCCTGCTGCCGGTCTACAATGCCGGCCCCTACCTCGCCGCGGCACTGGAAAGCATCCTGCGCCAGGATTACCGCCGCCTGGAGGTCATCGCGATCGATGACGGGTCGAGCGACAATTCGCTCGAGATTCTCGAGCGATACCGGCAGGCCGACAGCCGCGTCTCGATCATCTCGCGCGAAAATCGTGGCCTCGTCGCGACGCTCAACGAGGGGCTGGCGGTCACCCGCGGCGAACTGGTCGCGCGGATGGATGCCGACGACATCGCCTATCCCTGGCGCCTGTCGCGCCAGGTGGCGCTGTTTGAGCAGCGGCCCGGGCTCGGCTTTTGCGGCGCCGGCGTCGACATGTTGATCCGCGGCCGCATCGCCAGGGGCAAGCCCGATCCGGTGTTCCAGTTCGGCCGCATGCCCATACTGGCGATGTTCTTCACGATCTTCATGCACCCGACGGTCGTCTACAACAGGAAGGTCATCGAAGACGCCGCCCTCAACTACGACCCGACCTACAGGCACGCCGAGGATTTCGATCTCTTCAGGCGGCTGGCCGCTCGCTACCCGGCAGCCATGATGGCCGAAAATCTGCTTGTCTACCGCGTCCACCAGGCAAGCGTGACCAACCGGCACAGCAAGGAGATGCGCAGGACGCATTTGCGCATCGTGGCCGAAAACCTCGAGCGCGAGGGCCTGGCGGACGCCACGCGGGACCTGCGCGACATCGGCGAAGCGGTCAGCCACGACACGGTCACCCGCGCGGCCGACTTCATTCTCGCGCTGGAGGAGCGGATCTGCTCACTGCCGGACGAGACGCGGCCGAGCTTCGCGGCCGGCGCGCTCAACCTGTTCTATTTCCTTTACCAGCTCGTCGCCGACGAAAAGCAGCCCCCATTGACGCATGAACTGCTGACGCGGACCGCGAAGTGGAACGCCATCCGGCGGCGCGAGAAATATGCGCTGCGGCCGGGCGCCTGGGCGCCCTGGCTCAGCCGCGCCTCGCTGTCGGCCGGCAAGCAGGCGGACGCCGTGGAATACTTCTTCAAATCCGCGCCCGCCGCGGCGGTCCTGGCATCTCATCAGGTGGTCTAGAGGCATGACCGTCAAAGCCCATCAACCTCTGCAGCGCGATCGTTCGACGGCGCTTGGCGGCGCCCCGGCCGGCCTGCGAGCGGAGCGGTCAGGCCCGGAAGTCAGCTTCATCATCTGCACGCGCAACCGCGTCGCCGTGCTCGAGGCCTGCATCCAGTCGGTGCAGGCCGCGTGCCGAGCCCATGCCGACTTCGCGGCCGAGCTCGTGGTCGTCGACAATGGCTCGAGCGACCGCACGGCGGAACGCCTGGCCAGCATCGCCGCACTGTCGGACATTCCATTCACGCCCGTTTGCGAGCCGCACCGCGGGTTGGCGGCGGCCCGTAACGCCGGGTTGCGGCGGGCGCGGGGGCGCGTGCTGGTCTTCGTCGATGATGATTGCGCGGTGCATCGCGACTATCTGCGCGACCTGGAGCGACATTATTCTTCCGGGGAACAGTGGCTCATCCGGGGAGGCCGTGTCGAGCTTGGCGATCCCAGGGACTTGCCTTTCACGATCAAGCGATCGCGGGTGCGCGAGCGGTTGACGCCGGATATTCATCCCGGCGGCTTCGTGCTGGGCTGCAACATGACGATGCACCGCGATGTCGCGGCCCGCATCGGCTATTTCGACGAACGCTTCGGCGCGGGCGGGCCATTGCGGTCGGCGGAGGATACCGATTACCTCGTTCGGGCGGTGCTGCTCGGCATCGCGGTCGAATATGTGCCTGATATGACGATATTCCATCATCACGGCCGGCGGGATCGCAAAGCCATCGAAAAGCTCCACCGCGACTACAGCCTGGGCAATGGCGGGCTCTGCCTGAAACATATCCGCCATGCGCCCTGGCTGCTTCGCCATTTCTACTGGGCCGTAAGGGGGGCTTTCCGGGAATTGGCGGGCGGGCCCGCCTTCGACCCTGAACTCGATCTGTCGCACTGGCCGATCGTCGGCATGAATGTTCTCGGCGCGGCCAGATACGCGGCTCTACTGCTGGCGGGACGGCCGCAGGCCGAGCCGGTGCGGCAGGATCAACAAGCCAATGCCGAGGCACCGTTCTGATGCCATTGCTCCCGCCTGGCCTGCCGATGCTGTTCCGCGCTTTCGGAAAGCGGCAACTGCGCCTGGTTCCGGCCGTGGTGGTGCTCGGCCTGGTCAGCGCCGCCCTCGAAGGGTTCGGCATCGGCCTGATCATCCCCCTGCTGGGCATCATCATGGGGCACGGCGACGCGCCGGGAATGGCCGGGTTCTCCGCTGTTCTCCAGCAGGTCGGATCGGGCTTCAGCGAGCGCGACCGGCTTGTCGTCATCTCGGCCGCCATCCTCGGCTCGATCGTCCTGAAGAACGTCTTTGCCTTCGCCAACACGCTGCTGACGACCTTCATCTCCGGCAAGGCCAGCCATTCGATCCGCAGCGCACTGTCGGAGCAGCTCCTGCGGGTCGGCTACCCGTTCTTCCTGCGGCAGAGCCCCGGGCGGCTGCTCAACATCATCTCCAACGAATCCTGGCGGGCGTCCGATGCCATCCAGATCATGCTGTCGGCGATCGTCAGCGCATCGGCCGCCATCATTCTCCTGGCCTTTCTGCTGCTGCTGTCGTGGTGGATGACGCTGCTGGTCACGCTCGGACTGGCGCTCGTCCAGATCGCGCACGCCATCCTCTCGGCCAATCTGAAAGGCCCCAGCCGCAGCGTCGCTTCGCGCAACAGCCATCTCGCCTCGCAGATGCTGCATCTGGTGCATGCCGGACGCCTGATCCGCATCTTCGGCCAGGAGGCCCGGGAAAAGGCGATCTTCGACACCGCCTCCGACGCGGTGCGCCGCGCCTCCTTCGTTCTGCAGGTCCGCCAGGGCGCGTTGCCGCCGCTGACCGAGGTTCTCCACGCCATGCTGTTCCTGGCGGTGGTGATTGGCGCCTGGCTGGCGCAGGTGAGTTTCCCGCTGATCATCGCCTTCGTCATCCTGCTCTACAGGCTGCAGCCGCATATGCGGGCCCTGCAGGGGTCATGGAGCCAGTTGCAAGGCCTCAGCGGATCGCTGGAAGAGGTGACATGGATGCTGGACCCGGCAGGCAAGCCCAGGCCGCCGCAAGGCGACGGGCCGTTCCACAGTTTGCGCCAGGGCATCAAGTTCGATGAGGTGACGTTCACCTATTCCGGCACGGACCGGCGTGAAGTGGTGCTGCATGCGGCGACGTTCGCAATCAACAGTGGTCGCTCGACGGCGCTGATCGGCCGCTCGGGCGCCGGCAAGACGACGATCGTCAATCTTCTGTGCCGCTTCGTGGAACCGGACAGCGGCAGGATCCTCGTCGATGGATCGCCGCTGGACCGGATCGACCCCAGCCAGTGGCGGCGCCACATCGCGCTGGCCAGCCAGGAGCTGGAACTGGTCGATGGCACCATTTTCGACAACATAAGCTACGGGCAGGATGCGGCGACGATCGGCGACGCCGAGCGCGCCGCGAGACTGGCCGAGGCGCATGAATTCATCGAGCGGCTGCCCCAGGGCTACGAGACGCTCGTCGGCTACAGGGGGGTCAATCTCTCAGCTGGACAGAGGCAGCGGATCGCGCTGGCCAGGGCCCTGGTGCGCGATCCCGATCTGCTCATCCTCGACGAAGCCACCAATGCGGTGGACGGGCTATCGGAAGCGGCCATCGTCGAGACCCTGAAGTCGAGGGCGGGACGGCGCACGACCATCGTCATCAGCCATCATCACAGCACCATCTCGTTCTGCGACGACGTGGTGATCCTGAGCGGCGGCCGGGTGAAGAAACAGGCCCCTTTCGGCGCCCTGGCATCGCTCAGCATGGACGAGCTCTACCAGCATGAACCGCTGGACTGACCATGGGTTCGGGCAGCGATCCCCGGTGCGGCCTCGGCCGTTCGAATCAATGGCTGATGACTTGCCGCTGGCACCCTGCGCGATCGCACCAATGCCATGCGGTGCGCGGACTCGCTACCGTTCCTTCGCGGCGGACCTGTCGATCCGCCCGGGCCGGTGCCCATCGCTTACTCTCCAGATGCGGCGCCGGCCTCCTCTTGCTCCTTTCGTTCTCTCGCGCAAACGGTGGCGTGAGGGGGTGGGAGACTGGCAACGTCGGCGGGACAGCACCCCCTCTGCCCTGCCGGGCATCTCCCCCTCAAGGGGGGAGATCAGATGTCGGTCGGCTTTCGCCAACCACCAATTTCGCAAGGAGTGAGCTGTCGCGGAAACTGCCAATCTCCCCCCTTGAGGGGGAGATGTCCGGCTGGACAGAGGGGGGCGCCTGGCGCCAGTCTTCGGAGTATAGGCCTGCTGCGTCGCGCTGCCCCACCCCGATCCGCTTTGCGGATCGACCCTCCCCACAAGGGGGAGGATAAAGATCACCCCGCGATCGCCATCGGCACGGCGCTCTTGTTGGGGATCTGGATATCGATCTCCAGGGTCGACATCGTCTCGCCGCGGTCCATCGAGACCTGCAAATAATCCTGGTCGATCTGCACATGCTTGGCGATGACGGCCATGATCTCCTCGCGCAGGATGGAGACGAGGTCGGGCTGGCTGCGGTTGCGGCGCTCATAGGCGAGCAGCACTTGCAGCCGCTCGCGCGCCACCGGCGCGCTGGAGCGCCGCTTGAAGAGGTCGAACAACACGTTCATGCCGCCCTCCTTCCCAACAGCCGGTCGAGGAAGCCCTTGCGCTCGAAGGGAACGACGACCGGCAGGTCCTCGCCTTCCAGCCGCCTTGCGGCGTCGATATAGGCCTTGGCCGCCGTGTTGAGCGGCTCAGACAGCGTCACCGGCGAACCGAGGTTGGAAGCGCGCAACACATCCTGGCTCTCGGGGATGATGCCGAGCAGCGGCACCGACAGGATTTCCAGCACGTCGTCGATGCTGAGCATTTCGCCGCGCGCGGCGCGCCCGGCGTCGTAGCGGGTGACCAGCACATGCTTGGCGATCTGCTCGCCCTGTTCGGCGCGCATGGTGCGGGCGTCGAGCAGGCCGATGATGCGGTCGGAATCGCGCACCGACGACACTTCCGGATTGGTGACGATGACCGCCTCGTCGGCAAAGCGCATGGCGAGCTGCGCGCCGCGCTCGATGCCGGCCGGGCTGTCGCAGAACACATAGTCGAACACCGAGCGCAGCTTGTCGATGACTTCGCCGACGCCCTCCTCGGTCAGCGCGTCCTTGTCGCGCGTCTGCGAGGCGGGCAGCAGGAACAGCGTGTCGACGCGCTTGTCGCGGATCAGCGCCTGCGACAGCTTTGCCGTGCCCTGGATGACGTTGACGAGGTCGAACACCACGCGGCGTTCCGCGCCCATGATGAGGTCGAGATTCCTGAGGCCGACGTCGAAATCGACCAGCGCCACCTTCTTGCCGGTCTTGGCCACGGCGGCTCCGAGTGCTGCCGTCGAGGTGGTCTTGCCGACGCCCCCCTTGCCCGAAGTGACCACCACTACCTTGCCCATGAAAAAAGCCTCCGTCGTTGTTATCAGTTGTTGTCCCGGCCGCCCTGACGGCCTTCAATTCAGTCAGTCGCTTCAGCTCAGTGTCTCGACGCGCAGGCCCCCGCCGTCGAGGAAGGCCTGCACCGGTTTGCCGCGCGACACCCCTTCCATCTCCTCGGCGGTGATGTACCAGCCGTCGACCGACAGAAGCTCGGCCTCGTTGCGGCGGCAGAAGATGCGCGCGCCGGTGTTGCCCAGCGCACCCGCCGAAGCGCGCCCGCGCAGCGTGCCGTAGACATGGATCGAACCGGCGGCGACGATCTCCGAACCGGACGCGACCGAGCCCAGCACGATCACATCGCCATGCGCATGCATGATCGCCTGGCCGGAGCGGATCGGCGCCTTGATCATCAGCGTGCCCGAATCGTAGTGCGAAACCTGCGGCTCGCTTTCCCCGGTCTTGCTTGCGCCAGCCTTGCCCTTGGCAACGCTGCCAGCATCCGCCCGCGCCTCCATGCGGTGGTCAGGCGCCCTGCCCTCGGCCTGGCCTTCCCTGCCGGAACCCTCTTGCCCGCCCTTGCGGCCAGGCAGCAGCCCATCCGTCGTCGCCTCCTTGGCGCCGACCAGCAAAGGCGGCAGTTCGGGGCCGAGTGCGGCCCCTTCCAATTCGATGGCATAGATGCGAATGCCGCGCGTACCCAGCTCCGCCACCAGCGCCGCGATCTCGCTCGGCTGCGGCTTCAGCACGTTCAGATCGAGCAGCACCGGCCGCCCGGCAAAATAGCCCGGCGAGTTGCCGATCCAGTGATCCAGCCCCTGCAGCCACTCCGCCATGGGCGCTTCCGGGGTCAAGGTGAAAGCGACGAAAGAACGGGCACGAAAGCGAATGGATTTGGCCTCGAGGGGAGCGGCAAAGGTCACGGCTGGCGAATCCTTACTGAGAGGTAAACGCTAGCGAGGGAATGGTTAACGAATGGTTAATGAGAGGGGGCGCCGCTTGGCAGTCTTCGAGAAATTGGAAGGTCGGCTAAACGCCAGTTACGGTCGCTACCCGCAACACGCTGAATGTCTTGATACAGCCGAAAGCCGCCTGTCTCGACGACAGCGGCTGCGACGCGGACGTGCGCTACGATCAGATAACGCAACAGTTCACCGATCGGCTCGTCGGAGCAAGCAGATCACCATGCCTAGCCTGCCCTCTTGAATTTGGCGGTCAGTTAAGGTGGTCGCGTTCTTTGGAGCCTGCTTTTAGAAAGGCAGCCTCTTCAATTGGGCCGAAGCCAGCCGCTTCTTGCTGGAGGATGAATTCTTCTAATCGATCAGTTTCCATAGCTTTCTTTAAGCTTAGATCTGCCATTGCTCGACTCCGATAGGCCAAGCAGTCTATCCTAAGGCTAGAGGAAAACCCATTCGGGCTTAGGGCATTGAAATAGCTATGATTTCGAGACACTCGAGGGGACACTCGAGGCCCCGCGACAACGCGGATGGCCAATATTCGCTCAATCTCGAGGTCCCGCCGCCGCCGCCCACCACGCTGCCGCAGCTTTGGACTGTTGATGATATTTTCAACAGCCTTGTCAAAGAAGGCGATGTCGCCTTTACGAACTTTCCTAATGAAGACAACCGCGTCGAATGGAAATCGGCAGGTATCAACCCGCGAGACCTAGGCGACTATTTCTCCATGTGGGCAAACACTCAACCGTCCGGAGGTCTAATTGTTGTAGGCCGCGACAAGGACGGCAGTCTGACAGGGTGCCTACGGCAGGGTACTGAAAAGATATCCAGGCTTGAGGCGGCGGGAGCCGACCATTGCTCCGATGCACACTACGATGTCCGCAAGATACCGCTCACCCATGCTGACGGCTCGTCGGACTATTTGCTCGTCTTTCGAGTCCTTTATCGCGAGGACAGACTTGTCGAAACCATCCGCGGCGAAGCGTTTGTGAGAACTGGCGATAAAAAACGCCAACTATCCGAAGAAGAGAAGCGCGAAGTTCGGATAAGCAAGGGGCAGATCGCATACGAAAAAGAGCCATCGACGTTGAACTACCCCGAGGATTTTGACGAGCTTCTTGTCGATGAGTTTTGTGCAAAGTACATAGCCGTGAGGCGCCTCAGAGAGGGGAAGACGCGCGAGCAAATCCTCAAGCTGAATCACCTTGGCGAAATCAAGAACGGGAAATTCATTCCCAACCTAGCGTGCACGGTCCTTTTTGCGAATGATCCTCGAGCAGTTGTTCCGGGGGCAAAAATTCGATTCCTTCGGTACGATGGTGACCGGGAGAAGACAGGCAAGGACTACAACGTAGTCCGAGATGAAATGGTGGACGGCCCTCTCCCACGTATGCTGCAAGAAGCCGAATATGTGATGGCAAGTCAGATACGCGCGTTCACGCGACTCGGGAAAGATGGCCGATTTGAAAATAAACCGGAATACCCACGTGATGTGTGGTTCGAGGCCATCGTCAACGCTTGCGTTCATCGGTCGTACAACTTCAAAAATATGAACATCTTTGTGAAGCTTTTTGACGATCACTTGGTTGTTGAGAGCCCCGGCGGGTTCCCGCCTCCTGTAACGGCTGACACGATCTACCACGGTCACAATCCCCGCAATCCGTACCTCATGGGCGCGTTGTTCTATATGGACTATGTTAAGGAAGCGAATGAGGGCACGGTCCGTATGCGTGACGGTATGATCAACGCGAACCTTCCAGCTCCCGAGTTCCTTCAGCGAGACACCGGTCATTCCCAAGTGCATGTGACCCTCAGAAATGACATCCATGCACGGAAGGAATTCGTAGACGCCAAGGCGCTCAAGCTAATCGGAAAGGACCTCTACGAAATACTTGGAGAGGACGAAAAGCAGATCGTCAACTTCCTCGCTGAACGTGGGAAAGCCAATGTGACCGACATCATGCGGATAATTCATCGCGAGTGGGGAACAGCGAAGAAAATCCTCACCCGTTTGGTGGTCGCCGGCATTGTCATGAGGGTGGCAAAATCCAACAGAGACCGGGACTCTTCCGCCCATTACATTCTGAGGCGAAAGGGAGGCACAGGGGATTCTAACCCTGATCAATAAATGCTACGTATCTGAAAGGGATAATTCTATCGATTTAAGCGTACCTTTTCGCTGCCTGCCGCTCACGATGACAACGGTCGTGGATCAATTCGGTGTTCTCGGCGGTGTAGCCGTCCGCAGCGTTAAATCGGTCCAGTTCGGAATATGCAAGGGGCAAATCTTCACGACAATGCGCGCACTTGTGGTCCTGCAAGGCCCACTTCTTCCGCTTTAGCGCCCGACGCTGCATTGGCTTCTTGCGCTCGTCGTAGACAAGTTCCTTTGCAACCTTGCGGCGGTAAGCGAAGAGCAGCTCGGGATCGTCGCCGGCCAACACACGCAAGGCTGAGCGAACCTCAGTGAGCACTACATTGGCCTTTTCTCGCTCCTCAGCTGTGAGCCGGCGGTTAGGCATTTTTAACATCCGCCGATGGCAGAAAGATCGAATACTCCTGCCCTTCAGGCAGCGTTTTAGACATCTCTCCCCGCTTTCCGGCGAGGCATGTTGTTATGAAGCCAACGCCGAACTGAGCGACGCAACCCATGAAGTCTTCTTTGTCCTTGTAGCCGAAGCGGTATCCAAACCGTCGACCGTAATCCTTTATGTTGCCACGTCCGCCAACTGCCTGGTCGGGGAAGGCACGATTCACGTAGTCGGAGAAGACTTTGGCGGCTGGATGCCGAGAATGTATGGTTGCCGTCCAAATAAAGTGTTCCGTTGTCAGGGTACGTCCCGTTTCGCGATAATAGACGGCGCACGCGAGCTTCCGCCCAATCGTCACCTGTGCAGCCATAAATTCATCCGACAATACGGCCAGTGGCAGCTCAGACAGGTCCGTGCCCTCTGGTAGCTCGATGCCCATCTGCTTCAGCCCCTGTGCTTTATCGGAGTTGCTGAGTCTTAGGTCTGGCATAGCACTTTTATAATTGTTGCGTATTCCGTCCTGCAGCTTCCAAATCGACTGAAGATCCTTCGTGACGACGTTCGGGTCTCCGAGTTGCATGTAATAGCCGAAGACCTGATCATCCTTCTTGGAGGAGCCATTGCAACTTTCGCAGGCAGGGAACTCGAAGCCTTCCGGAAAGAAGCCTTTGGGAAAACATGCTTGCGGCGGCACGTGGTCGATCGTAGTCGCTGGTGTCAACCCTCCGCAAAAACAGCACAGTGGATGCTCGATGAGAAGCCGCTGATACCGGCTCTGTTTGCGCTTTGCTTCCCCCACGCTTCCCCCACCTAACACAATCTTCTCGCGCTTCTTACAATCTCGCTGGTCGCCCGGTCAGATCGATGGTGAGCTCGAGAGATCCAATAGGCCCAGCCCGTCACGCAGGCCAGGATACTAGCGGACTATCTGCTTTTGGGAATTGCACGGTTAAACTCAACGTCTGGAATGCGGTGCCTTGCTGAGCGGACTGGCAACCTTCGAGGTTCGGATTTCAATAACGTACCTTTTCGCCGAGGCGGCAACCGACGTGACCTGGCCTCGAGCCTTGCGACAAGTTGAAGGCAAACCTATATAGGCGACGACGAATTCAGGTCTCAGCATGCGTGACCTTGGGAATATCTGTCACAGATGTCGTTGCGTGGTCGTTCATCGTCTGGCTCTGCATAGAGGTTATTCTCAACGCAGTTCCGATGATGGAGATGAAGATGAACGCAGCCGTTAGGTTTGGTTTGGAGACGCTCGCAGCACTGCGGGGCCTGGAAGGGTGAGCGGCCACGCTAATCGGCATTTGAGCACGGATGGAACCAAGGTTAGCTGAGAGATGCTGCAAGAGCGGGTAGACCCGCTCCCCCGCACCAATTCAAAGGCCTCGGCTACGCCGGGGCCTTTTCCGTAGCTACTGGTGAAAACTCTAAAGTTCGTCACGCATAAGGTTCACTGCGCATGCAGCGTTTGCTGAGAGGATAAGCAAAGAGGATAAGCAAGATGGCCAATGAACACGACGAGGATTTCGACAATGAATATAACGAAAGTCCGGAATACCCAGCATTCGATGACATAGATTGGAACGCCTTTCGGCATGCGTTACGCTCCCTCGGGCTTTTCGACGACATGTTCCTGACCATGCAAGCAAACAACCTGGCGATGGTCGACCAGTTTATTTCCGGAATAGAGCAAGAGGTTCTAGAGGAGGATATCGAGGGTCGGGACTACGGTCGCCTGATGTTTTTGAACGCGCAAACCCAGATGTGGATTTTCAGCGTTTACGAACTTCTTCGGACATGGCGTGCGCGGGTGAAGGAAGCGATCAAGCTCCATGACAACGGGGGACTGAAACTTAGGATTGACGCGTTGCGACTGGAAAAGGGCTTCATCCACACCAACAAACTATCTCGCGCCGATCAGCTTGAAAGGGTGTTGAAGAATCCCGCCGTCGTCGACCGCCTACGCGAAGATCTCCGCCTGACTCATATTCTGTTCGGGCAAATTGAGTTTTTGCGGGTGTCGATGGCAAAACATGAAGTCAGTGGTAAAGCTAAATCCGTTGCGTTCTCGCCCGGCTACGGCCGCGTGAACATGTGGACGGGTTCGCTCGATTACCAACTCGAAAGCGGTCAAGTCATTCTCGGCACGCTGAACCGCCGTCAGATTGCGGATGGGATTCGAGCTTTCGTAGACCGCTCCGAAATTCCGGATGACAATGCAATTGCAGCCTTTGACGAGTTCATGAAAGCGGGTGACGCCCCGGATGAGACATCTTCGTGAAAGACTTGTCCACAACAACGTAAATGGGGCGACGGCTTTCGGGAAGATCCGTCGTTCCGGAACGTCGCATATGAGGCGCAAAGCTAGCGGGATTAAAATTAAACCGGTCACGCAAGCCTGTGGTGGATCGCCATCGCGACCCGTCAAAGGCAGACATCACCCCCCTCACCGCCGCTTGAAATACTGCACCTCCCACTCATGCTTCTCCGCCGCTTCCCGCGTCGCGCCGAGGTTCCGCCGCTTCCCGGTCTTCTCATCCTTCTTGCGCGAATAAAGCTGGTATTTTCCGTCCTTGAGTTTGCGGATCATCTCGCTCTCCCTCGCTAGGATTAGCCCGGTCAGGATTTCCGCCTGGTCTTGAGGCCGCGCGCGGCCTGCTCCGTCGCGGTGCGGTCTGTGCCCAGGCCTGCGCCTCGTCGCCCGATATGCCGCTGCGCCTACGCTTTAAAAAAGTTGAGATGCGGTGTCGGATCGGCGGGCGGTCAACCGTCTTAAAGCAGGAGCCTGGACTGGCATCTCAACAACAAAAGGTACAATCGATGAGCAAGAAGATTTTCGTGAGCCTGCCGGTGAGCGACGTGAAGGCATCCATGGCGTTCTATGAAGCGCTCGGGTTCAAGAACAATCCCGGCTTTACCAGTGAGACGGCCGCGGGGATGGTGTGGAGCGACCACATCAATTTCATGCTGCTCAGCCATGAAAAATGGCAGACCATGACCACGCGCCCCATCCCGCCATCAACCTCCAGCGAGGTCATGCTGGCGCTGTCCCTGGACAGCCGCGAGGCGGTCGATGCGATGGCCGCAGCTGCTGCCGCGAATGGTGGCACCGCCGACATCAATCCGATCGAAGATCATGGCTTCATGTATACACGCGACCTCGCAGATCCCGATGGCCACGCCGTGGGCGCGATGTGGATGGATTTTTCCGCAATGCCTTCCGGCGACAAGGCGGAGGAGAGGCGCAGCTTGCAGTCTTAGAGAATTGGAGTGTGGCTAAGCACCAGCTGCGTTCGCACCACGACAAGCTGATTGGACAGGGGCCGAGAGCCGACCCTCCGCTTTAGGCGTACTGTTTGAGATTGCAGCGCCAGGCGCACTTCGTTGCGTGTTCTGGCAGGGTATCCTGCCACACGTCGCTTATCTGTGCCGAGATTCCGATCAGCTCAGGGATTTTTGCCAGCTGCCGGAACCGCTTGTTGATGGCGAAGTTCAACTCCTATCAACACAGGAGTGACTCACCGTGAACACCTTAAACACAGACGACCTTTCGGGATCAGGAATCGCCAACGAGAATGGCTGGCAGGGCAATGCGGGCACTGAACGTGCCGGCGACAGCAAGGAAGCGCTCGGCAAGTTGAAGACGAGTGCGGCAGAAACCGCTTCGCATCTGAAAAATGCCGCGGCTTCGGTGTCGAGCGATGCCAAGGACTATGCCGGGTCTGTGGCATCCAATGCCGCCGGCGCCTTCAAGGAGGCTGTCGAGTCCAACAAGACCGCAGGCGCCGATGCGATCGCCAACATCGCCCACTCCGTGAAGGATGCGGCCGACGGCATCGAGAAGCAATCGCCTCAGGTTGCAAGCATGGTGCGCAATGCTGCCGAAGGCGTCGAGCGGATCTCGACCGATATCAGGGACCGCAATGTCGGCGAATTGCTCGATTCCGTCACCAAGTTCGCGCAACGCCAGCCGGCAGCCTTTTTCGGCGTCGGCATCCTCGCCGGCGTGGTGCTGACGCGGATCATGCGAAGCTCCGATCGGTCCTGAGAAGGATCACGCGCATGGATGATGGAATGGATCACCGGCCCTTTGGGAGTGTGCTCAGCGAAGCGGTAAGCCAATTCGCGTCGCTGATGCGCCTCGATCTTCGTCTGCTTGAAGCGGAAATGCGGGCCAAGACCACGACGATCGTTTCGTCGGGCGCATGCGGCGTGGCTGCCGCAATGTTCTTTGTCCTGGCGGCATTCGCGCTGGTCCAGTTCGTCATCCTTGCGATGATCCATTTCGGGATCGGCGCGATGTTTGCGTGCCTGATCGTCGGCGCCGCTTTGATCGCCGCAGGCATGCTATCTCTTCATTTGGCCAGGCGCGCGCTGATCGGATGGACCATCACGCCCGTAGAAACCGTCAACCAGGTGCGGACAGACCTCGCAGCCTTGAAGCAGGGGATACGCTATGGCTCAACCCAGCAATGAGATCCGGGATATCCTGGTGCAAAGCCGCGCTGAACGGCAAGCGCTGTTTGGGCCGGTCAGCGAGGTGAGCCGCAGGCTCCAACCCAGGCATGTGGTGCAAGCCTCCACTCACTACGCCAAACAGAAGGTGATGGGGGTCCTTGGTGGCGTCTCGGATGCCGTCAAGGAGAATGGCGGCACTGCGGCCGCTGTGGCCCTGGGTGCCGTTGCTGTCTTCGATGCCGGCAGGAGAAGCGCTGGCGGCAATGTCGCCGCCGGAAGTGCGGGCGCGGACATTGAAACACTTACCAGCGGCGGGCATGCCGATGCTGGACCAAGCCGTTACCACGCACTTCCGCGAAGTGCCGTGTCAAACCTCGAGCGAGCGAAGGTCATAGCCGGCTCCGCAGGAGGGCTATTTCTCGGCCATCTCATCGGCCGGGCATTTCAGCCAACAGCCAAAGAGCAGGCGCTGTTCGGCAAGGCCGCCGACGAAGTCCGGGACGTGGCGGCTAGATTCGTCAGTGAGCATAAGCGCGGCGCTAAACTTGCGGCGGCGGAGTCCTTTGGCTTTGCGCGGTATAGCGCCGCCTTCTTGGCTGTCTTGGCGTTGGCGAGCGATTATTTCGTGCGTAATGAAGAGGTGCGCGAGCCGCCCGACGCGTGATTGCCGGACAGCGTCAGGCGCACTTCTTGCGCCAGCCACCGCGACGCCAAGCCGGAACGCCTGCGAGCGCAGATTTCCCTCCCTTTCAAAACGGATGCACGACCCAACGACGCAGGCTATATTGCCCCGTCGGGCCGACGTCATCCAAGGGGGAGGACATGACATGCAGGCAATGCCGATAGCGCATCAAGCCGCGCAACCCGCGGCCGGCCCCATATCCTCCCTGGCCGGCTATCCGGCCGCCGTCCTGTGCTGGCTGCTATCGGCGGGTGTCTATATCGCGGCCAAATGGGTGGCGCCTGAAATGCCGCCCTGGGGCCTCTGCTTCTGGCGGCTGACGCTTGCCTGCGCCATCCTGCTGCCGATCGTGCACCGTCATCACGACGCGATGATCGGGCTTTTGCGAACGCGCGCCGTGGAGGTCGTCGCCGTCGGGGCGATCGGCCTGACGCTCTGCCAGGGCATGATCTACCATGGCCTCAACCACACCGACGCCACCACGGCCGGCATCATCATGGCGCTGTCGCCTGTCATGACGATGGTGCTCGCCCGTTTCGTTCTTGGCGAGCCGCTCGGGCTGTGGAAGTCGCTTGGCGCGCTGCGCTCGCCGGGATGATTTTCATCGTCGCCCACGGGAACCTGACGGCGCTGCTGCAACTCAAGGTCAACGCCGGCGAGCTCTGGATCGTCGGCAGCGCGTTCTGCTGGGGCCTCTACACCGTGCTTTTGCGCCGTGCCAAATTCGGCATCGAACTCCTGCCGATGGTCGTGCTGCTGCTCGGCGCCGGTGCGCTGGTCGCCTTGCCTTTCCATGTGTGGGAATTGTTCAACGACGAACGCTCCGCCATGAACGTCCACAGCCTTCTGGCACTCGCCTATCTGGCAGGTCCCGGCGGCGCCCTGATGTACTATCTCTACAACAAAAGCGTGGAAACGCTGGGCGCGAGCCGGGCAAGCATGCTGCTCTACCTGCAGACAGTGTTCGTCGCCATCCTCGCCTACCTGCTGCTCGGCGAGGGCTTGCACGATTACGATCTGGTCGGTGCGGCCTTCATCGTCGCCGGCATCGTGCTCGCCACCGTGGTCAGGCCAGCTCAGCCACACGTGGCGTAGAAATCTTGACGGCAGATCCCGGACCTATCCCCCAAAAGCCCTGCCGATCGGCTGCCTCGCCCCGTGGAGTTCGAGAACACACCCATGCTAGCCTGCGCCTCCATCGAGCCGCCTGAAGCGCGGACCTGAGGGGCAAGTCATGTTGGATCAATGGAGCAATTTCTTCGTCATGGTGGGCGGCGGCGCGGCAGGGCTTGCCGGGTTGATCTTCGTCGCGATCTCGATCAATCCCGAACGCATTGTCCGCAACACGACGCACAAGAACCGGGCCATCAACATGCTGTCGGGCTTCAGCGCGATTTTCATGGCATGCAGCCTTGCGCTTCTGGGCGGTCAATATCTTCCGGCACTCGGCTTCGAATGGCTTTTCCTCTGGGGCATCGCAACATTCATATTCGTCAGAGGGTATGTTGTAGCCATTGCGGCGGGGATGAGTTCCATCGGCTTGACCGGGCCGCGGCTGGCGGGCGGCACGCTGTGCTACCTGGCCGAGGTTGCCGGCGCGATTTTGCTTATTCTCGGGCGCGGCGTTGGCCTTTACATCGCGGCCCTTGGAACCATCGTCCTGTTCGCCTTCCTGATTTCAGGCGCATGGCTCCTCATCACCGGCATCTATGAAGAGCCGGCCGAGGGATGAGTTGCGGATGGCCGGTCTCCCGAACCGGACAATCGGTTCACTCAGATATGTTGGGCACCCGCCAGCGTGGCGTCCCCACAATCTGCCCACCCTTTGCGGCTTTGAAATAGGTCGCCGCGAGATCCTCGTCACACATCGAGGACAAGTATATCTGGATCGACCCACCATCCTGGGTGACCGGGTAGCGTTCGCCGCATGCATCGAGGCGCTTTTCATACAGGCGCATTTGCTTGCGGGTCAGTCGATCGAAGAATCCAGCCTTGCACTTGTCGATCACGTCCTCCGACATGAATTCGTCGCCGCTCGATCCCCAGGCGCAGGCCTGGTGCAACTTGTGAGCTGCCAGGCAACCGGGGGCGGCCTGAATGTCCTGCTCCAATTGCGCACCTTCCGGGCACTGCGCGTCCTCAGCGGCCGCGGGAGCGACCAACAGAAGCCCCATCAGGATTGCGTACCTGGTCCGCATATCGAATTCCCCGGCGGCCTCTCTCCAGATCGGTTAGCGTCGGTCGCAGCTTAGCCGAATGGACGCAAACGGGAAAGATTGTCGCTTCCGTCGGTGTTCCGCGAGCCAGGATTTCACAGGCCTGCGGCTGCGGCAGCGCGACCGACGCCTTGCGCTGCCATCGACCTGGCGGCGCCGGCGAAATGGTGGCATGTGTTATGCCCTCATTCGCGCGGACTTCGAGTTAGACGTCGCATGAATGATCGAAACTTTGCTTTGAATGTGCGTCGGCGCAACCCGTCAATCATCCTGAGGCGGTCAAGATATAGGTCCGGGTGAACGCAATCGAGCATTGTTGAAGGGCTGCCAAGTCCAAGTTTCTCGGCAGCCTGATCATTGGCCATGATCAGGATGTTCTGTCTGTACCAAAAGGGCAAACTGCTGTCTGACCATATCTTCGGGCGAATGAGATCGAAGGGCTCGTAGCCCTGTTGCTTGAACAGGGCCGACCAATGGCTCTGCCAGGCCTCGTTGATGTGGTGGGTGCCTCCCTGGGAAGGAATGGCGGCTGAGAAAAGAACAACGGGTGCGCTCCGGCAAAGCCATTCGACAGCGCGCACCGAAGCTGGAGCCGAGACATGCTCCAGGACCTCCGTACAAATTGCGAGGTCAAAGCGTCCAAGGTCGGGGATCGAGTCCTCCAAATCCCCCAGCACGAACTCTGCTTCCGAAATGAGCCTCTGTTCCGCGGGCACCCAAGGTCCGTCGATACCATTTACGCGGGCCACCCCCATTTGTTTTGCCGCCAATAGCCATGACCCGGTTGCTGTCCCGAGGTCGACAACGGACTCAGGCTTGAAATATTCAAAGACGTGCCCGAGTATTTCCTTCGCAATTCTGATCTCGCCCGAGCGTTCCCTGAAAAAATCGCTGTCATAGGTGTTCTGGCTCATAATGCAGTCCTAAAAATTCATTCCAAACCTAGTCAAACTTGTTGGGGAGTTTCGGGGCTATGCAACGTTCGCTGCCAGCGGGAAGCGTAGCGGCACGACGTCGACCTTCTCGGTGGCGAAAAAGCTTCTGTTTCGAAAATGCCCGAAAATGCGAGTCGACTCTGCCCGGATCCTTTCGATGACGCGTTTGTTTCTGGCGGGCGGCGACCTGGATTGAATTAAGGTCGCAGGCCCGCCGTTTTCCGAAACGAAATGCGCTTGCGTGCAGAGCGCGGGCATCAACTGATAGGTCGCGTTACGCGCGGTCGTCATCTCGGTTGGATTGAAGAGTGCGAAATCGACCGCCGCTTTGAGACGATTCGTGCCCTTGAGCAGTTTTTGGGCGGCGTCCTTCGAAATCAGATAGCCGCACGAGCCCATGTGCCGTCCGGCCAGTCTCCTGACCGAGTATCCATTTTGAGCGGAAACATCCCGGCTCCCGATCCTCACCCGTACGAAGAATGTTTCGAGCTTGACCACATCCGCGTCTCTCGGGATCCAGCTGACATCGGACAGCATCGGTCCGGCGTCGTGGCTGAAAACAACGTCGTCCTCGAAGACAGCGCCATACCGATCGGGGCCGTCCGCGATGCTCTGCCAGCAGAGACGGTGGCTAAGAAAGCAGCAGACTTCCGCCCCGGTCAGTGGGAGCGCGGTAAAAGGAGCCCCACGTGCCGCATCGATACCGGCAACACGTTCAAAAGGAATTCCAATACGGGAAAATTCTGCCGTAACGTCAGCGAGCCGATCAACTGATCGGTCAAGATTGATCATAAAACACTTCACTGACACCCCCCCAGGCCCTAAAGCAAAATTAGCGATATCTACTTTATGCCCGCCTAGGCAGGAAGTTCATCGTTAGTTCTTATCGCCCCTCTCTTCTCTATAGGGATGCTCCAAGCGGCAGTCAACTTTCCGTGAGCACCAAATGATCGCAGCCGCTGGGCCAAAGCTCGCAAGCTTAGCGCCATCGCGACCGTCAGAGCCCTCAATGCCGCTTGAAATACTGCACCTCCCGCTCATGCTTCTCGGCCGCTTCACGCGTCTCGAACGTCCCCAGATTCCGCCGTTTACCGGTCTTCTCATCCTTCTTGCGCGAATAAAGCCGGTATTTTCCGTCCTTGAGTTTGCGGATCATCTCGCTCTCCCTTGCCAGGATCGATCAGGATTTCCCCCTGGCCTTCAGGCTGCGCGCTGCCTGCTCCACCGCCGCGCGGTCGCTGCCCAGGCGGTCGAGCAGCGCCTGCGCTTCGTCGCCCGAAATGCCGGTGCGCATGGCCAGTTGCTCGACCTCCAGCACATCGGTGCTGGCGATCTCGCGGGTCTCAGGCAGTGCGTCGTCGGCCGTCAGCGGCAGTGCGGCTTCCCGGTCGATCTCCATTTCGGCCTGGTGCCAATGCCGCTCGTGGTCGCCATCAGCGCCGCCTTCGCGTTGCCATATGGCGTAGGCGCGGTCTCGGATCTTGTCGTTGCGGTCGTCGGTCATGTCGGTTTCTCCCTTGTGTGAGGGATGAACGCCGGGCCGGTGGAATTGATCCAAAAATATTGCGTGATCGAAATGGCCAGGCGCGCGATTTGAAGCAGCCCCCGCCCCTACTCGCACTGGCGCCTCGGCCCACCGGAATAGGGCTGATAGCTGTTGTCCTCGGGACGGTAGGAGCGGTAGCGGCTGAAGCAGGACTGGACGTGGTCGTCCGAAAGATCGGCCGACGCAACCAGGGGCGCGGCGCCCTCGACATAGCTGACTTCGGCGGGCGCGGCCCGGTCGGCGGCGGCAGTGGTGTCGAGGTAGGGCGACACGCAGGGGCGCTGCTGTCCGCTATAGGACATGTAGCTGTTGTCGTCGGGATTGTAGGAGCGGTAGCGGTCCGCGCACCAGCTGACATGGGCGGCCGGCAGCCTGGCCTGCTGCGCGCCGGCATCGGGCGCCACCGCGACTGTATTGGTCGGCTCGGGCGACTGCACCCTGGCGGCGGCATCGGGGGCGGCGGGCTGCGCGGCGGCCACGCGCTCCAGCCCCGGCGCGGCCTTGTCCACGGGCTGTGCGTCCTTGGTCCACAACTGCGAGACACTGTCGGCGGGCCTGGCCTGATGCGCGGGCTTGGCGACAATCAGCCAAGCGGCGAAAGCCAGCCCGCTGGCAAAGACCGCAAGGGTAAGGACAAAGCCTGCGACCAGTGCCAAAACCGCTTTCATCACACACTCCTTGAGCCCCTGCTAATAGAATGCGGAGCGTCGGGACTGGTTCCAGCGGGCGAGCGTTTGGCGAAGGTGCCTCAAACCGGCAACCGCACATCCACCGAGAACTCGTTCTCCACCGCCAGCAATGCCTTGACCATCTCCTTGTCGCGCTCACGCTTTTGCAGGGTGCGGGCCAGCAGCCAGTCCAGCGACAGCCTGCCGGCGCCGACGGCGGCCAGCACGAACATGCCGCCTGAAATGGCCAGATCCTTTTCGAAATGCAGCAGCTCGTTCTGGCTGGAGAGGTTGGTGTGGAACAACAAGGCGGTGGCCAGGCAGAACAGGCCGAGCCCGATGCCGCCCAGCCGCGTCAGCAAGCCTGATGCGACGGAAAACCCTGCCCCCAGTTGCAGCGCGATGGTGGCGATGAACAGCGGCAGGCCGACGCCAAGTGCTGCCATCGCTTTGGCGGCGGCGTCGAAATGGGTGGCCAGCGTCACGCCCTCATGCAGGAAGATGAAGGACATAAGCAGGCGGCCGGCAAGCAGGGTCACGTCCCTGATGTGGTATTTCGTGGCGAGGCCGGTGAGCTTCGCGGCGACGTCGTTCGGTGTCATGGGGTCAGCCTCCATTTTTTAGCATGAGGCAAGCGCCGCCCGCCGTAGGCGCGCGGGAACGGCGCTTGCCTGACGTGATGTTCGAAAAGGCCGGAGCCGGCTCGAGGGAGAGGCGCCGGCTCCGGCAATGGGCGCCAGCCACGAGCGCCCAAACTGGGATTGGCGTGAGGGGTTAGGTCAGTGCCAGGCCCCCACTCCGTCTCGGCTTCGCCGAGCCACCTCTCCCCCACGTTCGTGGGGGAGAGGAAAGGCGCTTGGGTCTACTGCGTCACCTTGGTGTCGATGGCTTTCTGCAGGTCGGACAGCTCGTCGCAGCCGGCGGGGCAGAGTTTCTGCAGCGAGGCCAGCTGCGCCTTGGCCTTGTCCATGTCGCCGGTCTCGACATAGAGCTCGCCCAGATATTCGCGGGCGGCCTTGTGGTCGGGCTTCAGCTCCAGCGCCTTGTTGTAGTAGGTCAGCGCGGTGGTGACGTCGCCGGTCTTGCGCAGCGTGAAGCCGAGCAGGTTGTAGACGTCGGCCTGCTGATTGTCCTGCGCGAGGTCTCGCAGTTCGGCCAGCGCGCCCTTGTAGTCCTTGGCGGCGATCTTGGCCTGGACGGCGGTGAGGTCGGGCGCGTCCGCGCCCTCTATGTCATCCACCGCATAGGCCGGCATGATCGTCGCGACGGGAACGACGGTCAGCACGGCAACGGCACCGAGCAGGCCGAACAGGGCGTTTCTGCCCAAAAGGGACTGTTTCATTGTCTTTCTCGCTTGGTTTGGGTTGCCGCGTTCAAACCTGAACCGGCGTGAAGCCATAGGCATTGCCGTCCTTGACGAAGACGCCGGTGCCCGGGAACGGGAAGTGCGAACCGGAAATGCGGATGTTGTCCGCGATCACCCGGTCGATGAGCTTGTGGCGCGTGGTGATCGCGGTCGGCCCATCCTGGTCGTAGGCGCCCTGCCATTCCGGATGCGGAGCCAGAAGTGCGGGCACATACATGGTGTCGGCCGAGATCATCAGTTGCTCCTTGCCGGAATTGGCGAGGTAGACCGAATGGCCGGGCGTATGGCCGGGGGCCGCGATGATCTGGATGCCGGGCGTGACTTCCGCACCGTCCTGAACCAGCTTCCAGTTCTTCCATTTCGGAAAGTTCTCGGCGATGCGCTTGCCTGCCGGCTTGCGGCCCTCGGGCAGTTTGGCCAGCCGGCTGGGGTCGGTCCACCAATTGTATTCGGTGGCGTTGACGATGAGCTCGGCATTGGGGAACACCGGCGTGTTGGTGCCCTTCTCCATCAGGCCCCAGACGTGGTCGGGATGGAAATGCGAGATCATGATGGTGTCGATCGCCTTGTAGTCGATGCCGGCGGCGGCCATGTTGGCCGGCAGGTGCGTGGCATTGGCCTGCCATTGGCCGACGCCCGAGCCGGCATCCATCATGATCAGTTTTCCACCCATCTTGAGCACGACGACGGTGAGCGGAATGGGCATGAAGTCGGTGGTCAGCCCGGCCTTGGCGAGTGCTGCCTTGGTCTCGTCGACCGAGACATCCTTGATGAAGGCCGGGTCGTGCGGCTTCTTCCAGATGCCGTCATAGATGGCGGTGACCTCGATGTCGCCGACCGTATATTTGTAGAAGCCGACGGTCGGCTCCACCGGTGTCTCTGCGAAAGCAGGGCGGGTGAACTCAAGCTTGCCGGCAAGGCCGAAAGCGGCGGCGGCGGCGGCGGATTGAAGCACTGTGCGGCGTGTCATGCTGAACATTGTGTGGTCTCCTGTGGGTTGCGGTGGCGTCAAGAAATCGCGGAAGGAGCGACGGAGGGCCACGCCACATGGCCCTCCGTCCTGATCGCGGACCGGGTCGGGACCTCGAGGCTGTCCCAACCCCTGAACTCAGTTGCCCCAGATGCCCTGGCCTGGTTCGTCCGCATCAGTTTTGGTCGTTGCCTGCATGCCGTGCCGAACCATGTCCGGCTTGCGGATCGAGGCGGTGTAGGTGTTGTCGACGGAGGCGGCCGCCGGATTGACGGTGCGGTCGCCAAAATGATCGCTGCCGGCGAAGGCGCTGGTGGTGGCCACGAGGATGGCGGCGGCGGTGAGAGCGATGTTTTTCATATCGATGGCTCCTGTTGTTGAGCGATTGCTTGAAGGCGCGCTCAGCGGCCCCAGAGGCCTTGGTCGTTGTGCCGGTTGATGATGTCCTGCACCGATTCCTGGCTCGGTCCGGTCGTCACCTTGGTGTCGACGCCGTTCTGGTGCGCGGTGTAGGGGATCGAAGCGGTGGCATTGGTGTCGACGGAAGCGACAGGCTGGTTTCCAGTGTTGCCACCGAAATGATCGCTGCCGGCAAAGGCAGCACTCGAGGCAAGCAACATCGCAGCCACGCCGAGAGCGAGCTTGGTCATTTGACAAATCCTTGTTTCGTTTCTCCGGGTCGCGGGCCGGCAGTTTGGCCCCGCTGAAGGGAAGACCCGGCAAGGCGGTGCTTTATTCCCGGGGGTGGCGAGATTTTTTTGGAAGGGGAAGCAGGGCTTGATGAACGCAACCTTGGCAGAGCCCAATAGGCGCGACCTAGACACACAAAAGGCGCCGGCGCAGCGCACCGACGCCTTCAAGGATGCGCCAGACCGGTCCGCCTACGGACAGGTCTTCTTGCCGCAGACCGCGATGCAGATCGCCGGGTTCGAACAGGTGTAGGTTTTCTTGGAACTGGTGCCGGAAGATGAGCCGCCGCTGGACGCGGCGAGTTGGCCGGACCCGCCCTGGTCCAGCGTCTTCATGTCGCGATTGCTGGCGCTGATCTTGCCGCAGATCTCGGCGCCGCAGACCGCCTTGCAGATCGCCGGATTCCAGCATTTGTAGGCCGCGAAGACCTCGGTAGGAAGAAGGGCGCAGAAAACCGAGATCCCGAATATCAATCTTTTCGCCGCACGCATTGTTGCCTCCTGTGGCCAGTTTTCCCGATGTCACGGAGGCCCGGCCGCCCAGCCTCCGTTCCCGCGCATGCCTCATGCAGCGCGTCCGCCGGCGCGACTATGCGGATGCAAAGCCATGGGCGTATCGCACTGGCGGCACAGGCGCATGGCACTGGCGGAACAGGCGCCTCACTGCGCCAGGCCGGCGCGCACCTCGGAAGGCGTCATGCGATAGCGCGAGCGGAACTGCCGGTAGAAGGTCGACGGCTCGACCAGTCCCGCCTCGAAGGCGAGATCGGCGATCGGCCGCGCGGCGAAAAGCGGGCTGGCGAGCTGCCGGTGGATCCGCTCCAGCCGCCTTTGCATGACATAGTCGGAAAAGCCCTGCCCCTCCTCGGCGAAAAGCCGCCTGATGTAGCGCGGGCTGATGCCGAGGCCCCTTGCCGCCATCTCCGCCGACAGCCGCGCTTTGTGCAGATTCTCCTCGATGTAGCGCTTGATGGCCTCGATGCGCGCGGCGCGGACGCCGCGCCCGGCGATCACCTCGCTGACCTCGCGGCTGGCGCCGACCGCGGCCGCGAACAGATCGGCAATGTGCTGGGCCGCCAGTGGCGCCAACCCGGCGCTCATCCCGCCGCGCGCCACCGCGCCGAGATAGGCCAGCAGAAGCCGCGCCTCCGGCGTGGCGGGGTTGATCGCATCGGGCCTGAGATCGCCGACATGGCGCACCAGCGGCTCCAGCGTCGACCTGGCAAAGCGGGCGCAGATGGTCCACTCGCCGTTCGGCGCCCTGGCGCGCCAGCGCCGGTCCATCGGCATGATGCAGGGCGCGCCGGCCGGTGTCTCCACCGTTCCATGGCTTGGCGTGTCAAAAGCCCAGCCGCCGGCGATCCAGGACACGACGAGGTCGTCATTGGCATCCTGCCGCAGCGCTGCCGTGCGTTCCCAGGCCATCGGCGCAACCTTGCCCTCGGCCACGCTCACCCCAGGCAGCAGAAGCGTGGTGGCGCTCAGACGCAGTGCGCCGCCCTCCAGCGGGGCGAGGTCCAGCCGCATGCAGATGCGGCCGTAGAATTCGCGCACGGCTTCTTCGCGCTCGCGATCGGCAATCTCGTCCGTGGACAGGACGATGACATTGTCCGGGCTGGACACCTGCGTTCGATCCCCGTTCTTCCCCTGGGGTTTTCGTGCGGGCGACAGGGACAGTTCAAGGCCTATGTGGACGCTCCGCGCAAAAGTGGCGGCAGGCGCAAGGAATGTGGCCACAGGCGCAAGATCGGCATCGGATTGTCTGCTGTCCGGGCTTCAGCGGAGTTCGCGGATCCAATGCCATAGGCTGCGGTTGGCGCCATGCCCGCGGGCCAGGCCGCGGCCCTCCGCGGCAAGCGCCCGCATCTCGCGCGGCGTCATGTCGAAGGAACGCCGGAAGGCGCGGACAAAACTCTTGCGGTGAGCGAAACCGTAGCGGCCGGCGATCTCGCCAATGGCTTCGTGCCTACGGCCGGGATCGACAAGTTCGGCGCGGCAGCGGCGCAGCCTCTCCTCCTGGATGTATCTGGAGAGGCCGCCATGCGGCTCGAACATATAATAGAGCTTGCGCGTCGAGATGCCGAACAGCGCGGCTATCATTTCGGCGGCGAGGTCCCGGCCGCTGATGTGCCTGTCGATATGGCGGCGGATTTCGCCGCTCAGCGCCAGTTGCACCGAAATGGCGTTTTCCTCCGCCACGGTCGAATTGATCGCCGCGGCGGCGAGTTCCAGGGTCGGCCTGGTCACCGCCTCGGCATCCCTGCCGCTCATGGCCGGCGCGGCCTGGTAGAGGCTGAGCAGATGGCCGCGCAGCAGCGCCGTCAAAGGCGCGTTGCCCGGGATGACGCGCAGATTGTGCTCGTCGGGCGCCTTCAGAAGCGGCGCCAGCAGGCGACGCGGCATGGTCAGGTTGAGGCTGTCGATACCGGACGTCCCTGTCGACTGGGCCTGCGCCAGGTCGGAGACGATCAGGTCGCCCGGGCAGGCCTTTTCATCCGGTCCGCCATCGCGCCGGCCGTGGCTGCCGCGCAGGCAGAGCTGCACGGTGATCTGGTCAAGGCCGTCGCGTCCGATGCGGGCGCGCGAGCGGTCGAAGTTCTGCGCGACGCATCGGTACGAACTGAGCGCGATCTCGCCGAAATCAAACGCTTCCGCATGGACATGGAACCGATCGTCGCCACCATTGCGCAGGCGAACGTCGTAGAAGAAACTCATGTTCTCCTGCCACAGCGCGATGGCCTGGCTGGGCGCCAGGCCCGCTGAATCCAGCACGGAGCGCGGGACCCCGCGATCCGCGAGCGCCCCGCCCGGCTCTTGACCGTTGCCTGCCGTCGCCATCCGCCACGATCCTCCGCGAACGGCGCAGCATAGGCATGGTTGCCGAGCCGCGACAACACCGGGTTTGCACGGCAAGCGCAGGCCGGCTCCACCAGCCCCTCCCCAGTTCACAATGTCCCGCCCAGACACACTTCAGAAACAATATTCAACAGTTCGGAAAAACTGCCGAAAAGATCGGATGGCATAAGCATCCCCCAACAGCCGGGAATCGGCCGCCGCACAGACGCACAAATCGCGGCGGCGGCGCAGCCAAAACTGTCTACCGACACGGCGGCATGACGCGCTCGGCAATGCTGGGTCAGGACGAGAAAGTTTGGAAATGGATCACGGTGTCGATATCGCCGCACTCGACAGGGACACGGCAAGACTGGACGGAGAGCCCGAAACCAGCGCCGCAAGCGTCGATGCGCTTATCAGGAATGCTCAGCGGTCCCTTGCCACGCACGGCCAGATTCTGACCGGCGCCGACTTCGCCCGGGCAGGTCAGCCCGGCGAGCGGCTCGATGCGGTCTTCGAACAACTCGCCGAAACATTCGCCACCCTGCCGGCGGTGATCTCCGAAGGACGTGTCTGGACCTATCAGGAGCTCGACAGGCGGGCCAACCAGTTCGCCCGCCTGCTGGTCAGGCGCGGCGTGCGGCCGGGTGACCGGGTCGGACTTATTCTCGACCGCTCAGCGGAAACCTATGTCGCCTTGCTCGCCGTGGTGAAGGCAGGCGCCGCTTTCGTGCCGCTGGCCACCGCCTTTCCGCAAGAGCGCATGGCGCTGATCATCGAGGACGCCAACGTCAGCCTGGTCGTCACCATCGCCACCTATGCCTCGCGGGCCGACCAGTTGCCGGTTCCGCTTGTGCTGATCGACAGCGCCGCCGCCGAGATCTCCAAACAGTCCGACGCGCCCCTGAAGCCGCACAAGGCGCCGGCCCCCGCTGCAGTCGAAGACATCTGCTATATCCTCTACACGTCGGGCACGACCGGCAGGCCGAAGGGCGTGGCCATCCGCCACCAGAGCTTTGTCAACTTCATCCGCGTCGCCGCCGCATCCTACGGCTACCGGCCGGGCGATCGCGTCTACCAGGGCATGACGATTGCCTTCGACTTCTCCTCCGAAGAGATCTGGGTGCCGTTCGTCGCCGGCGCGACCGTGGTGCCCGCACCCGGCCAGATGCCGCTCGTCGGCGAGGAACTCGCCGATTTCCTGCGTCTTCATGACGTCACCTGCATGGCCTGCAGCCCGACGCTGCTGTCGTCGATGACATCTGACGTGCCTAGCCTGCGCACGCTCCTGGTCGGCGGCGAGGCCTGCCCGCACAATCTGGTGGTGCGCTGGTCGAAGCCGGGGCGGCAGATCCTCAACACCTACGGCCCGACCGAAGCGACCGTCACGGCGACTATGGGCGCGCTGACGCCGGAAAAGCCCGTCACCATCGGTGCGCCGCTGCCCACCTATTCCATCGTCATTCTCGACGCTTCGCTGCCGGAGCTCGCCGAGCCTGGCGAACTGGGCGAGATCGGCATCGCCGGCATCGGGCTCGCGGTCGGCTATCTCAACAGGCAAGACCTGACCGAACAGAAGTTCATCCCCGATTTCCTCGGCCTGCCGAACAACCCGTCGAAGCGCATCTACCGCACGGGCGACCTTGGCCGGATCAACGCCGATGGCGAGATCGAATATGCCGGGCGTATCGATACCCAGGTGAAGATCCGCGGCTACCGCATCGAGCTCGGTGAGATCGAGGCGGTGCTGCTCGACCAGCCTGAGATCGCGCAGGCCGCCGTCACCACCTGGGAGATCGAGCCCGGGCGTGTCGAGCTCGTCGCCTACTACGCAGCCAAGGCCGGAGCGCCGGCGCTCTCGCGCGCCGATCTCGCCCAGACGATGAAGCGGCGCCTGCCGGACTACATGGTGCCCTCCTATCTGGAGGAACTGCCGGCAATCCCGATGACGGTGTCGAACAAGGTCGACCTTCGCCAGCTGCCGAAGCCGACAAGCACCAGGCTTTCGGCCGACCGCGCCATGGTTGCGCCCGGCAATGACGACGAAATTTTCCTGGCCGACGCGCTGGCCGCTGTGCTGAAATTCGACGCGGTGTCGGTCGAGGACAATTTCTTCGACGATCTCGGCGCCAACTCGCTGCTGATGGCGCATTTCTGCGCCCGTGTGCGCACCCGCAAGGAATGGGCGACGACGTCCATGCGCGACATCTATCTCTATCCGACGGTCGCGCGCCTGGCCAAGCATCTGAGCGTGGCGGAAGAGATGACGACGGCCACCAACGAGCCTGTCCTCACCCGCCAGGCCTCGAACTTTGCCTACTGGAGCTGCGGCGCGGGCCAGCTTTCGTTCTACCTTGTCTACAGCTATGCCGCGCTGTGGGTCCTCAACCACGGTCTCGACTGGGTCTACGACGCACTCGACGAACCGCTGCAGCTTTATATCAGGTGCGTGGCGCTCTCGACCGGCGTGTTTTTCGGCATGTCCGGCTTTGCCGTTGCCGCGAAATGGCTGCTCATCGGCCGCTGGAAGGCTGAAGCATTTCCCATCTGGGGATGGCGCTACTATCGCTTCTGGGTCGTCAAGACGCTGATCCGCTCGGCGCCCGTCGTGCTGTTCCGCGGCAGCCCGCTCTACAGCATCTATCTGCAGCTGCTGGGCACCAAGCTCGGGCACAATGCCGTCATCGAATCCAAATCCGTGCCCGTCTGCACGGATCTCATTTCGATCGGCGCCAACACCATCCTGCGCAAGGAATCGATGATCCTCGGCTATCGGGCGCAGGCCGGCTATATCCACACCGGGCCGCTGAGCATCGGTCGCGATGCCTTCGTCGGCGTCGGCTCGACGCTCGACATCGACACCTCGATCGGCAACGGCGGCCAGCTCGGCCACTCGTCCTCGCTGCAGCGCGGGCAAAGCATTCCGGATGGCGAGCACTGGCACGGATCGCCGGCCGTGCCGACCACGGCCGACTATTGCAAGGTGCGCACCGCGAACCCTTACGAGGTCCGGCGTTTCCTCTACGAGGCCGTTCAGCTGTTCCTGCTGTTCGCCGTCGTCACCCCGCTGCCGCTGCTGTTCCACAGCTATTGGGAATATGTCGGCGACGACTATCAGGAGACGATCGGTCTTGTCGCCATCGGCACCACGGTCACGCTGTTCGGCTATATCGCCGTGGCCTTTTTCGCCGCCACCGTCCTGCCGCGCGTTTTCAGCCTGATCCTGAAGCCCGGCCGCACCTATACGCTCTATGGCTTCCGCTACTGGCTGCAGACCGTCTCCGAATTCTCCAGCAATTCGCGTGTGCTGGGGCTGCTGTTCGGCGACAGCTCGGCCATCGTCCACTACATGCGCGCCATCGGCTGGAACCTCAACAAGGTGGTGCAGACCGGCTCCAATTTCGGCTCCAACCAGCAGCACGACAACCCGCTTCTGTGCGAGATCGGCACCGAGACCATGGTCTCGGACGGCCTGTACATGATCAATGTGCACAAGTCCGCCTCGGCGTTCCGGCTGGAGCCGACCCGCATTGGCGAGCGCAACTATCTCGGCAACAACATCTACTATCCGCCGGATGGCCGCACGGGCGACAACGTCCTGCTCGGCACCAAGGTGATGATCCCCATCGACGGCCCGCTTCGCGAGAATGTCGGCCTGTTGGGTTCGCCTGCCTTTGAAATCCCGCGCATGGTCAACCGCGACAAGGAACTCATCGCCGGCGTCGACGAGGCCGACCGGCGCCAGCGCATCCCGTTCAAGAACCGCCACAATCTGGTGACGATCCTTCTGTTCATGGCAACGCAATGGGTCATGCTGTTCGCCACCCTGGCGATCTGGGACCGGGCGCTGAACTACTACACCGAATGGGCGGAGGTCGCTCTCTTCGTCGCCGTGCTCCTGACCTCGGCGATCACCATTCCGTTCTACATCTTCGTCGAGCGGGCAAGCCTTGGTTTCGGCCGGCTGAAGCCGCAAATGACGACGATCTACGACGTCGCTTTCTGGCGCCATGAACGCCATTGGAAGCTGGCGGATTCGCCGATCGTGCGCCTGTTCGCCGGCACGCCGTTCCGGCCGATGATCCTGCGCCTGCTGGGCGTCAAGGTCGGCAAGCGCGTCTATGACGGCGGAGCCAACCTCACCGAACGCTCGCTGGTGGAGATCGGCGATGATGCCACGCTCAACGAGGGCTGCGTCATCCAGGCCCATTCGCTGGAGGAAGGTGCGTTCAAGTCGGACTTCATCCGCATCGGCGACGGTTGCACGCTCGGGCCTTCCGCCTTTATCCATTACGGCGTCGTCATGGGCAAAGGATCGGTTGTCGATACCGACTCCTTCGTGATGAAGGGCGAAGAGCTGGAGCCCAACTCGATCTGGCGCGGCAACCCGGCCAAGCTGCACCGATTCGTCGAGCCGATCGTGGAGGCCAGGGCGTCATCCTGACGCCCGATAGCATCGGAGGTCACGTGGCAGAGCGATCCGGAAGCACCATCGACATCCGGATCGCCCCAGTGACCCCGGCCACCAGCACTTTGGTCACCGCACTGCAGTTGGCTCCGGAGCAGATGGATTTCGTCGCAAGCAACGCGGACTCGCTGCGCGAAGCCAGATCCGACAGGGACGCGCAGCCGCGCGTCATCATGGCCGGGGATCGTGTCGTCGGGTTCCTGATGTACGAGGCGCCGCACGACGACGACGAGGCGCGGATCTACCGCCTCATGATCGACCGCGCCTGGCAGGGCAGAGGCTACGGCAAGGCCGCGTTGCGTGAAGTGCTCAAGGAAATCGCCGGGCTCGGCCACATCGGCCACGTCTCCATCTGCTATGAACCCGAGAATGAAGCAGCGCGCCAGCTCTATCGCACTGCCGGTTTCGTCGAAGAAGGGCTCGACGAGGATGGCGAAATGATCGCCGACCTCGTCCTGCTGAGGGATGGCCGTTGACGCGGTCGCCCGAAGACGCGTTGACCGAGGCGATGGCGGCAATCGCTCCCCGAGGTGTCCGGACGGGATGCAGGGTGATAGGCGACGCGGACGAGGCCCTTCTGCTCCCGGAGGAAGCGCGTTCCATCCCCGCGCGCCAGCCGGCCATGCGGCGCGCCAGCGGAGCGGCCCGCTGGATCGCACACCGGCTGCTGGCCGATATCGGCATCAAGGACGTCGCCATCCCGCGCGCGCCATCCGGTGCTCCGGTCTGGCCAGCCGGGATAATTGGTTCGCTCGCCCATGACGACGACATGGCCGTGGCGGCGGTCGCGCGAATTGCCGATATCAGCTCGCTCGGCATCGACGTCGAGCCCGCGCTGCCCCTGCCCGATGATATTTTCGCGCTCGTTGCAATCGCTGCGGACCGGATGGACACAGCCGAGCAGTCTCTTGCCGGCCGGATCCTGTTTGCCGCCAAGGAAGCGGTCTACAAGGCCGTCTATCCGCTGGACCGCCAGGTGCTGGGCTATGAGGATATCTCCGTCGATCTCAAGGCGGGCCGCGCGACGACAACGACAGGCCGCAGCGCCAGCCTCGTCTACTGCATTGCCCCGCGCGTGGTGGTGCTGGCGTTTGTCGGTAGTAGCGCACCACCCTATTCGCCCACGATCTCCCGATAGTCCCGCACCGCGCCGTCCAGCCCGCGTATCCGCCAGCTGTCCCCGTCACGCCCCTCGACAGGACACGGCCCGAGCGGCACCTTGCCGCCGCCTTCCGGCAGGTCGAGCACATAGACGGGGTTGCAGATGCCGGACAGGCGCGCCCTGAGCGCTTCCACCAGTGCCTGGCCCTGCGCGATCGTGGTGCGCCGATGCGCCATGCCGCGCGCCAGATCGCCATGGTGCAGGTAATAGGGTTTTACGCCCAGCCGGTACATCAGCTCGCGGCAGAGCTCTTCCAGCACCTCGACGCTGTCGTTGACGCCTTTTAGGAGAACGCTCTGGTTGAGCAGCACGAAGCCCGCCTGCCGCATCGTCCGGCAGGCTGTCTCGGTGGCATCGGTGATCTCGCGCGCGTGGTTGAAATGGGTGACGACCGTGACCATCAGCCTTCCCTGCAACGCCTCGACCAGCCCGGATGTTATGCGCGATGGCAGCACCACCGGCACGCGTGTGTGGATGCGCAGCAGCCGCACATGCGGGATCGCCTCGATGCGGGCGAAGATTTCGGCCAGCACCTTGTCCGGCAGCGACAGCGGATCGCCGCCGGTCAGGATCACCTCGCGGATTTCGGGATGATCAGCTATATAAGCCAGCGCCGGCTCCAGCGCCTCGCGCGTATAACCGCGGCCGATCGAGGTCAGCGATTCCTTGCGGAAACAGAACCGGCAATAGACCGCGCATTGATAGGTCGGGAACAAAAGCACCCGGTCGGCATGGCGATGCGTCAATCGCGGCACCGGGCTGAACTCATGGTCGGCGATCGGATCGCCAAGCTCTCCCTCCGTTTCCACCAATTCGTCAGGCGACGGGATCACTTGCGCGCGGATCGGGTCGGCCGGGTCGTTCCAGTCGATCAGGTCGAGATAGGTTTTTGGCGCGCGCACCTTGTGGAGCGCGGCGGCAGCTTGAGCGGCCGCGCGCTCGGTCAGCGACAGCGGCAGCCGGTCGAGATCGCGGACATGGCGCACGCCCTGGCGGACATCGTCCCGCCAGTCGGGGGCCTGGGTTACATCTTTGAGGTCGGTCATAACAGGTCTCGGAGTGGTCGCGCGGACCTATCGGCCGGATGGGCGGCGCGGTCAACCACCGTCGCGATGCCAACCATCCCCGTCGCGCCTTACGGCATCACCTTTGCCGTTCAGCGAGCCCCTCACCCAGCCCTTCCACCCCTCGCCGCCATCGCCACAAAAGCACTCTCAATCGTCTCAAACCTCAGCTCCGGATAAAGCACCCCGGCCTCCGGCGTGTCCGTCGCATGCGCGGTCTCGCCGCGGATCCAGAACGCCCGCAGCAATCCAAGGCCGGGCGCTGCCGCGATCATCGCCTCCAGTTCCTCGGCGCTCATCTTCGCGATGTGCGGTGAGCGGCCGCTGACCTGGCGCCAGAGATCGATCATCGCGCCCTGCGTGATCCTGTTCTGCGCAATCCGGATTTCGCGGCGCACGGCACCGGGATCCTCCAGCGCGCGCATGGTGACGGCAGCGATGTCCTTCTCGCTGACGAAGGTCGCCGGCACATTGCCGTCGCCATAGACCGTGACCTCATCCGGCGGCAGGGACGCCGAACCGAAGCGCGTCAGGTCGCCCAGCGTCGCCACCCAGGTCGAGAAGAAGCCGTTGGTGTAGATCACCGTATAGGGCAGATCGGCATCCCTGACCGCGTCGAACACGGTTCTCTTGATGTCGAGCGGCGCGATCGAGCCGGGTGCGGCGGCGGCGAAGTCGAGGCCGAAGCCGGCGGAGGGCACGAAGCGGGAGACGCCGACATCTTTCACGGCGCGCACCAGTGTCATCTCGCTGGCCGAGCCGACATGCACCGAGCTGATGACGCGATCCACCTCGCCGACGGCGCGCACAAGGCTGTCATAGTCGTCGAGATCGCCGACATGCACCGTGGCGCCGAGGTCTCGGAATGGGCGCATCCCCTCTTCATTGCCTGACGTTGCCGGCCGGACCAGGACATGCAGGCTGTCGCCATTCTGCGCGCTGGCCTTCGCCATCTCTGAGCCCAGAAGCCCCGTCGCTCCGATGATGAGGGTGCTGGTCATATCGCCCTCCCATAACCAAGGATGGAACCGTCCCAGTCGCGCTCCAGGCCGATGTCATGCAAACGACGGTCGGAAAGCCGGGAGATCCGGCGCAGCGCACGGCGGCGCTCGAACGCTGCGGTGCTGCGCATGGCAAGGCCGCTCATCGCGGCGCCGATGGGTCCAAGGGTTAAGGTCATGTCAGTCTCCTGTTCGTTGGGCGCAAGCGGACCCGTGCCGCCCCAATGGGGCGAGCATGACGATTGCTCACACTATGTCTGGTCGTCAGGCGCATCGACGGATGAAAACTTGATGTCTGTGCGCCGGTACACCCTGATATTGGGCATTTCCGGGCTGGACGACAAACGACTCTTTGTGCAGGATTTGTGAGCAACGCTCACAGATCGAGATCATGCCGCGCACACTGCCGCCCCTTACCGCTTTGCCCGCTTTCGACGCCGCCGCCCGGCATTTGAGTTTCTCCAAGGCAGCGGAGGAGCTCAACCTCACCCATGGCGCGGTCAGCCGCGCCATCCGCAACATCGAGGACAGGCTAGGCATCCAGCTCTTCGATCGCGGGACAAGGTCGGTTCGCCTGACCGCCGTCGGTGCTGCCTACGCGGTCGAGGTCGGCAAGGCGCTCGACCGGATCGCCACCGCCACCATCGCCGCCACGCCCGACCGCTCGACGCGCATCCTGAGCGTCTCCACATCGGATGGCTTCGCCGGCCGCTGGCTGGTGCCGAGGCTGCATCGCTTCCACCGCGCCAATGCCGATATCGACGTGCGGCTGGCGACATCGGGCGTACTGGCCGATTTCGTCAGCGACGGCATCGACATCGCCATCCGCTATGGCAAGGGCGGCTACACCGGCGTGACGGCGGAATTCCTCGCCGACGAGGAGGTCTTCCCCGTCTGCAGCCCGGAGCTGCTGACCGGCGACCATCCGCTCCGCCAGCCCGCGGATCTCCGGCATCACAAATTGATCCACGACGCCTTTCGCATCGACTGGGCGACATGGCTGCAACAGGCCTGCGTCGACCGCATCGACCCCAAACGCGGCGTGCGCTTCGATTCCGCCACCTTCGCCGTCGAGGCCGCAGTGCATGGTGAAGGCGTCCTGCTCGGCCGCAGCGCGCTGGTCTCGGCCGACCTGGCGTCCGGGCGGCTGGTGCGGCCTTTCGACCTCGCGCTGAAATCGGCGGCCAGTTACTACGTCGTCTATCCAGAAGGCGCGCTGCGCCAGAAAAAGGTCAGGGCATTCCGCGACTGGCTCTTTGCCGAGGTGGCGGCTGACTGGGTTGGTATGCCTGGGAGGGATTGAGCAGCGCCGCGCAGACCACCTCCCCGCTGCTTCGCAGCGACTTGCCGGGGCGAGCCACGGGTCTCGCCCGTCCTTCGGACCCCCACAAGGGGGAGGGTAAGGAACCGCCCTGCCCATCCGCACTTTGTAGAGGCGTGGAAAAGCTGGGCTCCCTACCTCCCCCTTGTGGGGAGGTCGGACCGAAGGTCCGGGTGGGGGTGCTGGCGCAAACCTTTTTGACTTGCTTCCTCGTCCCCCGAAGTGGACCCAAAAGCACGAGCCAGACAGTTGGACAGCTCGGGGCTGTCCACCTGGCCCCCGCCTGATGCATGTCGCCCCAAAGGGGGCATTGGTTTTCAGGGAACCGACATGCAGGCCCGCGGACAGAGTGGACGTTAGCGTCCGCGGCGACCAGTCGTCATATGACGGGTATCAACTCGGAGCAGCTACTCCTTGGCGCGATAGGCTTCCGGTATCACGAAAACCTCGTCGGCGCGGCCATAGCCGCCGTCGGCGATCTCCTCGACCAGCACCATCGTGGTGGGGCGCACTACCTCGCCGAAAAAGTCGACGAACATTGCTGTGGTCCGGTGGATGAGGTCTTCCTTCTGCGCCTTGGAGAGTGCTGCCTGCGGTACTTTTATGTTGGCGAACGGCATGGTCGTATTCCTTCTGTTTGAGGTTGGATTCAGGCTTTGGGATGGAGTAGGTCGGCAAGGCCAATCCGCTCCAGGAGTTGCGCGCGCACGCGGTCGGCAACGCCGTTGACGATTGCCGCACCGTCGTCGGAGGGATCGATGTGGACGCGCAGAGGGCGGCTGCCGTGCGGCATGGCCACAAGGTCGACGATTGCTCGGGCGATCTCGGCAGGATCGGCATCCGCCGGCTCCAGGGACGCCAGCCCCTTCAGTGCCTGCTGGTCGGCGCCGGCATAGGGACCGGACCAATAGGCGTCGGCGCGCGCCGCGTTGGCGGGTACCGCCGCGTGGTGGAAATGCTCGGTGCCCTTGGTGAAGGCGCCCGGCACCACGATCGTCGTCTCGATGCCGAAGCGGGCGAGTTCCAGCGCATAGCTCTGCGCCAGCGCATCCATGCCGGCCTTGGCGGCGAAATAGGGCGCCAGGAACGGCGGCGTGCCGCCGCGCGTGCTGCTCGAACCGACCCAGATCATCTGGGCCCGGCCGAGAGACCGCATATGCGGCAGGGCAGCGCGGTTGACGCGCTGCGTGCCGACGACGTTGACATCATAGAGCTGCGCCAGCTGCTCGGGCGAGAACGCCTCGGCCGGGCCGAACCCCATATGCCCGGCATTGTGGATCAGCACATCGAGCCGGCCGGCTTCGCTGAGAATCTGCCGGATCGCCGCTTGCGCCGATGCGTCGGAAGTGACGTCGAGCGCAATGGTCTTCAGCGCCACGCCCTCGTCACGAGCGAACTTTTCCATCTCGGCTACCGCACCGCCGCGCGCCGAGGGGTCGCGCATCGAGGCATAGACGGTGTGGCCGGCTCTCGCGAGCGCCCGCGCCGTCATCGCGCCAAAACCGCTGGAGGCGCCGGTGATCAAAATTGTCTGTTTCATCATTGCCTCCTTCAGATCACGCCGCCATTGGCGCGGATGATTTGTCCGTTGACCCAGTCACTGTCCGGCCCGGCCAGGAACGCGACCACGCCGGCAATGTCGTCGGGTTGGCCGAGCCGGCCAAGCGGGATCATCTTGGCCGTAGCCTCGATCTGCGCCGCGCTCTTGCCGTCCGTGAACAAGGCGGTCTCGACCGGTCCGGGCGCCACGGCGTTGACGGTGACGCGGCGCGCGCCAAGCTCTTTGGCGAGGATGTGCGTCATCGCCTCGACACCCGCCTTGGTGGCGGCATAGACGCCGTAACCCGGCTGGTAGATGCCGACGACGCTCGAGGAGAAATTGACGATGCGGCCGCCATCGCGCAGGCGTCTTGCGCCTTCGCGCATGCCGCGGAACACACCACCCAGGTTGATCGCCACCTGCGTGTCGAACGCGGCGTCGTCGGTCGCGACGATCGGCGAAAGCTTCATGATGCCGGCATTGTTGACGAGGATGTCGACGCCGCCAAACGCCTTCTCGCCGGCGTCGAACAGGGTGGCGATGCCCGTGGGATCGGCAATATCGGCCTGCACGGCGATCGCCTTGCCGCCTTCGGCTTCGATCGCGCCGACGACCGCTTCGGCCTCGGCGCGGCCCCGTGCATAGTTGACGACGACGGCGAAGCCGTCGCGGGCCAGCCGCTGTGCGATCGCCGCACCAATGCCCTTGGAGGCGCCGGTCACGATCGCGGTTCTGGTTGGTTGGGATGTCATGGAAGTCTCTCCGTGTTGTCAGTGACACGGATATAGGCCAAGACAATTTCCGGATAATCAGCCGCCTATTGACATCACTATTCGGAAACTGCGAACAAAGGCCATGGATCGCCTGGACACGATGCGGCTCTTCGTTCGCGTTCTGGAGCGGCGCAGTTTTACCGCTGCCGCCGCCGACCTCGGCCTGCCCAGATCAACCGCGACGGAGGCGATCCGCCGCCTGGAAGAGCATCTCGGCGCCCGGCTTTTGGAGCGGACGACGCGGCAAGTGAACGCCACGCAGGACGGCGAGGCCTATTACCGGCGCTGCCTGTCGATCTTGGCCGAGATCGAGGATGCGGAAGCCGCCTTCCGCAACGCCGAGCCCTTCGGCCTGCTGCGCATCGACGCCAGCACGCTGCTCACCCGCACGTTCCTTTTGCCGCGCCTGCCCGAGTTTCTTGGGCGCTACCCCCGCATCGACCTGCAGATCGGCCAGAGCGACCGGCTGGTAGACCTCGTGCGCGAGGGCGTCGATTGCGTCATCCGCGTCGGCGAGCCGCCCGACAGCGGCATGATCATGCGCCGGCTGGGGATGATCCGCGAGATGACCTGCGCCAGCCCCGCCTATCTCGAACGCCACGGCACACCCGCCTCCCCCGACGCGCTCGACGGCCACCAGGCGGTGGGCTTCGTCTCGTCGCGCAGCGGCGAGGTGCTGCCTTTCGAATTCACCGTTGGCGGCAAGACGCGCGAGGTCCGATTGCCGGGCCGCGTCGCCGCCAACAATTCCGACACCGCCGCCGACCTCGCGCGGCTCGGCCTCGGCCTCATCCAGGCGCCACGCTATCGCTTCGAGAAGGACCTTGCTCAGGGCACGCTGGTCGAAGTGCTGGCCGACTACCCGCCCTCGCCGACACCGCTGTCGGCGCTCTACCCGCAGAACCGCCAGCTCTCGCCGCGCCTGCGCGTCTTCCTCGACTGGGCCGCGCACATCTTCGCCGAGGCGAACCTTTAGGGCATCGATCGTTGCTCGTCGGCGCCATCTAATGTCACTATTGCCGCGACCGCACGCCATGGGGAGATGGCGCGTCGCCAGGGAGGACTGACATGACCAGCAAACAAGCCGGCTTGCCGCGCTACGAAGACGCCGTTGCGGCCTTTCGCATCGAGGATGAGATCGCCAGGCTTCGCGGCGATCCGGCGACCGGCATCAACGCCTATGTCGAATGCTGCGGCCGCCACACCGGTGAGAACCGGCTGGCGCTGCGCGCGATCTCGGCCGGCGGCGAACTGCGCGAATTCAGCTTCGAAGATCTCGCTGATATGTCGGGCCGCGTCGCCAACCTGCTCAAGGAGGTGGGTGTCGGTCCCGGCGATGTCGTCGCCGGCATGCTGCCGCGCATTCCCGAACTCATTGCGCTCATCCTCGGCACCTGGCGCATCGGCGCCGTCTACCAGCCGCTGTTCACCGCTTTCGGCCCAAAGGCCATTGAACACCGGTTGGGCTACAGCGGGGCCAAGCTGGTGGTGACCAATCCGGCCAATCGCGGCAAGCTCGATGAGATCGAGACCTGCCCGCCGATCGCCACCATCCTCGGTCCCGGCGATGCCTTGCCCCAAGGCGACATCGATTTCCGCGCCGCCCTCGCCGCCGCTTCCCCCGATTGCGAACCCGTCATGCGCAAGGGTGACGACCTGTTCATGATGATGTCGACCTCGGGCACGACGGGCCTGCCCAAGGGCGTGCCGGTGCCGCTCAGTGCGCTGCTCGCCTTCGGCGCCTATATGCGCGACGCCATCGGGCTGCGCCCCGACGACGTCTTCTGGAACATCGCCGACCCAGGCTGGGCCTACGGCCTCTATTACGCCATCACGGGCCCTTTGCTGCTCGGCATCGCCACCACCTTCAACGAGGGCGCCTTCACCGCCAAGAGCACCTATGACGTCATCGAGCGGCTCGGCGTCACCAGCCTTGCCGGCTCGCCCACCGCCTTCCGCCTGTTGCTCGCCGAAGGACCTGAAGCCGCCGCCCGTATAAAAGGCCGGCTGCGCGTCGTCAGCAGCGCCGGCGAGCCGCTCAACCCGGAAGTGATCCGCTGGTTCGACGCCCACCTCAATGCGCCGATCCACGACCATTACGGCCAGACCGAGAACGGCATGATGGTCAACAACCATCATGGCCTGGCGCATACCGTACGCGCGGGCTCCGCCGGCTTCGCCATGCCGGGCTACCGCATGGTTGTGCTGGACGATGAAGGCCGCGAACTCGGTCCCAACCAGCCCGGCATCCTGGCCGTCGACATCGCCAACTCGCCGCTGCGCTGGTTCGACGGCTACCACCAGGAACGGACGCCGGCGATTGTGGGCGGCTACTACCGCACGGGCGACACGGTGGAATACGAGCCGGACGGCTCGGTCTCCTTCATCGGCCGCGCCGACGATGTCATCACCTCGTCTGGCTACCGCATCGGCCCCTTCGACGTCGAAAGCGCGCTCATCGAACATCCCGCCGTCAACGAGGCGGCCGTGGTCGGCGTGCCTGACCCGCAGCGCACCGAAATCGTCAAGGCCTTCGTCATCCTGTCGCCCGCCTTCCACGGCAGCCCCGAGCTTGCCGAGGAACTGGCGCAGCATGTCCGCAAACGGCTCTCGGCCCACGCCTATCCGCGCGAGATCGATTTTGTGACGGAGCTGCCGAAGACGCCGAGCGGCAAGATCCAGCGGTTCCTGCTGAGGAAGGCGGAGGTGGAGAAGCGGAAGAGGTGATACACCCGCAATCGGACCGCGAATCTTCAGCCGAGGCGCGCACGAAACAAGGTGGTGCCATCCGTCAGGCGCGACCTCGATATATCCTGCAATCCAGCCTCGGTCATCCACGCCCGATACTGACCTTCCGTGTAGGATTCGCCGTGGCGATAGAGGTTCAGGAAGGTGAGGTTGAGAAAGACACCCTCGGGCGGGCCGAGGCGGTCGTTATCGACGACACCCCACCCCGCGATTGCGATCTCGCCTCCGGGGTTGAGGCAACGCGCCGCGTTCAGGATCGAACGGCGTGCCTGGTCCGGCGGAAGCACCTGGACGACGGCCTTCAGGATCGCCAGATCGTGCCGGCCGATCGATGGCGCGACAGTTATGTCCCCCTCTTCAACAGTCACCTCGCTGGCACCGTATTCTGCCAGGATAGAAGGCGCGACCGCTGCGACCGTTGGCAGTTCCATCAGCGTTGCCGCAATCCGCGGCCGCTGCTCGCGAAGCCCGACGAGAATGGTCCCCGCCCCGCCGCCGATATCGATCACCGAGCCGATTGCAGAGAGGTCGATCTCGCGGGCCAGATGCCGGCCGAAAATCACCCCGCCCGGTGCGAGCATGCGGCTGAAGGCCGCCGCGGACTCAGGCCCCGCTTCGGAAAAGTCGTGCAGCGCGGCCGGCCGGTTCTGTCGCAGCGAGTCCGCGGTCAAAAGGTCCGCTCCCCAGAGTTCGCGCAGCAGCGCATGATCGCCGCCGCGATAGGTCGGCTTGGACGCGTCGAGGAAGGCAGACGCTTCGGCTCCGTTGCGAAATTGACCGCCCGTGACTTCGAGGAGACCGATGCTGGCGAGTGCGTAGAGCAGCCGCGACAGACGATCGGGATCGACTTTGAGCGCGGCCCCGAGGCTGTCGGCAGTCGCGGCATCGTCACCGAGCCGGGTGAAGACGCCAAGGTCCAGCCCGGCTCGAAGCGCCAAGGCGGAGGGTACCGCTGCGATCAGTCTGTCGATCCGATCAGAATCCGCCATGTCAGGTCCCCTTGCGCGATCCAGGACCGACTTCGCGGCTCCCATAAGATTAGAACCTCCGTTCTCCGGAAAGTGAAGACAAAATCATTGTTTCGAGCGGCCGACACGATGCGGTAACGGATACGGCTGACAAAGCTGAACCAACGTCGGCTTCGGCGAATGTCTATCGCTGCTTTGACCAACCCGCAGCACTGCCTGCCCTCTTGCAGTTTGGTTCTAGATGACCGCAGTGACCCTGCCTGCCTTATCGAGGCGACACCCGACTTGCGCTTGCCGGACTTCGATGCCGCCGCGTCTGGCATAGTCTATTCGCACCTTGATCGGCGCCGTCAGTGCACCTCCACGTCGATGCAAGACACCTGCGCTGACCGCGCGGACACGGACGGCGCCAAGCGGCTTGGCAGCGGACATGATCGCCGCGCGGCAGGCTTGTACGACCGCGGCTGGCGTGCCGGGCTTCGCTGTCAGCGCTTCCAGGGATCCAAAGGGATATCCCCTGGTGAGGTCGCCCTGGCCGTCCTTGGAGGGCCTGAGGACAGATGGCAGGACGATCGATTGCCTGGTGGTCTTGGTAAAGGCCGTGGCTGTCGTGGCAGCGGCCTGACCACCGGGAGCGGTTGCCGATCCGTTTTCGGCGGACGGAGCGGCGCCCAGGCCGACACCGGTGGAAAGGCCTCCGCTGGAGGTGCCTACGTTGCCGCCGGCACTGACACCGGCGTTGACCGACCCGCTGCCTGCGTCAACCGAAGCTCCGACGTTTGCTCCGCCAACGCCGCCGACGCTTGCGCCCACCCCTACGGATGCGCCTTGCGAACCGGCACTCACTCCAGCACTGACCCCAAGACCGCCGACCTTACCGCCTAAACCTGCATCCAGCGCCGAGGCAGGCCCGGTTGCGATACCGATCGTCAGCGCGGCTGCGAAGTATTTTTTCACCGTCATCCTCCCTGCACTATGCATTTCACTCACCTTGTGTTCACGGCGGAAGCGGCCGGGTTGGCAGCAAGGCGGGGGGAAGAGCAATGGTTGCCAGCATGACAGGCTGCGGTGACTTTGGGCCCTTCACCTTACGTTTTTTCGGCAAGCCCGGTTTACGGGCTGCGACCGAACGCGGTGGTGAACTTGCGAGCGCACTCTTGGAGGCCTTAGGCGCGCGCACCACGGCCGCTGTCCGACGCTTGTCCTTGATGGCGTCGATTTCCTCGCGCGCGGCACTGAGGCTGCGGGCCAAGCCGTTGGCCCTTTCACGTTCCTGGTCCAGCGCCGCACTCAAGTCTGTCGAGCTCTGCTGCAAGGCGTCGCGTTCCTTGCGGGCGCTGTCGAGATCACGCCTGGCTGAATCCGCTCGTTGACGCTCCAGCTCGAGTGCTTTTCTGGCCTGGTTTGAAGCGGCGTCGGCCACTTGCCGATCCTTCGCGGCCCTGGCCTGCTCCATCGCGGCCAGATTTGCGCCTGTCTTGAGGGCATCGATCGTTTGGCGAGCCGTGGCGAGTTCCCGTTCCAGGAACTCGACCTTTTGGCGCTCCTCATCAAGCGCCTGCGTCGCAGCGGAGTCGGCCACTTGCCGGTCCCTCGCGCCCTTGGCCTGTTCCGCTGTGGCCAGATTTGCGCTTGTCTTGAGAGCATCGATCGTCTGACGCGCCGTGGCGAGTTCCTGTTCCAGGAGCTCAACCTTATGGCGTTCCTCATCAAGCGCCTGCGCCGCATTGGCCCGAGGGGCATCCGTGGAGAGTGGCGCTTCGGGCATCGCGTCTTTCTTGCTATCCCAGAGACTGGCTTCCGCCCGGAAATTTTCGATGGCACGCTGCGCGGTCTCCAGATTGGCCGTGAGCGCTTCGTCTGTCTGCTGCTGCTGTTTCAGGGCCTGCGCTTGCCTGGCCAACTCAGCCCGTGCCGCGGCCAATTCGCGGCGCAAGGCCTGCTCATCCTCGCCGGGCAGCGTTCGCGCGCCCTTGAGAGCCTGAGTTTCGCTGAGCGTCACGGATGCATCGGGCGCCTGCTGGCTATTTGCCGGAGACGCCAACAGCAGAATGAGGATCGACGAAACGAGGGACAGCATGGCGTTGCACCCCATGCCACGCATCCCGTGAAGTACAATCGAAGGCCGTCGTTTAACAAGGGTGAAGTCACAGCATGGATATTTTGACGTAGTCCCCTGCAAGTGATCCATCACTTAACCTCACTTGGCGCGACCCTCACCGCGATCGTATTCTCCACTTAGTTCGAGCCCCGGCGCTGGATGCCGCGTCACCTGGACGCTATCTTCAATTTCCTTGGCTGTTGTCATTCGAACGAACGAAACGTTTCCCCTGAGACGGCTCTGTTCGGATCAGCGGCGCCGAGCATGCTCCGGCGGGTGCCCGTCGGTCCCTACGCCAACATCGCGCTCGCCGTGCGCAAGGACCCGCGCATCGTCGAACGGGTAAAGAAGGTCGTCGCCATGGGCGGTGCCTACACGCGCGGCAACATCACGCCGGCTGCGGAGTTCAACGTCTATGGCGATCCGGAGGCCGCCGACGTGGTGTTCCGGGCGAATTGGGACGTCACCATGGTGGGGCTCGACCTCACCCACCAGGCACTGGCCACCCCGGACCTGCAGGACCGGGTGCGCGCCATCGGCGGCCCGATGGCCAAGTTCATCCTCGATATCTGGGCGTTCATCGCGACCATGCATGGCGGTCTGCTGCAGATCGAGTACCCCGCCATCCACGACGCCTGCTGCGTCGCGGCCATGATCGACGGAAGCGTCTTCACCACCGAGAAGGCCGACATCCGCGTCGAGCTCGCCGGCCGGTGGACCAAGGGCATGACGGTGTGCAATTTCGAGAAGATGGGCGGCATGCACCATTTCGGCGGCACGGCGAGCGAGCAGACCGACTTCCGCCACAGCGTGGCGATGAGGCTCGACCATGCGAAGTTCTGTGACCTGATCGTGGATGCGCTGGAACGGTTGGTCAGGCAGAAATCGTGACAATCAAATAGTGATAGCGGACGTTCAAGAAGGGCTAAGGCGGCTAAGCCCGTAAGCAATGGCATCTTCGATTTGGTGTTCGAACACCTCGGCGTCTCCCTCTTCGACGATGCCCATGATCGCGCGCTGATAGGCATCCCCTAGTGCCAGCGCCACGATCCCGCCAGCGATTGTCAGTGACGTGCTGGAAGGGACCGCACCAGGCTCGAGCAACCCCGCTATCCGCTGCCGGATAACGCGCATGCCGGACAGCTCAAACACCTTTGACAGAGCGGGAAAGCGCCATCCGTCAGCGACGATCAAGCGATAGAGCGCCAGCGCGTCCGGCTCAAGAAGGGCCGTAATGAAGGCGTGCAGCTCTTCCGCAAGCCGGTCCGCCCTGGGCTTGTTGATGTCGGGGGGCGCGGCGTTCTCGATCTCCTCGCGCATGTACTCGCACATCGCGGTGACCAATCCCTCAAACAGCGCCTCCTTGCTTGGGAAGTGACGATAGAGGGTCATTTTCGCGATCCCCCCTTCCGCCGCGACCCGGTCCAGCGTCGTGCCGCCGAGGCCATCCCTCAGCAGTATGGGACGCGCCGCGCGCAGGATCGAAGCCCTCGTCTCGGCCATCCGCAGCCTGCGCGGATCGTCGTCTCGCCACTTTCTGGAGCTTCCTTCTTGCATACGATACGATTCCGTCTTATATGATTTTATACGATACGATTTTGTATCGCCTTATAGCCCATGGAGGTCAACATGCGCAACCCCGTCGATCTGGCCCATCTGTTCGCCGACATCATGAACAGCCACAACGCTGAACGCTTCGCCGAACTGGTTTCTGAAGACTACGTCAACCACAACCCCGGCGTCCGGCCCGGCCTGGCCGGTGTCGTCGAGTTCATGGGCCACTGGTTCGAAACCCTTTCCAACACCCACGTCGTCGTCGAGGACGCCTTTGCCGTCGGCGACCGCGTCGTCGGCCGTTACACCTACACGGCCCGCCACACTGGACCGTTCATTGGCGTTCCGGCATCGGGCGCCGAAATTACCATGCGCTCGATCGATATCTGGCGCGTCGAAGGCGATCGGTTCGTCGAGCACTGGGACGAGCTCAATCTGCAGGAGGTTCTACACCAGATGGGTGCCAACCCCACGGGTGCCAACCCCACGGGTGCCAACCCCACGGGTGCCAACCCGACGCAAGGAGCTCCGCGATGAGCATCGCCCTGGTCTTGAACGGGATCGTTGCGCTGGCGTTCGCCGGCGCCGGCCTGGCCAACCTCGTCAATGCCGGCAACGCCGAAGCGGATTTCCAACGCTGGGGCTATCCCAAAGGGTGGCGTTTGTTGACGGCGGGTCTGGAGATCGCAGGGGCAGCGGCCTTGCTGTTTCCATCCACGCGCATCATCGCGCTGGTCGGCCTCACGCTTTTGATCCTCGCCGCGCTGGGCACGCTGATCAAGGCACGCGAGGGCTTCAAGCACCTCGCCCCGGCGATCGGCTTTACTGTCATGATGCTGGCAGACGCAGCCGTGCTGCAGGTTTGGGCCTAAGGATGCAATCCTCAATGTCGCGGCCATTGAGCTCATGCAACGGTAGCAGCGAGAACTGCCGCCGTTTCAGCGCGTCTGCTCCAGTGCGCGGCGTCCCGTTCTGGGCCTCCTGGACAAACCGCGTGCCAACAAAGGGAATTCAGTCCATTCGCATCGCGCTGGTTTTTTAGTAGGCTGTCGCGAGGAAAGGTTGAGGATCCGACGTGACGGTAGTCGACGATCGTCTTCTCGAAAGCAAGATGACCAAGGTGGAGCAGGCGCGAGCCTGGAGCCCACGCGTCATCTCGAAATTCGAGACGCTGATCAAGAGCGCCGACGACCATTCACTCTATCGCGTCAATCCGCGGTCCTTTGCTCGCGACCGCGCAATCGCCGAGCCTGAAGCAATCGACCTCTTCCTGCATGCTACCCGCTGCGGCTTGTTCGACATGAGCTGGGATGTGCTCTGTCCCCAGTCCGGGATGGTGCTCGATAGTTTCGGCGCCCTGCGCACGCTGAAGACCCACTACGTCTGTGGCCTGTGCGACGTATCGGGCGACACCGACCTCGACGACTTCATCGAGGTCACCTTCTCGGTATCGCCGAAGTTACGGCGCCTGCCCTACCACGACCCCGAGACGCTCCCTGTCGAGGATTTTCACTGGAAGCTCCACTTCGGACATGACGGGCGGCTGCCGGGGCAAGACGTTCGCTTTCTTGACGTTCTGCGCGGCTTCGTTCGGGGCATGACGTTTCTGCCGCCCGGCACCACCACAGTGCTGCGCGCCGACCTGGGACCGGGCGCCCTTTCGGGCGTCAACGTGCAGACACAGGCCGCATTCGCTGTGCCGATATCAGGCGATCCGGTGTCGGCTCCGACACGTCTGAAGATCGACTATGACGGCAAACGCTTCTTGCCGGCGTTGCCCGCCGTGCCACCTGGTCCGATTGTCATTGAGGTCGCGAATAGGGGGACGGCGCGAGGTTCGTTGCTTGTCATCAACTGGCCGCCCGAGCTTGTCGCGCTGACCACCAAGCCGGCGCTCGATTTCGACCCTTATGTTTCCGGTGGAGCGCTGCTTGCGCGGCAAACCTTCCGCCAGCTCTTCCGGTCAGAGCGTGTCGACGAGAAGGAGGGGCTCGGCATCCGGCAGATCACCTTCCTGTTCACGGACCTCAAGGGTTCGACCGCCATGTATGAGCGACTGGGTGACCTCAACGCCTATGCTTTGGTCCGCGAGCATTTCGCTTTGGTCAACGTGGCGGTTCAGCAGCATTCCGGAGCGGTGGTCAAGACGATTGGGGACGCGGTGATGGCTGTGTTCTCGCAGCCGTCGGATGCGATTTCGGCTGCACTCCGCATCTTTGAAGAAATCGACCGCTTCAACGGCGACCATGACGGGCCAGGGATCATCCTCAAGATCGGCGCCCACTGTGGACCGTCGATCGCCGTGACGCTCAACGACAACCTCGATTATTTCGGCCAGACGGTGAATGTCGCCGCGCGCGTGCAGTCCTTGGCAGAAGCCGGACAGGTCTGCATTTCCGAGGCGCTCTATTCCGCGCCCGGGGTTCGCGAAATGCTTGCCGGCCATCGTGTCGTGGCTTTTGACGCGCCTCTTCGTGGTGTGGAGGGTGACGCTACTGTCTATCGCATCGTGCGGGGATAGACGCGATTACGTGCCACGCCCTTTCGCACGCCCTGTGCGGCACATTGCAGCCATTGGCAACACGGTCAATTGGCACTCGATCAGCTCAGTTGGCCGAGATCAGTGCGCCACGCCATCGGATGCGTGCAGCAGTCTCCACGTCGAGCCAACGCGTCCGTCGAACTGCGCGGCAAAATGCTCCGCGGCCACATCCTCCAGGCCGTCATCGACGAGTGCCTCGATGCTTCGCCGCATCAGGGTAAGCTGCATCTGCCTGGCATGTTCCCGGTCGGCCTCCCGCATGATGGCCGTGACGTGGTAGGCGACGACGGGCTGGCCGAGGCATGACAGCAGCGCGTTGGCCTCGGCTGTTACGGCAGTAACCGCATCTTCGATCTTCATTCTGGCGATCCTCATCAAGAATGATGCTGACGCCTCCCCGCAAGGCGACGGTGATCCGTCGCTTCTTTTCTTTAAGTTCACTGCCGCGCACGAACGAATGCTGCGCGCCAGGCTGACAATTGCTGTCTTCTCCAGACCCTCGACCACCCTCGTTCGGCCCAAAAACAATATCCGCCAAATTTGATTCAAAGGCGACCGGATAGTTAACTGATGGTTAATGGCGGTGCTTGCCATCCCTCGCCAATCAGGATGTTTCGCCTCGACGTTTCCTGCCGCGCAATAGCCGCAAAGCTGCCCGATGGCTGCCGGACCTGTTGATCCGCCACGAAGAAAGGTTCTGTCATGCGGTTGGTCTGGACGGTCATGTTTGCACTTGCGAGCAGTGCGGCCTTCGCCGCCGCACCCGAGGACGATTATATCGCCGCGCGCGACAAGGCGATTGCGGAAATCGCGGCGATGGACAGCGCCAACACCCCGGTGGAAACGCTCGATGCGGCCAATGAAAAGGCCCGCGCCGACCTCGAAAAGCGTCTCACCGCCTTGCTTGGCCCCTTCACGGTCAAGGATTTTCCGGCGGCCGGCACGATCAATCTCGAAAGCCTCAGTTCTTCCGATATCGGCTTCGGCATGCTGGACGGGCTGCGCCACGGCACCGATGATGGCCCCAGCATCGTGGCATCGACACGCGGCCTGGTCGAGCGATGGCTGCAGTCGCGCGCCGCCGAGACGGATGCCGATCTCAAACTGCCTACCGGCTTCGACGCGGCGCTGAAGCTCGATGCCTTCTACACCCAGGCCATCGGCAGCGACGCCGCCTTCACCAGCACGCTCGACTTTGCGCTGAAGAAGCCGGATGGCGCCGACATGGCGATCGCCCGGCTCGGCGGCTGGGCACAGGATATCGGGCCGAACTACAACCAGGAGGTCGTCGTCACGGTCGTCAAGGGCAACAGCGTCCTGATCGCCGAAGCGCCGGCGACACCGCCCATCCCGAAGATCGCGGCCTGCGACGCCGTGTGGACCGGCGCTGACACTGCCGCCCAGAAGCTGGCCAAGCAGGCCACAGACGACAGCGACGAGAACACATCCGACGCCGCCAACGCCGCCTGGACGAAGGGCGACAACGACTTCCGCGTCTGCCTGGGCAAGAGCCTGCCGGCGGATGCGGCCTTCCCCGCGCTGCTCGCCCAGGCGCAGGCGCTGGCCGATCACATGGCGGGGAAGTAGGCGCGACGCGGACGCTGCCAATCTCCCCACCTGCGCGGACCGCTCCTCAACCCCCACAAGGGGGGAGATCGATAGTTTCACCGCCGGCGCCCTCTTGTTGCCCTCGCATTCCACCACCATATCGTCGGCGCGCTGGCCCGACCGATAGGGTTGCCAGCACCGCAAAAAATGGTTGAAAGGAAGTCCCGCACGCAATTCGGCGCGGCGGGGCAGATGAACAGTGTGGGGAAATCTGAATGACGACGGATACGAAAGCGACGGAAACCAGGGCGTTCGAGGCGGATGTCTCGCGGTTGCTGCACATGATGGTGCATTCGGTCTATTCCGATAAGGACGTCTTCCTGCGCGAGCTGATTTCCAATGCCGCCGACGCTTGCGAGAAGCTGCGCTTCGAGGCCGTCAGCCGTCCGGAATTGCTGGGCGAGGATCCCAAGCCGCGCATCTCGATTTCGGCCGATCCGGACAACAAGCAGATCACCGTCGAGGACAACGGCATCGGCATGAGCCGCGACGACATGGCCGAGGCGCTGGGCACGATCGCCCGCTCCGGCACGCGCGCCTTCATCGAGCGTGTCGGCTCAGGCAGCGAGGACACGCAACTCATCGGCCAGTTCGGCGTCGGCTTCTATTCCGCCTTCATGGTGGCCGACCGCGTCGACGTCATCAGCCGCCTGGCCGGAAGCGAGGAGGCCTGGCGCTGGTCGTCCGACGGCAAGGGTTCGTATGAGATCGCGCCCGCCCCGCTCGAAGCCGCTCCCAAACGCGGCACCCGTGTCGTGCTGCATCTGATGGACGATGCCGTCTCCTACACCGGCTCCTACCGGCTAGAGCAGCTGGCCAAGTCGCAATCGGGCCATGTGCCGGTGCCGATCACGCTCGTCGAAAAACCCGGCGCCGAGGCGCGCGACATCGCCGATGGCACCGCCCTCTGGGTCCGGCCGAAGAGCGAGATCAAGCCCGAGGAATACACCGACTTCTACCGCAGCGTCGCCGGCCAGTATGACGAGCCGGCCGCCACCATCCATTTCCGCGCCGAGGGCCGGCAGGAATACTCCGTGCTCGCCTTCGTGCCGGGGTCGCGCCCGTTCGATCTGTTCGACCAGGACCGCAAAGGCCGCATGAAGCTCTATGTGCGCCGCGTCTTCATCACCGACGACGCCGACCTTCTGCCGCGCTATCTGCGCTTCGTGCGCGGGCTGGTCGATTCCGCCGACCTGCCGCTCAACGTCTCGCGCGAAATGATCCAGGAAAGCCCGCTGCTCGCGTCGATCCGCAAAGGTCTGACCAACCGCGTGCTCGGCGATCTCTCGAAACTGGCCGAGAACGAGGCCGAGGCCTATGCGAAGATCTGGGAGAATTTCGGCGTTGTGCTGAAGGAAGGGCTCTATGAGGATTACGAGCGGCGCGAGCAATTGCTGAAGCTTGCCCGTTTCCGCTCGACCGCCTCCGGCGAAGGCTGGCGTGGCCTCGCCGACTATGTCGCCGCGATGAAGGAAGGCCAGAAGGCGATCTTCTTCATGGCCGGCGACGACCGCGCCCGGCTCGAAGCCTCGCCGCAGCTCGAAGGGTTCAAGGCGCGCGGCATCGAGGTGCTGCTGCTCACCGATCCGGTCGACAGTTTTTGGGTGACCATGGCGCCGGACTTCGACGGCAAGCCGTTCAAGTCGGTCACGCAAGGCGTGGCCGAGCTGTCCGACATTCCACTGCTCGACGAGGCGAACAGGCCGCAGACGGCGGCAACGCCCGAGGTCGACGGCTTCCTCGCCTTCGTCAAGACAGCGCTTGGCGACGCCGTCTCGGACGTCAAGCCCTCCGACCGCCTGACCGAAAGCGCGGTCTGCCTGGTCGCCCCCGAACATGGTCCCGACCGGCAGTTCGAACGGCTGATGAACGCCGCCGGCCGTCTCGACAAAGCGGCAAAGCCCATCCTCGAAATCAACCCGCGGCATGAGCGTGTGCTGGCGCTGGCCGGCCTGGGCGATGAGGACCAGGCCTTCAAGGACGACGCCGCCCACCTCCTCTACGACGAGGCGCGCGTGCTCGACGGCGACAAGCCGGCGGATGCCAGGGCATTTTCGCAGCGCCTGGCCCGGCTGATCGAGCGCGGCATTTCGAAGGGCTGAGGCGCCGCTTCGTTCCCGGCCTCATCCCAACGCCATGCCGGCAGGCATGCGATTGGGATGCCTGAGATGGGTTGGCGTGATGCCGGTCTGCTGGCGGAACACACGGCTGAAATGACCGGCATTGGTGAAGCCGCAGCGATAGGCGATGTCGCCGATCTGCAGGTCGCTGCCTTCGAGCAGCGACTTGGCATGATGCACCCTTAGCGCGAGATAGGCCGCCATCGGGCCGATGCCGAGTTCGGTGCCGAAGAGACGCTCGAGCTGGCGCCGCGAGCAGTTCAGCCGGCTCGCGATCTCGCTGACCGACAGCGTCTCCTGCAGGTTACTCTCCATCAAAAGCAGTGCGCGCTTCACCGCGCGGCTCGACGCCGCCGGAAACAGGTCGCCGACGGGCTGCACGTCGCGGCTGCTTCTGATGCGGTCGAGCACCAGGATCTTGGCCGCCTTTTCCGCCGCCTTGTGGCCGATGAACTGCGACACGAAATGGCCGGCAAGGTCGGCCGCACCCGTGCCGCCGGCGCAGGTCGAGCGGCCACGGTCGACGGAAAACAGGCTGTCGGCATGGGCGTTGACATCGGGGAACTGGCTGCGGAAATCCTTGATGTGGAACCAGCTGACGGCTGCGGCGTAGCCATCGAGCAGGCCATAGCGCGCCAGCACGAAGCTGCCGGTGCAGAGCGCCGTCAGCGGCACCCCCTTCTCGGCCGCCCGCAACAGGAAGGCCTCCTTGTCGGAACTGAGGCTGCGGTTGGTGTCGAGCAGGCCGCCCACCACGACGATATTGTCGAAATCCTCAGGATTGCCGATCCCCTTGGTCGGCAGCAATTCGACACCGCAGCTTGCCCGGATCGGCAGGCCGCGTTCGCCGACGATCTCCCAATCGAACTCGATCCTGCGGCTGCGGTCGCCCTCATCGCCCGCCAGCCGCAGCGTGTCGATGAACAGCGACAGCGGCGACAGCGTGAAGTCGCGCACCAGGAGAAACGCAAACCGTCTGGCCATTGTGTGTCCGGAACCGCCTTGTCTCAAGCTTATTCAGCCAACACATTATCCTGGAACACCGGATGATGTGTTTGCCAAAAGCGGCACCGGACTTCTCGCTTGTTGCTGGCCGCGCGGTCCATAGCGCCTTCCCTCGACACGTGCCGTCACGGCTTTAAGCCCAATAGGATTGTCCTCCGGCTCGGACCGAGTGCAATATCAACGGTCGATCAGGCGTCGATGGGGCGATGAGAGGCTGGGTGAGCGTCTCGGAAATTTCAATTTCGCAATGATCCGAGCCGTCGTCGTAGACAAGCGTCCCCTGCGAAATCCGCAACACAATATTGGAACCACGCTGGGGTTCGTTGGACCACCTGTCCAGGGCCGCTATGCTGTCCGGCATGGCAAATCCTTGAAACGCTTGGATCTCCCGAATGATTTGCTTGGCTCCCAGCGTTGCATCCCAAATCCAATGGGGAAGGTGCGAGACAGAAAAGTAATCCTCGTTTTCCAGAGTTTCGAGTTGGCCCGCCACTCGCTGAAGCCAGATCATTCGACTTCTCAGCCCACCATGGAAATCTGGGAGCCATGGCGAGAAAACGAGGTGCCCGGGCAGCCTGAAGCGCATATTACCACTTTTTGTTCGACCCCATGGCCAAGGGTGCTCCTGACCGGTGTCGGCCGATCGAACGAAAAGCACGCCTTTTGTTTCGCGGACTACCGCCCAGAAATTTCTCGCAGGCGAGCAAAGAATTGCTTCGTGAAGCCGCGCGATAGCCAGAGCCACTGGAACCGCTTTGGCCAACTCCAAGATTGCGGCGGGCACATGCTGGCCTTCCCGACGTATATACCCCTCCGCCAGGGGACGGTTTATACTTCGAAGATAGTGGCGATAGGTCGACATATGCGCGTTATATGTCTCATCTGTCCTACTAGGCACAATCACGCACCTTCCAATCAAATGTCGCTTAACTAACTACACTATTGCTCAAACGCATACGTGAGTACAGATGACCTATCTTCATTTCGTTAGGTGGAGTTGAAAGGTACCCTTTGCTCAAACAGCGAAGCCCGGGCGCGCGGTCATACGCCCGGGCTGTCCATCAGAAGCAACGTGCTTCATTTCACGCCGGCAGCCGCCTGTTCGATGATCTTGGCGACAGCCGAGGGATCGGAGACGTAGACCGCGTGGCTGCCGGGCACTTCCACCGTCGTCGCTCCGGCCCGGGTCGCCATCTGGCGCTGAGCCGGCGGCGGGATCATGTGGTCGTCGGTGGCGACGAGATACCAGCTCGGCTTCACCCTCCAGGCCGGCTTGGTGACCTTGCCTTCGAGCGCCGGAATGCCCCACGGAACCTGCGAGTCCGCCATGAAGGAGGCGAGCGAGGGACGCACATCGGCGGCGAAGGCAGCGGCGAACTTGGCCTTGTCGAGCATCAGGAAGCCGTCGACGGGCGGCAGGATCGGCGGCACGGACGCGCCGGGAGGCGGGTTGGCGATCAGGGTCGAGACCGACTCGCCGGCATCCGCCGCGAAAGCCGCGATATAGACGACAGCAGCCACCTTGGCATCGGTGCCGGCTTCCGACACCACGACGCCGCCATAGGAGTGGCCGACCAGGATGACATTGCCGGGAGCGGCAGCGATGGCGCGCTTGGTCACCGCGACATCGTCGGCGAGCGAAGTGGTCGGGTTCTGGACGATGGTGACGTCGTAGCCGTCCTTCTTGAGCTGATGGTAGACGCCTTCCCAGCCGGAGCCATCGACGAAGCCGCCATGAACGAGGACGACGGAATTTGCTGTGGTGTTCGACATTTGGGTTCTCCGTTTCAAAGTGTTTGTCTGCGTTGGTTGCAGGAGGACTATGCCGCAGGGCCGGCGCGCGCGCTTTGAGGCGACCTTCAGGACCCCTTGATTTTCCCTTGAGATGGCTTTGATTTTAAGGGCGCCACACGGATACAGTGTCCGGAATCGCTATGAACCGCGTTCCGGAGCCAGCAATTTGCCGTATCTTTTCGAGGATTTCGCCCTGGACGGCGACCGGCGCGAACTGCGCCGCGGCAATGACCTGATCGCCGTCGAGCCGCAGGTGTTCGACTTGCTGCAATATCTGATCGGCAATCGGGAGCGGGTGGTCAGCAAGGACGATCTGGTCGATGCGGTCTGGCAGGGGCGCATCGTTTCCGACGCGACGCTGGCCAGCCGCGTCAACGCCGCGCGCAGCGCCCTGCAGGACAATGGCGAGCAGCAGCGCCTCGTCCGCACCTTCCCGCGCCGGGGCTTTCGCTTCGTCGGCACCGTACGCGAGGAGGCCGGCGCGGAGGCAACGGCACCGGTGGAGCAGGCGAAGCCTGGCCTCGGCATTCCCGCCCGCCCCTCCATCGCCGTGCTGCCCTTCGTCAACCTCAGCGGCGATGCGGATCAGGACTATTTCGCCGACGGCATGGTCGAGGACATCATCACCGGCCTGTCGCGCATTCGCTGGCTGTTCGTCATCGCCCGCAATTCCTCCTTCACCTACAAGGGCCGCGCCGTTGACGTGAAGCAAATCGGGCGCGAACTCGGCGTGCGCTATGTGCTGGAAGGCTCAGTGCGCAAGGTGGGCAGCCGGGTGCGCATCACCGGCCAGCTCGTCGACGCCGAAGACGGCAGCCATCTCTGGGCCGAGCGCTACGACCGCGAGCTGACCGATGTGTTCGCGCTGCAGGACGAGATCACCATCAGCGTGGTCGCGGCCATCGAGCCCAATCTGCGCCGGGCCGAGATCGAACGCGTCAAGCGCAGGCGGCCCGACAGTCTCGACGCCTACGATCTTTTCCTGCGCGCGCTGCCCGACGTTTACACCTTCATGCCGCAAGGCGCTGCCAAGGGCCTGCCGCTGCTCGACCAGGCGCTGGCCATCGAGCCGAGTTATGCGCTCGTCCACGGCTTTGCCGCCTGGGCGCATCAAACCCTTTTCATCCGCGGGGGCATGCGGGCGGACCACCGCGAGAAGGCGTCCCGCCATGCCCATGCCGCCATCGAGCACGGCTCGGGCGACGCCATGGCGCTGGCGCTGGCCGGCTTCACCATCGGCCTGGTCGAGCATGACCGCAGGCTGGCCGACGAGGCGTTTTCGCAAGCGTTGGCGCTCAGCGCCTCCTGCGCCTTCGTCTATACGTTCGGCTGCGTGCCGGTGGCCTATGGCGGCGACGCGGCCCGCGCCATAGACTGGTGCGAGCAGGCGTTGCGACTGAGCCCGCTGGACGCCATGAACTGCGTGCCGCAAGGCATGATCGGCTTCGGCAATTTCCTCGCCGGCCGGCATGAGCAGGCTGTCGTGGCAGGCCGGCGGGCGGTGGAGATGAACCCCGGCTTCAGCATCCTGCACGGATGGCTGGCCGCACCGCTTGCCAGGCTCGGCCGGCTCGACGAGGCCAAGGCGGCGGGAGCGCGGATGTTGGCGCTCGACCCGCATTTTACGATTGGCCGCTGGTCAGCGGCGGTGGGGCTGGCGCCGGACATTGTCGGCGAGGTGACCGACGCGATGCGGATGGCGGGATTGCCGGCGTAACACCGCGCGCCCATTTGCCTTGGGCTTGCAAGGAAGATCGACATGGGTCTCGACGCCGCAGTTTTCAAAAGTGTCTCGGCGATGGAGCGGGAATTTCCCGGCTATCGCTTTCAACGAGAGCTGATAACGGGTGAATGCGAGGTAATCCATCCCGAGAACGTGGATCTCGCGCTCGAGGCGCTCAGGGCTCGTGCGTGGCGCATCGGAAACATCTCGCATGTCGGCTACCTCCGAGAGTGGATTACGGGCCATGTCGGCAAAGGATCGGCCTTGGAACGGCTTGTGCTTTATTCCGGTAGTCATATGGGAGACACGATCGAGGAGCCGAGCTTCGTCGAGCTCGAACACGACTTGAAGCTCATCGAATCCAGCACCGACGCATGGGTTCGGGAATTTGCCGATGGACTAGCGGAATTGATCGGCATCGCACGGCGCGAGAAAAACCCGATCGTGTTTGTGTGAGCCGACGCTCTAGATCTGCGGTTCTGTTTTCGTGTCCGGGCTATCTCGCCCCAGGCGTGGCTCGGTCCCGGCCAGCAGCCATCGGATGTTGGCGCGATGGCGCGCGATCACGTAAAGCGCCGACGACGCCGGTGGTTTAAGCACTACTCCGCCCAGTAAGTTGAAATGCCCCGCACAGCGGATACCGAAACTTCCCGCCAACCTGGAAGGGCAAATTTAAGCGTTTGCTACTAGGCTCGATCGATGAGCTATAGTTCAGGAAAGGTATCCGGGTCGAATTGGCCATTACTGGATTCAGCCTCGGCCGCGTGAGACGGGCCATCTTTTCTTCCGCCAACTTGCCGGCGGCGATCGCTTTTGTCGTGCTTCTGGTCTGCTCCATCGTTGCCGACCAGCAGAACAGAAGGGTTTCCGACCAACTGGCGCGCGCCGACGTGCTGGCCAAGGTCAACATCATCCGCGCCAAGCTCGAAGGCAACATAAACGGCAATCTCCAGCTTGTTCAGGGGTTGGTCTCGGCCATCGATACGGAACCCTATATGGGCCAGCAGAGATTTGCCTCGCTTGCCGGAAATCTGTTCGAGCAGAAATCGCAATTGCGCAACATTGCCGGCGCACCCGACCTGGTCATCTCGCTGATGTACCCGATGCAAGGCAACGAGAAGGCCATCGGGCTCGATTACCGCAAGAACGAAGCGCAGCGCATGGCGGCGCTGAGGGCGCGCGACCAGCGGGTGCTGGTGTTTGCCGGCCCGGTAGACCTTGCCCAGGGCGGGCGCGGCTTCATCGGCCGCATTCCGGTGTTCGTGCCGACGGCGGGCGGCGGCGACCGCTTCTGGGGCATCGTCTCCGCGGTGGTCGATGTCGACCGGCTCTACGCGGCAAGCGGGCTGACCGACCCGGATCTCGACATCGATGTCGCACTCACCGGCAAGGATGCGCTGGGCGGCGGCGGCGACCGCTTTTTCGGCGGCGACCAGGTCGTCGCCGGAAATCCCGTATCAGCCGACGTGCAGCTACCATCAGGCTCCTGGCAGATTTCGGCCATTCCCAGGGGCGGCTGGCCGGCGGCTCCGAAGAACGAGTGGACCTTGCGGTCGCTCATGTTGCTCGCCGGAGCGCTGGTGGTGGTGCCGATCATGGTGGCCGGTCGGCTATTCGGCGAAAGGCAGAAAAACTACGCGGAGCTGAGACGCCTGTCCGGGCGCCTGGAACTGGCGCTTGAAGCCTCCGGTATCGGCGTTTGGGAACACGACCTCACCACCAACGAAATGGTGTGGGATGACCGCGTCAACGAGATCTACGGCAAGTCAGCCGACGGCAAGCCGCGCGGCTATGATGACTGGGCGCAGGCGATCCATCCCGACGATCTTGCAAGGGCGAGACAGGACTTCGATCTCGCCGCGGCCAAAAAAGGCCCCTACTCCTCACAATACCGGCTCCTGCGCCCCGACGGCACCGTCCGCCATGTGCGCACGCGCGCGACCTACTTCCAGGACATCGGCGGAACGCCCAAGCTGATCGGCGCCGAATGGGACGTGAGCAGCGACGTGCTGCTCAACGAAAACCTCATTCGCGAGCGCCAGTTGACGGAATCGAAGAATGCCGAACTCAATCTCGCCAAGGCACATATCGAGTATGCGGCGCTGCACGATTCGCTGACCGGCCTTCCCAACCGCCGCTATCTCGATGAACTGCTGGCCGAAAACGGCGAACCGGACCGGCGCACGGCACTGCTGCACCTGGACCTCGACCGCTTCAAGCAGATCAACGACACGCTCGGCCACGCCGCGGGCGATGCCATGCTGGTGCATGCCTCCAAGGTTATCCAGGCCAATGCGGGCCGTGACGATTTCGTTGCGCGCATCGGCGGCGACGAGTTCGTCGTGGTGAGCCGTGGACTTGACGACGACCAGCTCTCGGCGCTTGCCGGCCGCATCATCGAGGAGATGCGCCAGCCGGTCGACTATCGCGGCCATCCATGCCGTTTCGGGGTCAGCATCGGCATCGCCGCCAACAGCGGCGTCGACGTGAAGCAGTTGCTGGTCAACGCCGATCTCGCGCTTTACCGGGCGAAGAGCCGTGGCCGCAACCGCCACGAATTCTTCAACGAGGAATTGCAGAGCGAGATCGTGCGGACCAAGCAGATCGCCGACGAGATTCTCGGCGGACTGGAGCGGCACGAATTCGTCGCCCACTATCAGCCGCAGTTCGACGCAAGGACGCTTGAGATCGTCGGCGTCGAGGCGTTGTCGCGCTGGAGGCATCCGCGAAGGGGCATCCTGGCCCCCGACGCCTACCTCAAAGTGGCCGAAGAACTCAACGTCGTGGCGCTGATCGACCGCATCGTCCTCAAACACGCGCTGGAGAATTTCGAGCGCTGGTCGCGCAGTCATCTCAACATCCCGCGCGTGTCGGTCAATGTCTCTGCCAGGCGGTTGGAGGATAAGGACTTGATCGAGGGCCTGCGCAAGCTGGCCATCAAGGCGGGAACCGTGTCGTTCGAGTTGGTGGAGTCCATCTTCCTCGATGAAAACGACGATCTGGTCACTTGGAATATCGACCACATCAAGGAGCTCGGCATAGACATCGAGATCGACGATTTCGGCACCGGCCACGCCTCGATCGTCTCGCTGCTCAAGCTGCGGCCGCGTCGCCTCAAGATCGACCGCCAACTGATCACACCCATTACCGGCTCAATGGCGCAACGGCAGCTGGTGGCGTCGATCATCGAAATCGGCAAATCGCTCGGCATCGAAGTCGTTGCCGAGGGCGTCGAGACGATGGAGCACGCGCGCATCCTCAAGGAACTTGGCTGCGATATCTTGCAAGGCTACCTTTTCGGCCGCCCGATGGAGGCCAAGGCCTTCAAGGCCTTCGCGCAATCGCGCAAATGGCTGGCTGCGGGGTAATGGCAGTACCCTTGGCGTTGCCCTTGGCCGCCGCCGTGCCCTGTTGCAGGCCAATCGCTGCTTCGCTATATAGCCCCGTCGGAAAAGGCAGGGTTGGTTTGGTAAGCCCAACTCCTCTCGGTGACGAGAGCTCTGGTCTTTGGCTTCGTGCACGAGATCCCCGCGACGAACATCGGACGCTGATCGAGCGTCCCATCGTTCGTCCGTGTGGCTCTCAACTCGAGGAACGCTCCGGTCGAACACATCGACCAAGGAGTAGTTCATGCACAACCCGATCCCCTATGATGTCGTCATTGCCGGTGCCGGTCCTGTCGGCCTGTTTCTCGCCTGCGAGCTGCGCCTGGCAGGCCTCTGCGTGCTGGTGCTAGAAAAAGCCGAGGATCCCAGCTCGCCGTTGAAGCGGCTGCCCTTCGGCATGCGCGGCCTTAACGTCCCCACCATCGAGGCCTTCCACCGTCGCGGCCTGCTCGACGACATTGCGCCGCCCGCGAAGGATGGCCCGGGTGGCGCCAAATTGGCCGCCGCGCACTGGATGCAGCAGCCGCGCCGCCCGGGCGGCCATTTCGCCGGCATCCAGTTCTACCTCGATGCCATCGACAGCTCGCAATGGCCCTATCGCCTGCCCGGCCCGGCGGGCACCAGCATGGCGGTCGAGATGGAGCAGTTGGAAACCACGCTCGCCACCCGCGCGAGCGCCATGGGCGTCGAGATCAGGCGCGGCCTTGGCGTCGACGGCTTCAGCCAGTCGGACGAGGACGTGACCGTCAGCGCCGGTGGTGAGACTTTTCATGCAAGCTGGCTCGTCGGCTGCGATGGCGGCCGCAGCACGGTCCGCAAGCTTGGCGGCTTTGCCTTCACCGGCACGGATGCCGAATTCACCGGCTATTCCGTTGAAGTCGAAATCGCCGATCCGGACACACTGAGCCCCGGCCGCCACTACACGCCGACGGGCATGTATACCTATTCAAAGCCAGGCACGATCGCGATGGTCGAGTTCGACGGGGCCGCTTTCCACCGGACGGAGCCGATCACGCCAGAGCATGTGCAGGCGGTGTTGCGCCGCGTGTCCGGCACCGACATCACCGTGACGGCGCTCAGCCTCGCCACGACCTGGACCGATCGCGCCTACCAGGCAACCGCTTACCGCAACGGCCGGGTGCTGCTAGCCGGCGACGCCGCGCACATCCATTCCCCGCTCGGCGGCCAGGGGCTCAATCTCGGGCTCGGCGACGCGATGAACCTTGGCTGGAAGCTTGCCGCCACCATCCGCGGCAACGCGCCGGCCGGCCTGCTCGACAGCTATTTCGAAGAGCGGCATCCGGTGGGCGCTGAGGTTCTCGACTGGTCGCGCGCCCAGGTCGCGCTGATGCGGCCAAGCCGCAGTTCGCGCGCGCTCGAAGCCATCATCCGCGATCTCATCGACACACGTGACGGCGCGACCTATTTCGCCCAGCGCGTCTGGGGCGTTTCGCTGCGCTACGATCTCCGCGGCAGCCATCCGCTGGTCGGCCGCAGCGCGCCCGATTTCGAACTGGCCGACGGGACGAGGCTCGGCGAACGCTTGAGGCACGGGCAAGGCCTGCTGCTGGACTTCGACGCCCACCCTGCCCTTCAGGCGCTTGCCAGCCGCTGGAGCGAGCGGATCAGCTATGTCGCCGAGAATGCCAGGGAGCGGCTCGGCCTGAGCGCCCTGCTCGTGCGCCCGGATGGGGTCGTCGCCTGGGCCGCTAACGCTGAGCCTGACCTTGAGGAAGCTGCTCTGGCGACGGCGCTGTGGTTTGGCGAACCCGGATAGTTGCCTGCGCGTGCTAAAGGAACTGTTTGAGCCTGATTTCGGTTGTCTGCTGTGCGAACTGCCGTTCCATGAAGGCAGCTGATGAGCGAACATGAAACATGACAGACAAGAAGCGTGGTTCCCTGCGAAAGGTCCTGAGTGGCATCGTTGCGGCAATTGCCACCGGCCCTGACCGCGCATCCGAGCGCGGCAAGGGCACCACTGTGGTCGCCGAATGGCCGCTGCCGCCATCGGCAACGCTTGGCTCCGCCATGCGCCTCAAGGGGATCGAACGTGAAGTTCGAGCCCGCCTGCCATGGGTGGTGAGGAAATTCGCCAAGGCCGAGACGGGCCGCATCGTCTTGCGCATGTTGAAGACCGACGCGGATGCCTTCCAGGCGGCCTCGGCAACCATCTCCAGGACACTGGAGGGGATCGAAGCATTGGCCGTGCTTCCGCGCGAGGCAGAAGACATTCTCACCATCTCGGCCCGCGAGCGTCACAAATGGCTGAGGGATGGTCGCCTGAAGAGCATCGGCACGCGCACCGTCAAGATGCGCGGGCGATCCAAGGCCGTCACCTTCCACGTCTTCGACCCACACCACATCGAGGACATTCTCGATCGCGACCTGGCGACAGGCTGGCGGGAGGAAGATGCGCGGGAAGTCACAGAGAACAGGCGGCGCGGCGCCGGCAAGGCCGCACTGACGCGAGCGGGAAAACGGGAGCGCAAGGCTCGCAGCGCCAGGACTTCGGGAAAGGAAGGCGCTCCGCAGCCAAAGTTGGAAGGCTGGGATACGTTCGAGGCGGAAGGCCTGCTGCGCTAACAAAACGAGGCAGCGTGTCGGGAACAGCCCCGGTCGTTCGTCCTCTGTGTGCAAGCGCAAGACCTGGACACCAACCCTTCGGAGCCTGCCAATGATCCCCACCATCACCGCCTTTGAACGCTCGCCCGACGGCGGCAAGGGACTGGCGCGCGATACGCGCGTTCGCTGGGCGCTCGAAGAAGTCGGCCAGCCCTATGAGGTTCGTCTCGTTTCCTTCGCCGGGATGAAGGCGCCTGGCCATCTGGCCATCCATCCCTTCGGCCAGATCCCCACCTATGAGGAGGGATCTCTGTGCCTGTTCGAGACCGGCTCGATCGTCTTTCATCTTGCCGAGCAGCATGCGGGCCTGCTGCCCAGGGATCGCGATGCCCGCGCCCGTGCCATCACCTGGATGTTTGCCGCACTCAACACCGTCGAGCCGCCGGTTCTCGATTTGACGACGGCCAGGATATTCGAAGCCGACAGGTCCTGGGCCGAGGAGCGCCTGCCCTTGGTGAAAGACCGTGTTCGGGCAGTGCTGGACAAGCTCTCGGCCTACCTCGGCGCCGCCGAATGGCTCGATGGCGCATTCAGCGCCGGCGACCTGTTGATGGCTTCGGTGCTGCTTCGCCTGAGAATGTCAGGCATTCTGGACGAATATCCAAACCTCGCTGCCTATGTCGCGCGCGGCGAAGCCCGGCCCGCTTATGCCAGGGCTTTCGCCGCGCAATTCGCCATCAACGCCCCATCATAAGGCCGCACCCTTGGCGCGATCACAGCGGCGGCGAGCGGACGTCAGGCGAACGCGGCCGCAGCGGGCGGCGGGTCACCATCGTTAGGGAGCGGGACGGGAGCGTATGCGGCGTAGCTGACGCTCAAGCGCGCCTGCCCGTTCGAACGCGACCGGAGTGTGTCCTCCAGTTTGAACATGTTTACGAGGGGCACCATCGCGTTGATGACGACTGCACTGTCGCGGGTCTCCTGGTCCCCGATCCGACCACGGCGGCTCTTCAGTTCGCCGGTGATGCTGCCGGCATAGTCCGCCGGCGTCACCACCTCGACCCTCATGATCGGCTCGAGCAGTTGCACGCCGAGATGTGGCGCGGCTTCACGAAAGCAGGCGCGGCCCGCAACCTCGAAAGCCAGGGCCGAGGAGTCGGTCTCGTGCCAGGCGCCGTCCACCAGCGTCGCCTTGACGCCGATCATCGGAAAGCCCGCAAACGGCCCCTGCGACTGGATGCTGCGCAGCCCCTGTTCGACCCCCGCCATCTCGTTCGGGATCGCACCGCCGGCGATCCTGGACGCGAACACCAAGTCCGGATTGTGCGCGTTCGGCTCGAACATGATCTTGACGCGGGCGAACTGACCCGTGCCGGCCAACAGCTTCTTGTGGGTGTAGTCCTGCTGATGGCTGCGGGTGATCGTCTCGCGATAGGCAACCTGCGGGGCTCCGACATTCACCGCAAGATTGAACTCGCGGCGCACGCGGTCGATGATGCTGTCGAGTTCAACTTCGCCCATGGCGGCGATGATCGTCTGACCCGATTCCTCGTCCCATTTGACCTGGAAGCAGGAATCCTCGTCCGCCAGCCTCGACAGGACGATACGCAGCTTGCCCTCATCGGCTCTCGACTTCGCCTCGATCGCGAATTGCAGCAAAGGCCATGGCGCGCCAAATTTTTGCATGACGACAGGATCGCAGCTTGGCCGGATGTCCGCAACGGGAGAGGACCAGCGCCATCAACATCCGCTTCCCCGCCCAGGCCGGACGGCTACGGATATTTCGCCTTTGCGACCGCCGGGCCCAGATCGCCCTGCAACTCCTTCGGCAGGGGAAGGCTCGAGCATTGCAGGTGCACGTCGCGGGCGTGAAGCTTCCGCTGCTTCTGCTCGGCCTCCTTGGTTGCCGCTATGATCCCCAACCCATATGGGCCAAGTGCCGCGAATTCCCAGCCCGGGTGCTGTTTTTCGCGAAGCTGGTAGTCGGCAGCCGCCGCCCGGGCCTGCTGGCATTGCGGCGACGCCCATTTTGGGTCCTGCGGAGACAGCGACGCGCCGTAGTCGACCGGAGAGGTCGCGCATCCAGCCAGCGTCGCGGCCAATGCGGACATTGCAATGCGCATCGCAATTCTCATCTCTGAAGCCCTTCCCGGTTTCCGCAGACCTGGCCGGCGTCTCCACCATGCCAATCACGTATCCGCGATGTCCCGCCCCTGCGCTTGCCATAGGCCTCGCTTCATGTCGATCTTCCCGCAGCCAGATTCGGGCCGCCCGCCTGGAACCAAATGACAGGCGAGACTGTTCAGTTGTAACTTTGACACAGCGCTGACGCGCCCGACCGGTTGGGCAAGCAGCGATTTTGAGGAGCTCTCATATGAAGATTTCGTCCAGGTTTCGTTCCGTCGCGGTTGCCGCCATCGCCACTGCCGGCATCGGCTTTGCCAGCGCCGCGCACGCCGACAGCGGCACGATCCGCTTTGCCGTCTACAAGGCGGCCTTCTTCGTCGGCGGCTCCGGCGGCGAAGGCACGTTCACCTTCCACGGTAAGTCGTATCCAATCTCCATCGGCGCCGTTTCGGGTGGCCTCGCCTTCGGCGTTTCCAAGACCTATTTCCACGGCACGGTGCGCCATATCAGGCGCGCCCGCGATGTGACGGGTGTCTATGGCGCGGCGGGTGGCGGCGGCACGATCGGCAAGGGCGCCCAGGTAATCGTCATGACAAACGACAAGGGTGCCCAGCTCGAACTCACCGGCAAGCAGGTTGGCCTGCAGGTCAACGCCGATCTCAGCGGCTTTGCCATCTCGCTGAAGTAATGGCCTCCCCCCTTTCGGGGGCACGCTGGACACCAAAGAGGGAGGCGTCAGCTCGACGACCGCCCTTGTTGTCAGCTCCGCAAGCCCGGCGCCTCCTGCCCCGTGCGCTCGACATATTCCGTGTAGCCGCCGCCATAGGTGTGGATGCCTTCGGGCGTCAGTTCCAGCACGCGGTTCGAAAGTGCTGCCAGAAAATGCCGGTCGTGCGAGACGAACAGCATGGTGCCTTCATACTGCGACAGCGCCTCGATCAGCATCTGCTTGGTGGCGATGTCGAGGTGGTTGGTCGGCTCGTCCAGCACCAGGAGGTTGGGCGGGTCGAACAGCATCAGCGCCATCACCAGCCGCGCCTTCTCGCCGCCTGACAGCACCCGGCATTTCTTCTCGATCTCGTCGCCGGAAAAGCCGAAGCAGCCGGCAAGCGCCCGAAGCGGCGCCTGACCTGCCTGCGGGAAATTGTCTTCCAGCGTCTGGAACACCGTGCGTTCCCCTTCAAGCAGCTCCATGGCGTGCTGGGCGAAATAGCCCATCTTCACGCTCGGCCCGCGCGCCACCGTGCCGGTGTCGGGGTCGGAAGCGCCGGCCACCAGCTTGAGCAGCGTCGACTTGCCGGCGCCGTTGACGCCCATGATGCACCAGCGTTCGCGGCGGCGGACCTGGAAGTCGAGCCCTTCATAGATGCTGCGGCTGCCATAGGCCTTGTGGACGTTCTTCAAGGTCACGACATCCTCGCCGCAGCGCGGCGCCGGCTGGAACTCGAAATTCACGATCTGGCGGCGCTTGGGCGGCTCGACGCGATCGATCTTGTCGAGCTTTTTCACCCGGCTCTGCACCTGGGCTGCATGCGAAGCGCGCGCCTTGAAGCGCTCGATGAAGGCGATCTCCTTGGCCAGCATCGCCTGCTGGCGCTCGAACTGCGCCTGCTGCTGCTTATCGGCGATCGCCCGCTGCTGCTGGTAGAATTCGTAGTTGCCGGAATAAGCGGTGAGTGAACCGGCATCGATCTCGACGATCTTGTTGACAATGCGGTTCATGAACTCGCGGTCGTGCGAGGTCATCAGCAGCGCGCCGTCATAGCCCTTCAGGAATTGCTCCAGCCAGATCAGGCTTTCCAGATCCAGATGGTTGGACGGTTCGTCGAGCAGCATGACATCGGGCCGCATCAAAAGGATGCGCGCCAGCGCCACACGCATCTTCCAGCCGCCGGAGAGTTTTCCGACATCGCCGTCCATCATTTCCTGCGAGAAACCGAGGCCATCAAGCACCTCGCGGGCGCGGCCGTCGAGCGCATAACCGTCGAGCTCCTCGAAACGATGCTGCGCCTCGCCATATTTCTCGATGATCTCGTCCATCCGGTCGGCCTGGTCGGGATCGGCCATCGCCGCCTCCAGCTCCGCCATCTCGGCCGCCACGTCGCTCACCGGCCCGGCGCCGTTCATCACTTCGGCGACAGCACTGTGGCCCGCCATGTCGCCGACATCCTGGCTGAAATAGCCGATGGTGACGCCGCGATCGACCTGCACCTGGCCCTCGTCGGGCTGCTCCTGGCTGGTGATCATGCGAAACAAGGTCGTCTTGCCGGCGCCGTTGGGTCCGACAAGGCCGACCTTCTCGCCCTTCTGCAGGGAAGCCGACGCCTCGATGAAGACAAGCTGACGGCCGTTCTGCTTGCTGATGCTTTCAAGTCTGATCATGCGGTTTCCGGACTGTGCCTGCGCTGAAAGGATTTGCCCGGCGCCTTACGCGAAGGACGGCCGCAAAGGAAGAGGCGCAAGCGCCGCAGCGGGCGGAGCGCTGCCTTCCCTTCTCCCCTTGCGGGAGAAGGTGGCCTCGCGAAGCGAGGTCGGATGAGGGGTGCTCCAGCTTGGCGCCGACGGCACTCTGTCACCCACCCCTCAACCGTCTCGGCGCTAGCGCGCCGATCCACCTTCTCCCACAAGGGGAGAAGGAAAAACCCGGCCAGACACACTTCAGAAACAAGATTCAACATCCGGGAAAAACTGAGGAAAACATCGCCTGTCATAACCATCCTCGCAGCGACCGGACAGCGGTCGCACACAACGCAAAGGGATGGTCCCGACAATGCAACGACGTTCGACCGGATGGATGGCTGCCCTCGCCGGCATTTCGCTTGCCATGCTTGCGGTCGCGCAATCGGGTGCGGAAGCGGCGGTTACCCGGAGCGAATATTGCAGCCGGCTCGGTCTTCAACTCGACGGAGCCATCCGGACCAAAGCCGAACCGGGTGCCAGCGCGAGCCAGATCGCGCAGGCAACGGCACTCCAGGACAAGGCGAACCGGTTCTGTGCCGAGCGCAAGCAGGCGCAAGGCATCCGGACCTACGCCAACGCCCTGAAACTTCTCGGCGTGACACCGGTCGACCTCGACCAGTGACAGCAATTTTTGAAGGAAAGCCCATCATGAACAAGCCCCTCCTCTCCGCGCTCGGCCTGGCCATCGCTCTCGGTCTGGCAATTCCGGTTGTCGGCACCGCCAATGCGGCGGCCACGACCACCACGACGACGACCGCTCCGGCAACGACGACCGCCCCCGCGACCGCTCCGGCGGCTCCCGCTGCGGTGGACGCAGCGAAGACACCGGTCAAGGCGGCCGCGCACAAGCGTCACCGGCACCACAAGAAGCACCACAGGCATGTTCGCAAGCACGCTCACCGGCACGCGGGCAAGAAGCATCACCACCGGCACGTCGCCAAGAAGCACACCCACAAGCGTACCTACAGGAAGCATGGCCACAAGCACGCCAAGGCGGCTTGATCGCTAACTTTCTTTCTGACTTCCTCCCGGGAAAGGGCCGCCATTCGCTGAAAAGCGAGGGCGGCTTTTTCTTGTGTGCGATTGTGGCCAGGCACCATGGCTGGACGTTTGCAAAAACAAGCACTTACAGCAATTCCACGATTCAGATCGTGAACCGCCTCAAGCCACCCCGAGTGCCGCCCGAACCTGCCGTCCGCTCATACCGCTGTCGAAGACGGCAGTGCCTGGATCGAAGCGGCGGGCCTGCGACAACGGTCCGACCACGACCGGATCGAAGCCGGCATCGCGCACCAACTCCCCTGCCAGGGCGATAGCCCCGGCATCATCGCCGGCAAGTGGAATGCCTATCCTGTCGCCCGCGCGATGCGCCTGCGATTGCAGCGTCGTCCACATCACAGTGCTGAAGGCCCGAACGAGTTTCGCGCGCGGCAGGAGCGGCGCGACGGCAAAGGCCACGCCGTCCTTGCGGGCAAGCGCGGCATCGCCGAACGCGCCGTCGCGCGGCGGGTCGGGCACCGTGGCGTCGAGCAGCACCTTGTCGCCGAGCGCTGCCGCGATCTCGGCCGCGACGCCCGGCCAGGCCCGAAACGGGATGGCGGCCAGCACGACATCCGCGCCGGCGACGGCATCGAGGGCCGATCCCGCCATGGCCTTGCCGCCAAGGCCGGAAAGCATCGAGTGCAACCGTTCGGGATGCCGCACACCGAAGGTCACCTCATGTCGGGCCTCAGCCCACAGCCGTCCGACCGTGCCGCCGATCATGCCGGCGCCCAGAATGCCTATCTTCATCTTCGCCTCCTGCTCGCTCACCACGGCAGTCTTTTGCCGTCGCGGAAAAAGCCGCCGGTCGGGCCGTTATCCGGCAAGGTCGCGGCCCAGACGATGCCCGCCGCCCCTTGCGCCACCGGGCGCCCGCCCGGCCCGCCCATGTCGGTGGCGACCCAGCCAGGGCAGATGGCGTTGACCAGCACGCCGGAGCCGCGCAGTTCGGCCGCCAAGACGCAAGTCAGCGCATTGAGCGCCGCCTTCGACGTGGAATAGGCCGGTGCGCCCGCTCCCATCGAGGCCAGCGAACCGCCTTCGGAAGAGACATTGACCAGCCGGCCATGCCCGCCAGCCTTGAGCAGCGGTGCGAAGGCCGCAGCCACCCGCCAGGCGCCGAAGACATTGGTCTCGAACGCCTCGCGGATCACGGTCCAGTCCGGCTGCAAGGCGCGCGAGCCGCTGTCGTAGTGGATGGCGGCGTTGTTGATCAGCACGTCGAGCCGGCCGAACCGGCGCTGCACCTCATCGCCTGCCCTTGCTGCGGCGTCAGGTGCTGCAACATCGAGCGCGATCGCCTCGACATGGCCATCAAGCCCTTTCGCCGCCGCCTCGCCCTTGGCGCGGTCGCGCACGCCGAGCAGCACGGTGAAGCCGATTTTCGCCAACTGGCGGCCGGTCTCCAGCCCGATGCCACGATTGGCGCCGGTGACGAGGGCGACTTTGTTGGGGGGTGTGGTCATGGGTTGCCTCTGTGTGTCGTCTCAGGGAAAAGATGGCACGGACGGAATTGGTTTATTAGGCGGTGGAGATCGCAGTCATTGTGCGATGGAGTGCATGAATTAACTGCGCAGGAATCGGGTGTCGTCCGGCATCGCGCCATGCGATCGTCCAGCCATCACGAGGACCGGCCATGCTCACGCTTCACGATTATCTGCCATCGCAAAATGGCTGGAAAGTCCGGGTTCTGCTCGGCCTGCTGAAGATCCCTTACGAGACCCGCATCGTCTCGATTTTCGAGGGCGAGAGCCACACCGATGCGTTTCACGCACTCAACCCGGCCGCTGCCGTTCCCGTGCTCCAGCTCGAGGACGGCAGCGCCATCGCCGAATCCAATGCGATCCTCACCTATCTCGCCGAAGCCACGCCCTTGCTGCCGGCGGACCGCTACCGGCGCGCCAAGATCATGCAGTGGCTGTTCTTCGAACAGTACAATGTCGAGCCCGTCATCGGCTCGCTGCGTTTCTGGACCTTGACCGGACGGCTCGAGCGCAACCAGGCCATGGTTGCCGGCAAGCGCGAGGCCGGCACCCGCACACTCGCCGCGCTGGACCGCAGCCTTGCCGACATGCCGTTCCTGACCGGGAACGACCTCACCATCGCCGACATCGCCGTCTATGCCTACAGCCACCGCGCCGGGGATTGCGGTTTTTCTCCAACGGACTACCCGGCATTCCTCGCCTGGACCGGCCGCGTGCGCGATGCCATCGGCCAGGGCTATCCGGTCCATCCCTACAGCATCGATCCGCACTCGGGCGGCTGAACGCCTACTTCTTGCCCTGCGGATAGATCGTCTCGCCGCGTTTCAGCATCGCGACGAAGGTCTCGATCTTCTTCTTGCGGCCGGCCTCCGTCTTCATGTTGTGGGTGCGGAAGGCAAGCGAGAAGCGGTTTTGCGCGCTGAGCTTTTCCAGCATGGCCTTGGCCGCCGGCTCGGCATCGATGGCCGCCTGCAGATCGTCGGGGATTTTCATCTCCTTGCTGCCGCCATAGGCGCGTGCCCAGCGCCCGTCGGCTTTGGCGGCCTCGACTTGCTTCAGCCCATGCCCGGTCATGCGGCCCTCCTCGATCAGCCGCGCGACATTGTCGATGTTGATCTTGCTCCAGATGCTCCTCTTGCCGCGCGGCGTGTAGCGCTGGAGAAAACTGTTCTCATCCAGCCCCTTGCGCACCGCGTCGATCCAGCCGAAGCACAGCACCACGTCGATGGCCTCCTTCGGCGTGATCGACTTTAGTCCAGACCCGACCTTGTGCACCTTGATCCACACCTCGCTTTCCGTGGCGTGGTGCTGGCCGAGCCAGGCGTAGAAACTCGCCGCATCGGGGAATTCCCGGACCTTGTCGGGATCGACCTTGACCGGCGCCATCAGCGGGCCTGCCGGTTCAGAATTGTTGTCGCTGGCGCGGTCATCTTGCCTCCGTCATCGTGCGATTCCCCGCATCGTGGCATGGTCCACTGTCAGTTTTCGTCAGCAATGGGACACGCTGCCGCGAAGCGACGGAACGCACCACCCATCGCCGCGTTCCGGCAAGAGTGCAACCGGCTCGATGGAGGTCACGATGGCAATAGAAACCATTTTCGCCCATGTCAGCTGCTCCGACCTCGAGGCCAGCATCGGCTGGTACGAAAAACTCTTCGGCAAGCCGCCGCTGCGCCGCCCCATGCCGGGACTGGCCGAGTGGCAATTCACCGAAAGCGCCGAGGTGCAGCTCTTCGAGGACAAGGACAAGGCCGGCAGCTCGACGCTGACGCTCGGCGTGCTGCCGCTGGCGCCCGAAAGGCAGAGGCTGGTGAATGCCGGCCTTGAGCCCGGCCCGATCGAGGAGGCCGACCATTTCTGGATCATGCGCATGCGCGATCCCGACGGGAACCTGGTGGTGTTTGCGAGCGCCAACCGGGAATAGGAAGGCGGGCCTTCCTTCGCGCGCCGCTGTCCCCGACCTGAAAGATTTTCTTCCGCCTTTGCCGTAGAAAATCCCGCAATACCTGCCATGGTCGTGCTTGGGTGGGCCATCTCGGTCTCGGGGGAACAAGCCATGAAATTTCTGCTCTTCGCCCTTGCCTTGTTGCTGCCGGGCGTGGCCCTCGCCAAGCCGATCGAAACCCAAAAAATCATCACCGCGCTGACCGGCGACTTCAATGGCGACGGCGCTCCCGACCTTGCCATGGTGGTCGAGACCGGGCCGAGCGACCCGATGGACATCCATTTCTTCCTCAGGGATATCGAGCACAATTACCTCAAGCCCGTCGAAATCGTGCGCGAGCAGATCGGTGGCGATTGGAACGGCTACGACCGGCCGGGCTACGAGAACTCCGCCACCGAGCCGGAACTGACGATGCTGCCCAACGGCTCTATCAAATTCTATCTGCCGGCGCCGGAGATCGGCAGCGAGCGCACCAACCAGACGCTGACCATCGCCTGGCGCAACGGCGCCTTCATCGTTGCCGGCTTCGCCTACGATTCCGATGATTACCTGCAGGAGAATGCCGCCAGCGCCTGTGACTACAATGTGCTGACCGGCAAGGGCACCAGTTCGAAGCAGCAGCCGGACGGCAGCACGAAGCACAAGACCGTGTCGGCTGAAGGCCAGATCGTTGCCTTCAAGGACTGGAATTCAGGCGACGCCTTCGCCGCTTGCCAGGAATAAGGAACGCGCCCTGCCCTTGCGGCCGGCATCAGGCCGGTGGCGGCATTGCCGGCGTCAGCCCGTGGCGGCGCATGATCTCCATCATCTTGGCCTTGTCAGGCGGCCCGCCGGCGGCGGCGTTGAGTAAGCCGAATGCCTCGCGAAAATAGTCGGGACCGATCGCCGCCGGCGTGATGACGCACAGCGCCTTGGCATCCCTGGTACCATTGTTGTCGAAGCGGTGGACGGCACCGCGCGGGATGCACAGCGCCTCCCCTGGCCCAACCTCGATCGGCTTGCCGTCCACGGTCCAGGTCAGGACCCCGTCAATGCCGTAGATCGTTTCCTCGTAATGATCGTGGCTGTGCGCCGGCGCGGGCAGGCGCTGCGCGCCCGGCACCATCAGTTCGAAGGCGGCGACACTGCCGTTCGAATTTTCGCCCGATACCAGGAAGCGAACCGACAGCCCCTTGGTGCCGATGGTCTCATTGGCTGGGTTGACCTGAAGATCCATGGCTGACATTGCGCAAACCCTTCCGGTAAATTACATTTACTAGCAACCAGTAAACTCAATTTACCGGATCGTCAATGGCCACCTCCACCGAAGTTCTGCAGACCAAGACCGAGAACCTTTTGATCGGCGCCCTGCTGCGCGTGCCGGCGCAGGCCATCCAGCGCCGGCTGATCAAGGAGCTCAACGCCGCCGGTTTCGACGAATTGCGCCTGCCGCATATGGCCGTGCTACAGTTTCCCGGCCCGGATGGCGCGCGCCCTGGCACCATTGCCGAACGTGCCGGCATGAGCAAACAGGCCATCAACCAGCTGCTCAGCAGCCTTGAGGGCTACGGCTATCTCGTCCGCTCCGACGGCGAAGGCAGCGCGCGCGTTGTGCACGCCACCGAACGCGGCCATGCCGCCTTCTGGAAGATGGTCGACATATTGCGCGACATCGAGGAGGAGTGGCGCACCGAGCTCGGACCGGAGCGCTTCGATCAGCTGAAAGCGCTGCTGTTCGTCGTCTGGGACAGCCCGCTGGTACGCTGAACGAAACCGCGTTGGTGCGCGGCATCATCGGCTTTTCCGATGGCACCATCGGTTTCTTCCGTTTCCCCTCCGCACGCCGACCTGCCAATTCCCTGCCCTTGTCCCATCCAGCAAAGGCAGAGCGAAATGAACCTTTCGAACCAGAAGATCCTCATCGTCGGTGGCGGCTCCGGCATGGGCCTGGCGCTGGCCAGGCGCTGCGTCGAGGCCGGTGCCGAAATCGTCATTGCCGGGCGCGGTGAGGACCGGCTGCAACAGGCACGCGAGGCGCTTGGCAATCCCCCCGGCCTGGAGGTGGCCGTGGTCGACATCGCCCGGGAAGACCAGGTTGCGGCGTTGTTCGCGCGCATCGGCGGGCTCGACCATATCGTCAGCACGGCGGCCGACATCGAAGGCGCCTACAGGCTGCTGCCGGAGCTTGACCTCAAGGCGGCGCAACGCGCGGTCGACAGCAAGCTCTTCGGCCCGCTGCTGCTTGCCAAGCACGGCACCCCACGGCTGGCAGCGAGCGGCTCGATGACCTTCGTCTCCGGCATCGCCGCCTACCGGCCGGCCGCGCGCGGCTCGGTCGTCGCCACCGTCAACGCCGCGCTCGAAGGGTTGGTGCGGGCGCTGGCCGTCGAACTCGCGCCGATCCGCGTCAACGCCGTCTCACCCGGCTGGGTCGACACCACGATCTGGGCGCAGGTCGCCGGCGACAGGAAGGCCGAAACGCTGGCCGCGATGGCCGAGCGGCTGCCGGTCGGCAGGGTCGGCCAACCCGCAGACATCGCCGACGCCATTTTCTTCCTCATCGGCAACGGTTTTACCACCGGCACGACGCTGCATGTCGAAGGCGGGCACCGGCTGGTTTAGCTGATGACGTTCTCTTCCAAGGAGTTGTTTGGAAACAATGGCTTGGAGCCATCAGCCGATTCAAGTTCTGAACCCGCCTCCAGACGTTCCGGCACCAGCGTGTCGCGCGCGGCGGCAAGCAATTGCTTGAGCGCCGGCGGCTGGACGCGCCGGCGTCGCCAGATCATCACCAGCGGTGCCGCCTGTGCTGGGCCGGGCCACGGCAGTTCGACAAGATCGCCACGCCCAAGCGCGTCGCTGACCGCGAGGCGTGGAACGAGGCCGAGCCCGGCACCGGCCGCCACCAGCCGGGCAATGGCACCGACGCTGCCGACTTCCGCGGCAAGTCTGGGCGCCGCCATATCAGCCTCGGCAAAGGCGGTGTCGAACATACGCCGGTAGATGCAGCCGGGCTCGGTCGCCACGAAGCGTAGCGCGGCAAGGGCGGCCAGGTCGCGCGGCGCGGTGACTTGCCCGGGAGCCGCGACCAGAACCAACGGTTCGGCCCCGATCGTGCGCCTGGCCAGGCGCGCATCGGCGTCCTTCGCACCATCGCGCCGCTCGAAGCAGAAGGCGACGTCGATGTCACCGTCCTCCAGCAGGCGCCGCAGCGTGCCGCTGTCGCTCACCTTCATCCGTACGGTGATGCCGGGATGGCTGGCCTGAAACCCTGGCAGCCAGGGCGCCAGCCGGGCCGAGGCGATCGTTTCCAGCGCGCCGATGGTCAGCGTTCCGCTTGTTTGTCCCACCGCCGCCAGCACGGCCGCACGTCCCTCGCCATCGAGCCGCAGCAACTCTTCGGCGATCGGCTTCAGCGCCAGCCCCGCCGGCGTCAGCTCCAGGCCGGCCTTGGAGCGCGTGAACAAGGCGGCACCCAGTTCGGCCTCGAGGGTCTGGAGCTGGTCGCTGACACTCGATTGGGCGAGGTTCACCGCCTCGGCGGCGCGGGTGATGTTGCGGCTACGCGCCACCGCAAGGAAGGTCCTGAGCAGTCTTGGATGCATTACCGATGCAACGCGGCTACTGCAGCTGTGGCTTCTTCAAAAAGCTGCCGCGGTCGCCGGATTTGACGCGCAGCCAGGTTTCGCGGCCGTCGCGCACCACCCGCATCGGGATCTCGGCGCCGGCCGAGCCGCTGTCCCACAGCTTGCGATAGAAGTCGGCGAGCCCGTCAACGGCGCCGTCGCGAACCTCGGAGATGACATCACCCTGGCGCAGGCCGGCCTTGGCCGCCGGGCCGCCCTCGGTGACGCTCATCACCACCACCTTGCCGTCGCTTTCGGCCGACAGCGCGCCGAGCCACGGGCGCGGCGGCTTGGCCACCTGGCCGCGCGTCAAGAGATCGTCGAGGATCGGCGGCAGCAGATCAATCGGCACCACCATGTTGATATCGGCGACCTCGCCGGCGCGGCTCATCTGCAGGCGCAGCGAGCCGATGCCGAGCAGCGCGCCATCGGCGCTAAACAGCGGCGCCCCGCCCCAGGACGGATGCGCGGGCGCGATGAAGATCGCCTCGTCGAGCAGATACTCCCAATAGCCGGCGAATTCCTGCTTGGTCACGATTTTCGCCTCGACCGCCCGGCCGACGCCGTCGGCAAGCACCACCGCGTCGCCGATCCGGGCCTTGCCGGCATCACCGAGCGCCACCGCCGGCAGCCCGGTCGGCGCCAGTGCCTGGACCAGGCCGAAGCCGGACTCCTGGTCATAGGCCAGCGCATGCGCCGGGATGACGCGGCCGTCATGCGCGGTCAGCCAGACCTCCTCGGCCTCGGTGATGAGATAGCCGATGGTCAACACCAGCCCGTCATTGCGGATGACGACGCCGCTGCCTTCCCTAAGCGTGCCCAGCGCACCAGCGGTAAAAGCATCGTCGGGAACGGTGGCGCGCACGGCGACGACGGAGCGCGGATTGGGATTGATGGCCATGATTTTGTCCTGCGATGCAAATGCTTGGCGGCTTGTTCTATAGGTATGCCGTTGAGAGGAGCGCGCAAGGGGTGAGAAGCGGTCCGCGCAGCGGACGAAAAGCCAATTGCTTGGCTTTTCGAGCTTCGAACGCCCTGAGCTTTGCGAAGGGCCGGGCGCAGGCGCTTCACCAACATCGACAATAGTTCAACGCAAGTTGAACTTCCGCCTCCGCAGCCCTAGCTGTAGATGGATCCGACCAATCCATCCTCCCACTCCCCAACCCGAGGCCGACATGACAGAATACACCCCGCCGAAAGTATGGACCTGGAACAAGGCAAATGGCGGCGCCTTTGCCAGCATCAACCGGCCGATCGCCGGACCGACGCATGACAAGGAACTGCCCGTCGGCAAGCATCCGCTGCAGCTCTATTCGCTGGCGACACCGAACGGGGTCAAGGTGACTGTCATGCTGGAGGAACTGCTGGCGCTTGGCCACAAGGGCGCCGAATACGATGCCTGGCTCATCAGGATCAACGATGGCGACCAGTTCGGCAGCGGCTTTGTCGAGGTCAATCCCAACTCCAAGATCCCGGCTCTGATGGACCGCAGTGGCGCGACGCCGGTGCGCATCTTCGAGTCCGGCTCGATCCTGGTCTATCTCGCCGAAAAGTTCGGCGAATTCCTGCCCACCGAACAGCCGGCCCGCGCGGAAGTGCTGTCCTGGCTGTTCTGGCAGATGGGCTCCGCGCCATATCTGGGCGGCGGCTTCGGCCATTTCTACGCCTATGCGCCGCAGAAATTCGAATACGCCATCGACCGCTTCGCCATGGAAACAAAGCGCCAGATGGATGTGCTCGACCGCCGGCTGGCCGAGACGGAATATCTCGGCGGCAAGGATTACTCGATAGCCGACATGGCGGTGTGGCCCTGGTATGGCGGGCTGGCGCTCGGACGCATGTACAATGATTCCGCCGACTTCCTGTCCGTTCAGGAGTACAGCCATGTCCAGCGCTGGGCGAAGGCGATCGACGCTCGCCCGGCGGTCAAGCGCGGCCGCATGGTCAACCGCGCCTTCGGCGAACCGGCCCTGCAGCTGCACGAGCGCCACGACGCCGGCGATTTCGACACCAAGACGCAGGACAAGCTGGCCGCCGAATAGGAACTTCAGAAGAAAGCCCGCCACGGCCGCGAAGCCGATGGCGGGCTTTTTCCCAGGGCTAAGTTGGCCTCATGCCCACCTGCCCTGGCCGAGCCCTGGATCAGTGCAGAACCTCGACGATCTGACGTGTATCGGGGTCGACGAGCACGGTCTGGTCGTTGATCACGGCGACGCGATACTTGACGTTCGGCACTTCGCGCAATTCGACCTTGTCCGGCACTGGCGAGCCGAGCTTGAGCTCGAGGCCTAGCAAATTCACGGATGCCAGCGGCTGCTTCTTGACATATTCGCGAACCACCGTCTCCTGCTCCGGCTGAACGACGATAGTGTCCGCCAAGGCCGCACCAATGCCGCCCATCAGGACGATCGCGGCTGCCGCACTCGAAAGATAGTGTCTCATAACAAGTCTCCATGTTAGCTATCTGGGTTATACCCGGCAGGGAAACTCGGTGACAGCAGCTAGGTTCCATCTCAAATTCTGGAATAAATACGCAGATTGTTCGTTAAACGCTGATTTCGATTGTTTTTAAATGTGAGCTATCACAGCTTGATATGCTTCGAAATTCCATAATCAATTACGTGCGATTCCAATATTACATGAGAATTTCGCCGCAGAGCCCACTTGCGTCGGAAAGACGCATCGGAATGCCTCTTTACGAAGGTGAAGCCGGTCCGTCATTGCTTAGCAACAGCTAACGTTGAACGCGCGGCGTCGTTCCCCGAATGCTTCGCCCGACGCACGAAAAAGGCCCGCCCTGCCGGGAGCAGAGCGAGCCTCAAACGGCGCCGACGGAGGTGGCAGCCTCACCGGTCACAACAGAAAAACGCCGGCGCCATCGTCTGGTTCCAGCCGCCGAGCGGCACGGCCTTCGTCAGATGCAACCATGTCGCGGTGATGACGTTGTGCCCGACATTTCCCAAATGAAATCTTCCAGCAAGGACGATCGCGACATGGCTCCCCGACCCTCCGTGACCAAGCATCCCTTCACGCTGATGTTTGTCGTCATCGCACTGCTGGCGCCCTTTGCCGGTCTTGCCTGGCGCACGCGCGAATGGATGGGCTGGTAACGCGAAGCGTCGATCGATCCCGGGTGCCCAGCCTCAAAACCAGACGCCGTCGCGATGCAGTGGCGGAACAGCGTCGACCTCATCCCGGCTTGTCGCCTCGTGCGCGCGTTTGAAGATCAGCCGCACGACGAGCACGAAATAGCCGGCCTGCAGGACAACCAGCACAGCGATCGTCCAGGCTAGCGCCTCCCAGAAAGAACCGGTGGCCATATAGGTCCAGACCGCGACAATGACTGAAGTGGCCGACATCCCAACGAGAAATTGTCCAAAATACATAGATGCCCAAAGTCGCCGAAACCGATCCGGTTCCAACGACTCCCTTCCCCAACTCCCATTGCCCGCACACAGCGTTCCATTATTTTAGCAACTTCGCAAGTATGTGATCGGCCGGTTCGGCAACGGCTATTGCGCGCAGGCCTGGTCAGGAGCAATTTGATGCTCACGGGCCGAGGTAACTTAGAAAACAAGTCCGCAGGGATGGGGGAATGACGCTCAAACTGATTGGGGCCGGTTTCGGCCGCACCGGCACGTGGTCGACTTTTGCCGCGCTGAACAGGCTCGGCCTGCCCTGCTATCACATGCAGGAAGTGATCATGAACAAGGCCAACAAGGGCCATCTCGACTTCTGGCGCAAGGTGGCCAACAGCCCGCCCGGCAGCCAGCACGACTGGAACCGTGTCTTCGCCAACTATACGGCGACCGTCGACAACCCCGGCTGCTGCGTATGGAAGGAATTGCTGGCCACCTATCCCGACGCCAAGGTGCTTTTGACCTTACACCCGAGCGGCGCCGAGGCGTGGTACGAAAGCACGATCGATACGATCTACTTCACCGAGAATGTCTGGCAGTTCAAGATCCTGGAATGGCTGACCCCTTTCGGGCGGAAATTCGGCGACATGTCGCGCAAGCTGGTATGGGGCCGCACGCTGGACGGCGTGATGGACGACCGTGCCAAGGCGGTGGCGCGATACAACGCCTATATCGAGGAGGTGAAGGCGGCGGTGCCGCCGCACAAGCTGCTGGTCTACAAGGTGACCGAAGGCTGGGCGCCGCTCTGCGAGTTCCTCGGCGTGGCGCTGCCCAACGAGCCCTTCCCCAACCTCAACGACCGCGAGACGATCAAGAAGATCATCCGCGACATCATCAAGGGGTCGTACATCATGCTGGGTCTGGCGATTGCCGCTGTTGTGGCGGTGGTTGCGGCGCTGTGGTGGTGGCTGGGGTAGAAGGGGATCTGACGGACCTCGCTCCCCGCAATGTCGGCGTAATCCCTCCGGGCTAAACCCGCTCCCACGACAGCCATGTGGGATGGATCTTGAGTTTCGAAACGGGCGAGCGCGCCTGGCTGCGGAAAACCGCAGGCGTCTTCAGCCAGGTCGTCGGCCTTTGCGGGCGGCTGGGGATGCGGCAGTCCAGGATCTTTCTCACCCGCTTCGCCTGCAAACCGGTGAGTGTCTTCAAATGGCTCCGCTTCCTCATGGATTTCCGGCGTCGGCATGGGCTCGGCTGCCCGCATGACGACCTGCTGCGCAAGAAGCCCTACAAATTCTTCGCCCTTGGGCTGCCCGGCCATCGCGGCTTCGACCTTCTGGTCGACCATTTCAATCTCGCGGCGGCGGGCTTGCCGCGAGACCGGCTGGAAGCAGCCTGGCGCGGGCGGGCCATCGACATCGGCCAAGTGACCGGACGGCGCGATGCCTACGTGCTGACCATGCGGCTGTCCGTTCATTCCGGCACCAGCCACGAAGGCGCCTTCTCGATCAGGCTGACGCGACAGAGTGACCGGCTCGACCTGGTCAGGCTGAGCTTCATCCTCTATCCCCTGGGTGCCGGCCCCTTGGGCGCCGGCCCCTTGGGCGCCAGCCCCTTGGGCGCCGGCCGCTACACCGTCGCCATCGGCGGGCTCCAGGGCAGCCGGCAGCCGGAGGCCAAGCGCGCCGTCATCGACGCCACGCGCGACCTGTGCGGACTGAGGCCCAAGGATGCGGCACTGCTGGTCATGGAAGGCATCGCCATCGGTGGCGGCGCCAACCATTTTCTTGGCGTCTGCGACGCCAGGCACTCCATCAACTTCCGCTCGCCCGAAAAAAGGGCCGGCAAGCGTGCCGACATGGACCGGTACTGGATCGACCGCGGCGGATGGCAGGGCGGCGAATTCGGCTTTGCCATGCCGGTGCGCAGTCGCGACATGGCAGAGCCGCTCAACCGGCGAGAGGGCCACAAGTTCGCATTCCTGGCGTTTGGCATGAGCCTCTTTGCTCCGCCGCCCGGACTGAACGAAGTTCCTCACGAAGGGCCTTTGGTCCGATGAAATGTGGAGAATGGCACATCGCTTCGGGCATGTCGGACGTCGCCATTTTGCTCTTTCGACGCCCGCCTTTGCCCCTCAAGAGGGTAAAGGGATTACATCTCAATTGGCTAAAATAGCGGAACATCCAATGGACATTGCCGGAACCGAACAGGACTCACCGGACCTTTGCTCCAGCCACCTAAGACCTTGGTCCCAAAAGGAAACGCAAAAGGCCGACGCGGCTCTTCATCGGGAACATCCCGCCTCTGTCGTCGTTTGCCGCAAGGTCTGCGGACCGGACTCGATTTCGGAGGAAGAGCGATGCACCATCGGTCCATCATCACCAGAACGGGCCACGGCCCGGGTACGGCGATCGCGGTGTTGATGGTCGGACTGGCGGCGGTGGGGATTGTATTCCTGGTGCTCGGCGGTCTGCTCTATTTCGGCGAGGCTTCTTCGGACTCACGCGCCCTGTCTTCGGTGCCGGCGCGATCGTTTCAGCAAGCCGATCGCGGAGCGGCGAACTGATCGAAAGCCGCTCCGTAAACGTTCCGCCGCCCTCTCATGGACATAAATTGGAGGATCCAAAGTGAAAACCATTCTGCTGTCGGCACTTCTCATTGTCTCTGTCCTGTCCCCCGTCAACATCGCTCCGACGCAGGCCGCCAGCCTCGTCATCACCACGGACAATGGCATGCATAACGGCCGGCATCACTGGCGCGATCATCGCTGGCGCAAACATCACAACCGGCATTGCTTCGTGAAGATCAGAAAGCATTGGCGCCATCACCATTGGGTTGTCGAAAGGGTACGGGTCTGCGATTTCGACTACCGCTGAGCCATGCCAAAAATCCAATTGCCAAGGCAGCATCGTAGATTCCGTCCGAACGCGAGAGTTTTGGCGGCGGCGGCGGTCTGGGGCATTGCGGCTGCCGTTTTGCTAATGATGGTTGCGGGCGCCGCCGGCTTCTAGCCGGCAGCCCTGTTCCCAACGAAGCTTCGCCGCCATCTTGCAATTACATTAGATATTGCTAATCTAATTATGTCGGCTCCCGCCAGAAAGCCGGCGGGGCTCGGCGTGTCTCCCTTGCACTGGCCGCCGGGCCCCCATCCTTCCCCAAGCCATGGCTTCAGCGCGCCAGCACCGTCCCGCCGCTCGCCACCGCCCTGCCCCGCCGGTAGACTGTGCGGTCCCTCGGCACGGCCACCACCGCCTCGGGCACGTGCTGCGCCCGCATGGCGACGAAGTCGGCGCTGGCGCCTACCACAATGCCGTAGCCCTCCAGCCCCAGCGCCTTGGCGCCGGCATGGGTCACCACATCGAAGGCCGCCGCCAGTTCGTGGTCTTCGTAGAAGCCGGAGCGGTAGCCGATCATGTTGGCTCGCGAAAGCATGTCGCCATCGCCATAGGGCCACCAGGAATCGCGGATGTTGTCGGAGCCGCTGAACACGGTGACGCCGGCTTGCCGCAGGGCCGCCACCGGCGGGAAGGCGTGGTTGCCGGGCGCGTTGGTCATGATCGCGACTCCGGCCGCCGCCAGCATCGCACCGGCCTTCGCCAACGCGTCGGCCGGGATGTCGCCCAGCCCATAGGCGTGGCTGATGGCGACATGGCTTGCCATGCCGAGAGCCTTTGTCCGCGCCGCGATCTCCTCGACCTGGAACAGGCCGAGCGTGCCGCCATCATGCAGGTGGATGTCGACGCCGGCGCCATGTTTCTGCGCCAGGGCGAACACCACGTCGAGATGGCCCTTCACATCGCGGTCGAAGCTGGCGGGATCGAGCCCGCCGACGAGGTCGCAGCCGAGCTTCAGCGCCTCATCCAGAAGCTCCACCGTACCGGGGGACGACAGAATACCGCTTTGCGGGAAGGCGACGAGCTGGATGTCGATAAGGTCGCGGTATTTTTCGCGCACGGCCAGGATGGTTTCGACATGTTTCAGCCCGACCGAGGCATCGACCATGACATGGCTGCGCATGGCCAGGCTGCCATTGCCGACGCAGAGTTCGAGCTGGTTCTTCGCCCGCTCGGCCATCGGCGCCGCGGCGGCAAGGTTCTGCGCCTGGAAGGCCACGCGCTCGCGCACGTCGAACCCTTTGGTGCAGGGAATGTGCGGGCGCCAGGCATCGCCATAAAACGAGGTGTCGAGATGCATATGTCCTTCGACGAAGGCCGGCACGACAAGCTGGCCTTCGAGATCGATCATGATGTGATCGATGGCGGCAGGATCAGCCGGCGACACCTTGCCGGCCGGCGCGACGGCACTGAAGCGGCCGCCGGTGACGAAGAGGTTCGCCAGCGACCCATCGGCAAGTTTCGCGTTGTGGAAAATCGTCTGTTCGCCCAAAATTGTTTGCTCGCCCATGGGCGCCATCCCTGTTGAAAACGCCAGTCCTCGCCGCCCGCCCGCCGCGGGTCAATGCGGCTGGGACGAAAAACTGTTTCACGAAATTGCCCCCGGCGCATGTCCCGGCGAGGCAGAGCGCGAATCCGCACCGCGGCTCTTGCCTATTCCGCTTTCACGGAAGTTTCGGCGGCCCCGCAATGTGCCATTGTGCTATCGCGGCGGTACGAGCCGCCCTGGTTGACGCGGGCGCCCAGCCATCCCAACAATGCGCCCCCCCGCCCGCGTCGACCATGGCAGGAGCTTGGCATTGTGATCCGTCCGGCAAGCCGGGCTGTCGTGACTTGCTGCCGCTTCAGCCGCCAACCAGCGCCTTCGTCGTCACCAGATTGACACCGGCCTTGGTGAATTCGCCATTGTGCCGGGCGATGATCTGCTCAGCGCTCTCGCTGGCGCTGTCCAGGGTGCTGTGGGCATCGGCAACCACGGTGACGCCGAGCCCCCTGGCGATCGCGGCCTTGACAGTCGCCGCGACGCAAAAATCGGTCTGCGCGCCGAGGATCACCACAGCACCCGCGCCCTGCCCGGCCACCCAGTCGCCGAAGGCCGGATTGCTGAAAGCATCGCGTACGGACTTGGCGAAGGTCGGTTCATCGTCGGCTTGGCCAAGTGCTGGCCAGACTGGCCAGCCCGGCTCACCCGGCGCCAACGGATCGCCCTCGGGTCCATCGTGCCTGATGAAAGCGACCTTGCGCCCACCGCGCCTTGCCCAGTCGATCACCGCCCGGGCGCGCTCGACAATGGCAGACGCATCATGGATCGGCGGCTCATGCACGCCGTCGAACATGCCGGTCTGGAGATCGATGACGATGAGCGGCGCTTTGGCAGTGAGGCTGGGTGCTGACATGGCGCGAACATAGCCTGGGCGGAGGGAGGGTCAAGGACGGGAATGGCGGACCTGGCGTTAGTGGAAGGTGCCGGCTGTCTCGGCGTTCGCCTGCTGGAAAGGCCGGCATGCGTGCCGTCATTGACAGCAACCTTCTGGTATTCTTCAACGAAACATTGATGGAGAAAGCGAGCTGTATGATTGATCTGCAGAGCCTCCTGCCGCGCAACAAGCGCGATCTCGACTCAATCCCTTTGATAATCAAAGCAGGCTATCCCGCGATTGCACCGATTTTGAACGAATTGCTTGATTGGACTGCCGATAGCAATTGGCCGGTAGCCAGACCCCTCGCCGACTATCTTGTCACTCTGGGGCGACCGCTGATTGATCCGATCTCACAAATCCTTCAGGGAACGGATGGGACTCAAAAGTGGCATTGCATCGGTTTGATCTTGCAGAGATTGCCAATCGACGTTCTTCGCGGCCTCGAACAGGATTTGCGCCGACTGGCGGATTATCCGAGCGAAGATGACCGACGAGAGGAAGTCGACACCGAGGCGCGCGCGATATTGCTTCGCCTCTAACCCATCGACACGTGAAGCCATAAACCGGCTCTGCTCGACAATGGATCGTCAGTTGACGCTCCAGCTAATTTCAGCCCTCACCCCGGCGCGCCGGCAAACAGCACCACGCCATCGCCGCCGCTGGCCGGCCAGTCCCTGATGGTGCGGTCGTAGCCGCCGGTCAGAACCGTGCCGTCGGGGGCGAAGGCCACCGCGTAGATCGGGCCGGTCTGGCTGTCGAACAGGGCGATCTGGTTGCCGGTTTCGATGTCCCACAGCCGCGCCGTGCCGTCGAGCGAGCCGGACAGCAGGCGCTTGCCGTCGGCCGACAGCGCCAGCGTATAGACCGTGCCTTCATGGCCCTCGAAGCGCTTCACCTCGCGGCCGCTGTCGAGATCCCAGACCTTGATCGTCAGGTCGCCACTGCCGGTGACCAGATGGTGCCCGTCGGCGGTGAAAACGGCGCCATAGGTGCCCTGCTCGTGGCCGTGCCAGCTGCGCAATTGCTTGCCGCTTTCGATGTCCCAGAGTTTCAGCGTGCCGTCGATGCTGCCGCTCAGCGCCTGCTTGCCGTCCGGCGAGACGGCGACCGCGCTGATCGACCAGTCGTGTCCGGTCAGCACATGCAGCACGGAATTGTTGACGAGGTCCCAGACGATGACATTGCCGGTGTCGTGCCCGCTGACGGCGCGCTTTCCGTCCAGGCTGATGGCGAGCTTGTTGACGCCGCCATTCTGGCCGGCCTGGAAGACATGTAGCACGGCACCATCGGCAAGCTTGCGCAGCACGATCTCGCCGTCGTCGCCGCCCGTCAGCGCGCTGACGCCGTCGGGCATGTAGAGCGCGGTGCGCGCCATGTCCTTGTGGACGCCGAGATTGCGGATCAGGTGCTTGCCCCCAATGTCCCACAGCTTGATCACACGATCCGTGCTGGCGCTCATGATCGTCCGGCCGTCCGGCGCCACCGACAGCCAGACGACCGCGTCGCGATGGCCGTCGGGCTGCGTCGGCGCTGCCGGCGGCGGTGGCGGCAATGGCGCCACGGTGGGCGGCGGGATGACCGCGACCTCCGGCGGGGCAACGGGCGCTGGCGGAGATACGGCCACGGGCAGTGCTGGCGGCACGGGTGCCGGCGGCGGATTTGCGGCTAGCGGTGGCGGGGCTGGCGCAGGTGCCGGCTCCGGAGCCGGCGGCGCGCTGGCGACATCCTGGTTCTTCGGCTCAGCGGGTTTGGGTTCGGCAAGTTTCGGTTCATCGGGCTTGGGCTCGCCGCCCTTGGGTTCGGCTGCCTTGGGCTCGTTTGGCTGGCTGGCAATCCCGCCGCCGCCCCACGGGCTGAACCGATCGACGGCCAGCGCCGCCAGCACGATCAACGGCAAGACGAAGAAAATCTTGCGCAGGCCGGGCCTGCCGGTCTCCTGCACTTCGGCCGCGCGGCCGAACACCGGCGCCCCGGCCAGGTGCGCAGGGCGCCCCGGCAACAGTCCCGCCCAGAACAGCAAGGCCCCTAGCAGGCAGGCAAGTGCCGCCACCAGCAACGCGGCCAATCGCAAGGAGGTGGGATCCCGCCATGCATGCGGCGCGCCGCTCCAAACGAAAGTCCCGCCGCTCAGCAGCAGGTAGATGCGCGCCAGGCAGGCCAGCGCGGCTGCCAGAAGCAGAACCGCAAACAGCCTGTCAGCCCACTTGTTCATTGACGCCCCGCTCGGGCTGCATGCGCTACCCGTCTCGCACGGCGCGCGAGCCTTGTCGCGCCGCATGGTCCTGAGACTACCAGCGGAAAAGGCGTGCCGCAAAGTGCCGCCGACCCGGCAATCGGCACAGGCGGCAAGCATACGACACGCCAGCCGCACCAGAAGCCTTCACCGCAAGGCCGTCCCGCCCGCAGCAATACAGAAACATCTCTTGTCGGCAATCCTAAATTAGACTATCATTATATTGAGATGCGGGGGGACAATTATGCCGAACTTTAATGGTGTGGTCGATATTTCTCATCACAATGGGAATGTCAATCTCGTCAATGCTGCCGCTGACGGCATCGTTGGCGTCATCCAAAAAGCAACGCAAGGTCAGCAAGGTGTTGATCCCACTTATACAAGAAATCGTGGTCGAGCAGCTTCGGCTAACCTCCTCTGGGGCGCTTACCATTTCGGAACCGGCAGCGACGGCGTAAGACAAGCCGAAAACTTCCTCAACACCGTAGGAAATCCGAACCAGGTGCTGCTGGTTCTGGATTTCGAGCCAAACCCCACTGGACCGAGCATGACCCTTGAGGAGGCGCGCGCCTTCGTCACTCATATCCGTGAAAAGACAGGGCGGTTTCCGGGCTTCTATTCCGGCCACTACATCAAGCAATTGCTGGGCACAGGCTCCGACACGATCCTTTCACAATGCTGGTTCTGGCTGGCGCAATACGGGCCGACCCCGGTTGTTCCGCCGAACTGGCAAAGCTGGACGCTCTGGCAATACACAGATGGCGCCTTTGGCCCCGAACCGCACACTGTTCGCGGGATTGGCCGGTCTGACCGCGACTTCTACAATGGCGACAAAGCGGGCCTGCTTGGCTTCTGGGCGGCCAATTCTTGACCCTTTGAGTAGCAACCTCACAGAATCGGGAAGTGCATGGTGCCCAACGCTGGTCTTGCGCCCCAATCAATATCTGGGACCCCGAAGCCTCGGCGCATCATTGTGCTTCTGGACGGGACCTGGAACGACGCCGATGTCGGGCCGGCAGACACCAACATCGTGCGCCTGCGAGACATCATCGCCAGGACATTGGGAACCAAAACCACAGTCCCACATGTCGCACCCGCCAAAGCCAGTCATTCGGGCCAGGAATTGGTCAAAAGTTTCTCGGCGGACGGCCGCGAAAACATCGTCTTTTATGAGCGCGGGGTCGGCACGGGGGCCATGGACCGCTTTCGCGGCGGTGTCTTCGGCGAAGGGTTGGGCGAGAACGTAAGGCGCGCCTACAAATTCCTGTCCTATCATTACAAGCCCGACGACGAGATCTTCGTCTTTGGATTTTCCCGGGGCGCCTACACCGCGCGTTCGCTGGTCGGATATCTAGCGGCCGCGGGATTGCTGAAGACCCAATACTGCACCGATGAACTCGAGGCCAAGGCGTGGGGCTTCTACCGGACCGCGCCCAACGACCGGCAGCCTGGCGCCTGGATGGCGTTGCAGAGCTACACCCACGACGTGAAAAAGTTCAGGGTCGAATGCACCGCGGTGTTCGAAACCGTCGGCGCGCTCGGCGTGCCGCTCGAACCCTTCTGGAGAGCAAATCGCGACCGTTACGCATTTCACGACGTCAACCTGGCCTCGATAACCAATCTCAACCTGCACGCCATCGCCCTCGATGAACACAGGCAGCCCTTCCAGGCCACGATCTGGCGCAAGCCGCAGTTCAAGCAATACGCAACCACTACAGAACAGGTCTGGTTCGTCGGCAGCCATTCCGACATCGGCGGCAGCTACATTCCCGAGGAACTTAGAAGCACGGACTTTCCCAACGCGCTGGATGACATCACGCTCGACTGGATGATTAGGCGGCTGAAGTTTTTCTATAAGGATTTTCCGATTGACGAGAAGCATCATTGGAAAGAGGTGCCGCGCGCTTCCGCGCTGGCAACGCAACACGATTCAAGAACGCTGGCCTACAAGATCTTCAGGCCCGCCTTCCGGTCGATTGCCAACAAACCGGTGACGGCTCTTCGGTTCTGGCAACAGGAGGTGTGCCGCGATCGCCATGCCGACCCGATCGCGGAAATGGTCCATGTTTCGGCGATCGAGCGCCTCGGCCAGATGGTGTTGACCGACCGATGTGGGCACCATTACAGGCCGCCCAATCTGCTGGCCGTATGGCAGCATATCGAGGCAACCTACCAGCTTCCCGCAGGCCATAGACCGGCCGGTCACATCGATATCCTTATCGTCGATTGGGATGGCAAACCCGTCGAGAAGAAGCGTGGATCCGATTTGATCGCAGCGGCCAACAGCAGGCTGGGACAGCGGGGCCGAATGGCGCACATGGTGCAAAAGGCAAGCCATTTGTGGAGCGGGAAATAGGCGCCTTGGTTCGGGGATATCATCCGTGGACTCACGATACTGTCGTCGGCTCTGCCGGCAGCCCCGCGCTCACAACAAGCCATACAGACGGGCATGATTGACAGTGGCCGACAATATGGCAGACTTCCCCGGGATATTCTGGCCCGGGGATATTCTGGAGAGTCCAGACTATGAAGAAGCTCTATGAGCGGCCTGCTCTGGTCAAGAAAGGCAACCTGAAGTTGGTCACGGCCACGCCTAATGGCGGCGTTGTGATTTCTGGGCCCCTAGGGTGATTTCCGTATGCCTATGATTTTATTGCTGCAATATTATCGGGAGACAAAACTATGAAGAAGATTTATGAGCGGCCCGCTCTGATCAAGAAGGGCAATCTGAAATCGATCACGGCTGCGACCAACGGCCCGGTCGTGACCTCGAATCCTCCGATACCGCAATAAGTCAGCCCGTCAGCATCAGGTCGTCCAGCACCATTTGCCAAGAGTGTTTCGTCGAAAGACGGACACGGGTTACTGCTTTGAGCATCGGGGCGTAGTGCAGCGGCGTCAGTGCCGACAGCGTCAGTTGATCGCTGGCGACCAATTGCTCGCCCAGCCAACACTCGATCAGCGCGATCTCCCCTTCCGACTTCAGCCACGCGGCGCTCAGCAGCACCGAGTGGAACCCGAACGGGGTTTCGCGGCTGAACTCGGCCGGGTAGCCGCTGCTGGTATAGGCGACGTGATCGCCCGAGACATTGCCGTTGACGTAGCCTTCGCTGCCCTTGGTGTGGTCCTGCGCCATGGCGTTGAGGTTGTGCCATTGCAGCCCGGCATGCCCGCACGGGATCTTGCGGAAGCCACGCCCGGTGACGTCGTCGAAGCCGACCGTCCGCAGCGAGGCCTCGTTCGGCAGTGTATGCGACGACAACAGCCCGAGATCGGTCGGATAGGGCGAAAGCGCAAGTTGCCGGTCAAGCCCGCCGCCGGCGATCACCACCATGTCGGCCTCGCCGGCAAGGTCGAGCCGGAAGGGTAAACCAGGCGCCAGCGCCCGGCTCTCCAGCACCTGCCCGTCCGCCATCACCGACAGTGTCGCCGTGCCGCCTGCTGTCATCTTGCCGGCCAGGCTGCGCGCCGGCGCCAGGCCGACCGGCTGGGGCAGGTCCTGCGACACCAGCCCGGCGGGTGAGCCGGGCGCCAGCCAGAACTCCTGCGATTGCGTCTCGTTGGCGCTGGGCGAGCGCCAGCCCGGCGGCATTGAAATCGCGAACCGGTAGGTGCCGGGCGTGCGGATCATGGCATTGGCCGAAGACGTCGACATGGCGAAATTGGCAAAGCCGCCATTGTTTGTCCTGGTCGAAGCGACGAAGCCGCACTGCCCATCGAACAGCCGCACCATGACGCCGGCCATCGGCCGGTCGCCCACTCCATACGTCCCGTCGCGGTCGATATCGAAATAGACGAAGGACGAGTAGTTGACCGTGCCGGTGCTGCGCTCCCAGTCGGTACGCACCGCATAATCGTTGGCCGGATCCGCCCGTCGCCTGGCGCGACGCCGAACACGCGCCTTGCGCAACAGCCAGACGACGCATGCCGCGACCACAAGGATGACGACGGCCGCCAACAGGATTTCGACGAGGCCGAAATCATGCATGGCGGGAGAGTCTCGATAGTGATCGACGGTCGCTATTGAGAACGGCGTTCATGGATAATCTGGCTGCGCGATTGCTTTGTCGCAGCCTAGCTTGCGATACAGCCGCTGCACAGATGGCGCGGGCGATTTGGTGGCATAGACATCAAGGCATCGCCAGCGCCATTACGTACCCGGCCTGGGCGGTGCGGTGACCTGGTCCGTGACCGGTAACTTTCTCACATGTCCGACCGGGCCGGATCAGCCACCAAGCGCATATTTTATCAGATGGCCCATGGTCAGGGACCTGCCTCCGATAGGCGGTTCCCAGTTCGGGTCCTGGATCAGATACGAATGACCGTCTCCATAGACCAGGCCGACCAGCGTTTCCGCAACGATACGACCTCCAACCGGGCCCAGATGGACCGGCTCTTCGTCGCCCTTGCTGCCCTTTTTCGACGCGCGCTTGAACCAGTCGTGCTGCGCTTCCGCCAGCACATAGTACCAAAGCGGCGCATTGTCAGCGAATTCCCCATCGATATCGACTACGCTCCTGGCAGTTTTCATGTCGTCGAGGACGGCTTTTCCTATCTTCAGATCGGCATCGGGAATAACCGGCACACCCATCGCCCGCGCCACGCTCTGGCCGCTTGGCATACGCAAGGCGAGGCCGCGAAGCAGATTGCGGGCCGCGAGATTGGCCGGGTCGTTCTTCGGGTCGATCGGCTGGGCTTGCAGTTGTGCGAGCGTGAGCGGCGGTGAAGCCGGCACCGTCTTTGAAAACTCCGGAAGGAACCCAAGCGGGTTCACCAGCGACGTGTCGATCTTGTACGCCGGCTGAGCCCGATGCTTGCCGCCCTTCTTGCCTGAGCCGTCGATGTCGAAGAACAAGCTCCAGTCGATGGCCCATTGGGTTGGAAATTCGTTGAAACCGTTCAAGCCTCTGCTGGCGACGCCGGCAAATATGAAGAAGCGGCCGGCAAGTCCGCGAGCCTTCTCGTCAGGTGTCGCCGACAACGGATCGTCGCCCCCATTCAGCTCGGTATTCAGCCGATAGATCGGCCTCACCATCGAATGGCCAAACCGGTAGCCGGCGACCGAGAATTCCAATGGCATGTAGGGCATGTTGCGCCAATGGAAGAACTGAAGCTTGGGCTTCTTTTCGGCGGCACTGGCAACGGACCGGCGGTGGGGGAGTATTTCGTCGATCAACCCAGCACCACAGATGCGCGGCAGGAAGTCGTTGAGAACCACATACTGATAGTGCCAACGCACCATGCGCTGGACTTCATCGAAGGTGGCTCCTTTCAGTTTTGGCTCGTCCATCAGCCGGTTGTGCAACCGCATGAATATGCCGTGTAACTGGGAGACGATGACGTTCTCATCGTTGCGCTTGTCCCCAATCAGCGCACGCGCCGCGGAACCAGGATTTTCCGGATCGCGGTAGCGCGGGAGATCACGCGACGGCGAAGCCTTGTTAAGCTCAAGCAGCTGCTTCCCCAGTCGAAACTTGCCGTCGATATACATATAGGGCTGGTCTGCCGGCCCACGGCCGTAGACGCTGTCCAGGTCGAGGCGGGGCGTCCTGTAATCCACCAGGCTGTCCGGATCGTTCATCTGCATCAGCAAGGATGAAGGGTCGAAAGTGATGTCGTGGTCGATGAACTGGCCGAGATAGGTATATCCGGCCGCGATGCCGGTATTTTCTTCATCGTCCTGAATATGCTTGATTGTCTCCGCCGCGGCCATGGGCTTGTTGTCCGCGGTTTTCTCGGGGTCGGCCGTCATCGCGTCCCCCAGCGCTAGAAGCGCGCTCTGGGAATGAACCGCTGGGGCGAGCTCCCTGAACATCCGGCCGAAGCGGCCTTCGAATAGGGATGACCGACGCGAGACATCGGCGCCTCTGATGCCGCCACCATGTGGGCTGAACGAACTTTTGGCTGCACTGGGTTGCATGATTGCCTCCGCAAATCATTTCGCTCATCGGAAAATATGCGCGCAAAAGTGCAGAGCCACGCATATGCAGCGGCCCCCGGCACCATTTCATGATCAAGATCAACGGAATGGCCGATCGTCCCGCATTTTAACTCTGGGATCGGCCTATGCTTTTCAGTCTATGCTAATATCGCAATAAAATATGACGCCAGTCAAGATATTGATCAATAAACTTGATAATTGCTGCCAACAAATCTATTGTATTAAACAACTCTAGGGAATCATTGCATTTTCGCAGATTTGCTGCTGGGCATTGGACTAGACGCCCTCTCCGGTGGGATTCTCAAAAGCTGCTTCTGACGATCAAAAACCGACAAACAGCCTTTTATTCAAACCCGTTGTACCGGTTGGTTTTCTTCGATTGGATGCCGAGACAGACCGGTGTTCCATCCCCTCACTTCAACTCCACCCACACTGGTGCATGATCGCTGGCGCCATCCTGCCCGCGCACGTCGCGGTCGATACCCGCCCCCTTCAGCCGGCGGGCGAGCGCCTTCGACAGCAATATGTGGTCGAGCCGCAGGCCAGCATCGCGCGGCCAGCGGTTCCGGCGGTAATCCCAGAAAGTGTAGAGCGTCTCCTTCGGATAGACTTTTCGCAACGCGTCGACCCAGCCTTGCTCGAGAAGGGCCGCGAAGGCGGCCCGGCTTTCCGGTTGCACCAGCGCGTTGTCGTCATAGGAGCGGGTGGCATAGATGTCGCGCGGCTCGGGCACGATGTTGTAGTCGCCGGCCAGCACGACAGGCAGGCCGGTGTCGAGAAGCTGCGCGGCATGCGCTTCGAGCCGCTTGTGCCAGGCAAGCTTGTACTGGAATTTCGGCCCCGGCTGCGGGTTGCCGTTCGGCGCATAGAGGCAAGCGATGACGATGCCGTTGACCGCCGCCTCGATATAGCGGCTCTGCCGGTCGGCATCGTCGCCGGGCAGCGCATCCCGGGTCAGGACGGGTTCGGATCCTCGCGCGAGGATGGCGACACCGTTCCAGGTCGGCTCGCCCTTCCACACCGCGCCGTAGCCGGCGTCGGCCAGTGCGGTCCGCGGAAACTGCATGTCGCGCGCCTTGAGCTCCTGCAGGCAGACGACATCGGGCTTTGCCGCCGCCAGCCAGACCAGAAGGTTTTCGAGGCGGCTGTTGATGTTGTTGATGTTGAAGGTGGCGAGTTTCATGGGCGGGTCAGGACGCGAACCGCCCCGCCCAACCCCTCACCGTCTCCGCCAGCGTCCTCAAATGATCGGCAGTCGAGAACCCCGACACACTTTTGCGCGGCTTCAAATCATGGTCGCCATCCTCGAGCCAGATCACCTCGATGCTCTCCGACAGCCCGTACCCCGCCACCTCGTCCTTCGTGCCGAACTCGTCGCGCGTGCCTTGGAAAATCAGCGTCGGCGTCTTCAGCCCGGTCAGATGTTTGGTGCGCAGCTGGTCAGGTTTGCCGGGCGGATGGAAGGGATAACCGAGACAGATCAGCCCCGAAATCTCGCCCTTGGCGAACATCTCGTCGGCGACCATCGAGGCAACGCGCCCGCCCATCGACTTGCCGCCGATGATGAGTTTCCCGGTCACGCCCCTGGCGCGCAAGTCGGCGATCGCCTTGACGTATTCCGGGTTCACCGTCTCGGCGCGCGGCGGCGGCTTGCGCTGGCCGTAGCGGCGGGCCGCCATATAGTGGAATTCGAAGCGCGCCACTTGGAAGCCCGCGGCGGCCAGAGCCTTGGCGGTGGCGGTCATCGAGGGCGAATCCATCGATGCGCCGGCGCCATGCGCGAGCAGGATGGTGACGGGAGCGGTGTCGAAGCCGTCGAAGAGGAAACTGGTCATGGAAACTCCAGCGTTGGTGACCCCTTCCCCCCTTGTGGGAGAAGGTGGCCGAGCGAAGCTCGGTCGGATGAGGTGTGTTCCAGCTTGGCGCGCACACTCATCGACGCCTCGGCAAGCAACAGGCTCGTCAACCTCTCATTCCTTCACGCACCCCTCATCCGTCTCGGCGCTGACGCGCCGATCCACCTTCTCCCACAAGAGGAGAAGGAAAGACGTTTACCCCGCCGTCCGCGCCAGCTGCATATCCACGAACTGCACGCCCTTGGCCGCCACCCCGGCCCATTCGGACTCCGCGTCGAGTTCCAGATACCGCACCCATAGCCGCCGCGCCTCCAGCAGATTGCCGGCGTCGAACTCCAGCCGCGCCAGGTTGAACACCGGATCGGCATAGCTCTGGTCGAGCGCGATCGCCTTCTGCAGGTGCCTTCGCGCCGAGGTGTCGCGGCCTTGCTCGCTCATCAGCCCGGCGAGGTTGAACCAGGCCTCGACGAAGGCCGGGTCGAGTTTTATCGCCCTGGCATAGTCATGCGCGGCATCCGCCGCGTGGCCGCCGGCGCGCAGGCAGTTGGCGCGGTTGAAGGCGGCGATGGCGTCGCTCGGGTCGATGGCGAGGCAGCGCTGGTAGAGCGCGGCAGCACCGTCATGGTCGCCATCCTCCTCCGCTGCTTCGGCCTCGGCAAACAACTCTTCCAGCGTGTCGTCGCCTTGTGCCGCGCTACCCAGGTCGAACAGTAACTGCCCGTCGAGTTCGCTCTGGCCGCCTTCGAGATAGATCGCGTCGGGCCGGCCGTGCTGCGAGCCGACATTGAGCGATTTGGCGGTGAGCGAGGCGACCGGGCCGGAGCGGTGCACGGAGCGCGCGATCGCGCCCCAGGTCGCGCCACCGGCCACCAGGCCGGCATATTTGCGCGCCAGGATCAGGTCGCGGAAGGAATAGGGTTCGCTGTCATGCTCGAAGGCATCGAAGAGAGACAACAAATCAAGATCGGAGCCTGATACCCGCGATTGCTCGATCAGCGATTGCCTGGACAGTGACGACGCCTCCGGCGCCTTCATCAGGCCGAGCAGGCGCAGAAAACCGTTCTCGCTGAGCAGCGCACGCCCGGCGGCGCGCTCGGCGGTGACGCGGCGCTCGATCCCGGCATCGCCGTTTTTCGTCAATCCAGCCTTGGCGAGAAGTGTCCGGCCGAACACGACATGGGTTGTGCGCCTGGTGATGCCGCGCCTGAGTTGGCCGTGCTGGCGCTCGACCTCCCGCGCGGCGAGCCGTAGGGGAAACGCCGCCAGCGCGCCGATCGTGCCGAAGACGGCCCCCGGAACCGAAACGGCCGGTGCCGTCATTTCTTGCTCTTGCCGACCGCCTTCAACAGACTGGCCTTCAGCGGATTTTCAGCAGCACCGCCCGCTGCCGCCTTCTTGGCGGCGGGCTTGGCCGCTACTTCGTCGGTCTTGCTCTTCGACTTGGCCGGTGGCTTCGACTGCGACAGGCTCGCCTTCAGCGCATCCATCAGGTTGATGACATTGCCTCGCTCAGGTGCGGCCGCGATGATCGGCTTGTGGCCCTTGAGCTTCTCGCGGATCATCGCCATCAGCGCGATCTCGTAGCGGTCCTCGTAGTTCTTCGGGTCGAAGGTGGTTTCCTTCTGCTTGATCAGCGCTTCCGCCAATTCGAGCATTTCCGGATCCGGCTTGCCGGCCGGGATGTTGCCAAAATATTCAGCGGTGCCACGCACTTCGTTCGGGTTCCTCAACGTGCACACGAACATGCCGTTCTCGCGCGCGCCGATTGTCACCACCCGCTCGCGGCTGGACAGCACCAGCCGCGCGATCGCCAGCTTGCCGGATTTGCGCATGGCTTCGCGCAGCACGGCAAAGGTCTCTTCCGCCATCGCGCCATCGGGCGCCAGATAGTAGGGCGCGTCCTGGTAGATGACATCGACCTCGCCCTCGTCGACGAAGGCCTCGATGTTCATCGTGTGGTTGGATTCGATGCGCACCGCGTCGAGGTCGGCATCATCGATGATGATGTACTGCTTGTCCTCGTACTCGTAACCCTTGACCAGGTCCGAGCGCTCGACCAGCCCGAGTTCGGGATCGACCGGCTTCATGTTGATGCGGTTATGGGTCTTCTTGTGCAGCTGATTGAACGAGATGCGCTCGCTGGTCGTCGTTGCGGGGTATAGCCGCACCGGACAGCTGACGAGGCTGAGCTTGAGGTAACCCTTCCAACTTGCCCTGGGCGCCATGATACACTCCTACGCGGCCATGCACTGACATTTTAGCTTGAGCATGATCTCGGGATCATGCCCTCTGCAGCGCTTTTCGTCCGAAGGACGAACGAGGCCGCGCAAATCCTACACCGACCCAGCACAATACCGGCAAATCCCTGACGAAATGTTTTTAGGCTGCCGGAGAGGTCGGAGGTGGAGGATAATTCAAATTTTATTAAGCGTCGATAACTTGGCGATGCTGACGATTGGCCGCCCCACCCATCCCTTCGTCATCCTAGGGCGAAGCAAGGAGCGAAGCGACGCGCGCAGACCCTAGGATCCATGCCGTGACCTTCAAGCGCCGCAACGGTCCAGAATTCTGATCCGCCGAGTTCCTGACCGACCGTCACGGCATGGATCCTCGGGTCAAGCCCGAGGATGACGAAGCGAAAGTTCCTCACCATCCAGTTCCGCGAAAGAGTTCGAACCAATCCGGGTTGCCCTTCTCGATCAATTCGATCTTCCATTGGCGTGGCCAGCGTTTGAGCGACTTCTCCCGCTGGATGGCGTCGGTGACGTCGAAATATTCCTCGTACCAGACAAGGCGTTGCACGCCGTAGCGACTGGTGAAACCCGAGCCCTGGCCGGACTTGTGCTCGGGCATGCGACGACCGAGGTCGTTGGTGACGCCGATGTAGATGGTACCACGCTTCTGGCTCGCGGTCATGTAAACATAGCCGGTCATATGTCAGCCATAACTGACAAAGAGCGCGGTGAATATTCTGGACCGATGCATTCTACGACAACTGTCACGGCATGGATCCTAGGGTCTTCGCGACGGAGCTTCGCTCCTGCTTCGCCCTAGGATGACGAAGCTGAGGAGCCCATATCCTAGAGATCCAACTCAACGCTCGTTTCCCCTCACGGATATCACCGGCAAATCCCGGGCTGCCTCATCAATGTCCGCCCAGGGATCGCCCGACGTCTCCAACAGCCCCGGCAGCGAGGAATAATTCAGATCCTGCGGCGCATCGATCGCCTCCAGGTCCGCCCAGCTCACCGGCGTCGAGGCCGGCAGATTGGTCCGCGCCCGCAGCGAATAGGGCGCGGCGGAGGTGTGGCCGCGAGCGTTGCGGTGATAGTCGATGAAGATGCGCTTCTTGCGGTTGTCCTTGCCCATGGTGGTGGTGAATGTGTCGGGGGCGGTTGCGGCCAGATGGGTTGATATGGCGCTGGTCGCCTGATGCAGCTTCTTCCAGTTCTGCTTCTTCGTCACCGGCACGGTGATGTGGATGCCGCTGCCGCCGGAAGTCTTGGCGAATGGCACCAGCCCCAACCCCTCAAGCTCGCCCTTGATGTGGACAGCAGCTTCGACCACCTCGCGCCAGGAAATCCCCTCGCCCGGATCGAGGTCGAAGACGATCTGGTCGGGTTTGTCGAGGCTCAAGCGGTGCGTGCCCCAGGTGTGGAACTCGACGACGCCGAACTGCGCCAGCGCCAGATAGCCTTTTGCCCCCTCGACCGAGAGATAGGATTTGGTCTCGCCCTCGGAGTTGGTCGCCTGGAACGTCACCACCGACGGCGGCATGCCGGTGAAGGCGTGGCGCTGGAAGAAACAGTCCTTTGGCAGGCCGGTCGGGCAGCGCACCAGCGACACCGGGCGGCCAAGGATGTGCGGCAGCATGAAATCGCCGACCAGCGCGTAGTAGACGGCGATGTCGAGCTTGGTCGGGCCCGTCTTGCCGAACAGCCGCCGCTCCGGATTGGTCACCCAGATGGTGGCGAGATCGGCCTCCGAGATCAGCCGCTTGCGTTTGGGCGAGACGGGCGTCGACAGGCCGACATCCCTGAGCCCGCGAAACACGCCATGGCGCAGCGAATTGTCCGCCGTGCGGTTGGCATAGTGGATGCGCGCCGAAAACAGCGGCTTCACCCAATGCATCTCGCGCATGATCTCGCGCGGCACGCCTTCGGGTGGCGTCGCGCCTGAAGTCAGCGGCTCCAGCCGGGCGAGCAAATCCTCCGCCGTCTCGCGGTCGAAGCCGGTGCCGACCTTGCCGCGATAGTGCAGTTCGCCGTCCTCCCACTCGGCCATGCCGAGTGCGGCCAGCCCTTCCGCCGCTTGCGAGATCGTGTAGCCGGCGATGACGAAATCGTCCTTCTGCAGCGCCTTGCACTTGGTCCAGCTCTTGGTGCGGCCGCTCTGGTAGATGGCGCTGGCGCGCTTGGAGACGACGCCTTCGAGCCCGAGTTCCGTCGCCTGATCGTAAAGCCCCTGCCCTGAGCCCTCGACATGGTCGGAGAACTGGATGGCGGAATTCGCCCCGAGACCGCCAAGCAGTTCGGCCAGCAGCGCCTTGCGCCGGATGAGCGGCGCCTTCATCAGGTCCCAGCCGTCGAGATGCAGGAGGTCGAAGGCATAGAAATGCAGCTTGCTGCCGGCGCCCTCGGCCAGCGCGTCCTGCAACAGCGCGAAGCGGCTGATGCCCTTGGCATCCAGCACCATGATTTCGCCATCGATGATCGCCTCGCGGCACGGCAATTTGGCGAAGGCATGCGGCAGGTCGCCATAGCGCTTCGTCCAGTCGATGCCGCCACGGGTGATCAGCCGCACCTGCCCGTCGCTGAGATGCGCCATGGTGCGGTAGCCGTCGAATTTGATCTCGTGCAGCCAGAGCTCGTTTGTGTTTTCGGCAGGGCTTTCACCGCCCGGCGGTTTGGGCACCTGCGTTGCCAGCTGCGGTTCAATGCGGCTCAGCGCCGGCGCCTTCACCGCGCCTGGCAGCGTACCGGGTTTCAAGGAACCCGGCTTGGGTGCAGATTTCGCGACCGGTTTCGCGGCTGCCGCCAGTTCCTCGATGCGCAGACCGGATTTGACGCTTTCCGGCCGCGCTTCGAGGATGTTCAGCGCGGTGTCGGCGGCGAGGTCGCGCTCCTTGAACAGCAGCCAGTTCTTCTTGTTCTCGTCCTCGCCGGGCTTGGGCTTCAGCCGGGTCAGCATCCAGCCGCCATTGAGCTTTTCTCCAGCGAGGCGAAACTTGAAGGCACCGGTGCGCAGGCTTTTCTCGACATCGTCCATCGGCGCCCAGGTGCCGGTGTCCCAGACGATCATCGGCCCGCCGCCATACTCGCCCTCGGGAATGACGCCCTCGAAGTCGATATATTCGAGCGGATGGTCCTCGGTCTCGACCGCCAGCCTCTTGTCGGCCGGGTTGAGCGAAGGCCCGCGCGGCACCGCCCAGCTCTTCAGCACGTCGCCGACCTGCAGGCGCAGATCGTAGTGGTCGGCGGTTGCGTGGTGCTTGTGGATGACGAAGCGGTTGCCGTCGCCGCTGATCAGACCGCCCGCCGGTTCCGGCGTCTTGGAGAATTCGCGCTTGGCGCGATAGGTTTTGAGTTTGGAGGGAGCGGGCATGGGTCAGCGTCCGAAGCGCGTGGCAGCCAGCAACCGCGTCGTTCCTTCGCTGCCCGCCAACCCCGCGGTCGTCATCCTCGGGCTTGACCCGAGGATCCATGCCGTGACTGCAGCCGTAGAGTGCGGCCGGGCAGAATTTGGACCGCAGCGGCGATTTGATGTCACGGCATGGATCCCAGGGTCTCCGCGACGTCGCTTCGCTCCTGCTCCGCCCTGGGATGACGAAAGGAAAGGAGCGGCATGCATCAGGTGCAGTTCACCACGCTCAATCGTCGGCAGCCGGCGTCAGCTCGAGCTCGGACGGCGACAGGCCCTGCTGCAGCTGGCTCAGCCGGAATTCATCCACCCAGTAGGCCTCGCCGTCGACCAGCACGCGTGCGCGGTAGGCGCCGTCCGAAAAGCTCTGCGCGGTGATGTAGACCTTGTGGGCGTCGAGCGCCTTGCGCACCGCGGCGCGTTTGGCATTCTGGCCGGTGACGGGACTGAACATGACGCTGCCCTCGGTCGCCCTGACACATCAGGCGACTGGGCTCAAGGATGACGGAGACACGCTGTCCTGTCAATTTCGGGCGCGAGCACGGCGCGTGGCCGGCAAAAACTTGCAGGCAGTCCAGACCGGAGCTGTTTTCAGCTTGCCGATCTGGAACCACCCACCGCCTTGTGTCCTTCCCAAGACAGTGGCTCAGGTAACAGCATCGACGCCGATCCGCTTTGACTTGGATCAAGTGCGCCGCCATGCAGCCACTCGCCAGCGGCCAGTATGGCGATGCGCGGAATGTTTTCGGTCGCGGGGTCATGCCGTTGGTCCTGCGAAAATCCCGCGCCCCTGTCGAAATCCGCCCCCGGCGAACGACATTGGTGTGGCGCCGACCAGGCGCGATCACGTCAAACGACAGGAGCACCATCATGGCCAAGATGCTTGTCATCTACAAAACCCCCGCCGATCCAGCGGCCTTCGAGCGGCACTATTTCGACATCCATCTGCCGCTCGCAAAACAGCTTCCCGGGCTGCGGCGCTACGATGTCAGCAAACAGCCGATCGTGAACATGTTGCAAGGCGAGACGCCCTACATTGTCGCGACCCTCTATTTCGACAGCCTGGACGCCATGCGCGCGGCCTTTGCCAGCGAGATCGGCAAGGCCTGCGCCGTCGACCGTCGCAAATACGCGCCTGACGACCGTGTGACGATGCTGCTTTTCGATTCCGAGGCGATGTGAATCGTTAATTCGCGGGCAGGCCTCAGGGCAGAAAAACCCGTCGTCTTGCGGCGGCGGGTTTGACGGCAACGTCGAAAGGCCATTTGCGTGTCAGTGCGCGGACGGGAGCGCTAGCGCCGTCAAGCGGCAGTTGAAATGCCTCGGCGAGAACGCCGTCGCCGAGCGGCTTTCGTCTCAGACATCCTCGCTGTCGAAGATCAGCATATCGGCGCCACCCGTCGCGAAGATCTGGAGATCGGCTGCGGCCGCCTGCCCCTCGGCGCTGGCAAATGCATTCTGGATGGCGGCCAAGTCGTCGAACTGCAAGGTGGCGATCAGATGGACCTTCGCCGGTCCCGCCGGGGTCATCACCGGGCCGCGGTTAATTTCGTAACGCCGCAATCCCGGGATGGTCTTGGCCAGCGGAATGTGTTTTTTGCGGTAGTAGGCATCGAACGCCGCCGGGTCGCTGGGTGTGCCGTACATCACCACCAGGCTTGCCATCATTGCCTCCAGAAGCCGTTGCTCTTTCGGGAGCGTGATGGCTTTGGCGGGAGCTTGTCAATCTGTCTGGGCGAACGCCTCAGTTCTTCAATCGCCGAAATCGCCGCATCACGCCCTGCACGGCCTTGTACAGCCCCGGCTTGGAGCGCACGAAAAGCTCGGTCTTGCCGCGCAGCTTGATGTAGGCGGTCGAGCCCCTGCCCTTCAGCGTCACCGCCTCGCACAACTCTGCCAGCACCGCGCTCGAAGCGCCGATATGCTGCTTGTATCCCTGGCTGCCGACCGACAGGTCGAAATAACCGAGCCCCTGCTCGCATGCCCACACCATCAGCTTGCCGATCGTCGTCAGGCCCGGCGAGACGTTGGGAACCGCGTCCTGGTCGATCCCGAGCAGAAGCGCGTGCAAGGTGCCCTTCATGACCAGCACGTAGATGACGGCGAGATAGGCTTCACCGGCACGCAGTCCGAACAGCCGCACCGAGCCGTCGGACAGGCCCTGCAGGGCGGCGTTGCGGTAGAACTCGACGACCGGCGCCTGCGTCAGGAGATCGAAGCGCCCGAGCTCGCGGAAACGGTTGAGCCTGAGTTCCAAAAGCGTGGCGAACTGCTCCTCCACCGCGTCAGGCGTCTCGGCTTCGACCAGATCGAGCTTGCCCAACTGTTCGAAGCGGCGGCAGTGCTTGTGGAAATTCTTGGCGAAGGACGACTTGCAGATGCGCTTGATCAGCGTCTCCGGCTCGCCATCGAGCGCCAGGCCCGAGGCAATCTGGATCGAGTCGCGCGCCACCGAAAGCAGCGCCAGCGGATTGTCGACGCCGTGAATCTGTCGCGGAATTCCCGCGATGTGGAAGCGGTCCGTTGGCGGCAGCACGGCGCACACCGCCGCCCAGGCGGCGTCCGCACTCTGCCTGGTCCACGGTCTCGCATCGGCCAACAGTGGCGCCGAATAGTCGCACACGCCGCCGCTCAGCCATTCGATCACAGTGTGGCCCCGAGCCCGGCGGCGCATCAGCGGCAGCAGCATCACCGGCGCACCCGTGGCGGCGTCATTCACCTCGACGACGAGCAGCTCCGCCTTTCCGGGCATCAGCCGTTTGGCGATCCCTTCCACCCAGGCAAAACCCTGGTGGCCGGTGCACAGGCCTGTCTCCTCAAGGCGCAGCCAGAGGGGCTTTACGGTGTCGAAGCTGGTGTGCAGCCGCGCCGTATAGTGCGCGACGGCACCCAAAGCGGCGACATCAGGAGAAACCGGTTGACCCGGTGCATCAGCCACCGCTTCTGTTCGCATTGCCAGGCCTGCCACGTAGTTCTCCTATCGTTCAGGCCCGCCCTCGTCATCCTCCACGAAGACGCCGCAAACCCCGCATCATCCCCTGGGCCGCAGTGCGCAGCCGTGGGTTGGAACGCACGAAGGCTTCGGTCCGGTTGCGGAGCTCGATGGCACTGCTCGCGACACGGCCCCGCACCGTCAACCCATGGCGAAGCTCGGCCAGTACCGAAGCCTTGGCGCCCATACGCTCCTTGTAGCTCTGGTCGCCGACCGACAGGTCGAAATAATCGAACCGCCGCTCGCGCGCCCAGCCTATCAGCCGGCCCATGATCAAGAGGCCCGGTGAGACGTTGGGTACCACGCTCTGGTCCATAGCTATCAGCAGAGCATGAACAGTCCCTTGATGGACCACCGCATATTGGACAGCGATCAGGGCATCGCCAACGCGCAGCCCGAAGAGCCGCACCGAACCGTCCGACAGACCCTGCAGGGCGGCGTTGCGGTAGAAATCGACAACCGCCGCCTGCGTCAGCAGGTCGAAGCGGCCAAGCTCGCGAAAACGGCTGAGCCGCATCCGGATCAGTTCGCCGAAGATCTGCTCCACTTCGGCCTGCGTGGCGGCCTCGACCAGTTCCACGCCGCCGAGCCGTTCGAGCCGGCGCCAGTCCTTGCCGAATTCCTTGACGAAGGATGGCCTGCACAGGCGCTTGAGGACGGTTTCCGGCTCGCCGTCGATGGCCAGGCCGAAGGTGGTCTGGAGGGAATCGCGCGACGCCGCGAGCAGTGCCAGCGGATTGGCGACGCCGTCGATCCGCCGCGGAATTCCCAGGATGTTGACACGGTCCGCCGCCGGCAGCACGGAACGCACCGCCGCCCACGCGGCCTGCGCGGATTGTGCGGTCCACCCGCTCGCATCAGCCAGCAGCGGTGCCGAATAGTCGCAGACGCCACAACTCAGCCATTCGATCACCCGATGGTGGAAGGCTGGCCGCAGCATCAGCGGCACCAACATCAAGGGCGCGCCCGTCACCGCGTTGTTCACTTCAACGATGAGCGGCTCCGCGCCTGCCGGCATCAGCCGCGCCACGATCCCCTCCACCCACGCGAAATGCTGGTGGGCGGTGCAGACACCATCCGTCTGGAAGCGCAGCCAGAGCGGCCTGACCGCTTCGAGGCTGGTGTGCAATCGCGCCGTGTAGGCGTCGTTCGCGGCGACGATGACGGGGGGAGAGGCCTGCCCGTCGGGCAAGTCGGTCACCGCAGCAATTTGCACTGCCTGGCCTGCCAAATCCATCTCCTATCGCCTCGCCGCGGCGAACGTGACCGCCCGCCGCCAGGAGCCCAAGCGGCTGTTGCGCTGCTGGTCCGGGTGCTCAATGTTCCACATGCGGTGATGCACGAAATACCATGATGCCGCGAGCACGAAGATCTCGGAGACCGCGGAACCCAGCAGCGCCCACGGCGGAGACGCGATTGCCAGCAGGATCGCGATCAGCGCCAGCCCGACGATCGCGCCGCCCAAGGTGATGAAGGCGACTATGCGGAAATCGCCGAGGATCTCAAGCACGATGCGGGGCATGATGTAGAGCATGATCGGGATAAAATTCGCGGTCACGAAAAGCCCGATGAACCCGACCGAAGCATCCTGGAGAGCCTGGGATTTGATCATCGGCAGGACGAACAGGATGGCGCATCCATAGGCCAGGCCGCCCAGCCCCATGACCACCGACCAGATTTTCGCCTGCGCCCAGACGCGGCGCGTTTCGCCCAGTCGCATCAGCTTGGCGAGCTCCGGCTGCGTCATGTTGACGAAAGCAAGGCTGATGATGCGCAGCGGGGCGAACAGCACGATCACCGCCGCCAGCGGTGCATAGGCGGCAGGCCCGGCAATGCCCGCGACCAGCAACGCCAGGCATTGACCCTGGATGTTGGTGGTGGTCGCGCTGAACGCCGACCAGCACAGCTGGCGCCACAGCCTGGTATAGCGCCGGCGCGTCGGCATGCGGAAGGAGATGCGGACCGTGCGGCGCGCCAGCCGGACCAGGACGAAGATGCCAATCACATTGGCTGCGGCAAGGGCATAGAACACGGTCTGCAGCGCGGCCCCGGCGAACCAGATCGCCAGCCCGGCGAACACGGTGCCGGAGATCGTGAAAGCCGCGTCGCTGATGGAGACGATCACCTGCTGACGGCGCGCGAAGAATGCCGTGCGCATATGGCTGCGCAGCGACCATGCGCCGACGAAGCAGCCGGCGGCAATGCCGCTCGGGTCGCCCAGGAGATGCATCAGGACGGCCGTGCCGACGGCCATCAGCAGCGCCACGACCAGGGCCGCCGTTCCGAAGGCCACGTCATGGGCATCGACGCCGGCGCTGTTGGTGCTCTTGCCCATCCATATCGAGGCGGGAACCGCGGTGAGCGACCGGATGTAGGACAGGCCGACGCCGCCCATCACCATGGCAATGGCGAAAAGGCCATAGCCTTGCGCCGACAGCATGTGCAGCAGCGCGATGTTGAGGGCAAAATGAAAGCCGCTCTGCATCGCCTCGCCGCCGATCATCAGCACGAGGCGTCGCACAAGATGGATCGGGAACTTCACGGCCGTGTCTCCGCCTGGCGCGTGCTTGCCACCCTGCCCGGCCTTGCGATCGCGGCTTTCAGCTTGTCGGCAGCGATGGCCGCGATCGCGGCCGCTGCGACCGGCTCGCTGAAAATCGTCTCGTAGCGCTTGCGCCCGGCGGCGATGAAACCGCGCCATGCCTCAGGAGCGAGGATGATCTCGCGCAATTTCGCGGCAAGGGCCGGTGCATCGCCCGGCGCAACGTGCCAGCCGGTCTCGCCGTCGGCGACCACCTCGACCAGACCGCCGATCGCCGACACCAGCGGCGGCCGGCCATAAGCCATCGCCTCGATGGCGACGCGGCCGAGCGATTCCGGACGCCGCGACGGCACGGTGACGATGTCGGCCCAGCGATAATGCTCAGAAGGATCCGGGATGAAGGGCAAGGCGCTGACCTGTCCGGTGAGCCCCATGGTTTCGACCAGTTCGGCCAGCGCGCGCTCGCGCTCGACACTTTCGAAGGCGCCGCCGACCAGCCGCACCTCGATCCTCGATCTGAGTTCCGCCGGCAGCGAGGCGATCGCCTCCAGAAGCACTTCCTGGCCCTTGATCCGGTTGATGCGGCCAAGCAGCAGCACCCGCAGCGGGCGTTGGCCGTCATAGGTCATCGCTTGCGCCGCCGCCGGACCGGCAACACCATTGTAGACGACGTAAGAGCGCGCGTATTTGGGCTCGCCGAAGGTGGCGCGCGTCGCTTTCGAATTGAAGATGAGGTCGGCATGGCTCCAGTGCATCAGGCCGACGAGGATCCGGCGCAGCACGCCTTCGGGAATTTCATGGATGTGCAGCAGCGCCTTGGCAGGCAGCAGGCGCGAGGCCAGCGCATAATCGGCGACGATCGAGGTGTTGACATAGACGAGGTCGCAATCGCTGAGGCGCCGCCATGCCCGCCACAGCGCCACCGGCAGCCGCGCCATCTCGATGGTCGCCAGCTTGAACATCGCCTGCCGCCTGAGCACCCAGAGCGGTTCGAAGACGATGCGGCTGGCATGAGGCTCCAGGATTTCGACGATTGGCCCGCTGCGCGGCAAGACCACTTCGATGTCGGCGGACGGAAACGCGGCGCGCAACGCCGCGACGCTCTCCGCGAAGCTGCGGTCGGAACCGTAGAGTTCGTAGCCCTGATGGATGCAAGCAATCCGCATCTTCACATGCATCTTTCTGTCAGGGTGGTGAGACGATTCCGCCGCCTGACGCCGGAAACTTCAAGCCAACACCCCTTTGGACTTCCCTCGTTATCAGTGTGGTCATGAAACGGATGTTGAACCCGGATCACCACATCAATGCTGCACGCCCTCCGCCGATTCCGGCGCGCAGAAGTCCATTTGCAAGGATTATGCCGAGCTAATATATCCATTTGCGGGTCGACTAGCCCCGGCATCGCCTCGTTTCGATACACATACGTTGGGAAGGTTGACCGATAATGAAACAACCACGGCGGTTGGAACAAATATTTTACAACCCGGGTGCGACAATGGCCGGAATCGCGTCTGGCAGGCATATTGCAAGGCTGCGGTTTTAAGATGAGACAGCCTTCCTCAGCGGACCGAGCGGACTTGAAAGCGCCAGCAGCCATGAAATCGGAACAGCCTGCCATCCTGATCCTGGGAACGCGCGGCATCCCAGCCGCCCATGGCGGCTTCGAAACCTTCGCCGAGAAGTTGGCCCTTTTCCTGGTCGCACGCGGCTGGAAGGTCGGCGTCTACTGCCAGGAAGAGGTCGAGCGGGTCGACCAGCGGGTGCGCCTCGACAGCTGGCGCGGCATCGACCTCATCCACGTCCAGGTCGCCTCGAAAGGCCCGCGCGCGACGCTGGAATTCGACTGGCAGTGCGTGCTCGACGCCGCGCGCCGGCCCGGCGTCTGCCTGGTGCTCGGCTACAATGGCGCGGTCTTCCTGACCTGGCTCAGGCTGATGCGGCGCAAGATCATCACCAATATGGACGGCATCGAGTGGCGCCGCCCGAAATGGGGACCAGCGGCGCGCACCTGGTTCTGGCTCAATGAGTGGATCGGCGCATGGGCATCGCACCGCCTGGTCGCCGACCATCCGGTCATCGCCGATCATCTGGCGACGCGCCGGCCGCGCAGCGCCATCGCCACCATCACCTATGGCGCCGATCCGGTGACGTCGGCGCCCGAGGCGCCGGTGCGCGCGCTCGGCCTCGAGCCCGGAAAATACCTGATCTCGATCGCGCGCATCGAGCCCGACAACAACATCCTGCCGATCGTCGAAGCCTTCTGCAGCCAGAAGCGCGACATGAAGCTGGTGGTGCTCGGCACGCTGTTCGACCAGATTCCCTATCATGTCGCGGTCCGCAAGGCGGCGAACGCCTCGGTGGTCCTGCCCGGCGCCATCTACGATCAGGCGGCGGTGAAGGCGCTCCGCTACCACGCGCGCGCCTATATGCATGGCCACACGGTGGGCGGCACCAACCCGTCGCTGGTCGAGGCGCTGGCCGCCGGCAACATGGTGATCGCGCACGACAATCCCTACAACAGGTGGGTCGCGGGTGCCGCCGCCATCCATTTCACCGATACGCAGAGCTGCGCCGAGAGGATGCAGCAGGCGATGGAGGATGACGCCTTGGTCAAGGCCTGCGGCGAGGCCGCCAGGAAACGCGCCCGCGAAGCCTTCCGCTGGGACGATGTCCTGCTGGCCTATGAGAATGAAGCCTACCGGCTTCTCGGCGTGAGCGCCCCAAGAACGGCCGCGATCGACCGCCCCTCGCCCGACGCCGTATGACCGACTGGTCGCGACGGCGGGTCCTGAGCACGGCGCTCTCGACGGCGCTGGTGCCCGCTGCCGCGGTGCTGGCGCCGCTTTCGTCCACACAGCCGGCGCAGTCCGCCAGCGGCGAATGGCGCTTCCGGCGCGGCGTCAACGCCTGGCCCTGGTTTGCGCTGACGCGCGAGTTTCCCGCGCCGCGTACCGATTATGACTGGCCGCCCTTTCAGTCGCAGCGGCCGGTGCCGACCCCAGACGACCTTGGTCGGCTGCGTCAGACCGGGCTCGACTTCATCCGCCTGCCCGTCGATCCCGGCCCGTTCCTGGCCGCCGACGCCGCGACGCGCGCAAAATTGCTGGACATGGTGGACGCCGCCGTCGCCGCCAGCCTCGACGCCGGCCTTGGCATCATCGTCAACGTCCAGGCCAATGGCGCCACCCATTACTGGAACCCCGACCGCATGCTCTCCAGCACCGCCGCGCCCGAATTCGCGGCCTATCGCGGGCTGGTGGGCGAGCTTGCCGGCAGGCTGGCGCGGTTCACACCGGGCATGGTGGCGCTGGAGCCGGTCAACGAGCCGGCGCAATCCTGCGATTCCAACGTCTGGTCGCAGGTACAGGCATCCCTGCTGACGGCGGCCAGGGTGTCATCCCAAACCTTGCCGCTGGTCGTCACCGGCGGCTGCGGCTCGATGGTCAGCGGGCTCGCGGCACTCGATCCGGCGCCGCTGGCGGCCTTCGAGCCGATCCTGTTCACCTTCCATTTTTACGAGCCCTATCTGTTCAGCCACCAGGGCGCGCCGTGGATGCGCGAGCCGGTCTATCGCGCGCTGAACAATGTGCCGTGGCCGGCCTCCGCCGGTTCGCTCGACGCGACGCTCGCCTCCGTCCGGGCGCGCATGGCCGGGGATACCGAGACCTCCGAAGCGGATAAAAAGGCCGCCTATGCGGAAACCGAGCGCGTGCTGAAAGTCTATTTCGACGCCCAGCCGGATCGCTGGTTCATCGACAAATATCTCAACCAGGCACGCGCTTGGGCCGACAGCCACGGCATCGCGCCCAACCGCATCATCATGGGCGAATTCGGCGCGCTGCGCACCGACGCCCGCTACACCGCCGCCCCCAACGCCGACCGCGCCCGCTACATATCAGATGTCCGGCAGAGCGCCGAGGCGGCCGGCTTCCCCTGGGCCTTCTGGGACCTCTTCGACGGCATGGGCATGATGGACGGCACCACCCGCGCGCTGGATCCTGCGATGGTCGAGGCGCTCGGGCTGAGGATGCCAGAATAGGTCGTGGATCGTGGCGATTGGCTGAGCGCCTCCCTTTGTTCGTCATCCTAGGGCGGAGCAAGGAGCGAAGCGACGCGGCGCAGGCCCTAAGATAACGAAACGCGGGGTTGCGTCTGGGGCCGCCCCACTACACCCCGCACCGGCCGGTACAGCACCAGCGCGATCACCACGAACTTCGTCATCAGCGTCGTCTTCGAGGCCAGGCTTTCGGAGGTGTTGAGCAGGATCAGCCAGCCCAGCATCGTCAGCCAGATACCGGCATGGCAGCGGCGCGCCACTTCGTGCATGAACAGGGCGAAGCCGACAAACAACAGCAGGGTGAAGAAGGCGCCCTGGTAGAGGATCAGGCGGATGATCGGGTTTTCGATGCCCTGCTCGAGGCCGCTGATGCGGCGCAGGCTTTCGATGAGATCGATATCAGGCCCCACGATCAGGTCGCGCAGTTCGAAATGTTTGAAGAGCTCGAACATTTCGACGCGGGCATTGGCGCTGCCGGAGTCCGACACGAAGCGTTCGAGCAGCGCGTCGAAGAAGCCGTATGACGCCGCGACCGCGATGACCACCGGCACCAGCGCGGCAAGGATGAGGCCGAGTGCCGCGCCAAGCAGGTTGACGCGCCCCGTGCGCAGGCTACGCAGGCCCTGGATGAGCAGGTAGCAACCGCCGAGCACGATCGTCGTCACCATCGCGGACCGGCCGCCAAACGCGACCAGCGCCGCGAATTGCAGGCCGATCAATCCGAGCCGCACTGGCATGGACAGCGATCTCGAACCGGAGAGCAGCGCCAGCACATAGATCGAGGTGACCGTGGCGTTGGACAGCGGATGGCCCTGAAGCGCCGTCGAGCGCAAGTCACTCATGAACACCTCGCCGTCGAGGCGATAGGGAAAGATCAGCGTCTTGGTGGCGAACTCGAACAGGGCGAGCAGAGCGTTCACGGTCATGATGGCGTGAACGACGGTCTGCATCCGGGCAAACGTCTTCTCGTCGTCCTCGCCCAGCATCATCACCAGCAGCGCCGGCGCGACGAACGTGTCGATCATGCCGGCCATGCCGGGACGCTGCCTGGCAATGACGACGACCAGCAGCACGATCGACATGACCGCCATCAGCGTGCTGGCCGGCCGCCGGTCGGCAACGGCGACCATATAGCCGACCGGATTGCCGAAGGTGCAGGCGCGCCAGGCAAACACCAGCACGAGCAGATAGGTCGACGGATGGATCTTGGTGGCAGGGTTGCCGGTCAGGCCATCGTAATTGTAGCCCACCAGCCACAGCATGCCGCCGGAGATGCTGAACAGCAACGCCACCGTTGCGACCAGGCCAAAGCTGGTCAGCCAATCGACGGAGCTGCCGGCGACTCGACCCGAACCGGCCCAGCCGGTTGCCGGGTTGGTGGCCCGGACGGCAGCCATCTCAGGCCGCCTCGTCGACCAGCAAGGCGCCGGTCGGCAACCGCCCCATGACGGAAATGGCCTGCGAGGCCGCCGTGACGTCGGCCATCGGCGTCGAGTTCAGAGTCGCGACCATGACGATCTCGTCAACCATCGCGACCAGCGGCGAGGCGTTGAGATTGTCGGCCAGCGCGCCGCCGTCGACGACGACGAGGTCGAAGTTGCGGCCCGCCTGGGCCAGCATGTGCTGCGTGAAATAGACGCCCTGCGCCTCGGAGAAGACGGCCGTTTGCCGGCCCCTGCCCAGAACCGCGACATTGCTGCCGGCCGTGCGCTGGCTCACCGCCTCGAAGGCATATTCGCCGCGCAGCACGTCGAGGAGACCGGGTTGCGGCTCCTTCTTGCCGCCGCTGGCGTTGTTGGTGTCGATGAACAGGACGCGGCTGCCCCTGGCGGCCGCGGCATTGGCGAGCAGCCGTGCCACCCGGCCCCGATGCGCGGCGTCTTCCGGCGGCGACGTCAGCAGGACGGACGGCACCAGCGGCCAGTTCGGCGGACGCCGGCTGGACGCGAACAGGCGCCTCAGCGCCAGGCCCGCGACCGCATCCGTCTTCTGCCCTGCCGCAACGGCGGCACCGCCGAAAGGCCACAAGCGGCGGCCACTGCCCGCCTTTGCCGGCAGCACGCCAAACACCGGCGCGTCGATGACCGATTGCATCTGCGCGCTGGAAAGCACGGTCGGCGAGGAATATTCCGCGATCAGCGCGAGCGCGGTGCCCAGTCCCAACCCGCCGAAGAGGGCGCCGAACAGCAGCAGCGGCAAGGGCGGCCAGCTCTTCTTCAAAGCGGGCATGGCCTCGGAGATAATGCGCGCATTGGTGCTGTCGACATTGATCTGCTCGCGCGTTTCCTGCGCCCGCTGCAGATAGGTGGCGTAGACGGAGCGCACCGCCTCGAGGTCGCGCTGCAGTTCGCGCAGCTTGACCGAAGCCTGGTCGGTGTCGAGCGACTTGCTCTTCATGCCGGCGACCTTGGCTTCCAGCGCCTGCTGGTTGGCCAGCGCCCGCTCGTAATCGGTCTCGGCGGCGGCGCCGATGCGGCCGAGTTCGCGCGCGATGAGCGCGCGCGTGTCGCGCAGCTGCTGCTGGGCGGCGATCATCGAGGGGTGGCGCGGCCCGAGTTCCGTGCCGAGCTGCGAGACCTGGTCGACAAGCGTCGCCTCTTGCGCCCGCAGGCTCGAAATCACCGACGAACGCATGGCTTCCGAGGTCGCGTCCGGCGCGCCGCCGGACCGGCGCAACTGGTCGACCTGCGCCTTCAGTGCCGCGGTGCGGCTCTGCGCGGCAGAGAGCTGCGTGTTGATCTCGGTCAGTTCCTGGTCGCTGACCAGATTGCCCGCCGCCATCACCATGTTGTTGGCGGATTTGTAGGCCTCGACGGCGTTCTCGGCCTGCTGCACGCGCTTGCGCTGCTCGTCCAGCCGCGCGGTGATGGAGTCGGAAGCATCCGTGGCCATCTTCGCGCGCGCGCTCGCCCGGTCGGCCAGATAGGCCTGCGCAATGGCATTGGCGAGCTTCGCCGCCTTGTCGGGGCTCTTGGCGGTCACGATCACGTCGAGGACCAGCACCTTGTCGGCCCGCTTCACCGCCAGCACCCGGCGCAACGCATCGAGCGTCTTGCCTGTCCTGTCGGTTTCGGCCGAGCCCGAGCCCAGCACGCCGCCGAGCAAACGGCCCAACAACCCGCCCTGCCCGTTGAATTCCGGATCCTCGGTCAGCTTGGTTGCCTCGATGGCCTTGAGCAGCACGCCCGTCGACTGGACGACGCTGACCTGGCTTTCCACCATGGTGATGCCGCCATCGGGCGGAACGCGGCTCGGATTGACGTCGTTGGTGACCACCTGCAGGTCTTGCGGATCGATGATGATTTCCGCCACCGAGCTGTACAGCGCCGGCGTGAGCAACCCATAGGCCAGCGTCACGAGGGTCAGCAGCGCCGCGGTGGCGATGATCAGGAAACGACGGCGCACCAATATGCGCTTCAGGTCACCCAGCTCGACGGTCGAGGATGCATAGGACGCCGTCGGCACGGGCTCCGGGGCAGCATATTGCATTGCCTCGGGAGCATGTTGTTGCGGCAACGAGAGCAGGGATGATTGCAAAGGTCGCTCCGACAACACTCCATGTGTCTGCAAGTCTAAATTGCAGCTTCAACTAGCTATTCCTCCAACTGTTAAAACACTGTTAATTATGTTGGGAGCTCTTCTGATTTTTGGCACGGAGTTTGCCTAATAAAGGCACGAGCGTGTCAACACGGGCGCGGGCGAGCAGGGGACGTATGGAAATGGGGCAGCACTTCACTCCGGCCCGTCCGTGCGGCCATCTTCCCTGCCCAATTTTCGAACACCGGCCCGATTCCGAACATCAAGACACAGAACAACAAAATGCTAGGGGTGCGACATGCAGGTGAGCCTGCGCCTGGACGGCGAATGCGTCCGTGCTTTCCACCTGACGCTGCTGCAACGCCTTGCGGCATTGCCGCAGGTCGAGGTTTTCGTCGACGCCCGCCCGGCCGGGGGCCGCATTCCAGGCAGCATCGCGGCGCTGTTCCAGCTTGAGACGGTCCTCCATGGCCTGCCGGCGGACGGGCTGGCCAAGCGCCTGCCGCTGTCGGCACTCGCTCCCTATCGCACGCAACCACCCGCCTCTCCCGATCTGGTGATCGACCTCTGCGGCGATGTGAGCTCGGAAGGAACACGCGTCTGGCGCGTCACCTATGACGGCGCCGCCGGTGAAGCCGCCCTGCTGGCGCTGATCCTCGACGGCCGCACGCCGATTGCCCGCATCGAGGAGAACGGCGCCACCGTCGCCGAGGGACGCCTGGGCACCGAATATGGCGGCATCGCGCTCGCCGCCTTCCAGGATATGCTGGCACGCACGGCAAGCCTGATCCTTGCGGCAATGACCGGCGCGGCACGCGCCGCCCTGCCAGTGCTGCCTGAGCCGGCGCAAGCCGGTGCCTCGCCGCAGATACCTTCCACCGCCAAGCTCGGCATCAGGGCGGGCAAGGCGCTGGCGCGGCGCGTCGTCCAAAAGATCTACCACCTCTGCTACAACGCCCCGCACTGGAAGGTCGGCTGGCGCCAGACCGATGGCCGCGACCTCTACGACCTGCGCGCCCATCCGGCAACGGGCTGGCAGGTGCTGCCCGACGATGGCAGCCGCTTCTATGCCGATCCGTTTCCGATCCTCTACCAGGGAAAAGTGACCCTGTTTGTCGAGGACTATGTCCACCGTCTGGGCCGGGCCATCATCTCCGCCGTGCCGTTCGGCCCATCAGGGCCGATCGGACGTCCCGAGCCGGTGCTCGACCTGCCCTATCACCTCTCCTACCCCTTCGTCTTCGAGCGCGACGGCGAAGTCTGGATGGTGCCGGAAAGCTGCGCCAACCGCACGGTCGATCTCTACCGCGCCACCGCCTTTCCCGGCGGCTGGGTCAAGGAAGCGACGCTCTTGTCCGACATCGTCGCCAGCGACGCCACTCTGGTCGAGCATGGCGGGCGCTGGTGGCTGTTCGCCACCGTCCGCGACGGCGGCGGCGCCTTCTCCGATGCGTTGCATCTGTGGTCGGCGCCGGACTTTCGCGGACCCTGGACGCCGCATCCCAAAAATCCCGTTCTGGTCGACATTGCCTCGGCGCGGCCGGCCGGTCGCATGGTCGAACGCGACGGCCAATTGCTGCGTCCGGTGCAGGATTGCCGCAGGAGTTATGGCGCTGCCCTTGGCATCGCACGCGTCGCTCACCTTGATTTGAACGGCATGGAGCAGGTCGTCGAGACCATCTTAACGCCTGGCGCGCTATGGAATGGACGCAAGCTGCACACGCTCAACGAGGCGGGCGGCCTGGAATTCATCGATGGCTCGGCGATCGCGCCGCGCTGGAAACAACAGGCCCGGCGTTAAGGTAAACAAATGTTACTACCGGGTACGCGCATCGGTTGCTTGAGGTTGATAAATGGCTGGAAGATATTTTCCACTACAGATTGTGGAGAAAAACAATGACCAGCGGAAAGGGTGAACAAATGACGACCGTCCCGGCTGGCCCGGCCGAAGTAGACGTGGCCATCATTGGCGCCGGAATGGCCGGTACCACCCTGGCAACGGTGTTGGGAAACGCCGGCCGCAAGGTGGCGCTGATCGATCCGCACCGCGTCCATCACGACGAGTTCCGGGCCGAGAAGATCGGCGCGAACCAGATGCGGCTGTTCGAGAAGCTCGGTCTCGACAAGATGGTCATGCCTCTCGTCACTCCGTTTACCGACGTCGATGTCTTCCGCCTCGGCCAATTCTTCGCCCGTGAAAAGAAGTGGGAATACGCATTTTCCTATGGCCCGCTGATCAATGGCTTGCGCGATGCCTTGCCGCCGCAGGTGCCGCTGACGGTCGGCAAGGTAACCGAGGTGTCGACCGGACCGGACCGGCAGCGGTTGGTGCTGGCCGACGGCACCGTCATCAACGCCCGCCTGCTGGTTGTGGCCACCGGCTACAGCGAATTGGTGCGGCGCGCCATCGGCGTTGAGCGCATCGAACTGTCGAAGGCGCATTCGCTGTCGATGGGATTCGACCTCGCCATTGCGCCGGGTGATTGCGCATATCGAGCAGTCACTTGCTACGGCAAGCGGGCCTCGGATCGCGTCGCCTATCTCACCGTATTTCCCATCGGCGACAGGATGCGGGCGAACATGTTCGTCTATCGCACCGTCGCCGAACAGTGGACGCGCGATTTCCGCGCGGATCCGCAAAAGATGCTTTGCGAACTGATGCCCGAAATAGCGGCGCAGTGCGGCAACTTCGAAGTGGCAAGCCCCGTCGAGGTCAGGCAGGTCAATCTGACCACGACGCAAGGCCATCGTCGCGACGGGGTCGTCTTCATTGGCGATGCATTCGTGACGACATGCCCGACTCCGGGCGTCGGCATCGGGCGGGTCATGATCGATGTCGATCAGCTCCATTCGGTTCACATTCCGCGCTGGCTGGAAACGCCTGGCATGGCGGCTGACAAGATCAGCGCTTTCTATGACGACCCGGTCAAGGTGGCCTCGGATGTGGAAGGTATGCGAGTGAGCTACTACGCCAAGCAGATTACCACCGAAACAAGCCTGGAATGGCGCGTACGGCGCCTGCGCAACAACACGGCACGTCAGCTGATGATCATCGGCCGCAAGGTGCGCCAATTGGCACCGCGGCGGGAGCCCGGCATGGCGTGAGGGTCTTTCCCCTCACCCCAACTGCAGCCCCGCCTTCCTCGCCGCCTCGCGCAGGAACGGCAGCCCGACGCCGATGACATCGTCGGGATTCTCCGCCACCGGCCGCCACACGGCGAGCCCGCCGGCGATGTCGACATCGACATGGTTCATGCTTTCCAGCGTGATGGCGCCGGTGTAGCCGATGTCTGCGATGGCCTTCATGCAGGCCGCCCAGTCGAGCATGCCGCGCCCTGGCACGCCGCGATTGGCTTCCGAGACGTGGACATAGCCGAGATAGGGTGCCGCCGCCCGGAAACCGGCCGCGAAACTCTCCTCCTCGATATGCATGTGGTAGGTGTCGAGGTGGATGAAGATGTTGTCGGCGCCGACGCGTTCGATGATGCGCGTCGCGTCGATGCCGCGATTGATCAGATGCGTCTCGTAGCGGTTACAGGGCTCGATGCCGAGCTTCAGCCCATGCGCCGTGGCGGCCTTGGCCGCGCGCACCAGGAAGCGGCACATGCCGTCGATCTCTTGTTCGGTTGGCGCGCGTCCGGATGTCTTGCCGATCGTGCCGTAGGTGACGCCGCCCAGCGCCGCGCTGCCCACCGCTTCGCAGACGCCAAACGCCGGTTCGAGAAAGGCCAACGCCTCGTCCGGCCGTGCCACCACATCAAGTGAAGCCGGCAAACCAAGCGACGGAATAAGCTCGACATTCCAGCGTTCGGCAAAGGCGCGTGTGCGTTTGGTGTCGATCTCTTCCGGACGCAGCAGCGGGATTTCGAGCAGGCCGATGCCGAGCCCCTTCAGCCGCTCCATCTGCGGCTCGATCAGGTCGAGGTCCCAGACCGGGGCGATGGCGAAAGTGTGCAGTCCAAAGGTGTTCATTTCAGCCTCTCTGTTCGTGCGCCGCCGCGGCGCTGGTGTCGCCGCCGCCGACGATGCGGCCGACGACTTCGTTCATGTTGGTTTTCGCGGTGACGAGATTGGCCTCGGCGCGGCCGTGGCGCAGCACCACGATACGGTCGGTGACCGCCAGCACGTCGTTGAGCCGGTGCGAGATCAGGATCACGGCGATGCCTTCCGATTTCAGCCGGCGGATCAGGTCGAGCACGCTCTGCACCTCACGCACGGCGAGCGCCGCCGTCGGCTCGTCCATGATGACCAGCTTGGGATTGAAGGTCAGAGCTCGCGCGATCGCCACCGTCTGCTGCTGGCCGCCCGAGAACGAGCCGACCGAGCGGTTGATCGACGGCAGATGCGCGCCCAGCCGCTCGATCATCTTTGCCGCCTGGCGATCCATCTCGGCCTTGTCGACAAACCACGGAAACAGGCCGAACAGCTTCTTCACCGGCTCGCGGCCGAGGAAGATGTTGGCCGCCACGTCCTGCTGCTTGGCCAGCGACAGGTCCTGGTAGATCATCTCGATCCCGAGCTGGCGCCGCTGGCCGGGATCGAGCGGCAGGATGTCCTTTCCGTCGAGCTGGATGGAGCCGGAATCGGCGCGATAAATGCCGGTGATGGTCTTCATCAGCGTCGACTTGCCGGCACCATTGTCGCCGACCAGGCCGATCACTTCGCCGGCCTCGACACTGAGGTCGACGCCATGCAGCACATCGACCGCGCCGAAGCTTTTGCGGATGCCGTTGAGGACAAGGAGCGTCATACGCGTGACTCCTTCCTGACCTGGTACTGGTCGATGAACACGGCCAGGATCAGCACCGCGCCGATCGCCATCTGCTGGTAGTAGGATTGCACGGCAAGCAGAGTCAGCCCGTTCTGCAGCACACCCATGATCAGCGCGCCGATCATGGTGCCGAGGATCGAGGCGCGGCCGCCGAACAGGTTGGTGCCGCCGATGATCGCCGCGGTGATGGCTGTCAGTTCGTAGTTGATGCCGGCGGTCGGGTCGCCGGCATTGACGCGGGCCGTGAACAGCAGGCCGGCGAGGCCGGCGAGCGCACCCGACAGCGTGTAGATGATGCGGCGGTGATGTTCGACGCGGATGCCGGCCGCGCGCGCCGCACCCTCGCTGTCGCCCAGCGCCAGCGTGTGGCGGCCAAAGCGCGTATAGGCAAGCAGGCAGTGCGCGACAACAGCCGTCAGCACCAGCAGGATGACCGGCATCGGCACGCCGAACGGCCGGCCCTGGCCGATATAGACGATCTCGGGCGGCAGGCCGTAGATCGCCCTGCCCTGCGAAATGACCAGCGCCAGCCCGCGCGCCAAGCCGAGCATGCCGAGCGTGACGATGAAGGCCGGCACGAAGGCGCGGGTGACGAGTTGCCCGTTGATGTAGCCGGCAATGCCGCCGGCAAGGATGCAGGCGAGAACCGCCAGCGGCGACCACCAGCCGAGATTGACCGCGACAAAGGCTCCGACGACGCCGGACAAGCCCATCACCGAGCCCAGCGACAGATCGAGCCCGCCCGAGCCGATGACGAAGGTGGCGGCGATCGCCAGCACGCCGATCGTCGAGGTCGCCAGCAGGATGTTGAGGAAGTTGCTCAGCGACAGGAAATACGGCGACAGCACCGCCATGACAGCACTGAGCGCCACCAGCACCAGCAGCGATTCCAGCCTGATATGAAGCCGTTCGACGGATGCACGCTGCACCCGGGACCAGAAGCATGGCTGGGCTGTTTCAGAAGCCATTTCTTTGCACCTTTAAAGAGGGCAGTAGGGCAGTAAGGCAGTAGGTGAATAAGAGAGCCGAGACGCGCAAACCGCCCGATTTCCCCTACTGCCTTACTGCCCTACTGCCCTATTCCCTTCCTATTTCACGTATTCCAGCATCGGCTCCTTGCCGGCCTCGATGACCTCTTTGGTCAGCACCAGGGTCGGCACGGCGATGCTGTCCTCGACCTTCTCTCCGGCCAGCGCCTTCTTGACGTTCTCGACCGCCTGCTTGCCGACGAGATAGGGCAGCTGCGCGACGGACGCATTGAGGCGGCCTTCCTTGATCGACTTCACCGCATCGGAATTGCCGTCGACGCCGATGATGGTCACTTGCGGACCCTTGCCGGCGGCGTAGACGGATTCGACCGCGCCCAGCGCCATGCCGTCATTGGCGCAGAAGATGGCGACGAGGTCGGGATGCGCCGTCAGCGTGTCGGTGGCGATCGAGGCCGCCTTGCCGCGATCCCAGTCACCCGGCAGCGAGGCGACGATTTCCAGCCCTGGCGCCAGCTCCTTCAGCTTGTCGGCAAAGCCCTTGGCGCGCTTCTCGCCGGTGATGTTGCCCGACAGGCCCTCGATCACCAGCACCGGACCCTTGGCGTCCTTGCCGAGCTTGGAGACCAGATATTCGGCGCCTTGCGCGCCGGCGGCATTGTTGTCGGAGCCGATATGGAAGGTGACCTTGATGCCTTCCTTGTCGAGCACCGCCTGGTCGAGATTGTTGTCGAGGTCGACGATCTTGACGCCGGCCTCCTGCGCCACCTTCAAGCACGGCAGAAGATTGGTCGAGTTGATGGCGGCGGTGATCATCGCCGCCGGCTTGCGCTCCAGCATGGTGTTGCACAGGTTCAGCTGCGGCTCGGCCGCCTGGTCGCTCTCGGCCGCCTGCTCGAAGATCTTGACGCCGGCGCCCTTGGCGCCGGCTTCGACACCCTGGCTCATCGCGCCCCAGAACGGATTGGCCAGCGTCTTCATCAGCACACCGTATTCGGCGTCTTCAGCCCTTGCCGAATTCGCGGCGCAAAGCGCCATGGCAACGCCAAAGGCCAGAGTAAATCGATTTATCTTTGGAATGAACGAGGTCATTTGTTTCTCCTCCGGTTGATGTTTGATGCCGCGAGCCGTGGCCAGGCGCAGCGCTACTTCGTCGACAATGGGGGCTATTGTCGGTTTCCTCCCCCGGAATGCGGCCCGTTGCCTGGCGAGCCAACGGATTCCCGCATCAAAACCCGGCAAGGCTCGAGCCGCGCGGTCGGCGGCCCCTCCTCGCCTTCAATCCTGGCAAACAGCGACTCCATGGCGTGGCCGGCGATCTGGCGCACCGGCTGCACGACGGCGGCGATGGCCGGCCAGGTCACCTGCATCCATTCGGCATCGTCGAAGCCGACCAGCGAAATGTCGTTGGGGCAGTGCCAGCCGCGCCGCCGGAATTCCGACAGCGCCACCAGCGTGCCCTTGAGGAACAGCGAATAGACCGCCGTCGGGCGCTCGCCCTTTGCAAAGTAGTCGCGCAACTGCGCCCTGAGCGGCTCGACATCCGTTTCGGCCAGCACGACATCGATGCGCACATCCGGCGCCAGATGGAGCGCGGTGGTGCGAAACCCGTCGAGGCGGGCGCGCACCGTCGCCGCCTGCTCGCCGAGGCCGACGACCAGTATGTGGCGATGGCCCTTGCCGATCAGCGCGCGCGCCACTTCCGCGCTGGCCGCCGCACTGTCGGCCGAAACCGTGTCGAAGGCGTCGTCGGACAGCACGCGGTCGATCAGCACGCCGGTCATGCCGTTGGCCTTCATGAAGGCGGCCGCCGGGCCATGCTCGTTGCGCACCGGCGCCAGCACCACGCCGGCCACCCGCCAGTCATGCATGCGGGCGAGGATTTCCGTTTCGCGTGCTTCGGATTCGCGGCTCGATGCCGCCACCAGCGTATAGCCGCGCTGTTCGGCCAGGCTCTCGAGCTGCGTGACCATCTGGCCGAAGAATTCACTTTCGAATTCCGGCATGATGGCGCCGATGATGCGGCGCTTGGCCCGGCGCATGTCCGAGGCCAGCGGATCGACGCGGTAACCAAGCTGTTCGATGGCATCCAGGACGCGTTGCGCATTCTCGGGCTTGACCGTGGTGACGCCGGCCATGACCTTGGAGACGGTGGCGGCGGACACGCCGGCGCGGCTTGCCACGTCGTGGATCGACGCACGCCGCTGCTGGTCCTGCCTATGCGCCATTGTTCCTCCTCCCGAGGCGCGGACAGAGGCATTTTCCATCCGTTGACGAAAGGAGTAAATCGATTTTTCGCGGTTGTAAATCGGTTCATCGGCGGTATTTTAGCCACCGAGCCACATATCGCCCGAAACTGTACAACGGTTTTGGGGCACAACGACATGGGCAAAGCAAAAACGCGCGATAGCATCGCGCCGGGAGGATTCGTCATGCCAAACAAGACCTTGCCGCTGGTCATCAGCGCGCCGGAACCGCGCTCGCTCGAGCTGATCTTCACGCCGCCGCAGCTGGCGCGCTTCAAGGCGAAATACCGCATCGTGGAAACCACGGCCGATGGCGTCGCCAAGCTGCCGGCCAATGTGCTGGCGGAAGCCCGCTACATCGTCGGCCAACCGCCGATCTCGCCGGAAACGCTGGCTGAGATGAAGGCGCTGCGCTGCGTCTTCAATGTCGAGACCAACCTGCTCAACAACATGCCTTACGAGACGCTGTTCGCGCGCGGCATCCATGTCGTCACCACCGGTCTGGTCTTTGCCGAGCCGGTGGCCGAGCTTGGCCTCGCCATGGCGCTCAACCTTGCCCGCGGTATCGTCGATGCCGATCTCGCCTTCCGCAAGGGCGAGGAACTGTGGGGCGGCGACGGCAATCTGACGGCCCGGCTCTTGTCCGGCGCCGATGTCGGCATCATCGGCTTCGGCGATCTCGGCCGCGCGCTCAACCGCCTGTTGTCGGGCTTCCGCACCCGCACCAAAGTCTTCGATCCCTGGCTGCCGCCGTCGATCCTGATCGACAATGGCGTCGAGCCGGCCTCACTCGACGATGTGCTGACGCAGAGCGACTTCGTTTTCGTCGTCGCCTCGGTGACCTCCGAGAACCAGGGTTTTCTCGGCGCCGACGCCTTTGCCTCGATGCGCAGGGGCGCCGCCTTCATCCTGCTCAGCCGCGCCGGCGTGGTCGATTTCCCGGCGCTGATGGCGGCGGTGAGGAGCGGCCACATCGTCGCCGCCAGCGACGTCTTCCCGGAAGAGCCGCTGGCGAGCGACCATCCGGTCCGCGCCCTGCCCGGCTTCCTGCGCTCCGCCCACCGCGCCGGCGCGCTCGACATTGCCTTCAAGCGCATGGGCGACATGGTGCTGGAAGACATGGACCTGATCGACCGCGGCCTGCCGCCGTTGCGCTCCAAGCGCGCCGAACGTGAGACGGTGTCGAGGATGCGGTCGAAGCCTGTGGATCGGAACTGATCGAAGGCGGCCGTTTCGCTGATTTTGTCCGTGGCTTGAGAAACACCGCACACCATACACAGGCTCAAACTCCAATGGCCGCGCCATGATCGTGTTCCCGGTTGGCGGTCAGGCAATTGCACTATTACTAATTTAGTGACAACTTAACTAAAGGATGCTGGCATTGGACGGATCCCAACCCACGGGTTGGAAATGGGGGTGGAAAGCGACATGTACTTTCCGCAATTTCTTATCGGGATGTCCGCAACGACAATCGGCGTTGCGATCTGGGCCTATTTGGCGACCGGGTCGATCTGGGCGACCCTTGGCTGGTCGGCGCTGACGCTGGTCGTCCTGCAGGCCGGTTACTTCGGCCTGGTCATGCGCCTGATATTCAGGCGACCGTCGGAACCATCGGACGCACGCTCGGCGACAGATTCGACAAGCATGGTCGACATGGTGCTGGAAGACATGAACCTGATCGACCGCGGCCTGCAGCCGCTGCGCTCCAAGCGCGCCGAGCGCGAGACGGTCCCGCGCATGCGCTCCAAGCCGATGGACAAGAACTGACAGAAGAGCAGAAAGCGCATTTGCGCCGTCCTGCCTGCTCGCTTGACGATGAGCCGGCATGCAACGACCCTGAACAATTCGAACGGGAGGGGGACTCATGCGAAAGCCCTATGACAAGCCGACCTTGGTCAAGCGGCAGAAGCTGTCGGCGGTGACAGCGCAGCAAGCAGCCTCGGGCAGTGGTCCAATCGGCCCGGCCGGTTAGTTTCTCGACACATTTTGAGTGATTGAAGACCTGCCGCCGGCAGGCAATATCCATCGCGCGTTGCACTAGCGCAAACCGTGGAGATTGGCCGGCGCCTCTCCGAGATTCGTCATCCTAGGGCGAAGCAGCCGCGCAGCGGCGTCGCGTAGACCCTGGGATCCATGCCGTGACCTTGGTCGAAGGGCGCAGCGGAGCAGAATTCTGGACCGCGGCAACGCTTCGGAGTCCCGGCATGGATCCTCGGGTCTGCGCTGCGTCGCTTCGCTCCTTGCTTCGCCCGTGGATGACGAAGCAATGGGCGTTTGCACCAATCGTCAAACGGGTATCCGTCTGGACGCGCGCCGCAGCCAAGCGCCCCTCGATCCCGCTCGGCTCGGTCCGCAGGCCCCTATTTTAGCGCCAACTTGACAAAAGTCGCGTGCACGCGCTTACCTCAGCCATTGCCAAGGAAAGGGGGATTGCATGAAAAAGACCTATCAGAAGCCGCTTTTGGTGAAACGTGACAGGCTGTCGGCCATAACCGCTAACTGCACCCCATCGAATCCCTGCGCGGTCTGATTCCACACGGGGGACTAGGCCATGAAGAAAACCTACGCCAAGCCGACGCTTTTGAAGCGGGAGAAACTCTCGGCGGTTACCGCGGTTGCTTGCACCTCGGTTTGCATCTGAATCGAAGGCCTGAGGCCTGAAACATCGCGAGGTCTTGCGACCTCGCGCAGGGAAGATTTGGCTGATCCGCAAGGCCCAAAACTCTCGCCCCGAGATGGCGGCCTCCTGTTGTGATGGAACGATCGTCCCGCTGACAGGTTGTGCAAACGGCCCGGCGGTGGGACGCCCGGCCTACTCCAGAAGGCCCGTCACGATTCGCGTCGGTGGCGGGCCTTTTTCGTTTGGCGTCCTCCCTTCGAGGAGCGGAACTTTCCAAACAAAGCGACGTTGGTCCCAGCAAACAATCCGCGAAAGGAAATCCCATGGGAAGCACCAGCGACAAGGCCTCGGGTCTCGCCAATCAGGCCGTCGGCAAGGCCAAGGAAGGCGTCGGCAAGGCCGTCGGCAATGACCGCCTGCGCGCCGAAGGCGCCGCACAGGAAGCCAAGGGCAAGGTCCAGAAGGCTGTCGGCGACGCGAAGTCGGCCGTCAAGGACGCGACCAACAAGACCGCCGCCGCGATCAACAAGAACCTCTGAGGTTCTTCGCTCTTGAAAAGACGATTGAAGGCCGCCGGTCAGACCGGCGGCCTTCTTCATTTTCGCATCTGAAAACGGCAGGGAACACATTGCCAATCTAGAGATTGAGGAACCAGCGCAGCCCGCGCATTGGCTCCAGGGATTTCAATCATGGCTAAGCAATCATCGACACCGGCGGCGACGGCCGCGACCATTCACGATCAGAAACTGCAGCGCGGCGAGGGCGGCGAACTGCACCAGACCGCCTCCGGTCCGACGCCGGTGCTGACCACCGCCCAGGGTGGACCGGTTTCCGACGACCAGAACTCGCTGAAGATCGGTGCCCGTGGCCCGACAGTGCTCGAAGACTTCCACTTCCGCGAAAAGATCTTCCATTTCGATCACGAGCGCATTCCCGAACGCGTCGTCCATGCGCGCGGCTATGGCGCCCACGGCTATTTCGAAACGTATGAATCGCTGGCCAAATACACCCGCGCCGACATCTTCCAGCGCGCCGGTGAAAAGACGCCGGCCTTCGTGCGCTTCTCGACGGTCGCCGGCAACAAGGGCTCGGCCGACCTTGCCCGCGACGTGCGCGGCTTTGCCGTCAAACTCTACACCAGGGAAGGCAATTGGGACATTGTCGGCAACAACATGCCGGTGTTCTTCATCCAGGATGCGATCAAGTTTCCCGACCTGATCCATGCCGCCAAGGCCGAGCCCGACAGCGACTTCCCGCAGGCGCAGACCGCGCACGACAATTTCTGGGATTTCATCTCGCTGACGCCGGAAAGCATGCACATGATCATGTGGGCGATGTCGGACCGCGCCATCCCGCGCTCGCTGCGCTTCATGGAAGGGTTCGGCGTCCACACCTTCCGGCTGCTCAACGCCAAGGATGAATCGACCTTCGTCAAATTCCTCTGGAAGCCGAAGCTCGGCATGCAGTCGGTCGCCTGGAACGAGGCGGTCAAGATCAACGGCGCCGATCCCGACTTCCACCGCCGCGACCTCTGGGACGCGATCCACGCCGGCAATTTCCCTGAATGGGAACTGCAGCTGCAGCTGTTCGACCAGGCCTTCGCCGACAGTTTCGATTTCGACATCCTCGATCCGACCAAACTCATTCCCGAGGAGGTGCTGCCGCCGATCGCGGTCGGCCGCCTGGTGCTCGATCGCATGCCCGACAATTTCTTCGCCGAGACCGAGCAGGTCGCGTTCATGACGCAGAACGTGCCGCCCGGCGTCGACTTCTCCAACGACCCGCTGCTGCAGGGCCGCAATTTCTCCTACCTCGACACGCAGATCAAACGGCTGGGCAGCACCAACTTCACCCATCTGCCGATCAACGCACCCAAATGCCCCTTCCACAATTTCCAGCAGGATGGGCACATGGCGATGCGCAACCCGGTCGGGCGGGCGAATTACCAGCCCAATTCATGGGATGAGGGCCCGCGTGAATCCCCGTCCAAAGGGTTCCGCTCCTTCGCTGAGGTCGAAGCCGGACCGAAGGCGCGGCTGCGGTCGGAGACCTTTGCCGACCACTACAGCCAGGCGCGCCAGTTCTACATCAGCCAGCAACCCGTGGAGCAAGGCCACATCGCCGCCGCGCTGACCTTCGAGCTGAGCAAGGTGCAAACCCCTGTCATTCGCGAGCGCATTGTTTCCCACCTTCTCAACATCGATGATGGCTTGGCCGGCAAGGTGGCGGATGCGCTCGGCTTGAAGACCATGCCGAAGCCCGCCGATGCGGCGGTGCCGACGCGCCGGGATCTGCCTGCATCGGATGCGCTCAGCATCCTCAAGAACGGCCCCGGCCGTTTCGAGGGCCGCAAGCTCGGCATACTGGTGAGCGACGGCACCGACGCTACTCTGCTCAATGGCCTGAAGCAGGCACTGACCAAGGCCGGCGCCAAGTTCGAGATCATCGCGCCGAAGGTCGGCGGCGCCAAGGCCAGCGACGGCAGCTGGATCGACGCGCAGCAGATGATCGCAGGCGCGCCGTCGGTGCTCTACGACGCCGTCGCGCTGTTGCCGGCGAAACCCGCAATGGCCGACCTGCTGAAGGAATCCACCGCCCGCGACTTCGTCGCCGACGCCTTCGCGCACTGCAAGTTCATCGGCTTCGTCGAAGCGGCCGCACCGCTGTTGGACAAGGCCGGCATTGCTAGGGACGAGGCGGTCATTGCGCTGGCATCCGCCAAGGATGCCGCGGGCTTCGTCACTAGGCTCGGCGACCTGCGCCTTTGGGCACGCGAACCGAAGGTGAAGCTGGGCTAGAATGCCGGCGGCAACTGGATTTGGCCGTGGTCACGTCACACCGCCAGGCCAAATCCAGTCGCTCGTTCTTGACGCAATTATTTCTAACAAACCCGCCCATGACGGAGACCATGTTTCGGCCTTCGCCTTCGACATTGTGTCGTCGAGCTTTCAGGAAGTCCGTCCGCGACCGTCGTTTTCAACCGCGATCATAAATCAAACAAATCAGATGGGCCGATTCCGCGCAGCTGCTCGAGCCGCTTCTGCTTCGAGCATCGTCAGCTTTTCCCGGATTTCTTCCGGTTCGGCATGCTCCAATCCGACAACATCGTTTCTCGTCTCGTCCAGTGAAACGATGATCTCATCAAGCTTGGCGTGGATGGCGGCAGTGTCGCGATAGCCCTGTATCAGGACCACCCCGGTGATCACGATGGCCGCGACCGATAGTGCGTAGGTGACTGCATTTGTCAGGCCGAAAGGCACCAGCGCGGTGCACAACACCATCGCCATCATCATGACGTAGAAACCCGGTGGCCGAGAAAGAAAATCGGCCGCCACGAACAAGATGCGGTTCATACCCTGGCCAAAGTCAACAATGCGAGCAGTGCGGTGATGGCTACGCAAATCGGCACTGCCGCGAGCAAGCCTGCCTCAAGGAACCGCGTCTCTTTGTCTCGAAACATCAAAATTACCTCGCATCCAGTAGAATTAAATAGAGGGTTCGCTCGCCGCACGGGAGCAGCGGGCGAACCCTATCTGCGCAGGAAGGGACATAGCTGCGCGGATCAGCACGAATGTCAGCCGACGATCATCCCCATGAGTAGAAATGTGAGGGCGGTTGCGAAGATCGGCGCGAGCAACCAGCGCGCTTGGTCAACACTCCTATCCATCTGTTTTCTCCCAATTTTCGGAGACACAACCTCACGAAGAGAGTGCGGTTCCACTGGTCGGCGTCGCTCGGACCTTTGCGTTTTTTCGATCGGACTTAGGTCCGGTACGACGCCTGACTGAGGCGGGCTGGACTGCCCCTTACGCGTCCGAAGGGTCGCTCCTCGCCGTGTCCGGGCTGGTCCGGAAATCCGCCTGAGAATGTCGCGCGCGATCTCGGCCCGATGCCTGTCCTGGCCTCAATGGATGCCTGACAGGCCGGCCACTCAGAAACGCAAAGGCGTATGTCATTTTTTATTGAAAGACAGATTTCGGTTGGTTCGTGCGGCTCTAGTGCCTCGGGTTCATGAGTTTGGCCTCTCGCAATAGCGATGACCAGTTGAGCCCCAGGAAGGCCACAAGCTCGATGGCTTGGGCTTCGGTAATGCCAGTTTCCGCCATGAGGCGTTGCACCACTGTAAAGCCTTGAACCGGGCTCGGCGGCATTGCCACGTTTTGAATCATGGTGGATGTCCCTTCCAACTTACCCAACGGCAACCGACAGGGAATGGTTCCACTGGCGCTGCCAAGGCGCAGCGGGATGGCCGGATAAGTCCGTGACCGGTCGGGTTATCCAAGCAAAAATCCGGAGCCGGCAACCCCTGCTCAACCTGAATTGTCGGTTTTGTGCGAGTTCCCGCCGAGAAAATCGTCGGAATCGTACGGTTCCATCAAAGTAAACGGCAAAGTTAAGCCAAATTGGATATTGTTGAGCCGATGCGCCATAGTTAATAGACGGCGCCTTTTTTAAATGCTTAATCAAGATGTCATCAGCTTTTGCACGGGCGCTGGTGCTTGAGAGCGCTTAACATTCTCCCGCCCAAGCGGGAGCTATGCAGTGACCGTCAACCGGCCAAACATGTTTTCCGGAATTCCGAACGAGCGAAGTGGCGGCACCATTTCGGTGCTTTGTACACTTCCTCAAATGGCCGACGCCCTGGCAGACGGCTGGCCATCCGATGGCCCCATGTTTGGCGGCACTTGCCGCTCCCGACAGCTACATGAAGGAGTGAACGCGAAATGCCCCTCACCCTGCGCACGACACTTTGTGAAACGAGAGATGCGTTGCACGTGCTGCGACGGGCTTTGTTTGTCCGTGGGCATATCGACGCCATGGAAGAGATCGACTCCCTCATTGGGGTCGCAGAAGACAAGGCAGTCCACGCGATCGGCACCATTGACCGGACGGAGATTCGAAAGCCTGTCCTGGCTGTGGTCGCACATCCGGCGGAGCCGGCAGGTATTGTTCTGCTGATTGCGGGGCCGAAGAACCTTGGCGAGCTTCGGGACCAAGGCATGGGCCTCAGCGCGTATTGCGGCAATCCACGCTGCGGTCATCTGCGTTCGCTGGATCTCGATGGCCTGATCGAGACCTACGGCACCCACTATGATTTCAACACCGAAAGGCGGCTGGCATCGAAGCTCGTCTGCAAACGGTGCCAGAATGTGGGAGGAAGGCTGGTGGTGGTCTCCGACAAAAGACCCCGGTATTGAAGCCCGGGGCGCCCCCGGATGCGAACCGCTACGGACCCGCAGGTGACGAGGTCGACTGGCCGTGGCGGCTGCATGAGGCGAGCCTGCGCCTTGTGGCATCCCTTGGCGATGTGCGGGATAATTCCCGGGTTGCGTCAGGAACCATTGCGTGTGGCGCACCGTTGGGTCGCACGGAAGGGACATCCGAAAATGACTGACAAGCCACAGAGGCCACCGGCGGAAATAGGCGGCATTGCTCGCCGTTTGGTCGACGAAACCGGCATCACCGATGCACAGGCCCGAGAGCTTATCGCTTTCCTTGGGCCGCACAATTGGACGTCGCTTTTGCGAGAAGCCCGGATATTGAATCCGACGGCGCCTAGATCCGTTTGAAATCGGCAAGCCCCAAGCGCACCCGCTGGCCTTCCGCGAAGGCCAGCGCGTAGGACTCCAACTCGAATGACCGGGTTAGTTCTTGGTCTTCCTCGACCACGCGGACAAACCATTCTCCGCAGGCTTCGACCACTTCGACGCAAGGGCAAACCTTGCTGTTCAACGTCACGTCATCCATCGCAGCCTCCCTAGAAAGCAATGGGGAACGCGATTTTTATAAGGCAGAGCCGCAGCGATTTTCAACATCAAATGTATGCTGTTTGATCCCTGCATTCCCGGCTTCCAAAAGACAGTTTTTTCGTTGCTTGAGAGTGAGATTGCGGGCTTCCAAAAAATGATCTCAAGTGACCTGGAACCGGCCGTACCCATTCTCGTTTTTCGCTGAATAGCGGAAAAGGGAGAGATGCCATGCCGCGCGGAGACAAATCCAGATACACAGACAAGCAGGAACGCAAAGCCGACCACATAGCCGAAAGCTATGAGGACAAGGGCGTGTCCGAGAAGAAGGCTGAACGACGCGCATGGGCCACCGTCAACAAGGACGATGGCGGTGGAAAGAAGGAAGGCGGCTCAGGCCGTGGCAAACATGCGGGCCATCCCGCCGCCCACAAAGGCGGCGAGCTCGGCGGCAAAGCGTCTGCGTCACGTTCAGCGGCGAGCAAATCTGCTTCGGCAAAGAAGGCAGCCACCACGAGAAAGCGAAATGAGGGGCATGCCAGTCGATAGGACGCTGCCTCACAACGCAGTTGGCTGATTCCTGCCTCTGTTCGATTGCGCCTGACGCAAGGCCGCAGATTTATCCCTTTCGTTGTTTCGGCTGCTTTCGATCTCATATGTCAGCCAGCGGCAGAACATGCCGACGATGGATAAGGCTTCGCCACCAACCAGACAGGCGGTAAGCGCTATGCTCTTCGAAGCGCTCGACCAGCTTACGATAGCGAGCAGGATCACACTCGCTGTGGAGATTACATAGCCCACGCCTTTAAGCATGTGCAGAGACGATTTGGTCATGTCGGGCACTCTCTTCAGCCGGCTGTTTGGAACATTCCGCGAGCCATGAAGTTCCATCGCGTGCACCGCGCCGGGGCGATTGGTGATGGAAGTCGCGGCGATCCCCGCCTCAACTGAAGGAGAGGCATCTTGATGCCCAACTACCTGAAACTGCCGACAACGACCAAGGGCCTCATTCGGGTGGTGATCGAAACGCCTCGCGGCGCGACGGCCAAACTTGCCTTTGATCCAGGAATGCAGGCGTTCGGCTATGTCCGCCCTTTGCCGGTCGGCATGATGTACCCCTATGACTGGGGGTTCATCCCCTCCACATTAGGTCAGGACGGCGATCCGCTCGACGGGCTTGTCATCCACCAAGCGTCAACCGCTCCGGGTGTGATAATCAACTGCAATCTTCTGGGCGCCTTGCGTGTCAAACAGAAGGACGAGGGCAGGAAAGCCTTGCGCAACGACCGCTACATCTTTTGTCCCCATAGAGAAGACGCTGCGGACGAACTGGTGGCTGCCGATCATGTGCCCGACGACCTGCGACGCGAGATCGAACAATTTTTCCTCTCATCGGTGGTCGGAACCAGCAAGACGATCAAGTTCAAGGGTTGGCAAGATGCTGCGGGAGCTCGCAAGCAAATCAAGAAGGGCATGAATGCCTTCAGGCGCCAGTCACCTCCGTGAATTGTCTTTGGATAACAGCGTCGGAGAGAAGCTGATGTCGATGCCGCGTCTGGAGTATGGACCGTTGGGACACCGCAGCATGCATGTCTGTGTCGACATGCAGAGGCTTTTCGCCGAGCCATCGGACTGGGCGACACCATGCATAACGCGGGTGCTCCCACAAATAGAGCGGTTGCTCGAAAAGCGGGCACAACAGACCGTTTTCACGCGGTTCGTTCCTGCCCAAAAACCAGGGCAAGGCGCGGGAACGTGGAGACGCTATTATCAGCGCTGGTCGTCGATGACGATCGACAACATCGGCCCCGAGATGGTCGACCTGCTACCGGCGTTGGCAGGCTACTGTCCGCCGGCAATCGTCATTGACAAGCATATCTACTCACCGTGGTTCGAAAGTCACCTAAGAGCACTCTTGGTCGAACGCGGCATCGACACGCTGGTGATCACGGGAGGCGAAACCGATGTGTGCGTGTTGGCCACTGTGCTCGGCGCCATCGATTTCGGCTATCGTGTGGTCCTCGTCACCGATGCGCTCTGCAGTTCTTCCGACGCCACGCACGACGCACTGCTGACGGTCTATCATCAACGATTCGCGCAGCAGGTCGAAACAGTCGAGATGGAAACCGTGCTCTCGAATTGGAACTGAGCTCCGTGATTTTCCAGTCAGCGAGTTGCGGTGGTGGGCTCACATTTGTCGGTTTCGCTGGCCACTGAGCAGTCAATTGCTGTCAGGCGGCGCGGCCAAACTCGTTCTGGACGATGTCGAGAAGCAGGCCGTCATTGTCCCAGCCGACAGGCTCTTTCAGTCGCCAATCGCACCCCGAGCGGTCGAACACGACCGGTGCCGAATAGAGCTGTGCGAAGCCAAGCACCAGCCGTTCGGCGTCGGCGAACGACAGGTCTCGGTGGCGGTCGGCCAGTTGAGCGGCCAGGACCGGAACGTTCACAATTCCAAACTCGTAGATTGTCTTGACCAAGGTGTAATTCAGGTCGTCGCGCAGTTCGACCGGGTGGTTGTGCATGGCAAACTCCTGTCCGAAGGACTGGGTTTTCCCTCACTTTCACCATGCGCCAGGTGCTTCGGGAAAGCAAGACAATTGTAAAAAAAATATTAATAAAATCAATTAGTTAGTATGTTTAGCCAGTGACGCAACCGAGGCACTTTGAGTAGCTGATGCAACAAATGTATTTGGCTACTTCGGAACCAAACAGGCCATTGGCAGATTGTGAGGCACATAAGTCACTTACTCATTCGGCTCACCGGCTGGATTGCCGGAAGCAGGAGGCCATGATGCCTGACAATCTTGAACGCCCCGAACGACTGCAGGTCATGCTGAACGAAGAGGAATTCGCGGCGCTCGACACATGGCGTTTCGACAAGCGCATGCCGAGTCGCGCGGCTGCGGTGCGTGAGCTGCTGCGCCGCGGCCTGGCCGCCGAGGGCTTTCTGCATGCCAACAGCGGCACCCGTTCAGCCGACTTCGGTCTTCTGAGCGGCGAACAGGGCGCCAGCAAGACCAAGCGTGCGGATGGATGAGGATATCTGGCTACCGCCCCGACGGCGGCTCGATGGCGTCCGCCGGGTCTTCGAAGCTTAAGACCTCGATCAGCATTTCGACAGGCGCGGCCAGGCCCTCGAGGGTGGCACGTATGCCCAATGTCACCACAACAAGGTGATCTTCAGCCTCGCAATTGTCGTTCGCCAGCCTGGCGGGGAGCGGCCTCTTCACTTGCGAATGATCCACTGGCTCTCAAGCACCAGCGCCCGTTTCGTGGCCGGTGACCCCTCACCTCTAAGGCGATTGCGAGCGCGCGCAACAACAAATGTGGTGTCGTTTTCGTACCGACCGGCCCGGTTGCTGGAACGTTTTCAGTCGGCTCGCATTTTGAGTGCCACCGAAGCAAAGGAGAATACCGTGGCCCGACTGCCTCAGGACAAGGACCGGATTGAACGCGCCACCCGCGAAGCTCAATCGATCATTGCCATCGAACGCGAGGCGCGTGAGGCAAAGACCGCCCGGCTGCGAGAGCAGCGGCTTTCATCAGAGGCCCCGGCTTCCGCCGGCGCCACTGCGGCAAAACGCAAGCCTGGCGCCCGAAAGGCGACGCACAAAACTACCGACGCGAGGTGAACTCGTGCTCGACGCTGTATTCGAACACGTCGCCCTCGTCTTCGTCGACCACTCTGAACCAGCGGCTCTGCAAGGCCGGCGTCCCAATCGTTTTGCCGGTGATCTTCTGCAGGGCTTCAACAGCGGTTGTGCCGCTGGCGAGATGCGATGCCGAAGGCTCACCGCCGTCCATTTCGTGGATCTGATAGCGTGGCATGGCTGTCCTTCCTCTCAGCCAAACTTCGAGAGGTCGCCCAGGTTCCTGGAACGAAATTCCTTCGACGAACTTGCTGGCATTATGGGCCCCGGTGCGCGTCACGACCATTGGTGGGTGGCATGAACAAATTCCTTTTCGTCGCCGCAGATTTCCTGTCTCGCCCGCCGGGTTTCTACGTCATGATCATCGCCATGGTGGTGTGTACCGCTTTGGTGCCTTTCGGTCTGACAAACGCCGTCACCTATGCGCTGTCGGTCGCGGCCATCGTCATCACCGGCGTCGTCTTGATCCAGGGCTACCGCGACACCGCCGCCATCCATGCCAAGCTCGACGAGATTATCGTCGCGCTCAACGACGCCAGAAACGATGTTGTCGGGCTGGAACATGCCGACCCGGAGGAGATCAAGGCCAAGCTTACCAAGCTCGAGGAAGAGGCGGCGCGAACCGCCACCGACCAGGCGTAAGTCGGTAAGACCTACCTGCGCACGATCCACTCCACAATGTCCGGGTCGATCTCGTAAAGTTCGTTCAATTCGCGCGCCAGCACCGGGCGTGCATGCGCCATTCGCGTTCGGTGATGCGATTTTCCACGACCAATTTCCTGAAGGCGCCGCGAAGAATCTCGCAGTCGAACGCCGTTACCCCTTTGCCTGAATGGTCCTCTGCCATTTCAGCCTCCGCGTCGATGGCGGGAGCACCTGAGTTGGCTACCAAGCGTCCGTATGCCGTGTAAGGCGGACGACTGGGGAAATGTACGCTTTCGTACCGAATAGCGAGTCAATTCGCGGTGGAACGTTGCCACTGCTGCAGGGTTTGTATCCGACAGGAGGGCCGCCCGTGCCAGACCAACCCAGCGTTGTCGAGACCCTGCGTATTGTCCGGGGGTTCCTCAGTCTGGCGCGAATTGCTCATGACCAGCCGGCGGATTTTTAACCGCAGCTCCTCCAAGCCAAGGGCCCAAGAGATAGGTCGGTTTCGTACCAAGCTGAGTTTGGTACGTTTGCGACACTAACGCTGCGGCCGATCTTCTCGTATGCGAAACGGTGAGAGGGGACGCCGTGCATCGAATTCCAGACCGCATTCCTAGGTTTCTTGGTCCCGAGTCCCCATATCCATGCAATCGTCGGCACGTTGATACGGGCGCAGACGGCTGGGAGATCGGATGGCTCTTGCCCTGCATTGGGCCGCGCCATGACTGAATCTGATCTCGACCGAAATCAATACCAAAACCAGCTGCTGCTGCGCATGAGCGCGGATGATCTCGCATTACTGGAGCCGCATATGCAGCGTTGCGAATTGCCGCTGCGCATGATGCTTGTCACGCCCAATGTCGCGATAGAGGCCGTCTACTTCATCGAACAAGGCATTGGTTCGGTTGTCGCCAGGACGACGAGCGGCCGAGACGCGGAGGTGGGCTTCATCGGCTTCGAGGGCATGACCGGGTCAACGCTGGTGATGGGCGACGATCGTGCCGCGCATGCCTGTTTCGTGCAGCTCGAAGGCGAGGCCATCCGCATCGATGCCGCCCCGTTCAAGGCGGCCCTTGCGGCGAGCCCGACCTTGCGCCTGTTCCTGCTGCGCTTCGTCAACACGCTGCACACCCAGGCGGGCTGCACCGCGCTGGTCAATGCAAGGCTGAAACTCGAGGAGCGTCTGGCCCGCTGGCTGCTGATGTGCGACGACCGGGTGCCCGGAGAACGCCTTGCCATCACCCACGAATTTCTTTCCATCATGCTTGGCGTGCGGCGGCCTGGCGTCACAGTCGCCCTGCAATTGCTGGAAGGCCGCGCGCTCATCCGCTCGCGCCGTGGCGAGATCGTCATTCGCGACCGCGCCGGGCTGCTGGAACTCGCCAATGGTAGTTACGGCGAACCCGAAGCCGAATATGCCAGGCTGATCGGCGAGATCGTGCCGGGCTGATCAGGGCGATGATACCGGGCCTATTTCCGCGCGGCCGGCGCGAAGTCTGGCGAAAAGGCTCAAGGCAGGCGCCGTACGCGCGTCGCTGCCTCGCCCGCGCCCAGCTGCTTGGCCGCCCTTGCCTGGAAGCGGGCAACAGTGCCGCTTCCGCCGACGGGCTCATCCCTGCCAACTGGCCCATCCCTGCCGACCGGCCCATCCCTCCCAACGGGCATGCCGGCATGTTCCAGGCCAGCGAGCTTGCACCTGGTCTGCTCGGCCGCCGCGCCAATCAGGCAATCGATGGCGAACATGGTGCCGGCGTGATCGCTTGCCGCGACCGCCTGGCGGATCTTGCTCAATTGAGTGTAAGTATAGTCGAGAATATTGATCAGCTCTGCGTGGTCCAAAGCACTCTCCATCATTCGATGTCGAGAGGCCGATCCAGGGTCGCTCTTCGCCTGAAACTACGCCCATTCGCATGGCTTGCATAGGCGATATGTACGAAATCGTACAGTTTCCGGGCCTTCGCGCCGGCCACGCTATTGGCCAAAGGTCCCATTCGCGGCAGCGCGATGTTGTGCGAGATTGGCGCAATATAAGCAATTACTGAATAATGGTCGGACGGCTGTCGAGGGGCGGTGTCGTGCCAATTCGCAGGAATCTTGCCGCGAATCTGCGACGGCTGGTCTCCAGCCATGCGTCGGTGGCCGCCGTATGCCGCGGCCTGAACATGAACCGCACGCAGTTCGAGCGCTATTTGCAAGGCAAGAGCGTGCCCAACCGGGCGACGGCGAAGCTGATCTGCGCCTATTTCCGCATCGACGAGGATGAATTGTACCGCGCGCCTGAGGCTGCCGCGCCCGCACACCCGACCCTGTTGCCGATCCACCAGAGGCTTTACGAGAACATGGTGCGCGGCCCGGCTCCCGCCATCGCCGGCGGCACCTATTTCACCTACTTTGCGGTTCCCGACCGGCCCGATCTTGTGATGCGGTCGGTCACCTTCGTGCGGCGCGAGGCCGAGCTGGTGACCTTCAGGCGCGTGACCCGCTGGGCCGAGGGCCTCCGCCGGGGCGGAGCGCGGGCGCCGGGCTGGCACTATGGCGTGGCGATCTCGCAGCTGAACTGGATCTATTTCGCCGGCATCAACCGCCGGCAGACCGGCGAACCGTCAATCGTTGCCGTGCAGTGGGCGCCGTTCTCGGAGCCGGTCCTGGTCGGCAACGCCTTCGTCCTGACCGGAACGAGGCCGGTCTGCGTCAAGGTCATCATGCGCCAGCAGGTCGGCAGGATCAGCCTGAGGCAGACACTGCAAATGTCCGGCATCGTCAGCCTCGACGATCCGCGCCTCGATCAGCTGGTGGCCAGCCTTTTCCGCGAAGGCTAGAGTGGCGTCCCGAACCAAAGGACGTTGGCTCGGGCTAACAGGGATTCGCGATGCTCAACAGTTTCGACTATGGCGGCAAGGAAGCCGACACCGTTCACGCGCTGGAGGAGGACATCATCTTCGGCCGGCTGGCGCCGGGCGAACGGCTGGTCGAGGACGTGCTGCTCGCCCGCTTTCCGGTCTCGCGCCACACCATCCGCCAGGCGCTTTACCAGCTGGAAAAGCTCGGCATCGTCACGCGCGAGCGCAACAAGGGCGCCATGGTGCGCCGGCTGTCACCCGACGAAGTCAGGCAGATCTACGAAGTGCGCGAAATGCTGCAGCGCCAGGCCGCGCTGATGATCCGCCTGCCGGCCAGCGAGGCGCTGATCGCCGAATTGACCGAGATCCACCGCATCTACAGCGGCCATGTCGACGCAGGCTATCTCAGGGGCATCCACGAGGCCAATGACCGCTTCCACCTGACCATGTTCTCGGCCTGCGGCAACGCCTATCTCGTCTCCTCGATCGAACATTACATGCGGCTCAGCCTGCCGGTGCGGGCTAATTCGCTGGCCGACAAGGAAAAGCTCGACGTCTCGCGCCAGCACCACCGGATGATGATCGAGGCGATGAAGCGGCGCGACAATTGGGTGCTGGCACAGCTCTGCGTCGACCATCTGCAGCCGAGCAAGGTGTTTTATCTCCAGGAGATCGAGACGGCGGCTGGTGCTGGCTAGAAGCAATTCCAGGAAAAGTGTGAAGCGGCTTTCCGTTCGGAATTGCTTCAAACAAAGACACCTAAAAACGGCCGGCGGCGAAAGGCGCAAGTCTTTCGCTGTTGGGCCGCCGGTCGGCGATGAGGTCGCCAACCAGCCGCGCTGTGACGGCCGAGAGCGTCAAGCCGAGATGGCCGTGACCGAAGGCGTAGATGATGTTCGGATTGCCAGGCGACGGGCCGATGACCGGCCTCGAATCCGGCAGCGACGGGCGAAAGCCCAGCCATTTTGACGACGGCTGGCCGAGCGCAGGGAAGAACTGCCGCACGCCACGGTCGAGCAGCGCCAGCCGGCGCGGATTGGGCGGCGCGGCCAGGCGGCCAAGTTCGACCGTGCCGGCGACGCGCAGCCGGCCAGCCATCGGCGTCATGTAGAAGCCGAGATCGACCGGGCACACCGGCCGTGTCAGCAGCGGCGCCGGCGTCGCGAATTCCAGGTGATAGCCGCGCTCGGTTTCGAGCGGGATGCGGTCGCCGGCCTGTGCCGCCAGCGGCCGCGAGAAGGCGCCGGCGGCGATCACCACCTTGCCGGCGCGCAGCCGCAAGCCGGTACCGCTGAGGTCGACACCGCCGGCATCGGCCCGCAGCCCTGTCACCTCGCCCCGCAGCAAGGCGGCGCCCCGGTCCGTCGCCGCCTTGAGCAGCCGCGCCATCATCGTCTGGGGATCGATCAGGTTCATCGATTGCGGAAAAAACAGCCCGCCGCCCTGCACGGCCGGCAGGTTCGGTTCGAGTGCTGCCACTTCCCCGGGGTTCAGCACCGCCTGGTCGACGCCGAATTCGGCGCGCAACGCCCGGCTCGACGCGCCGCCGGCAAGATCATTCGGGCGGCGGTAGAGATAGAGGCAGCCATTGCGGCGCAGCAGGTCCCCGGCGTCGGCCTCAACAGCCATCTCCTCCCACGCAGGCAGGGAATCGGCCAGCAGGCCGGCCATCGCCACGGCATTGGCATGGGTGGCGGCCGGCAGCGACTGCTTAGCGAAGCGCAGCAGCCACGGCGCCAGATGCAGCAGCGCTGTCCAGCGCAGCGAAAACGGGCTGTCGGCGTTAAGAAGCAGTTTTGGCAGCGCGCGCAGCACCGCGGGATTGCCGACCGGCATGCAGGCATATTCGGCCAGCGTGCCGGCATTGCCAAACGAGGCGCCGGAACCGGGCTCGTTGGGATCGATGAGCAGCACTTCGCGGCCGTCGCTGGCCAGCCGCAGCGCCGTCGCCAGCCCGACTACGCCCGCGCCGATGACGGCGATCTCGACGTTTTTCTCTGTCACAATGTGGTTCCTGACCTCAGACAAAACCGGGCAGTTGCAGATGCCCGGCCGACAGCAGCTCGGCCATGGTGGTCAGCGCCGTGCGCAGATCGTCCTGCGAGCGCGCCGCACCGACATTGATGCGCACGCCGTGCTGCACCGGCTCGCGGCCGACGGCGAAGGCATCGCCCGGCAGCAGCGCCACGCCGCGCTCCAGGCAGGTGCGGGCAAAGCCGGCGCCGCGCCATGGCTCGGGCAGGCGCAGCCAGGCATGGGTGGCGCTCGGCTGGCTCTGCACATCGTAGCGGCCGAGGATTTCGCTCAAGATTGCCTGGCGCTGGCGCAGCTCGTGCTTCTGCACCTCGATGATGCGCGCCGCTGCCCCGTCCTCGATCATGCGCGCGCCGATCAGCGCCGTCAGCGGGCTGATGCTCCAGCAATTGATGCGCAAAGCCGCCGCGACCTGGCCGGCAATGGCGCGCGGCGCAATGACGAAGCCGAGCCTCAAGCCCGGCGCCAGGCATTTCGACAGCGCGCCGATATGCACCGTCAGCTCCGGCTCCAGGCTGGCGAAGGAGGGCAACGCCTCGTCGGCCAGCGGCCGGTAGACGTCATCCTCGATGATCATGACATTGTGGCGGCGCGCCACGGCGGCAAGCTCGTAACGCCGCGCTTCGCTCAGCGTAATGGTGGTGGGGTTGTGCAGCGTCGGCACCAGGAATACCGCGCGGGGGCGGAGCTGCGCGCAGGCGGCGTCGAAGGCGTCCGGCCGCATGCCGCCGCGATCCATGGCGACACCCCTGAGATCGAGCCCATGCACCCGGCAAAGCGCGTTGATGCCCTGATAGGTCACCTCGTCGGCCAGCACCACCTCGCCTTGCCGTGTCACCGCGCCAAGCAGGCAGTCGAGCCCGTGCTGGGCACCGGCCGCCAGCACCACGCGGCCGGGGTCGCCGTCGCCGGCAACGGACTTCAGCCAGTCGGCGACGGCCGCGCGGGCCCACAGCGGCCCTTCCGGCGGATGATAGTCCTGCAGCGAGGCATAGTGCGGATCCCTGGGCAGGCGCGGCAGCAGCGCCGCCAGCGCGTCGAGATAGGCCGAGGTGGCGGGGCGATTGACCGAGAGATCGATGATGCCGCTCTCGTCGCTCGGCGCCGAGACGAAGCCGGGTCGCTCGGCCGCCTGCCTGGCCGCCACGGTCGTGCCCCGCCCCGGCCGCGCCTCCAGCAGGCCGCGCTGCTGCAGCGTTGCCAGCGCCCGCGTCACCGTGGTGACGTTGATGCCGAGCGCGCGCGCAATGTCACGCTGCGGCGGCAACCGGTCGCCGACCGCGAGCGTACCCGTGGCAATGCGCTCGGCGATCGCGTCGGCGAGACGGCGATAGACCGGACTTTCATCCTCGGTAAGGCGGAGATCGCTGAGCATGCTGGATGGATTCGGGGCTTCGGCTTCGTCGTGGGCTTAGCATAAGACAATTCGCCGGACAATAGCACTTGTGTGACATCAATTTGGCTTTGCCAGCCGAAAATATCACACAATCGCGGCAAATACCGGTTTGACGCCCAAAGTTGTCTGCATCTATGCTCGATTTTAGATAGATTGTGTGAGCATACAAGTTTGGACGACCCGCCGAGATGCGGGCTTCCAATGGGATGGAACCATGCATCACAAGCCGCAAACTGCTTCAGCCGCCGCGTTCCGGGGTCGCACCCGATGAGCGCCATGGCCGTATCATCGCCAGCCTCGGCACCCGGCCCGGCCTTCGTCGATTTCGTCGATGTCGAGAAATCCTATGACGGCCGCGCCTTCGCGGTGACCCGGCTGAACCTCGGCGTCGCGCGCGGCGAATTCCTGACGCTGCTCGGCCCTTCCGGTTCGGGCAAGACGACGACGCTCAACATGCTGGCCGGCTTCGAACGGCCGACCAGCGGCACCATCACGCTGGAAGGCAAGCCGGTCGACCGCTCGCCGCCCTACCAGCGCAACATCGGCATGGTGTTCCAGAACTACGCGCTGTTCCCGCATATGAGTGTGGCGGAAAACGTCGCCTTCCCGCTCTCCGTCCGCCAGGTCGGCAAGGCCGACATTGCCGGCCGCGTCGGCCGTGCGCTCGACATGGTGCGGCTGAAGCAGTTCGGCGACCGCAAGCCGGCGCAGCTTTCCGGCGGCCAGCAGCAGCGTGTGGCGCTGGCCCGCGCGCTGGTGTTTGAACCGAGCCTGGTGCTGATGGACGAGCCGCTGGGCGCGCTCGACAAGAAACTGCGCGAGCACATGCAGCTCGAGATCAAGCAGATCCACACCATGCTCGGCGTCACCATCGTCTACGTCACCCATGACCAGAGCGAAGCGCTGACCATGTCGGACCGCGTCGCCGTCTTCAACAATGGCGCCATCGCCCAGCTCGGTTCGCCCGACGATCTCTACAACGCCCCGCAAAGCTCGTTCGTGGCGAGCTTCATCGGCGAGAACAACACGCTGGAAGGCGTCGTCGACCGCATCTCCGGCCAGCAATGCCGCGTGCGGCTGACCGGCGGCGGCGAGCTCACCGCGCTCGCCATCGGCGTGGCGCAAGGTGCCGCCTGCCATGTCGCCATCCGCCCCGAGCGGTTGAGCCTTATGCCGGCCGGCGGCAACGCCCTGCCCGCCACGGTCGACGGCCGCATCTATCTCGGCGACCATTTGCGCCTTCTCGCCCGGCTCGGCAACGACCAGGTGCTAACCGTCAAGGTCGGCCCCGAGGCAACCATGGCCAATGGCGAGGCCGTCACGGTCTCCTGCGCGCCGGGTGACTGCCGCGCCTTTCCCGCCGATGCCTCTGCCACCAAGGCGGGGCCGTCCTGAACCAGGCAATCTCAAGAACAGATCCATCTCAAAAACAGGGGAAGAAAAATGAAAATCGCAAAAACCCGGATGCTCGTATTCACGGCAGCCACCGCACTCTTCACCATCGGCCACGCCGCCTTCGCCGAGGAACTATCGATCATGGCCAGTGGCGGCGCCTGGCAGGATGCCCAGCGCAAGGCCTGGTTCGAGCCGTTCAGCAAGGAGACCGGCGCAAAAATCCTCGAGCAGGAATATCTCGGCGATCTCGGCAAGGTCAAAGCCATGGTCGACACCGGCAACGTGCCGATCGACCTGGTGACGGTGGAAACCGCGACCGTGCTGCAAGGCTGCGACGCCGGCATTCTGGAGCGCCTCGACTATTCCAAGATCGGGCCGCGCGACAAATTCATCGAGGGCTCGGCGCTCGATTGCGGTGTCGGCCTCGACGCTTACGGCGACATCCTCGCCTACGACCCGACCGTGCTGAAGGAAGCGCCGACCTCGGTGCTCGATCTCTTCGACACCAAGAAATTCCCCGGAAAACGCGCCATGCGCAAATTCCCGGCGCAGAATCTTGAATGGGCGCTGATGGCCGATGGCGTCGCGCCAGCCGATGTCTACAAGGTGCTGGCCACGCCCGAAGGCGTCGACCGCGCCTTCAAGAAGCTCGACACCATCAAGAAGGACATTGTCTGGTGGGATGCTGGCGCGCAGCCGGCGCAATTGCTCGCTTCGCAGGAAGTGGTGATGACCACGGCCTGGAACGGCCGCATCCAGAACGCCATCGACACCGACAAGAAGCCGTTCAAGATCGTCTGGAACAACCAGATCCTCGAATACGACATGATCGCCATTCCAAAGGGCGCCAAGAACCCGGATCTCGCCTACAAATACCTCGCCTATATCTCGAAGCCGGAAAACAACGCCAAGCTCGCCAGCTACATCACCTACGGTCCGGTGCGCACCGATGCGGCCTCCTTCGTCGCTGCGGACGCCTTGCCGAAACTGCCCAACGCGCCTGACCATCTGGCCGGCGCCTACCTCGTTGCCGACACCGAGTTCTGGGGCGACTATGGCGAAGACCTGGTCAAGCGCTTCAACGCCTGGCTGGCGCAGTAAGGATGTCGGCCTTGCAGCCCAGCGAACTCGACCGGCCCGCGCTGGCCCGCGGCCGGTCAGCCGCCGACACCGACCAGAAGTCGGTGTCGGCGGCGCTGCGGCGCGCCGAATTCGGCGACCGGCTGCGTTCGCTGGCGCTGGCGGCCCCCCTGCTCCTGCTTCTCGCCTTGAGCTTCGGCATCCCGATCGTGCTGCTGCTCTCGCGCGCCGTCTACGACCCGACCATCGCCGACGCTCTGCCGCGCACCAGCGTGGCCCTGTCCGACTGGAACGGCCAGGGCCCGCCTGATGATGCCGCCTACATCGCGCTCGCCGCGGACCTCAGCGAAAACCAGGCCAAGGGCACCGCCTACGAGCTGGCCAAGGCGCTCAACGCCCGCCTGCCCGGCGCCCGCAGCCTGGTGCTGAAGACCGTACGCCAGCTCGAAGCCGCCGGCGGCAAGCCGCCGCTCGAGATCATGAAAGCCGTGCCCTTCTGGTCGGCACCCGGCACCTGGCCGGTCATCGCCAACGGCACCCACGCCATCACCTCGTTCTATCTCTTGAGCGCGCTCGATCTCAGGTGGAACGCCGATGACGGCATCGAGCGCGTGCCGCCCGAACAGGCGATCTTCCTGCAAGTGTTCCTGCGCACCTTCTTCGTTGCCGCCGCGGTGACGCTCGCCACCTTGCTGCTCGGCTTTCCCCTCGCCTATCTCATATCGAGCGTGCCCAAAGGTCTGGCGGCGATCCTGATCGTGGCGGTGCTGTTGCCCTTCTGGACCTCGATCCTGGTGCGCACCGCCGCCTGGACGGTGCTGTTGCAGAAATTCGGCCTGGTCAACGACATGCTGCTGTGGCTCGGCTTCGTCAATGAACGGCTCGATTTGATGTACAGCCGCATCGGCCTGATCATCGCCATGACCCATATCCAGCTGCCCTTCACGCTGCTGCCGATCTACTCGGTCATGCGCACCATCGCGCCCTCGCAGATGAAGGCGGCCTATTCGCTCGGCGCAAGGCCGTTCACCGCCTTCCGGCGCGTCTATCTCCCGCAGGTTTTCCCGGGCGTCATGGCCGGCTGCCTGCTCACCTTCATCCTGTGCCTGGGCTACTACATCACCCCTGCCCTGATCGGCGGCGCCAGCGACCAGCTGATCAGCAATTTCATCGCCAATTACGTCAATGTCGAACTGAACTGGGAGATGGCGGCGGCGCTGAGCTTCATCCTGCTCGTCTTCACGCTTGCCCTGTTCGGCATCTTCGCCCGGATCCTCGGCCTCGACCGCCTGAAGATGGTGTAGCCATGCTGCTCTCACCCTACCCGACCCCTGGTGAACGCATCCGCGTCGCGCTGCTTTGGCTGTGGTGCGGGCTGGTCATCCTGTTCCTGCTGGTGCCGATCCTCATCCCCGTGCCGCTCTCCTTCAACAGCGGCGCCTTCTTCGTCTTCCCGCTCGAAGGCCTGTCGACGCGCTGGTACGAGGTGGTGCTCGGCACGCAGCGCTGGCAGTCGGCGATCGGCAACAGCCTGATCGTCGCCTTCGGCACGACGCTGATCGCCACCACACTCGGCACGCTGACGGCAATTGCTTTGTCCAATGAGAAATTCCCCGGCCGCCGCATCGTCATGCCGCTGCTTCTGTCGCCGCTGATCGTGCCCGTGGTGATCACCGCCGTCGGCTCATATCTGTTCTACGCCCGCATTGGCCTCGCCAGCACCTATGCCGGCATCATCCTGGCGCATACAGCCCTTGCCAGCCCCTTCGTCGTCGTCACCGTCGGCGCCAGCCTCACCGGCTTCGACCGCAACCTGATGCGCGCCGCCGCCATTTCGGGCGCAAGGCCGCTGACCGCCTTCTTCCGCGTGATGCTGCCGCTGATCCTGCCCGGCGTGCTTTCGGGCGCGGCCTTCGCCTTCGTCACCTCTTTCGACGAGGTGGTGGTGGTGCAGTTCCTGGCCAGTGCCGGCCAGCGCACCATGCCGCTCGAAATGTTCATCGGCCTGCGCGAAAAACTCTCACCCGCCATCACCGCCGCCGCGACGCTGATGATGGCGCTGTCGATCGTTCTGCTGGTGGTGGCGAACCTGCTTGCCCGGCGCGGCCAGGGCCGGCGGGCAGCAGGTGGCTGAGGCTGGTTTGGACAGCCTCGGCAATCCAGCGCGCAAACCAGTGAAACTTTTCGAACGCCGTTCCCGTTGCTCCCGAGATCGCCTCCCAGGCGATCGCAGACCTCCGATCATGCCCCGCCGGCCCCCTGCTGGTGGGGCCTTTTTTCAAGGCGGCCGGCGCGGAACAATCAGGGAGCCGGGAAGTTTCAAAATCGCCGGACGCTGCCACATCCGATCGGCCCGGCGTCACATCAGCGGTGAGTTGTTGCGCGGAAATTCCGGCGACAGAAAGCTTTCGTGCAGGCAGCCGATAATAACCGGGGAATATCTCAAGCTTCCGGCAGATATATTTTGACAAAATTGAGCTAATTTCGCGCGAGAAACTGGAACTTTCACCCAATTCTTCCCGTTACGTCCTTGATCGTTGCTTAGACGATCACAAAAGCAACAGGGAAGGAACCTATCATGAATATCAAGATGATCTGTCTTGGCGCCATGACGCTTTCGATGGTCGCGGGCTCGGCACTCGCGGCAGCCAACTCCGGCACGTCCGCTCTCGACGATCCGGCCAAGATGCAGCCCTTCTACACCGACTCCAGCATGAAGACGCTGCGTGGCGATGACGATTTCGTCAAAGCCTGGAAGGCGCTGACACCGGACGACCAGACCGCGATGGCAAAGGCCTGCGAGGATGAGGCCAAGAACGCCAACCCGACCAACACCCATCCGGAATTCTGCTCGAGCGTGAAGAAGAACGGCGGCAGCAAGTAGCCCGTCGCACGCCCGTGCAAAACGGCCCCGCATATGGGGCCGTTTTGTTGTGCGGCGGGATCGGAGCAACCTCGGCCGCACCGCCTCCCTTGCCGCTCCAGCGCCCCATCGGCCATAATCCGCCATCTCGCGGAGAACACCGATGTCGCTCAGCCCCTTGCTCCACGCCTCGCCCGTCATCCAGCTCCATGCGCTGATCGCCATCGCCGCGCTGCTGCTCGGCGCCATGCAGCTCTGGCGCGCCAAGGGCGACCGGCTGCACCGGGCGCTTGGCCGTGTCTGGGTGGCGCTGATGGCGACGGTCGCCGGCTCCGGCCTGTTCATCTGGACGATCCGGCTGTGGGGGCCGTTCAGCCCGATCCACCTTCTGTCGCTGTTGGTGCTGGTGATGCTGTGGCGCGGCGTGCGCGCCGCGCGCGGCGGCCACGTTGCCGCCCACCGCCGCATCATGCAGGGCACCTACATTTTCGGCCTTGTTATCACCGGGCTTTTGACCTTCATCCCCGGCCGCACCATGTATGCCGTCGCCTTCGGCCCGCAGGGAGTGACGCCTGGGAAGCTGATGGTGTTTGCCGCCTTGGTCGTGGCGGCGGCCGCCACCGGCCTCTATGCCGCGCGCGGTGCGCGGGCGCCAATGCCGCCCATGCGCCGGGAATCCCGGCCCGGAAGCGCATAAAGCCGCCGTTTGCAGGCCGCCTGGACGGCACGCATCAAGCCGCGACCGGCATGTCAGCCCAGTGACGGCGGCCGGAAAGCCCGCCTGTTCCATTGTCACCACGAACGGGCCGGCGAAAATCCCTGCTCAGACCGGACCGGACGCCACGAACGCGACGACGGCGGACAGTTTCTCGCGCTTCACCAGGACCGGCTTTTCGTAAGTCTTCTTCATGGAATGCCCCAATGCCCGGGATTTGCCCGCGCAGGTCGCTACGAAAGCCCTTGCTTGTCAAGCCCAACAAGGTTCCGTGATCGCCGGCCGGTATTCGCGGCCGTCCCATCGTTGCCGGTCGAGGCATCCTGCCTCTTTCCCTCCTTCTTCTGGCCATGTTGCGCTGCAAAAAACTTGCTGCATTGCGATATCGGCTGACCAGGCCGACATGCGGGGCGGGCTGGGCATAACGAAGGAGCTGTCGTGGCGGCATCGTTTCGGCCTGATATACAGGGATTGCGCGCGCTGGCGGTCGGCGGCGTCGTTGCCTATCATTTCGGCCTCACGGCACTGCCCGGCGGCTTTGCCGGCGTCGACATCTTCTTCGTCATCTCCGGCTGGCTGATCACGACGCATTTGATGCGCGAGATCACCGAGACCGGCCGGCTCGACCTCTGGCGTTTCTATGCCCGCCGCGCCCGGCGCCTTCTGCCGGCGGCCCTGTTCGTCATCCTGGCGACGCTTGCCGCAGGCACTTTCATCTTGGCGCCGCAGGAGCAGGCGCTCTATTCGCGCGGCGCCATGTTCGCCTCGGCCTATGCCATCAATCTGTGGCTGCTGCGCTGGTCGTTCGACTATTTCGCTTCGGATGCACTGAGCAATCCCTTCATCCATTTCTGGTCGCTGTCGGTGGAGGAGCAGTTCTATCTCGTCTGGCCGGCGCTGCTGCTCTTCGCCGCCTGGCTGCATCCGGGCAAGCGCATGGCGGTGCTGGTGATCGGCGCCGCCGGCCTCGCCTCTTTCGCCGCCTGCCTGTGGCTCACCAGCCTCTCTCCGGCCTGGGCCTTCTACTTCTCGCCGCTGCGCGCCTGGGAGTTCGCCGCCGGCGGCCTGGCGACGCTGGCGCCGGCGGCCTTGCAGCAACAGCGGCCATGGCTGCGATCAGCACAAGGCTGGCTCGGCCTGGCGCTGATCGCGGCGGCCTATCTCCTATTGAGCGAAGACCTGCCCTTCCCCGGCTGGTACGCGCTGCTGCCGGTTGCCGGCACGGTGCTGGTGCTGCTGAGCGGCGCGGGCGAGGAGAGCGACGCAGGGAGCCCCACCGGCTGGCAGGCCCTCACGCCGGGCGCGGCACTCTCGCTGCCGCCCTTGCAATGGGTCGGCGCGCTCTCCTATTCGCTCTATCTCTGGCACTGGCCTGTTATCGTCTATGCCGGCATGCTGGCGCCGGATCTCAGCGTCCTCCAGCGTCTCGGCTGCGGCGCGCTGGCGGTGGCGCTGGCGTTCCTCACCTATCATTTGATCGAGAACCCGGCGCGGCGCGGCGGCTGGCTGACCGTTGGCGTTCGAGCGCTGGCCCCCGCCTTGGCGCTGACCGGCGTCGGCGTGGCGGTGGCCTATGCCAATGCGCATCTGGCCACCCGCAATATCGACCCCACCCAGCGCGGCATCGAACAGGCCGCCGAACAGCCCTCCATCGCGCGCGCCGTGGACAAAAACTGCCTGCTCGATTTCCACACGGTGAAGCCGAAACCCTGTACCTTCGGCTCCGCTGATGCCGCCCACACCATCGTGCTGTTCGGCGATTCACATGCCGACCACTGGTCGACACCGCTGGTCGAGGCGGCCAAGCGCAACGACACCAAAGTGGTCACCTATCTCAAATCCTCGTGCCGCGCCTCGCGGCTTTCGACCTTCAACACCGTGCTGAAGCGCGACTACACCGAATGCGACGCCTGGCGCGAACAGGCAATCGCCGACATCATCCGCCGCAAGCCGCGCCTGGTGGTGATCTCGGAATTCTCAATCGGAAACCTGACGCGCGACATGCCCGCCGCCGGCCGCAAGGCCGAGACCGCGCGCTGGCAAGCCGGCCTGCGCTCCACATTGCAGGCCTTCAGCCGGGCCGGCGTCGAGACCGCCGTCATCCGCGACACGCCGATCGGCGACAGTTTCGCCGATTCCTGCGTGGCGCGTGCGCTCTGGTGGCGCGAAGCCCCCTCGCGCTGCGACACACCGAGAGCCCAGGCCGCCAATGACGGCGCCGCCGCGCAAGAGCGCGCCGTGGTCAAAAGCGTCCCCGACACGCTCTATGTCGACCTCACCGACCGCTTCTGCGGCCCGACGCAGTGCCACGTCTTCATCGGCGGCAAACTGGCGTTTCGTGACCGGCATCATCTGGCGACGGCATTTGCCGAGACGCTGGAGGGGCTGCTGGAGAAGGCGTTGTTTTAGGCTGGGTGAGCGCGCCCTTCCTTCTCCCCTTGCGGGGCCTGAAGGGCGGGCGAGACCCGTGGCTCGCCCCGGGGTGGCCTCGCGAAGCGAGGTCGGATGAGGGGTGCTCTCCAGCTTGGCGAGGACGGCGATCCATCACCCACCCCTCAACCGTCTCGGCGCTGCGCGCCGATCCACCTTCTCCCACAAGGGGAGTCCCGCTCAGCCACCCCCAGCTAACCTCGCCACATAGCGCTCAAGCGTCACCACGCCACGCTCGGACCTGGTCGGCGGGTAGTAGGCTCTTCGAAACGCTTGCGCTTTATACTGATGGCCTTGAGACGTTTTTGGTTTTGCGATTGATTGGGAGCAGTTTCCGGCCGGAATCAATTCTGAAAAATTTCAACACGCTTGCAATCAAAATAGGTGTCTAGGATGGGCGGGGTAGACTTGTTGAAGCGTCTGGCGGTCAATCTTGTTGCCTTGGCGCTCGCCACCTTTGTCGGAGCAGTCGCCGTCACCCAGGTCGCCTACGTATTTCACGTCCATGTTGCAAAGAACCCGATGGCTCCGCTTGTCCTAGGATTCCTCCTCGCGCTTATCATAGCCGCGATTGCGCCAAGGACAGCGTTCTGGCCAAGGTTTCTCGTGTTCACCGGCATTTTCCTCTTGGAACTGGCCTTATACGTCGTCTTTACCAATACGATGCTGTTCATTTTAGAGCACTACTGGAGTGGAAATTCGGAGCCGGCCAAACCTTGGTTGCATATCGGCTTGTTGATCCACATCATAACCTTCGCGGCCGGCCTCATGGTGCTGCGCCGGTTTCGGCTACCAAAGCCAACCGCGATCGACGTCGATTGGGCTCGGTAGCCAGTCCATTTGCAAATCCATGGAACGGGACCGCCTCTCGGGGGTTATATTAGATCAACCTTGAGAAGGAGGTAGCCATGAAGAAGCTCCTGCTTGCCTCGGTTATCGCCATTGCTTCGGCGGCGGCGATGATCGCGCCTGCCGCCGCCCGCAGTCACGTCTTTATCGGCATCGGCGGCGGCTACAACGACTATTATGGAAACGATTATTATGATGGATATGGGGACTATGGCGGCCGTTACGTCTACAGCCCCTACGATCCCTACGATGACGGCTACAGGCCGCGTTATTTCCACCGGCACCATCACCGTTGCCACATCGAAGTGATCAATCACTGGCGCCATCATCACAGGATCGTCGAGGAAGTCCGCGTCTGCGGATAAACTGATCCCGGCGACACGGATCCGGCCGGCATCCGCCGGTCGGATCGTGCGCCATCTCACCGCGCCATCATCATCCCGTAGTGCACCGCCAGCAGGTCGAGCCCGACCTTCAGCAGCTTCGTCACCACGTCCCTTCCCTCACCCGTCTGTTCCGCCAGGCTCTTGATCGAGCCCCCCGCGCAGCAAACTTTCTGCACCACAGCTGCGACCTCCCAATGGCATAGTGCCCTCGTGGCGGCGGCATGCGCCCGGCCGGCGTCGAGCACGCTGTCGGCGATGCCGCCGCCCTGGCGGCCGCCGTCGACGCGCTCGCTCCAGCGCATCGGTTTGACGCCCGCCTGCTGGCTGCACTGGAAATCGTCGCGGTAGCGCTGGCCGGCCTCGCGCTGCTGGCGCGACAGCGAGGTGATGCCGATGAGCGGATCGACATTGCGCACCCGCACGATGCCGCCTGTCGAGGTGTAGCCGTCATTCGACACTTCGTAGACGCGTCGTGCTTCAGCCGTGCCGGCGGCAAGCCGCTTGCGGCCGAAGGCGTCGTCGCTGAGCGCAAAATCATGGCCGATCTCGCGGCGGATGCGCACCTGCTCGGCCTCGCCCTTCGGCAGTTTCGGCGCCTGCGGTTTGGCGGCTTTGGCTTTTTTGGGCATGGGGTGGCTCCTTGGGCTTGGGGTGTGGTGTCTTTGGTTGGAGAGGCTGTCGGAGATGAATCATCCTGCCACCTGCTTCGCCGGTACTTACGCTCCCCGCCGCGCCATCAGCTCGCGCATCGTCCGCCGCTCGCGCACCTCGATGCAGAGCTGCGCGCTCGACGGGCAGAACTGGGCGTTGCCGCTCTTCACCTCGCCGCGCACGAAGCGCTGGATGGCGGCTTGCAGATCGGCAAGCTCGGCGTCGCGCACAGCACTGAGATAGCCGCGCATCTGCATCTCGACATCAGTCAGGCCGGATTGCGGGAAGCATGAGAACATCGCCGCCAGCGCCTTCGTCGCCTGCTGCAGTTCGGCTGCGGTCATGGCTGCGGATCTCCTCGATGATGGCGTTGGCGGCGTCGGTATGGGTTTTCGGCCGCTGCCAGCCGGACTTCTTTCCCGAGAAAACGGGAGCTGTTTTGTCTTTACCCGCAGGGGAAAAAGCGGAAGCTTTTTCACTCTGGCTTCTGGAGTCTGGAGAATGCCGCGGCAAAGCGCCGGCATTTGCTGGAGGATGCGCCTTTGTTTTCAAGGCGGTGGCGGCGCCGCCACGTGCCCCGGCGGCGGCCCTCGCCTCGCTTTTGCCCTGCGCCTTATGCAGCTCCCTGGTCAGCCTCTTGTGGCCGATCTCGCCTGACTCGCGCTCGAAGAAGGTCAACAGATCGCCACTGATGGTGCGCCATCTCTTGAGCGACAGCCGCGCCACCCGCGCCAGCTTGGCGTCGTCGTCGGGCAGCCGGCCGCCGGCGTTCCACATCGCCATCAGGATGAGCATGTAGGCGCCGATCTGCTCGGTGGAGAGCTGCAACGTGTCGCCGACGAAATCGGAGACGTAGAGCTGCATGAAGGGCCGCTCGCTCATGCCTGCCCCATGCTTGCACGCACGCTAATGGAACCAGCCGCCAGCCCGCACGTTATGACGCGACCATGCCAGAGGGAGGTGTTTCGATGACGGCTTTCATGCCGATTACGCTGCGCTTTTGCGACAACAAGACCATGCTGGTCGGCTCGGTCGCCGACGCCGAAACGGCGTTGCGGCACCATTGGCCCGACAAGACCGCACCCGCCTATGTCGAAGCCGTGCGGCTGGTCAGGCTGGCGGTCGGAGGCAGTTGCTGCCCGCGCACCGCCTTCGAGGCCTTCAGCAAGGCCGCCCGGCAACAGGGAATATTGGTGGTCAAGCCGAGAAGCCGGGCGCATGATTGGCTCGACGCCGCCGCCAACCCGTGAAGCCCGCGCGAAGGCGATGCAACCGCCTGGCGGCCTCGCGCGTTTATGAGCGTCGGCTTGAATGCCGCGCCGAGATCGAGGGTGAACGCCGTGGGTACGATGAAAACGCCGCTCAAAGTAAGCCTGGATGGACATGTCGAGGAGATCGACAGCGTCAGCGATGCCGCCGATTTCCTGCAACGCTGGCCGATCGATCGGCGCGGCCATGTCTACCGCAGCGCGCTCAACGCCTGCAGTGCCGCGATCGCGGCACAGATTTCCGAATCCGACGCGATGAAAGTGTTCACCGGCTTTGCCCGCGTCGCCGGCATCCTGGTTGCCGAAGCCGGCCCCGCCATGCGGCTGGAGGCACGCAGCGTGCAAAGCCGGATGCCCAAACAGGGCCGGCAGATACCGAAATAGGCTCACTGGCAAACCCGGCGTTGAAACCGCGCCTGGTGGTAGCCGCAGTAGCTCTTCAGCCCTTTGGTCCGCATGCCGCAGCACAGCATGTCGGCGCCGGGCCGGCCGCCCGGCGCGTCGTTCTCCGGATCCTCTTCCAGCGTCAGGTCGAGCGGCGCGCGGCAGCGGGAAAACAAGCAGTCGATGAAGCGCATCGCCACGCCATGCGGCTGGCGGCCGATGGGTCCGCGCGGCGGCGCCGGCACCTTGAGACGGTAGGCCTCGCCATCGGCGATCAGCACGCCCACCTCGCGCACGAACAGGCGCGGCGGCAGCCAGGCCGGCGAGGAATCGCGCCTGGCCCGGGCGTTGCTCTTGCGCGCTGCGGTACCCTTGTCGGCATGGACGCCGACGCGCTTTTCCGCGGCCGCCTTGCCGCTCGCCTTGCCCTGCTTTGCAGCCGCCGGCTTGCGTATTGCCTGTTCGCCGGCGGCCTGTCTCACAACCGGCGGCATCCCCCGGCCATTGGCAAAGCCGATCGCGCCCAGCATGGCGTTGCGGTGGACGATGCCGATGATGGCGTTGCGCGACACCGGGCTGCCGCGCAGCGCACTGAACGCCGCCGCGATCCTCGAGGCCGAAAGCCCCTCCTTCAGCCAGCGGGCGATCTCTTGCAATTCGGCGTCGCTATAGCTTGCCATGTCCAGGCTCCATCCAGGGGTCCGCCTTCGGCCGCGCCGGCGAGCGCGCCGTCGGCTAGGCGTCAGGGTTCGGGCCCGGTCCGGGCCACGGTCAGGGTGTTCGGTGCGAAAGCCGGCTCGCGGGATGGATCAGCCGGAGCGGATCGAATGCCCGGCGGCCAGGCGCGCCAGCCGCGCCTCGGCTGTCTTTCTGTCAGGGGCGGAAACCGCCCTGCCCGTCATCGGCTCGAACAGGATGACGGTGCCGTCCTGCGTGCGGGTGCAGGAGCGCGCGTATGGACCGGCATCATGCCGGTCGAATGGGGGGCCGGAGCCGAGGGGAGCGGCGGCTCCGGCCGTTCCGGCCGCCAGGGACGGGCAGACCGGACCCGAGGCATCAAGGCGCTCGGGCTTCGCCCCGGCCGGGGAGGACGGCCGGGACGGAAGGGAATGGCTGGCGACTTCGGTCGCCTTGTTCGCCTCACGCGAGGCTGGCGCGACCGCGCCATGAAGACTGGACAGGTTCTGCATGACCAGATATAAGCATAACTCAAAAATAGATGCAAGCCATTCTTTCATAGACGAGAGCCGCTTTCATCGCTCACATGGGCGCCATGGCAAGAACGGAACTGTCGATCAAGGTCGGGGCGGCGATACGCCAGGCGCGCAAGCAGCGCGGCCTGGTCATGCGCCACATTGCCGAGCACAACGACACTGATGTCGCCGCCGTCGGCAATTGGGAAACCGGCCGCAATCTGCCCAAGACCGAGAACCTGTTGAAGACCGCCGCCTTCCTGCGCGTCGACCCGGTGGCGCTCGGCCAAGGGCAGGTCGTCTTCCTCGACGATGCCGGGCCGGTGGCGGATGCCGAGATCGTCACCGATGCCGGCCCGATGCCCGCCGGCTCAATGGATATCGAGGTGCTGGGTGCCGCGGTCGGCGGCGATGACGGCGACTTCACCTTCAATGGCGAGCCCGCCGGCTACGTCCAGCGCCCGCCGGGCGTGCGCAACCTGCCGAAAGTCTTCGCGCTGCATGTGCTCTCCGACTCCATGGTGCCGCGCTACGAACCCGGCGACCTCATCTATTGCGGCGGCCGCGACGCCGTGCCCGGCGACCATGTGGTGATCGAGACGTTTCCGGAAGAAAACGAGAAGAACGGCAAGGCCTTCATCAAGAAGCTGGTCAAGCGTACAGCGGGCGAGCTGGTGGTCGAGCAATACAATCCGCCGAAGACGCTGACCTTCAACCGCTATGCCATCAAGCATGTCTGGCGGGTGATCCCGCTGAAGGAATTGCTGGGGTATTAGCGCCTCTTCCTTCTCCCCCTGTGGGAGAAGGTGGATCGGCGCGCCAGCGCCGAGACGGATGAGGGGTGAGTGACGGAACGCGGCGCAGGAGATCTTGCGCTCTTCACCTGTCAGACCACTACCTCAAGATGCACCATGGTGAGACGCCGGCGTTCCCTGGAACACCCCTCATCCGTCTTGGCGCTACGCGCCAATCCACCTTCTCCCACAAGGGGAGAAGGAAGAAAGCCACCCCCCTCAAGCCCGCCTCGACTCCTCCACCAACACCTCCCGCTCGCTCAGCATCTGCGCCTCGCTGCGCACGCGTTGGCGCTCGTCTATGAAGGCCGCCTGGATCGAGATCGCCGTGCCCGGCAGCCCGTCGGCGCGGCAGGCCGAGCAGACGATGCGGCCCGAAAGCTCCGCCAGCGGCGTGCTGCCCGTCACGCCGAAACGCCGGAGTTCATCCGGTTTCCACCATCTGTTGCGGCCGCAATCGGCGCACTCGACCGATATCGAGACGACATGCGCGATGACTGGTCTTCTGCCCGGCAATGCCATTGCCTCTCTACCTCGTTTGTTCCTGATTTGTTCGTATATTCCTGTGTTTTGAGCCAGGAGTCGAGTCGCAGTTTTAACACTTTCCCACAAGTTTCTCTTTTATCAATTTTTGAGTTATGCTCTTATCAACTCGCAAATGTGAGTCGCCTGCCGTATCAGACCCGGGAGCCACAATGGATGCCGCCGATTTCGCCCGCGCCTGCGGTTACACCGGCGACAGCCCAGCTCTGCTCGAAGCCTTCGAGGCGATCCGCCGCAACGGCATCGCGCAGGCCCGCCAGGATCATTTCCGGCGCAAGGCCGTCATCGACGCGTTGAAACAATCCGAACCGCTGTTCCTGGCCGCGATCGGCCCGGCGCTGTCGGCGGACGAGGCCATCGAGGACACCGCCCGCTTCATCGCCTGCTGGCGCAACATGCCGCGCTGGCGCCAGGAGCGGCGCTTGCCCGACCTCGCCAGGGCCAGGCAGCAGCGTCTCGTGGCGCGCTTCTTCCGCCGCTACGGCCACCGCCTGTGGGCGCGCGAAGCAGCCTGAGACCCGGCACGCTGGACCAGCCATTTCCGGGTTCCATCCGCCGGATTTTCTTTCTAGATTGCTGAGGGGTGGCTGTTCGTTCGACGTGCATGATCTGGAATGTTCAAGACCGCCCGCTCAAAAGCTCAGACTTGGATAACAGCCGGCGCGGGAACCATCGCCGCGCTGTTCGTCGCCGGCCTGATGGGAGCCTTCGGTGCCCTGCCCGCCCACGCGCCGCCGCAACTGCCGCTTGATACCGCCATCGATGCCGGGCGCTGGCGCGTGCAGCCGGTGCGCGCCTATATCAGCCATGACAAAGTCTATGGCGTGCTGTTGAAGCCCGGCCAGAAGGCGCTGGTGCTTGAGGCCGACCTCACCAACCGCACCGCGCAATCCGACAAGGCCTATTACAATGTCTTCAAGCCGGACGGGCTCGCCCTGTCCGACCCCATGCCGATGATCGCGCTGACGCGCGATGCGACACTGACGCCGGAACTGCATCCCGGGATGACCGAGCGCATGGCCTATGTCTGGCCGCTGGCCGATGACGCCACTGTCCCGGCCAGCCTGAGCTTCGGCGTCACCGCCGAGATCTTCAAACCGCGCGACAACCTCTATGGCATGCCCGGCTGGTTCAATCCCTACCGGCTCGGCTCCATCACCTTGCCGATCGCCGATGTGCCGGCGCCGAACGCGCCGGGAAACGGCTCATGAAAATCCGCGTGCTCGGCAATCTCGCCATCCTTTGCGCCACCGTGGCGCTGAGCTACGGCACGCAGGTCTCGAAGCCGCATTATGCCGACCTCACCGCGCCGATCCCGGTCGATGGCGCCATGCACGACACGGTGCATGCGCGCAGCTTCGATGTCCGGCTCGACAAGGTGATCTTCGCCCGCGCGCTGAAAGCCAGCCAGTTCGGCCAGCAAAAGCTGCTGACCACCAGCGGCCTGTGGGCGGTGGTGACCACCAATCTCACCGCCACTGCTGCCTCCACCACGGTCGCCGACGGCACCTGGCAAGGTCCGACCGGGCTGCGCTACCACCAGACGGAACGGCTTGGCTACCGCCAGGACATGCCACCGCATGGTGTCGATCCAGGCCTGGAAAGACGTGGCCTGTTCGTGTTCGAAGTACCGCCCGACCAGATCCGTGGCGCCAGGCTGCTGATATCAGCGCGCCAGTTCGGCCCGCTCGATGCCCAGGCCCGCATCAGCCTCGACGAGGTGAAAACCGGAACGGACGGTCAACCGGCGGATGTCCTGCCCGAATATGATCTCGACGCTCCGCAGGGCAAGTCATGACCGCCGTATCGACAGAGCCGGCGGCGGACCGACAGGCCGAGAAAAAATGGCGGCGGCGCAGCCTTGTCGCCCTCGCCATCCTGCTGCCGCTGACACTGGCCGAGACCTGCTACGACAGCGTGCGCGAATGGTTGCACGGCGAGGACCTCATCGCCAGGGATGTCGACTTCGGCCAATCCGTACCGTTCGGCGGCAGCGACTGGAAGCTCGCCGATCTGCGCGGCGGCAAGGCCGGCCGCCTGCCCGACCACGCCTTCGCCGTCATCGCCACCTTCTCCGTAACCATCGGCGACCCCGACCTGCAAAAACAGTGGCTGGACTGCAAGCTGATGCTGACCGACGCCGCCGGGCGCCGCTGGCTGCCGGACGTCATCGCCGGCGTCAGCCTACCGCAGGGCGTGATGAAGTGCAGCTCGGCGATCTTCTCCGGCGCTGGGAAGGGCGACGTCCTCACCATCGGCGACACTTTCACCGTGCCGGAGGACGCCATCAAGACCATCCGGCCCGCTGTTGGGCTGGGCAGCGAGCGGCCGTGGTATCTGCGGTTCCAAAGGCCGCCGAAGTGAGCGTCCTCTCGGGACCCAGGTTTTGCCATGTCAGCGTTGCCTCTCATCCGCCGCACCTGCCCTTCGCTGCCGCTCCGGGCATTCGCCGCTCAAAAAGCCAAGCAATTGGCTTTCCGTCCGCTACGCGGACCGCGCCTCACCCCCGTAAACGGGGCGAAGGGGGCTGAGCGAAAACGCCGTCTCCAGCACAGCGGCCAGAAAACATATCCTGATCGGCTCGATCAGAATGCCGGTCGAGGAATCCTGGAACGGGCTGCCGAACAGCAGCGTCACGCCGTGCGAGAAGATCTGCCAGACATCGAGTTCGTGCGGGCCGATCAGCCGTGTCGCGCCGAGCCACAGCCAGGCGGCACCCCAGTCGATGAGGCGATAGCCGATGACCAGCGTGCACAGAAGCAGCAGGCTGGAACTCACCGTCAGCCGCACGCCATTGGCGATCGGCAGATAGCGCGAGCGGTAGCCGGCGATGAAATGCTCGACGAAATCGCGCAGGAATTTCGGCAGGCCGGCATAGCGCTTGCCGAACCGCTCCACCCGGTTGTGCACGCGCATCAACGCGGCATCGTCGCGAACGTCATAGCCGTAGATCAGCGCCGCCATCACCAGCCAGATCAGCGGCAGGAGCATGTAGAAGAACAGATTGATCGCCACCGTCGAAGGCGCGATCGAGGTGAGCTCGACCGGCACCATGGGGGCGGCCGTCGCCATCGGCACCGGGCTCGCCAGCCCGTCGGCGGCGGCCTGCACCATCGACCAGAAGGAGCGGCTCATCAGCCATTGCAGCGCCGTGTCCTTCCAGCGGCTGATCACGTAGAGACCGACGAAGATCCAGTTGGTCTCGCAGATCACCACCACGATCTGCCAGAACGAGGCGGTTTTTGTCTTGGTCTGCATGAACTTGGCCAGCCGGCGGATCAGCCAGGACACCGCCACCGAGATCAGCAGCCAGCGTGAATCCAGCACGTCGAGCACATTGGCGCTCTGGCCGAAATCGGCCTGGTCGAGCGTTTCGCGCGAATATTGCCGCACGATATCGCCGAGGAAGCCCCAGGCGGCGTAGTAGGCGAAGAACGGCAAGAGCGCGATGGTGATCATGCCCACCAGCCGCGAACCGCGCCGGTCGGCCGCCGGCTCGTCTGCGGCCTTGTCCGCGCTGCGCTGCGCGGCCGCGAGATGCGGCAGGCCGGGGCGCAGCACATGGAACATCGCCACCGTCACCACCAGCTGCGCCAGCGCCACCAGCGTCAGCATGGCGAGCCCGGCGAAATGATTGGCGAGCGCCACCTTGGCCGCCAGCTGCAGCAGGAGATCGCCGGCCAGCACCCCGGCCAGCACCAGAACCACAAGCTGCGGCCAGAAGCGCCGCAACAGCGAAAAACTCAAGCTGATCGGCCTGATGATGTCGGCAAACATGAGGTCTCTCACGATGCCACCCGCCCCGCGCCTTTCTAGCAAGGCCCGATCGTTTTGCAACCGGGCCGGGAAATGGGGGGTAGCGGTTTGATCATGACGGGCAGCTGGTGCTGGGTTAGGCGCGGGTGATTGAGGAGACGTTGCGCGGGTCATGCGCGGTCTTCCCTTCTCCCCCTGTGGGAGAAGGTGGATCGGCGCGTCAGCGCCGAGACGGATGAGGGGTGCTCCAGCTTGGCGCGACGCTTGTTCCGTGCCGGGTGTATCGGCGCAAAATCATCAACGCCTCGTTCCGTCCGGCACCCCTCATCCGTCTCGGCGCTTCGCGCCGATCCACCTTCCCCCACAAGGGGGGAAGGAAGAAGCGCTCACCGCCTCACCCGCGACTTCAGCCACCGATCGAACGCCACCGCCAGGATCAGGATCAGCCCGATGACGATGCTCTGCGTGTAGGACGAGACATTGTTGAACTGCAGCCCGTTCTGCAGCACGCCGATCAGGGCCGCCCCCACCACCGTGCCGCCGACCGAGCCGATGCCGCCGAACAGTGAGGTGCCGCCGATGACGACGGCGGAAATCACCGTCAGCTCGTAGCCGATGCCGGCGACCGCTTCGGAAGAGTTCAGCCTGGCCGACAGGACGAAAGCGGCGAGCCCCGCGAAGAAGCCGACGATGACATAGACCGAGACCAGGATGCGGTCGACGCGCAGGCCTGACAGCCGCGCCGCCTCGGCATTGCCGCCGACGGCATAGACGGCGCGGCCATAGCGTGTGTAACGCAGCACGATGTGGCACAGGATCGCGGCAATGGCGAAGATGATCGCCGGCACCGGCACCGGGCCGATCAGCCCCGTGCCGAACCAGCGCATCGAGGCGTCGAAGCCCGAGATCGGGCCGCCATTGGAGATGGTCAGCGTCAGTCCGCGAAACACCGTCAGCCCGCCCAGCGTGACGACGAAGGGCGGCACTTTCAGCCTTGTGATGGCGAGCCCCTGCACGCCACCGGCGGCGGCGCCGACAATGACGGCGGCAAGCAGTGCCGCGAACCAGCCATAACCCTGCGTGCCCGAGGTCGATAGCGACAGCGTGTTGGCCGCACCGCCCTTGGCGACGACGGCGGCGACCATGCCGCAAAAGGCAAGCAGCGAGCCGACCGACAGGTCGATGCCGGCGGTGAGGATGACGAAGGTCATGCCGAGCGCGATCAGCCCGGTGATCGAGATCTGCCGCGTGATGTTGAACAGATTGATCGGATCGATGAAGCTCGGCTTCAGCACGGTGAAGACGACGACCAGCGCCGCCAGGAACAGCAGCGGCCCGAAACTCATCAGGAGCCGCGCGATCGTCACGCCGCCGCGCTGGTTCTGCTCTTCGGCGATGCTCATCCTGCCTGCCCCTCCGCGTTCTGTCCCTGTGCGTCCTGGCCCCGCGCGTCTTGCCCCCCGGGCGTCTTGCCCCGCGCATCTTGGCTGTCGAGCGCCATCAGTTCCATCAGTTTTTCCTCGTTTGCCTCGACACCCGGCATCTCGCCTGTGATGCGGCCCCGGCGCATGGTGACGATGCGGTCCGACACCGCCAGCACCTCGGGCAGTTCGGACGAGATCATCATCACCGCGATGCCGCGCGCCGCCAGCTGCACCAGGATCTGGTGCACCTCCGCCTTGGCGCCGACATCGACGCCGCGCGTCGGCTCGTCGACGATCAGCACTTTTGGATCGCGCGCCAGCCAGCGCGCCAGGATCACCTTCTGCTGGTTGCCGCCCGACAGGCCCTCGATCGCCTGCTCGGCCGAGGCCATCCGGATCGACAGCATCTTTCTGAAACCCGACAGCGCGTCGCGCTCGCGCCGCTCGGCCATGAAGCCGAAACCATTGCTGAATGCGCCGAGCGAAGCGACGGAGAAATTCGGCAGGATGCCGAGGGCGGCAAAGATCGCCTGGTGCTTGCGGTCTTCCGGCACCAGGCCGATGCCGAGCGCGATGGCATCGGCGGGCGAGGCCGGCGCGATCGGTTTGCCGTCGAGCGTGATCGTGCCCGCCGCGATGCGGTCGGCGCCGAAAATGGCGCGCGCCAGCTCCGTGCGACCTGAACCGACAAGGCCGGCAACGCCGAGGATCTCGCCGGCCTTGAGGTCGATGTCGACACCGTCGAGCACGATGGCATGCGGTGCCTCGGGATCGCGCACAGTGCGCAAGCCGCGCACTGACAGCACGATATCGCCGGCCACCGCGCGCTGTGCCGGCCTTGCATAAAGTTCGGACGCCGCGCGGCCGACCATCTTCTCGATGATCCGCGGCAGTTGGATCGGCCCGCCCTGGCGGTCGAGATGGCCGGCCAGCCGGCCATCTCGCAGCACGGTCATGCGGTCGCAGATGGCGGAGGCCTCCTCCAGCCGGTGGGTGACGAACATGATGGCGACCTTGTCCTGGCGCAGCCGGTCCATGATCGACAACAGCCGCTGCACCTCGGTCTCGGTCAGCGCCGAGGTCGGCTCGTCCATGATGATCAGCCGGCTCTTCAGCGACAGGGCACGGGCGATCTCGACCAGCTGCTGTTCGGCGACCGATAGCGCCGAGACCGGCGTCATCGGATCGATGGAAAGGCCGACGCGGGCGATGATGTCGCGCGAATCCCGCTCCATGCGCTTCCAGCTGACCAGCCCGAGCGGCCCGACCGGCGCGCGGCCGATGAAGATGTTCTCGGCCACGGTCAGCGTCGGGATCAGGCTGAGTTCCTGGTAGATGGTGACGATGCCGAGCCGCTTGGCATCCTGCGGGCTGGACGGCGCATAGTCGGCGCCGTCGAAAATGATGCGCCCGCTGGACGACGGCATGACGCCCGACAGGATTTTCAAGAGCGTCGATTTGCCGGCGCCGTTTTCGCCAAGCAGACCGAGGATTTCGCCGGGGCGGATGTCGAGTGAGACATCGCTCAGCGCGGTGACGCCGGAAAAATGCTTGGTGACGCCTTCGACGGCGAGCAGGACGGATGCGGGTTCATCTGGCAAGGGTGGCTCCCGGTTTGTGGCAGGTCAGCGGGGCACGCCCCCCTCTGTCCTGCCGGACATCTCCCCCACAAGGGGAGAGATTGCCTGTCACGAAGGCTTTCGCCAATCGCCAACGTTGCAGAAGATGCGCCGGCGTTGAAGCTGCTAATCTCCCCCCAAGTGGGGGAGATGGCCGGCAGGCCAGAGGGGGGGCGTGCCCCACCGGCCTTACCAATGAGCCTTTCTCCGCCAAGCCCTACTTCGTCTCGCTCAACCTCTCTGCCTTATCAAGATTGTCCTTGCCGATGACGATCGGCGTCAGCAGCACCAGCTTCTCCTTCGGCTCGGTCTTGTTCTTGGCGTAGGCGACCGCGATCTGCACGGCGGTGCGCGACTGCTGGCCGGGGAACTGTTCGACCGTGCCGGCGAGCTTGCCGTCGCGCACGGCAACCAGCGCTTCCGGCAGCGCATCGAAGCCGTAGATCTTGACGTCGGTGAAGTTGCGCGCCGCGCACGCCTCGAGCGCGCCGAGCGCCATGTCGTCATTGGCGCAGATGATGGCGTCCGGCTTGCCGTTGGCGGCGAGGCCGGCCTCGGTCACCGACAGCGCCTCGGCGCGGGCGAAGTTTGCGGTCTGCTCGAAGATGATCTGGTACTTGTCCTTCAAGGGATCGAGCACATTGTGCACGCCCTTGTTGCGGTCGATGGCCGGACCGGCACCCGGCTGGCCCTGCAGATGGAACAGCTTGGCGCCGTTGGGGAACGCCGCCACCATGGCACTGGCCTCCGCCTCGCCGCCCTTGACGTTGTCGGCGCCGACATGCGCGAGGATGCCCTGGACACCGTCGACCCGGCGGTCGATCGTCACCACGGGGACGCCGGCCTTGACCGCTTCCTCGATGGCCGGCGCCAGCGCGTTGACGTCGAGCGGCGAAATGACGATGGCGTTGACCTTCTGCACAAGTGCCGCCTCGATATCGGCGGTCTGCTTGGTGGCCGAGTTCTGGCCGTCGCTTTCGGTCAAATTGACGCCCTGCGCCTGCGCTTCCGCCTTGATCTCGTTCAGCATGTGCACGAAGAACGGAAAGCCGAGATTGGGCACCGAGCCAAGGATGGTGAGCTTGTCCTCGGCGAACGCCGACGGCGCGGCCAGCATCATGGCGCCCGCGGCCACGGACGTCATCAGGAATTCACGTCTGTTCATGGTTGATCTCCTCCACAAGAACGCACAATCCCCAAGACCGGGATCGGTCTTGGGAAGGGATCATGCGTCGGTTCAAAGTGTTGGAGCATCCTCCTTGCGCGGGATGGCGCATGCCGCTCCAGCTGATTGCCGTTGCAAAAACTGCCTCCCATCGGCATCAGCAAATGGATGCTAACCCAGGGTCAACCATTTGTGCAACATCGATATAACAGTGCCGGGCGGCCAATTATCGGAATTGTCGGAATTTTGATGGAGCTGGGCTGCCCGGCTTCCATTCTCGCGCCACGGCCCTAGTTTGAACCGCGCCGAGCCCATTCCGTAAGACCAGCCATCCCGGAGAATTGCATGAAGCCGCACATCGTCTGCCATATGCTCGCCTCGCTCGATGGCAGTCTTCATCCGAGCCGCTACACGGCGAGCCCCGATGGCGGGGTACCGGAGTGGTCGGGCCTCTATGAGAAGATCCACGGCGATCTCGAAGGTGACGCCTGGATCGTCGGCCGTGTCACCATGGCCGAGATGAGCAAGGCCGGAGCGCACCCGCCGGCGCAATTCGGCAAGGTCGAGCGGCCGCATCTTTTCGCGCAACGCGATGCCGGCAGCTTTGCCGTGGCGCTCGATGCCTCGGGCAAGCTGCACTTTGCCAAGCCCGATGTCGGAGGCGACCATGTCGTGGTGCTGCTCGGGCACGGCGTCTCCGACAGCCATCTGGCCGAGCTCGCCGCCGACGGCGTGTCCTATATCGTGTCGGAGACGGCTGATATCGACCTCGCCGCGGTGCTCGATGTGCTCGCGCACGAACTCGGCATCAGCCGCCTGCTGCTCGAAGGCGGCGCCGGCATCAACGGCTCCTTCTTCGCGGCCGGGCTTGTCGATGAACTCAGCCTTCTGGTTGCGCCCGCGCTCGATGCGCGGGCGGGAAACCAGGGCTTTGTCGAGTTCGGCAAAAGCGGCCTCGCCGGCAAGATGCAACTGTCGCTGACATCTTGCGAAACCCTTGCGCATGGGCTGATCCACTTGCGCTACGCCGTCAGCCCCGGCTGAGGCCGCAGCGCCTCAATACCGCATGGCGTCGAGATCGGCGATCAGCGTCGGGCCCGTCGGATGCCAGCCAAGCCGTGCCTGGGTCAGCGCGCTCGATGCCGGCAGGTCCATGGGGGCGAACATTCCCATCCAGCCAAAATGCTCCGCTGCTTTTTCCAGCGCGATCGAGACGACCGGCAATTTGAGGCCCCGGCCAAGCGCCTCGGCGATAGCGCGCACCTCGACGCCTTCCTCGCCGACGGCGTGGTAGCGCGCGCCCGGCTGGCGCTTTTCCACGGCAAGCCGGTAGAGCCGCGCGGCATCGAGAAGATGCCCCGCCGAATAGCGGTTGCGGCCTTCGCCGACATAGGCCGAGACGCCCTTCTGGCGCGCGATCTCGAAGAGCGGCGTGATCAGCCCCTGCTTGACCGGATTGTGCACCTGCGGCAGGCGCACGACAGACACATTGACGCCGGCCTCCAGCAAGGCATTGCCGGCGAGTTCCGAGGCGATGCGCGGATTGGGATGGCTGGCGTTGAAGACGTCCTCGAACGCCGGCTGGCCATGTCCGGGGCTACCCATGCCGACGCCCGACGTGATGACCAGCGGCCGGTCGGATCCGGCGAGCGCTTCACCTAGGGCCGCGATGACACGCTTGTCCTTTTCGCAGTTCTCGGCAAAGCGCGAAAAATCATGGTCGAACGCGGTGTGGATCACAGCGTCCGCCTCCACCGCACCGGCGCGCAGGCTTGTCGGTTCCTCCAAGGTTCCGCGATGCACCTCGGCACCAGCGGCGGCCAGCGCCTCGGCACCGGCATCGGAGCGGGTGACGCCGACCACCTGATGGCCGGCCTGGATGAGTTCGGGAACGATGGCCGAGCCGATGAAACCGGTCGCGCCGGTGAGAAAGATACGCATGCAAAATCTCCTGCGGTTGCCTGCGTACTATCGACGGTCTATTATTCCATTAAAGTAGTGATCTTATCATGGTATAATCTCTAACAGGGTGCCTGACAGCATGCCCACTCCCGGTTCGCTCGCCGCCTTCCTGAAAGACCGGCGCACCCGGCTCGACCCGGCCTCGTTCGGCTTTTCCGGGCGCCGGCGCACGCCGGGGCTGCGCCGCGAAGAGGTCGCCCAGCGCGCCAACATCAGCCCGACCTGGTACACATGGCTGGAACAGGGCCGTGGCGGCGCACCCTCGGCCGATGTGCTGAACCGCATCGCCAAGGGGCTGCTTTTGACCGAGGCCGAGCGCGAGCATCTGTTCATGCTGGGGCTCGGGCGCCCGCCCGAGGTCCGCTACCGGGGCGACGAGGGCGTCAGCCCCCGGCTGCAGCGCCTCATCGATACGCTCGAGGCCAGCCCCGCTCTGGTCAAGACCGCCACCTGGGACGTCGTCGCCTGGAACCGCGCCGCCGAGATCGTGCTGACCGACTACGGCACCATCCCCGCCGGCCGGCGCAACATATTGCGTTTCATGTTCCTCACGCCCCACATCCGCGCCAAGCAGCACGATTGGCAAAACCTCGCCCGTTTCGTGGTCGGCGCCTTCCGTGCCGATGCGGCGCGCGCCGGCGCGGTCTCCGAGGTCACCCAGCTGGTGGACGAACTGTGCAGCGGCAGCGCCGAATTCGCCACGCTGTGGCAGGAGAACGACGTGCTCGCCCATGGCGACGGAACAAAGCGTCTGAAGCACCCGGAACTGGGGGACATCGAGCTGGAATATTCGTCCTTCGCGGTCGACGGCCGGCCGGATTTGAACCTGACCGTCTACAACCCGATCGACAGCGATGTCGCCGACCGCATCAGGGCACTGGCCAAGCGCCCCAGGTAAAGACCGGCGCGGCTGTGATCGCGCCCCTCTTCAACGCCGCTCGCACACCGCCTTCAGGATCTGCAGGGTCGGCCCCCAGTAGAGATCGGCATGCGGGCGGATCGCCGGTTCGGCGAAGTAGCTGAGCGTCAGCGTCAGCAGCGTGCCGCCATCCCCCGGCGCCAGGGTGAAGCTGACCAGCGTGTGGTTGTCGGGCACGTCCGCCAGGCGCGAGGCCGACAGCGTACTCCAGTAGCTGTAGGCGAAACTTTTCTCGGGCTCGAAGGCCCGGACGGTGCCGTGGTTCTCGAACGGCATGCCGTGCAGAAGCCCACGGATCACGATCGCGCCGCCGGCATGCCCTTCAAGGCTGACGGTCAGTTCCTCGTCGGACATCCATTGCGGGATCATCCCGGGCGTCGTCAGCACGTGCCAGACCCTGGCCGGTTCGGTATCGATTGCGATGGTTTTGACGATCGGTTCGGAGGGATCGGTCACGACGCGCTTTGGCCTGAGGACTCGGGCGCCAGCACCAGCCCGATCTCCTGCGCCGCCTGCGCGGCATGGCGGCGCACGGTGGCAAGGTCAAGCATGCTGTAGCTGGTCGCCACATAGGGCACGGTGAGTGCTGCGATGGACTGGCCGAACGGCCCGATGACGGGAAAGGCAAGATCGATGACACCCGGCTGCAGCCCGTCCGCGACCTCCTCATGGCCGGCGGCGCGGATGCGGGCAAGCGCATCGCGCATACCGGCCTTTTCGTCAGGGATGCCAGAGGCTTGCAGCCATTGGCTGACTCTGTCCTGCGGCTGGAACGCCATCAGCGTGCGGCCGGAAGCGGTGGCAAACAGCGGAAACTCGGCGCCGACGCGCACCCGAAAGCCGAACGCCGCCGGACTTTCGACCTGCGCCACGATCAGCACCCTTCCGGCATTGTGGACACCGAGATTGCAGGATTGCTGGATCGCGTCCGACAGCCGCCGCATCGATGGCAGCGCCGCCTGGACGAGGCCGCGCAGCGGCTCGTGCCGGTGCGCCAGCTCGAACAGGCGCGGCGACAGGAAATAGAGCCCGGCCGGGCGGTCGCGGAAGATGTAGCCGCGCCGCTCCAGCGCCTGCAGCACGCGGTAGATCTGGTGGATCGAGCGGCCGACCGCCTCGGAAATCTGGCCCTGGTTCAGCCCGTCCTTCTGCTCGGCCAGCAGTTCGATGATGTCGAACGCCTTTTCCAGGGCTGGTACCGAATAATCCGGCGCTTCCGCGATTTTGCCAGCCATGCGAGCTTTCCAGGACCAGAATCAGGAATTGCGGGCAAGTATAGTCAGCGTGCCGCACCCATCGTAGCCATCATCAGCCGGGCGATGCGCCGGTTGATGTCGTCTGGCACCGGCTGCGCGCCTGTCGCCAGGTTTTCGCCCTTCACCACCCGCTCCAGCGACAGCGCCTGCAGCATGAAGCCGATATCCATGGATTCGATCGAATTGCCCTTCGGCTCGACGCCGGCAAGGTTGAACATGCGCCCCTCGGCGATGAGGATGACATGCCTTCCATTGACAAGGTCGAGACGCCGCAACGTGCCGTCCAGATCGGTGGTGCCGGTGGTCATGGCTGCGAGACCCTCGGTGTCGATCTCCCACGGGAAATGGCCGGAATTGGCCAGCACCGCGCCACCCTGCATGGCGGCGATCGCCTCGGCCGGCAGCACGCCGGCGCGGCCGGTGGCAGTGATGAACACTTCCGCCCACGGCGCCAACTCCGCCAGCGGTGCCACGCGATAGCCGTCGAGAGCGGCCTCGAGCGCCTTGATCTCGTCGACCTCGACGACCGCCACGCGGCCGCCGAGCGCGCGCAGATACTGCGCGATGCCGCGCCCGCACCAGCCATAGCCGATGACGCAGAAGCGCCGGCCTGGGATCATCAGATTGGTGATGCGCATGAAGCTTTCGACCACCGATTGGCCGACCGCGTGCTTGTTCTCGCCGATCGCCTTCAGCGGGCTGTCGTTGATGACGATCGAGGCGAACGGCACCTTGCCAGCCAGTTCGCCGCGCAGCCGGTCGCCGCCCGACGTCGTCTCCTCGGTGCCGCCCAGGATGGACGCCGCCTTGCCCCGCTCGGCGATACCGGCGGCAAGGTCAGCGCCATTGTCGAGCAGCATGTCGGGCTGCGCGTCCAGCACGCGTGCCAGGTTGGCGTGATGGTCGGCCAGCGTATCGGCACGACGGCCGAACACGCCGATGCCCTGGCTCTGCAGGAAGGCCACGACATCGTCCTGCGTCGAACCGTGATTGCCGGTGCCGATTATCTCGGCGCCGCCTTCGGCCAGCACTTCAAGCAGCACCGCCGTCTTCGGCTCGATATGCAGCGACATGCCGATGCGGCGGCCGGCGAAAGGGCTGCTGGCGCGGAACTCCTCACGCAGCGTGGCCAGCATCGCCATGCGCGAACGGATCCAGGCGACACGGCCGCGGCCGCGCTCGACCAGTTCGGAGGTCGCCGGATTGGCCTGGGCTTGGGTCATTCGAAGTCTCCGATCATGATCCAGGTCTAACATTTGCAAAAAAGTTTTTTGCATATGACGAATATGGCAGAAGGTCGTCGGGCGGGCAACCCGCTGCACATTTCCAGGCAGACCCCTTGTGCGGGCCATCATTATACATTATATGCAATTGTATATTGATAACAGCCCTGGTGCTCGATATGACCATGATCCGTGTAAATGACGTGCTGAGCGTCGGTCCCCAGCCCTCGATCTCCGAAATCCGGTCACTTGCTGGCCATGGGTTTGCAGGAATGATCAACGCCCGTCCTGACGGCGAAGAGGCCTCCCAGCCCGGAAACGCCGCCGAGCGGGAGGCGACCGGTCACGCCGATGTTTCCTACACCTTCATACCCGTCAACATGCCGACCATCACCGAGGCGGACGTGCGGGCCTTCCAGGCGGCTATGGCCGATGCCGGCGGCCCGGTCTTTGCGCATTGCAAGACCGGCACGCGGGCCCTGACCCTGTATGCATTGGGCGAGGCGCTCGACGGCCGTATGTCATCCCAGGATATCGCGGCTCTCGGCTTGAAACTCGGCATCGACCTGTCGGCGGCGTCGCGATGGTTCGAAGCGCACAGGCAATTGCGACCGGACCTGAAGGGATTCTTCGATCCCCGGACAGGGAGCGTGCAATATGTGGTTTCGGACCCCGACACCCGGAAATGCGCCCTTATCGATCCGGTTCTTGATTTCGACGAGAAGTCCGGAGCGACCACGACGCGCAACGCCGACGCCATGCTGTCCTATGTTGCCGAGAACGGGTTGAGCGTCGAATGGATTCTCGACACCCATCCTCATGCCGACCATTTGTCGGCCGCGCAGTATCTGAAGCAAAAGACGGGCGCCCCGACCGCGATCGGAGCGCCGGTGGTCGATGTCCAGCGCTTATGGCGGGGCATCTACAACTGGCCCGAACTTCGTGTCGACGGTTCGCAGTGGGACAGGCTGTTCTCGGATGGCGACACGTTCAAGGTCGGTTCCATAGCGGCGCGCGTGATGTTTTCGCCCGGTCACACCCTGGCCTCGATCACCTACGTGATCGGCAACGCGGCCTTTGTTCACGACACCATCTTCATGCCTGACAGCGGCACGGCTCGTGCCGATTTTCCCGGTGGTGACGCACGCATCCTGTGGAAATCGATCCAGAAGATCCTGGAGCTTCCGGACGAAACCCGCCTGTTCACAGGCCATGATTACCAGCCGGGTGGGCGCGCGCCGAAGTGGGAAAGCACGGTCGGCGAACAGAAGCGCACCAATCCACACCTGGCCGGCGTGAACGAAGAAGCCTTTGCCGGATTGCGAGCGGCGCGTGACCGAACGCTGCCGATGCCGAAACTCATCTTGCATGCCTTGCAGGTCAACATCCAGGCGGGGCGCCTGCCGGAGCCGGAAGCAAACGGTATGCGCTATCTGAAATTTCCTCTCGATGCGTTGCAAGGAGCCGTGTGGTGAGCGAGATCCAGCCTGATGCAGTGAAGATGTCGCCCGCCGACATGGAATCGCGCGCCGGCGAAGTGACGGCCTTGTTGAAGACACTGGCGCATCCAATGCGGCTGATGCTCGTCTGCACCCTTGTCGAAAGCGAGTATTCGGTCAGCCGGCTGGAGGAAATGCTCGACATCCACCAGCCGAGCCTCTCCCAGCAACTGACGGTGTTGCGCGACGCCAACATTGTGGAAACGCGGCGAGACGGCAAACAGATCTTCTACCGGCTGACCGCCGAGAAGGCCGCTCAATTGGTTGCGGCACTTTACACGATCTTCTGTTCGGACGGCCGGCCATGACCTCTTCGTATCCCTTCTTGGTGGAGCCCTTATCGGTCTTTCCTGCGTCATCCTGTTGATGCTGAACGGCAGGATCGCCGGCGTCAGCGGGATTGTCGGCAAGGTGGTCCAGGGCATCGATGTCTGGACAAACGCCGCCTTCGTCGCCGGATTGCTGCTTGGCCCGGTGGTGTACTTCGCGGCCTTTCATCATTGGCCAACCGTGACCGTGACGGCATCGCTGCCCTTGATCATGCTTGCGGGATTGCTGGTCGGCTTTGGGTCCCGGATGGGCTCGGGTTGCACCAGCGGTCATGGCGTGATGGGGCTGGCCCGGCTATCGCCACGTTCGATCGCCGCGGTCCTGACATTCCTTGCGAGCGGCATCGCGGCCGTCGCGCTTCTTCGCGGAGCCTTCCTGTGAGACACACCAGACTACGGCCTGTCGCCGCCTTGGCCGCGGGCACGCTTTTCGGATTTGGCCTGGCACTGTCGGGCATGCTCGATCCTGTCCGCGTCCAGGGTTTTCTCGACGTCTTCGGCGCGTGGGACCCGAGCCTGGCCTTCGTGCTGGGTGGTGCCGTTGCCGTTGCGATGGCAGGCATGGCCTCTATCCGGCGGATGTCGCGCCCGCTGCTGGCGGATCGCTTCCATTGGCCGGTGAATACGCGGATCGACGCCCCTCTGGTCGTCGGCTCGGCGATCTTCGGCCTTGGCTGGGGCCTGGGCGGGTTTTGCCCCGGCCCGGCGATGGCTTCGCTGTCGCTTGGGCTGACGCCAACGCTGGCCTTCGTGGCCTTTATGCTGGCCGGGATGGTTGCCCATGACCGCTTCCTTCTCGGGAGACGGTCATGACAGCAACCTTGTTTGCCGCCGTCGGCTCAGGCGGTCTGGTCGGCTTCACCCTTGGTCTGGTCGGCGGCGGCGGATCGATCCTTGCCACGCCCCTCCTGCTCTATGTCGTCGGCGTCGCCCAACCCCACATTGCCATCGGCACAGGCGCGCTTGCGGTGGCCGCCAACGCAATTGCGAACTTCGGCAGCCATGCCTTGAAGGGTCACGTCTGGTGGCGCTGCGCGCTCGTCTTCGCCGCACTGGGCTCCGTGGGGGCTTTCGCGGGATCGACGCTTGGAAAGTCGATCGACGGGGCGCATCTGCTTTTCTTCTTCGGGCTGCTGATGCTGGTGGTCGGCGGCCTGATGGTCCGACCCAGGCGCGGCACTTCGGCCACGGTCCGGCCTGTCGACGCCAAGATGTGCGCGATGACCGCAGAGGTCGCCATCGTCGCCGGCGCGGCCTCCGGCTTCTTCGGCATTGGTGGCGGCTTCCTCATCGTTCCCGGGCTGATCCTGGCCACCGGAATGCCGACAATCAACGCGATCGGCACCTCCCTGCTTGCCGTCGCGGCCTTCGGTCTCGCCACGGCCTTCAACTACGCGCAATCGGGAATGGTTGACTGGCAGTTGGCCGGCGAATTCATCGTTGGTGGTGTTGGCGGGGGCTTGATCGGCATGTTGGCGGCGACCCGCCTGGCATCCTACAAGAACGTGCTCAACCGCATCTTTGCCGCACTGATCTTTGTCGTTGCGGGCTATGTTCTCTACCGCAGCATCGGCGCGTTCACCCTGGGATAGCGGCCGATCCGGACTTCCGCATCATCCCTTGTGTTCGAACACCGCCCCGTAGTGATACGGCGGCAGATCAACCATTCGCAGAAGCCGGAAACCAGCAGCCTCCAGAACCGCCGACACCGCTTCGGGTGACATGCGCATCTCCGTCCTGGGGCCGCGCGGCTGACCAAGCACGGTCGTCTGCTCTCGCGGCAGCTGATGCCAATTGACGAGCGCAAACAGACCGCGCGGCTTAAGCGTACGGGCCACGGCTTTGACGAGGGCCGGCTGATCGGGCACACCGTGGAAGGTGTTGGCGATCAGAACAAAATCAATCTTTTCGGGGATCAGTTCCGCGACTTCGCTGGCATCCGCGACAATCCACTTCAGGACCGAAACGCCGAGCTGCTTCACCTCGGCCTTGGCCGCCACGATCATGTCCGGGTCGAGGTCGAGCGCATAGACGCGGCCACTGACGATTTTCGCAAGCGGAGCGGTGAAATAGCCGTCGCCGCAGCACAGGTCCAGAGCCGTCATGCCCGGCTCGACGCCCAACGACAGCAAGAGGCCCGACGGATCTGGCCAAAGCGCCTCCCACCAATCGCGGTCAGGCATGGAGGTGGCGGGAAACATTCCAGTCATGGGCGGACGCTCAAACATTTCGTTGCGGGGCAGCTTTGACCGGCAGGCCGCCAAAGGCAACGCCTCCGTTGCCGATGGCGGATCGAACTGGTGGCCGTCAGCGAAATCCGGGGGCGCCGGAGACGGTCATCCAGCGGCGTGCGGCGCGACCGCGGCCGTGCCGCTCTCCTCAGCCTTGCGTGATTGCCGTCTGATCAAGGCGATGGCGGCGAAGGCCGCGACGCCGAACAGGCCGACCACGACATTGAACCACAGGGCCGGGAAAACACCGAGGCCTGATATCATCAAGGTCAGGCCAAACGGGGCGAAGGCGGAACTAAACTGGCGCGCCGCCGTGATCCAGCCGACATAGGAGCCGTAGCGCTCCTGGCCGAACAATTCGAGCGGCAGCGTGCCGCCGACTATGCTCATCAGGCCCGAGCCGAAGCCGAAAAGCACGGCGAACAGCATGGCGCCGGGGACGGAGGGCGCCACCACGAGCAACACCGCAAGGCCGCCGGCGAGTGCCGCGGTCGCGCCGAGCGCCAGCAATGTCTGCGACAGACCCCGGCCGAACAGCATGTTGACCAGCCGGCTCGCCACTTGCGAAGGGCCAAACAGGCTGGCGACCAGCACCGAGGCGCCGCCGAGGCCGACCAGTGTGAGCAGCGGCACCATCTGCACGAGAACAGCCGAAAGCACGAATCCCTCTATGGCAAATCCGGCCAGCACCAAGATGAACAGTGGCGACCATCGCCGGCCGGGCGCCACGCCCGATAGGCCTGATGTGGCCGGGACGATCCTCTCCCGCGCCTTGCCGATGCGGCCCGAAAGCCGGGCCAGCCACCAATGGATCGGCAGGCAGACAAAAGCGTTGAGCGCGGCAAAGAGAACGAGCACCTCGCGCCAGCCGAGATGCTGGTGCAGCAGCGTCGTCAAGGGCCAGAACAAGGTCGAGGCGAAGCCGGCGATCAAGGTGAGATGGGTGATGCCGCGCCCTGCGCCGCCGAGTTGCACGATGGCGACGAAGGCCGTGCTGTAGAGGACGAAGCACGAAGCGAGTTCCATGGCCAGCACGCCGAGCGCAAAGCCAGCGCGCCCCGGCGCCAGCGCGCACAACAGCAACGCGCCTGCCGCCGCCAGCGAACCCGGCACCATCAGGCGCCCTGCCCCGACCCGGTCCGCCAGGCTGCCCGCGAACGGCGCCAGGATGGCGCTCGCCAGCAGCGACACCGACAGCACGGCGAACACCCATTGCTGCGACCAGGTGAGTTCCGCGGCCACCGCCGGCGCCAGGATGCTGTAGCTGTAATACAGCGTGCCATAGCCGACGATCTGCGTGGCGCCCAGCGCCCAGATGGCCGAGGCTGGGATCTTGCTGTCGGTCACTCGGCGGCTTCCATCTTGCCGGCGCAGCCGCAACCGCTTTTGCCGGCCGCCTTGGCGTCGGCATCCGCCACGCAGCAGGCATCGATCGCCGCCGGCGCCGGCCCGCCGCAACAGCCCTGCGACGCGCGGCCTGCCGGCACCGTGCAGACGCCGGTTTCGGGCAGCACCAGTTGCACGGCGTCGGCCGCCGCCATGTCGCCGGCAAGCGCCGCCGCGACCGAGCGTACCTGTTCGTAGCCGGTCAACAGCAGGAAGGTCGGCGCACGGCCATAGCTCTTGATGCCGACCGTGTAGAAACCGGGCTCCGGATGGCTGAGCTCGCGGTGGCCGTGCGGCGGCACGTCGCCGCAGGAATGCTCGTTGGGATCGATGAGCGGACCGAGCGCCTTGACGCCTTCCAGCCACGGATCGAGGTCGAGCCTGAGTTCCCTTGTCAGCGACAGGTCCGGGCGCTGCCCCGTCGCGGCGATGATGCGGTCGACCGGCCCCAACTCCAGCAAACCGTCTTGGCCCTGCCCCTCGACGATCAGCCTTCCGTCACGCTCGCGGATCGCAAGCGTCGCAAAGCCGGTCACCAGCTGGACGCGGCCGCTTTCGGCGAGCTCGCGGACATCGGCGCCAAGTTCGCCGCGCGCCGGCAATTGGTCCGCGTCGCCGCCGCCATAGATGCGCACGAGATCGGTTCCGCGCACCGCCCAGATGAAGGCCGTGCCGGGCGCTTCATCCGCCAGTCTGGCAAGGTCGAGCAAGGCGTTGGCCGCCGAGTGGCCCGAACCGGCCACCAGCGTCGTGCGGCCGCCATAAAGCGCGCGGTCTCGGCCGAGGACATCGGGTATGCCATAGGCGATGCGGTCGGCGAAGTCCGCCTCGCCCTCCGCGGCGATGCCGCCGGCGCCGAGCGGGTTGGGCGTGCGCCATGTTCCGGAGGCGTCGATGACCGCGCGGGCGCTGTCGCGCCTTGTGCCATCGGCGGTTTCGACCACGAGCATGAAGGGCCGTGCCGCGCGCTCGCTGCCGCGCACCTTGTCGGCGCCCCAGCGCGATATGGCAACGACACGCGCCTTGGTTTCGATTGCCGGCGTAAGTTCCGGCAGGCTGGCGAGCGGCTCGAGATAGCGCGCCGCGAGGTCATCGGCGGTCGGGAAGGCTTCCGCGTCCGGCATCCGCCAGCCATGGCTTTCGAGCAGCTTCCTGGCCGCCTGGTCAACGCAATAGCGCCACGGCGTGAACACCCGCACATGGCCCCAATCGCGCAAATTGGCCGCGACACCGCTGCCGGCCTCATAGAGTTTTACCGGCAGGCCCCGGGCCATGAGATGAACGGCGGCTGCCAGGCCAACCGGACCGGCGCCGATGATGGCAATGGGCAGATCGTTTTGCGTGGCCATAGATTCTATCCTTCCGGTATTATCGAAATAACAGGCAAAAAATCAGGCGGCCGCGTCATCCGCTGCCGGATTGCAGGCCGCATCGGCGCAGCATTCGTCGGCCAGGAAGCCTATGAGATCGTTCATCATGGGATAGTTGGCGCGGCAGATCAGCGTCGTCGCCTGCCGCTCCTGGCTGACCAGCCCGGTCAGGATCAGGCGGTGCAGATGATGCGACAGCGTCGAGGCGGCGATGCCGAGGCTCTCCTGCAGGAAGCCGACCGGCCGGCCAGCCGCGCCGGCCCTGACCAGGATACGATAGAGGTTCAGCCGCGTCGGATTGCCGAGCGCTTCCAGCTGCTTCGCTGCTTGTTCGAGTTTCATGGAAATAGCATGAGGTCGGCGACGGAAACCGTCAAGCCCTATTTCGATATTTTCGAAATAACTCAGGGAACCCGCTTGCCACTCGCGTCGACAACGACCTCGCCGTCCTCCTTGGTGAACGGGCCGATATTCGGATTGGGCAGGATATCGAGCACCGCCTCGGACGGCCGGGCCAGCACGACGCCGAGCGGGCTCACCACGATCGGCCGGTTGATCAGGATCGGATGCGCCAGCATGAAATCGAGGATCTCGTCGTCGCTCCATTTGGGATCGCCAAGGCCGAGTTCCGTATAGGGCGTGCCCTTCTCGCGCAGCAATTGGCGCGGCGTCATCGCCATCGCCTCGATCAGTTCGACGAGCTTTTCGCGCGACGGCGGCGTCTTCAGATATTCGATCACCTGCGGCTCCTCGCCCGACTGGCGGATGATCGCCAGCGTGTTGCGCGAGGTGCCGCAGGCCGGGTTGTGATAGATGGTGATGGTCATGGCGCGGCTTTCATTTGCGTGAGGGTCTTGTCAGGGAGGGTCTGGGGTTCAGCCAGCAGCCACCCGGCCAGCGCCAGCGCCAGCAGCGCACCCACCAGTTCCGCCGCTATGAAGGCGGGCACATCGGATGGCCGGATGCCGGCAAACGTGTTGGAGAAGGCACGGGCAATGGCCACCGCCGGATTGGCGAAGGAGGTCGAGGCCGTGAACCAGTAGGCTGATGTGATGTAGAGCCCGACCAGCCAGGGGATGGCGTCGCTGCGAAAGCGCAGGCCGGCAAGGATGGTGAAGACCAGGCCGAAACTCGCGACCAGTTCGGCCAGCCACTGCCCCTGCCCGCTGCGCATCGTCGCCGACACCTGCAGCAAAGGGAGCTCGAACATGGCATGCGCCACCAGCGTGCCGGCAAGACCGCCAACAATCTGCATCGCGATGTAGCCCAGCGCCGCCGGCCAGCCGATGTCGCGCCGCAGCCCGAAAACCAGTGTGACTGCCGGGTTGAAATGCGCGCCGGAGATAGGCCCGAGCGTGGTGATCAGCACCACCAGAATGGCGCCGGTGGGAAGGGTGTTGCCGAGCAGCGAAAGTGCGACATCGCCGGTCAGCCGGCTGGCCATGATGCCGAGCCGATCACCGTGGCGACCAGCATGGCGGTGCCCAGCGCTTCGGCGGCGAGGCGGCGGCGAAGGTCGGTCATGTCAACCTCAACATTTGCAGGTCACGGCCTGGAGGATCGGCTGGCAAAGCTCCGGCGCGCCATTGCAGCAATCCTCCATCAGATAGGCCAAGAGTTCGCGAAAGCCGGTCATGTCGGCCGTGTAGCGGATGCTGCGCCCGTCGCGTTCGGCATGCACCAGTCCGGCCTGGCCGAGGATCTTCAGATGCGCCGACATGGTGTTCTGCACTGTGCCCAGCCGCGTGGCGATCTCGCCTGCCGGCACACCTTCGCCCCCGGCCCGAACCAGCAGCCGGAACACCTCCAGCCTGGTTTCCTGGCCGAGCGCTGCGAGCGCCAGCAATGCTGTTGTCTTGTCCATCAATCCATCTATCCGGATTTATGGATTAATGGCAGCCGACCATGACAATGCCGTGACAGCCAGGGCTCACGCTTTGCGCCGGGAACCTGTCGAGCGCGGCTCGCTGAGATGCGGGCGCCAGCCATGCACCCGGTCCCGCCCCGCGGCCTTGGCGCCGTAGAGCGCCTCGTCGGCGCGCCGCAAGAGATCGGCGATCTCGATGTCGGCACTGCCGTCGAAAGTGCCGACCCCGATGCTGACGGTGACGATGCCCTTTTCGCTGCCGGCATGCGCAAGCCGGAGGTCGCGCACCTTGCTCCTGAGCGTTTCGGCGATGACGAAGGCGCCCCGCGCATCGGTTTCCGGCAGGACGATCGCGAACTCCTCGCCGCCATACCGAGCCGCCGCGTCGGCCGGCCGCCGCGCCGTTGCCTCGATGCAGCGGCTGACGGCGCGCAGGCATTCATCGCCCGCCGGATGGCCGTACTGGTCGTTGAAGCGCTTGAACCAGTCGACATCGATGATCAGCAGGCTGAGCGGCGTCGTGTTGCGCCGGCCGCGGGCGAATTCGAGCGCCAGCGCGTCGTCGAAGGCCCGCCGCGTCAACAGCTCGGTCAGCCCGTCGCGATGCGCCAGAAGGTTCAGTTTCTCATTGGCCGCCAGCAATTCTGCCTCGACCTGCTTGGCCTCGGTGATGTCGGAAAACACACTCAGGCTGCCGCCATCGCCGGTCGGCCGGGTCCGCACATCGAGCCAGCGCCCATCGGCAAGCTGGACCTGGCGGTGGCTGGATAATGTCTGCAGGGCCATGATGTCGGCGATCCACGCCTCGACCGCGTCGGGCGGCGTGACACTTTCGCCGCGCGCCACCGAGGCGCGAAGGATGTCGCGGTGGTGAGCACCGGGTACCCTCAAGTCCGCCGTCTTCGGAAACAGGGCGCGGTACTGGGCGTTGCACAGCACCAGCCTGTCGTTGGAATCGAACATCACCAGGCCGTCGGCCATATGCGTCAGCGCGTCGCCGAGCCTGGCCTGGCTTTCGGCCAGTTCGGTTTCCAGCTGCTTGCGCTGGGTGATGTCGCGATTGTGCGTGATCAGGCCGATTACGGCCCCGGCCCTGTCGCGAAACGGCGCCTTCAGCGTCGCCAGCCAGGCATCGGTGCCGTCCTCATGGTGTACGTGTTGCTCGATGGTGGAGGCGACGCCCGATGCCAGCACGGCAAGCTCGTCTTCGCGGAATTCCTGCGCTGTCTCACGCGGGTAAAAATCGAAATCCGTCTTGCCGATCAGCGCCTTGGCGTTAGCTGCCTGCATCAGTTCGGCCGTTGCCGGATTGGCGGCGATGAACCGCCCCTCAAGGTCCTTGACGTTAAGGCAATCGGGCAAGGTCTCGACCACGGCCTTGAAGATGCGCCTCGACTGCAGCGCTTCGAGGCGGCGCCGTTCCTGATAGATCGCCAGCCCCGACATCGCCACGGAGACAAAGATCAGCAAGGAGGAGGGGAACACCACCTTCGGCAAAACCGACTCGATGACCGACCGCGGCAGGACGCTGAGGCCAAGCAGCGATCCGCACGCTGCCGCCGCACCGAGGATCATGATATCGCGCATGCCGGGGGCGCGGCCCCTAAGGGCAAGATTGCCGGCAATGCCGACCAGCATGGTGGCCGCGATCCCGACCGCGCCGGCGAAGGCGCCGATGCCGCCCTCGAAAGTCCGGTAGGCACCGGCCATGACGCCGGCCACGATGCCGGCTATAGGACCGCCGAAGAAGCCGGCAATCGCAATCATCGTCGCCCTGAGATCGACCAGGACGCCCGGCTGCAGTTGCATCGGCGTCAGCATCAGGATGACGGCGCCGGCGCCCATCAGCAGGCCGAAGGCTACCGCCTTAACCGCGGCCGGCCTGCGGTCCAGCCACACATGCGTGTGGATCCAGACCGAAACGAACATCGCAACGACCGCGAGATTGGCCAGCAATTCGGACCAGGGCGAACCCATGCTTCGTCCCCCTTCTTCATGCGTCGAGGGTGCATCGGCCATTGGCGACGCTGCCCTCGTGGATACGCCGGGCAAGAAAACAAAGTGTTACGGACCGGGTTTGGATTGTTCGGATGTGCGGACGGGCTGCGTAGCCAGGGCGGCCCTCACCCCCAGCGCATCGTGCCGACAAAATCGATAAACGCGCGCAGCGGCGCCGGCGTCAGGCGACGGCCGGGATAGTAGAGGAACGGGCCGGAAAATTCCTGCCACCAGGGTTCCAGCACCGGCTCCAGCCGGCCATCGTCGAAATAGGGCCGCAGCCAGTCCTCGAACAGCGAGACGATGCCGCCGCCGGCGACCGCCACCTCGAGCGCGAGCGCCATGGCCGTGCCGGTGCTGACCAGAAGTGGGCCGGTCGGCTCGACGCTCACCACCTCGCCGTCGCGTTCGAACTCCCAGGGCGGCGTCAGGCCGCTGGCGAAGCGGCCGCGCAGGCAGGCGTGATCGAGCAGGTCGCGCGGATGCTCGGGCCGGCCATGCCGGTCGAGATAGGCCGGTGCGGCGGCCGTGGCAAAGCGCTGCCGGCGCGGGCCGATCGGTACCGCGATCATGTCCTGCTCCAGCCGCTCGTCATAGCGGATGCCGGCGTCGCAGCCGCTCGCCAATATGTCGACGAAACTGTCCTCGGCGGTCACTTCCATGCGGATGTCGGGATAGGCGGCGAGGAAAGGCGGCAACAGCCGCGGCAGCACCAGTTTCGCCGCGACGACAGGCACGTTGAGCCGCAGCGTGCCGGCCGGGCGGCCGCGAAAACCGTTGACCACGTCGAGCGCAGCCTCGACCTCGCCGAGCGCCGGGCCAAGCCGCTCGAGCAGTCGCGCGCCGGCCTCGGTCGGGGCGACGCTGCGCGTCGTGCGGTTGAGCAGCCGCACGCCGAGCCCTGTCTCCAGCCGCCGCACCGTCTCCGAAAGGCTGGAGGCGCTGACATTGCCCACCCGTGCCGCCTCGCGAAAGCCGCCGGCGCGCGCCACCGCGATGAACGCCTGCAGGTCGCCGAGATCCGTCGCCATTGTTCGCCTTTCCGCACAGGCTGTGCCGATTGCGCCATATTATCGCGCAGGCGCGCTTTGTCTACATTGGGCCGATCCAAAGGAGATGAGACCATGACCGACATCAGCAAGGCCGGAACGTTCAAGCTCGGCGACCGCACCGTCAAGCGCCTCGGCTACGGCGCCATGCAACTCGCAGGACCCGGCGTCTTCGGCCCGCCAAAGGACCGCGACGCCGCACTCGCCGTGCTGCGCGAGGCGATCGCCAGCGGCGTCGACCACATCGACACATCGGATTTCTATGGCCCGCACGTCACCAACCAGATCATCCGCGAGGCGCTGCACCCCTATCCCGCCAATCTCACCATCGTCACCAAGGTCAGCGCCCGGCGCGGCGCCGATGCATCCTGGCTTCCCGCAATGTCGCCCAAGGAGCTGACCGAGGCCGTGCACGACAATCTGCGCAATCTCGGGCTGGATGTGATCGAGGTCGTCAACCTGCGCTCCATGCATGGCATCCACGGCCCCGCCGAAGGATCGCTCGAGCCGCAGTTGAACACGCTCGCCGAATTGCAGCGCCAGGGCCTCATCCGCCATATCGGCATGAGCAACGTCACATCGGCCCAGATCGCCCAAGGACGCGGCATCGCCGATATCGTCTGCGTGCAGAACCAGTACAATATCGCGCATCGCGACGACGACGCGCTGATCGACGAGCTTGCCGCGGCCGGCATTGCCTATGTGCCGTTCTTCCCGCTCGGCGGCTTCACGCCGTTGCAGTCGGACACGCTGGCCAATGTCGCCCGCAAACTCGGCGCGACCCCGATGCAGGTGGCGCTCGCGTGGCTGCTGCGCCGCGCGCCCAACATCCTGCTGATCCCCGGCACCTCCTCGGTCGGTCATCTCCGCGAAAACCTGGCGGCGGCCGAACTGGAGCTGCCGGCCGACGCGCTCGCCGTTCTGGACGGCATCGGCAGTGAAGCCGAGCAAGCGGCGTAAGGCATTCCTGCCGTCGGTCGACAGACTACCGGCTGCCGCCCCTGGCGATCCGCGTCTGCGGATCGCAATAGATGCCGTAAAGCGTGTGCAGGATTCGCTCGACCTCCACAGATGCCAACCGGTAGTAGACCTGCTGGGCGTCGCGCCTCGTGTCCACGAGCTTGAGCGCGCGCAATTTTGAAAGCTGCTGCGACAGCGCCGACTGGTTCATCGCAACCAGTTCGGCCAGTTCGTTCACGCTCGTCTCGCCGTCCAGCAGATGGCACAGGATCATCAGCCGTTTTTCATTTGCCATCGCGGCGAGCAGTTCGGACGCTTCGCGCGCCTGCTTGTCCAGTTCGGCTATTTTTATATTGCGCATATGAACACATTATCATATTAAGAGTTATAAATAATATTAGTCTGGCACGGCTGCCTGTCAAGTCGATGGATCGATACCGGTGCTTCGCTCCGTCAACGTCATTTGATCAGCATCAAGTCGCAGCCCGCCACAATGGCGCAAAATCAGCCAATCCCGCGGGATCAGCAGCGTCGGCGTTGCGCCAAAGCGACGCCGCAATGGAGGAAGAGCATGGCGCATATAGTCGTCCTGGGTGCCGGGCTGGGAGGCACCATCATGGCCTACGAGCTTCGCGACGGACTGGCCGGGGACCACCAGGTTTCCGTCGTCAACAATGGCAGCCACTATTCATTCGTGCCGTCCAACCCTTGGGTCGCCGTTGGCTGGCGCGACAGGCGAGCGGTCGAAATCGACCTTGCTCCGGTGCTGGCCCGGCGCAAGATCGGTTTTCATCCGCAGGGAGCCAGGCGTGTCCACCCGGTCGAGCGCACGGTGGAACTCAACGACGGCTCATCTGTCTCCTACGACTATCTGGTCATCGCCACCGGTCCCGAACTCGCTTTCGACGAGATCGAGGGCCTCGGACCGGAGCACAACACTCAGTCCGTCTGCCACATCGATCACGCGCTCAAGGCTAGGACCGCCTTCGACGCGCTCGTCGCCAAGCCAGGCCCGGTCGTCATCGGCGCGGTCCAGGGCGCGTCCTGCTTCGGGCCGGCTTACGAATTCACCTTCATCCTCGACAAGGCGTTGCGCGACGCCAGGGTGCGCGACCGCGTGCCCATGACCTTCGTCACCTCCGAACCCTATATCGGCCATCTCGGCATCGACGGCGTCGGAGACACCAAGGGTCTGCTCGAGAGCGAGATGCGCCAGCATCACATCAAGTGGATCTGCAACGCCAAGGTCGACAAGGTCGAGCCCGGCAAGATGTTCGTCCAGGAAATCGCCGAGGACGGGTCGGTCAGGCAGGCGCATGAATTGCCGCATGCCTACGCCATGATGCTGCCGGCCTTCCGTGGCGTGGCGGCGGTGCGCGGTATCGAGGGGCTCACCAATCCGCGCGGCTTCATCCTTGTCGACAAGCACCAGCGCAACCCGGCGTTCCCCGAAATATTCGCGGTCGGCGTCTGCGTGGCCATCCCGCCGATCGGCAAGACACCGGTCCCCGTTGGCGTGCCCAAGACCGGCTTCATGATCGAATCCATGGTGACGGCGACGGCACGCAACATCGGCCGGCTGGTGGAGGGCAAGCAGCCTGACGCCCAGGGCACGTGGAATGCGGTCTGCCTCGCCGATTTCGGCGATTCCGGCGTCGCCTTCGTGGCGCAGCCGCAGATCCCGCCGCGCAACGTCAACTGGTCGTCCTCCGGCAAATGGGTACACACCGCCAAGGTCGGTTTCGAGAAGTATTTCCTGCACAAGATAAGGGCCGGCAAGTCGGAGCCCTTCTACGAGCGCCTCGCGCTGCAGGCTCTGGGCATCGATAAGCTCAAGCAGATCAAGGTCGAGGCGCCAGCGGATGTCCCGGGAGCCTGACCGGAGCAAGCCGCCGTGGCCGGGCTTTTCGCGGACGGCGGTTGGCGGGAACCAAGATCCGCAATCGCCGGCGGCAAATCTGGCACCGCCTCTTGCGGCCAACGATAATGTACATATATTTAGATATGATCATATACAAATGGAGATGACGATGTCCCTCGACCGTTCCGTTCTCGCTTTCGCCGGCATCATGGTGTTGCTGTCCGTCGTACTCACCGCCCTTGTCTCGCCGCTGTTTGTCTGGCTGACGGTCTTCGTCGGGCTCAACATGCTGCAGTCGGCGTTCACCGGCTTTTGCCCGGCGGCGATGGTCTTCCGCAAACTCGGCGTCAAGCCGGGATGCGCGTTCTAAGGAGGACCCGCATGCGCATGTCTCTCTTGTTCGCCGCGTCGCTGGCGGCCTCTCCGGCGCTTGCCGGCACGCTGACACTGGCGCCAACGACGGTGACCGAATGGAAAGCGGTCTATGGCCGTGTCGAGGCGCGCGACACCGTCCCGGCGCGCGCCCGCATCGGCGGCCTGATCGTCGACCTGGCGGTCACCGAGGGTGAAGCGGTCAAGGCGGGGCAAAAGATCGCCACCGTCCAGGACGACAAGATCGCCTTTCAGGTCGCCGCGCTGGACGCCCAGTTGCGCGCGCTGCAGGCGCAGCTGGACACCGCGCAATCCGAACTCGCGCGCGGCCAGACGCTGGTCGACAAGGGTGTCATGACCGCGCAGCGTCTTGACCAGCTGCGCACCGAGGTCGACGTCGCGCGCAGCCAGCTTGCCGCGACCGAGGCGCAGCGTTCGGTGATCGTGCAGCAGGGCGCCGAAGGCGATGTCTTTGCTCCAGGCGATGGCCGCGTGCTGACCGTGCCGGTGACGCGCGGCGCCGTCATCATGGCCGGTGAAGTGGTGGCCACCATCGGAGGCGGCGGCGTGTTCCTGCGGCTGGCCGTTCCGGAACGGTACGCGGCCTCCCTGAAAGAGGGCGCCGCCATCCGCATCAATGCCGGCGGCAAGGAGGCCCCCGGCCGCCTCGCCAAGATCTATCCGCAGATCGACAATGGCCGCGTCATCGCCGACGTCGAGGTCGGCAATCTCGATACCAATTTCATCGATGCCCGTGTCCTGGTCGAACTGCCGGTCGCCGAGCGCTCCGCGCTGCTGGTGCCGGCGTCGGCGATCGCGACCCGTTCAGGGATCGATTTCGTGCGCGTCGCCGCCGGCGGCACACAGGCCGAACGCGCGGTGGTCACCGGCGAGCGGACCAGGCGCGCCGACGGCGACTATCTAGAGATCCTGACAGGCCTCGCGGCCGGCGATGTCGTGATCACGCCATGAAAGGTCCTGCCTCGTTCGGTATCGCCGGCGCGCTGACGCGGGCCTTCATCGCCTCGCCGCTGACGCCGCTGTTCCTGGTCGCCGCCTTCGCCTTCGGGCTGGTGGCGCTGCTCACGCTGCCGCGCGAGGAAGAGCCGCAGATTTCGGTGCCGATGGTCGACATCTTCGTACGCGCGGACGGGCTGAAGGCCGACGACGCCGTCAAGCTGATCACCGAACCGTTGGAGACGATCGTCAAGGGCATCGACGGCGTCGAGCATGTCTATTCGCAGACCCGCGACGACCAGGTGATGGTCACCGCCCGCTTCATCGTCGGCACCTCGTCGGACGCTGCCGTGCTGCGCGTCCACGACAAGGTGCGCGCCAACATGGACCGCATCCCCGTCGGCGTGCCCGAGCCGCTGATCGTCGGCCGCGGCATCGACGACGTCGCCATCGTCACGCTGACGCTGTCGCCGAAGCCGGAGACAGCCGCGCGCATGACGGCCAACGACCTCACCCGCATCGCGCGCGAACTGCGCACCGAGATCGCCAAGATCGACAATGTCGGCCTGACCTATCTGGTCGGCGACACCGGAGAGATCATCCGCGTCAACCCGAACCCGGAAAAGCTCGCCCTTTACGGCGTCACGCTGCAGCAGCTCGCCGCCAAGGTGTCGGGCGCCAACAAGGCCTTTCCCGCCGGACGCGTGCGCGACAAGGGCGAGCAGATCGACATCGTCGCCGGCGAAACGCTGGCCTCGCCCGACCAGATCGGCAACCTGCTCCTGACCTCGCGCGACAACCGCCCCGTCTATGTCCGCGACGTCGCCGACGTCGCCTTCGCCACCGACACCGGTGATGCGCTGGTGTCGACGGTCACCAGGGCTGGCGCTGGCGTCGAGCGTGTGCCGTCGGTCACGCTCGCCATCGCCAAGCGCGCCGGCTCGAACGCGGTCGCCGTCGCCGACGCCATCCTGCACCGGGTCGCCCTGCTCCAGGGCGGATTGATCCCGGGCGATATCGCGATCGACGTGACGCGCAACTACGGCGAGACCGCCAACGACAAGGCCAACGAGCTTCTCTATCATCTCGGCCTGGCGACGATCTCGATCATCGTGCTGGTCTGGGTCGCCATCGGCCGCCGCGAAGCCATGGTCGTGGCCGTCGTCATTCCGGTGACCATCCTGCTCACGCTGTTTGCCTCGCGCGTCATGGGCTACACGCTGAACCGCGTCTCGCTGTTCGCGCTGATCTTTTCCATCGGCATCCTCGTCGACGACGCCATCGTGGTGATCGAGAACATCTCGCGCCACTGGGCCATGGGCGGCGGGCGCGACCGCCGGCAGGCGGCGATCGAGGCGGTGGCCGAAGTCGGCAACCCGACCATCGTCGCCACCTTGACCGTGGTCGCCGCACTGCTGCCGATGCTGTTCGTCTCGGGAATGATGGGGCCTTATATGAGCCCGATCCCGGCCAATGCCTCGGCGGCGATGATCTTCTCCTTCTTCGTCGCGGTGATGGTGACGCCGTGGCTGATGCTCAAACTCGCCGGACGGGCGCCGGTGCATGCCCACGGGGACCATGGCAATGGCGGTCCGCTCGGCCGCGCCTACACCGCCGTCGCCCGGCCCATCCTGGCCTCGAAGAAGGCGAGCTGGGCCTTCCTGCTTGCCGTCGGCGTGCTGACGCTCGGCTCGCTCACGCTGTTCTACACGCAGCATGTCACGGTCAAGCTCCTGCCCTTCGACAACAAGTCCGAATTGTCGGTGACCATCGACCTGCCGGAAGGGTCGTCCGTCGAGGCGACCGATGCGGTGGCGCAGGCCGTCGCCGCCAGGGTTCTCGAGCTGAAGGAGGTTCGATCGGTCCAGACACACGCCGCAACGGCGGCGCCCTTCAATTTCAACGGCCTGGTCCGCCATGCCGTCCTGCGCACCGAGCCGCAGCAGGGAGACGTGGCGCTCAACCTGCTGCCGAAAGCGAACCGTACCCGGTCCAGCCACGAGATCGCGCTCGACGTGCGCCAGCGCATCGCCACGATCCCGGTGCCGGAAGGCACCAGCCTGAAGGTGGTCGAGCCGCCGCCCGGCCCGCCGGTGATGGCCACACTGCTGGCGGAGGTCTACGGACCCGACGGCGAGACGCGCCGCAAGGTTGCCGAAAAGATCGAAACGGCGTTCCGCTCCGTGCCCTTCATCGTCGACGTCGACAACTCCTGGGGACAGCCGGCACGCCGGCTGCGCGCCACGATTTCCACCGACGATGCGGAGTTCTTCCATGTCGAGGAAAGCGACGTCTTCGACACGCTCGCCATCCTCAATGGCGGCAAGACCGTCGGCTATTCGCATCGCGGCGGTGGCCGCCAGCCGATCCCGATCCGCATCGAACGGCCGAAGGGTGAAAGGACGCTCGACGAGCGCTTCCTGACCACGCCCATTCCGGCCAATGTCTTGCCCGGCGACCGCGGCGTGGTCGAACTCGGCGATGTCGTGCGGGTGACGCCGGAGCGCGCTTCGTTCCCGGTGTTCAGGCACAATGGCCGCGCCGCCGAAATGGTGACGGCCGAGCTTGCCGGCAGCTTCGAGGCGCCGCTTTACGGCATGCTGGCCGTCAGCAAGGCCATCGACGCGCAGGACTGGACCGGACTGCAAAAGCCCGCGATCTCGCTGCATGGCCAGCCGGAGGATGAAAGCCGGCCGACGCTTTTGTGGGACGGCGAATGGGAAGTCACCTGGGTGACCTTCCGCGACATGGGCGCTGCCTTCGGCGTCGCCCTGCTCGGCATCTACATCCTGGTCGTCGCCCAGTTCGGCTCGTTCAAGGTGCCGCTGGTGATCCTGACGCCTATCCCGCTGACCTTCATCGGCATCCTCGGCGGACACTGGCTGTTCGGCGCGCCGTTCACCGCCACCTCGATGATCGGCTTCATCGCACTGGCCGGCATCATCGTGCGCAATTCGATCCTGCTGGTCGATTTCATCCGCCACGCGGCGTCACCCGAAAGGCCGTTGCGCGAGGTCCTGATCGAGGCCGGCGCGATCCGGTTCAAGCCGATCCTGCTCACCGCACTTGCCGCCATGATCGGCGCGGCGGTGATCCTGACCGATCCGATCTTCCAGGGGCTGGCGATCTCGCTGCTGTTCGGCCTGGCCTCCTCGACGCTGCTGACGGTGCTGGTCATCCCCGCGATCTACCGGGTGCTGCGCACGTGAACGGGAACAGAGCGACCGGATTCTGACCTGGATCAAACCGCGTTGCTGAAAAGAGCCTAGAAACACCCGAACGGCGCCCGCCGCGCGGACGGCAAGGCAGATGGCACCATGTTCGAATACAGCGTTGAAGCAGAGCGGACCGATGCGCGAGGCAGCGTGGCCACGACCAAGAACACCGCACTCGTTCTCGACACCAGTCTCGAGGGCCGGGCCGACGCCTTCAATCCGGCCGAGCTGCTTCTGGCGGCTATCGCCGCGTGCATGATCAAGGGCATCGAGCGCGTCACGCCGATGCTCGGTTTCAAGCTGCGCGGCGTCAGGGTCGCATTGCATGCCGTTCGGCGTGACAGCCCGCCGGGGATTGCCTCCATCGACTACGAGCTTGTCGTCGACACCGATGAAACCGACCAGCGACTGGAGCTGCTGCACAAGAATGTCCGCAAGTACGGCACGATTTCCAATACGGTCGCCGCGGCCACGAAACTCGAAGGCAAGATCAGGAGAAAAGCATGAGTCGCCTGCATGTCGAAAACCACCAGGTGTCGCGCATCGGCTGGCTGCGCGCCGCCGTGCTGGGAGCCAATGACGGGATCGTCTCGACCGCGAGCCTGATCGTCGGCGTGGCGTCGGCCGCCGCGCCGGCCTCTCAGGTTCTGGTCGCCGGCATTGCCGGCCTGGTGGCCGGCGCCATGTCGATGGCTGCCGGCGAATATGTCTCGGTCAGCTCGCAGTCGGACACCGAGAATGCCGACCTCGCCCGCGAACGCCAGGAACTCAAGACCCAGCCCGAATTCGAACGCGAGGAGCTGGCGCAGATCTACGTCAAGCGCGGGCTGGAGACGGACCTGGCCCGCCAGGTCGCCGACCAGCTGATGGCCAGGGATGCGCTGGCCGCGCATGCCCATGACGAACTCGGCATTTCGGAAATGACCACGGCGCGGCCGATCCAGGCGGCGCTGACCTCGGCGGCGACCTTCAGCGTGGGCGCGGCGATGCCGCTCCTCATGGTGCTGGTGTCGCCGGCCCCCATGCTGGTGCTGGCGGTCTCACTTGCGTCCCTGCTCTTCCTTGCCCTGCTGGGCGCCATCGGCGCCAAGGCGGGCGGCGCCAACATCCTTCGCGCAACGTTGCGGGTGACCTTCTGGGGCGCCTTTGCCATGGCGCTCACCGCCGGCATCGGCGCGCTGGTCGGGACCGCGGTGTAGGCGGCCGGCTAATGGCCCAGCCGCTCGTTGTGCCGAGCGATTGCGCAGCCTTGCGATTCCCGCGCCTCCCATGCCATTTGTCCGATACAACGCAGCGACCCAGACAGAATGGCATCACGACCACCACCCACCGGCAGGCCGGCAAGCGCAGGCGTCAGCCTCAACCGCGCGCTGTCAAAGCTCGGCCTGTGCTCGCGCACGCAGGCCGAGGTGCTGATCGCCGAGGGGCGCGTGCGCGTCGGCGGCAAGGTGGTGCGCGATGCCGCGCGGCGCGTCGACCTGAACCGCGACCGCATCGCCGTCGATGGCGAAAAGCTGGTTGCCGAGCGCAAGGTCTATGTCATGCTCAACAAGCCGCGCGGGCTGGTCACCACCCGCGACGACCCGCAGCAGCGCGACACCGTCTATGCCTGCCTGGGAGGGCTCGATCTGCCCTTCGTCTCGCCGGTCGGCCGCCTCGACAAGGCGAGCGAAGGCCTGCTGCTGATGACCAACGACACGCATTTCGCCAACCGGCTGATGGACCCGGCCTCGCATTTGCCCAAGACCTATCATGTGCAGGTCGGCACGGTGCCCGATACCGAGATGCTGGACAGACTCCGCGCGGGCGTCACCGTCGATGGTGAGACCCTGACCGCCAATTCGATCGCGCTCTTGCGCAGCGGCGGCCGCACTGCCTGGCTGGAGATCGTGCTCGACGAGGGCCGCAACCGCCACATCCGCCGCCTGCTCGCCGCACACGGCATCGAGGTCAAGCGCCTCATCCGCATCGCCATCGGCCGGCTGCCTCTAGGCGACCTCGCCAAGGGCACGGCGCGGCATTTGACGGCGGAGGAGCTGGCGCTGCTGGCGGGCTGAGCAAGCGTCCCGCCCGCCAGGCAGAAAGCGGGCCTGGCCATGCAGCACTGTCAGTCAGAGTTGGAGACGTCGATCAGGCCTTGTTGGTGATCCACATGCTTGGCGCACCGACCACGCCGGCGCTCGCCATCGCCTCTTTCAATTTTGGGTTTTTGATGAAGGCCTGCGCCTCGGCGACATTGGCGAAATCATGCGTCACGGTGACGTCGTTGGGGTTGTCCGCCGGTAGTAATGCGGATGACACGGACGGCATTGCCGATCACGTCTGCGGCGCGCTTCTAGCCCTTAGGTCCGCCCTCTGAAATCCAAACGACATCACCGCCCACGACAAACAACATCGCTCCGTCTGACTGTGACGTGTCCTGTTCCACTATCTCGCAAGCCTTGGCAATTGCCACCGACCTATCGGGCGCAGATATGGGCACTCTATGAGTGTACTTGCTAGCCGACGCGCCAGGCGGGCGATAAAGAAACTTTAGGACGAAATCCATTGCCGAGACGGCTCCATGCTTCCGCTAAGCATAGGCGGTATCGCCTACAGCTTCAAACGCGACCGACGATTTCTGAATTTCAAACTGAGACGCTACCCAAATGGGAACGCCCAGCAGGCCGCCCGCGACAGATTATTTTCACCCCCCACCGATGATTTCCGCTCATCCGCGCTGTCTTCACCTACAGGCGCCGGAATCCTCCGGGCCGGAAAAGCGAGGTGATCCATGCAATCGTTGAAAGGACAAAATGTCGTCGTGGTCGGAGGCAGCCGGGGTGTCGGGCGCTCGATCGTGGAAGCTGCGCTCGGCGAAGGCGCAACCGTGCTTGCCGTCGCCCGCGGCACGGAAGCTTTGAAGGAGCTCTCCTGGGAGGCGTCAGGCGTGAAGACGCTTGCCGCCGACGCCACGCAGGACACCGCGCCCGACGCGGTGTTTGCCGCCATGCAGCCCGACGTGCTGGTGATCTGCGCCGGCGCCTACGCTCCGTCGGCCTCCATCCAGGACCAGAGCTGGGACGATTTCTCGGCGAATTGGGAGACGGACGTCAAGGTATCGTTCCTGTTCTGCAGGGCAGCGCTGCAGGGCCGGTTGAAGCCGGGCAGCCGCGTGGTGCTGATCTCCAGCGGCGCGGCATTCAGCGGCGGACCGCCGAACTCCGGCGGCTATTCCGGCGCCAAGCAAATGCAGATGTTCCTGGCCGCCCACAGCCAGAAGGAGGCCGACAGGCTGGGCCTTGGCCTGCGCTTCATGGCGCTGGCGCCGATGCGCATCATGACCGGCACCGGCGTCGGCCAGCGCGGCATTCTAGGCATTTCCGCCTATCTCGGCATCAGCCCGGCGGATTTCCTGGCCAGCATGAGCGATGTGCAGACGCCCGCCGACGTCGGACGCGCCGTGGTGGCGCTGGCCGGCGGCAAGGTGCAGGGCACCGCCTTCACGGTGAGCGGCAGCGGCCTTGCGGCGGCGGCATGAGGCGCGCAGGATGCAAGGCGAATTGCGCATGGCAGGCTCGACATGACAGACGCTCCCGGCCCGCTTGAGCCGCTGAGCCCGACAGGCGGGCCGATCCTCGATCGGCCTGCCTTCGAGCGCCTGACGGCGACCCACCGCCGCGAACTGAAACTGCATTGCTACCGGATGATGGGCTCGCTGCACGAGGCCGACGATCTCGTCCAGGAGACGTTGCTGAAGGCTTGGCGCGGCCGCGCGCAATTCGACGGGCGCGGCTCGCCGCGCGGCTGGCTCTACACCATCGCCACCAACGCCTGCCTCAACGCCATCAAGGCGCGGGGCACAGCGCATCGCATTCTCGGAGAACCCGCACGGCCGCCGACAGAAGGGCGTGCCGCCGCCGGGCCAGCCGCCGAGCTTTCCTGGCTGGAGCCTTACCCCGACGCCGAGCTGCCGGACCTTGTCGACGGCGAGCCCGGCCCGGATGCGCGCTACGAGACCAGCGAAGCCGTACGGCTGGCCTTCGTCGCCGCCATCCAATTGCTGCCGCCCCGGCAACGCGCAGCCCTTCTGCTGTGCGACGTGCTGGGCTGGTCGGCGCTGGAGACCGCGCAATTGCTGGGCGGCTCGGCCGCCTCGGTCAACAGCGCCCTGCAGCGGGCGCGCGTGACCCTGGCGCAGCACTATCCCGCAGGACGCCCCTTGCAGCGATCGCAGCCCAACCCGCAGGAAAGCCTGCTGCTCGAACGCTATGTCAGGGCTTGGCAGGCCGCCAATCTCGACGGCTTCGTCGCATTGCTGCGTGAGGACGCCAGCTACCACATGCCGCCTTGGCGCGACTGGTACCGGGGACGCCACGCAATCCATGGTTTCTTCAAGACCGTGTGGAGCAATTACGCCGGCTATCGCGCCGTGGCGACGCGGGCCAACGGCCAGCCTGCCGTCGCCCTCTACGCCCGCCGCCATCAGGAGCCGGAATGGCGCGCGCAATCGCTGCATGTCATCGAGCCGTCCGATGGCGCCATCGCCTCGCTGACGGTCTATGTCGCCCCGCTCGGTCCCGGCCTGTTCGCCGCCTTCGGCCTGCCGCCAATGGTGCAGGAGAGCTGGTCCGAGCAGGAAGTGTAATCATCGCATCTCTCTCCTGACAGAAAGCTGGCAGGAGGTCTGGGCTATGGATCGGTCGGGAGCCCGCACGCGGCTTCAGCGATCAAGGAGCCCTGCGATGAATTTCGTCTCTGTCCGCATCATCACCTCGGACGTTCAGCGCCTCGTGCGCTTCTACGGCGAGATCACCGGCATGCCGGTCACGGTCTACACCGAGGACTTCGCGGAACTCGCAACACCTTCCTGCACGCTGGCGATCGGCAGCACGCGCACCTTGATGCTGTTCGGCGGCGACATCGCCCGCCCCGCCGACAACCGCACCGCCATCCTCGAATTCCGCGTCGGCGACGTCGATGCCGAATTCGCCAGGCTGTCGGATTTCATCAGGGACACGACCGTGCAGAAGCCGACCACCATGCCCTGGGGCAACCGCTCGCTGCTGTTTCGCGACCCCGACGGCAATCTGGTGAATTTCTTCACGCCGGTGACGGCAGAGGCGATCCGCAAGTTCGACAAGTAGGAGGCGGTGGCGCGGGGTTTCGAGTTGGTCAGCACCTGCATCGGAAATTAGCGAGCTCACCCAACGCGTTCGTCATCCTAGGGCGCAGCAAGGAGCGAAGCGACGCGGCGCAGACCCTAGGATGACGAACGCGAGGGGGCGTTCGCGCCAGCGTTGTCGCTACCCTACTTCATATTCCACTTGCGCACGACCGGCTCGCTCGGATCATGCTCGTAGCCGAGCACGCTGATGCTGGCCGTATCGAGCACGAACAGCGCCCCGCCCTCCGGCGGCAGGCCGAGCCAGCGGGCGGTGAGCACGCGCAGGAAATGCGCACTGGAGAAAATCAGTATGTCGGCATTGGCCTTGCGCAATGCGGCGATAACCCTGTCGGCGCGGGCGCCGACATCGGCCGCCATCTCGCCTTGCGGACAGCCGTCGCGAAACACGTTCCAGCCCGGCCGCTCGGCCAGGATCTCTTTGGTGGTGCGCCCCTCATAGGCGCCGTAGTCCCACTCCTGCAGATCGTCGTTTCTGACGCTTGTCGCGCCAAAGCCGGCCAGCACGCTGGTGTTGTAGGCGCGCTGCGAGGGGCTCGACCAAACCGCCGAGAACGACAGGCCCTTCAGCCGCTCCGCCACGCCCCGGGCGGCGGCCTCGCCGGCCGGCGTCAACGGCATGTCGGTGCGCCCGGTATGCTGCCCCGAAAGGCTCCATGCCGTCTCGCCATGCCGGACCAGATGGATTTGGGGTAATGCGCTCATGGGATGCCTTTCGATGCCGCCGGCACCTTAGAGGACGGTTGCCGAAAGGGGAATTCGGGGTGATGCTGAAAGTGTGCGATCCTGGAAGGCTGCATCGGCTGATTGGCAATCGCTTGGTCTGAATTGATAAATTCGAGCGTTGGCGCCGCCCTTCATCTGGCTGCCGCCATCTTCTCCCCGTAAACGGCTACGCCATGCACACATCTTCTGTGATTGACTGGTCAGCCCGAGGCCCGATTGCCACGTGGTTCCCCCAATCCGTCGCTGCTTCGCAGCGCCACCTTTCCCCCTCCGGAGGGAAAGGAAGGGAGCCCCGTTGAAAAAGCGTTGACGGCAAAAAGCTTGGCGCCCTTCCTCTACCCCGTCGATCGGGGGGTCCGAAGGACGGGCGAGACCCGTGGCTCGCCCCGGCAGGTGGCTCGGCGAAGCCGAGACGGAGTGGGGGTCGACCAGCGCAGCACAAGACAATGCATGCGCCAAGCTGAGGAGCGCCGCAAAGCGGACGATAAGCCAATTGCTTGGCTTTCGAGTGACGAATGCCCGGCAGGGCAATGAGGGGCAGCGCCAAGGCCGACCATTGGGCCACCTCCACCCATCCTTGATCCACATGACACTGGCCCTGTGAGGAGCCCGCTGGCACAACTATATCAGGACGAGCCGCACCAAGGCTCCCGCCACCCCGAGGGCACCGCCCTTGCACAACAGGTCAGATCATCATGTACAAACATCTGCTCATCGCCACCGACGGATCGGAACTGGCCGACAAGGGCGTTGCCCATGGCCTCACCCTGGCAAAAGGCATCGGTGCCACCGTCACCTTCGTCACCGTCTCGGAACAATTCCCGATCTTCGCCTGGGGCGGCGCCATGGCCGGCTTTGCCGCCGGCGATGAACTGGCCGTCTACCAGGAAGAGGCGCGCAAATACGGCAAGGAGGTTCTGGCCAAGTGCAAGGCATCGGCCGATGCCGCCGGCGTGTCCGCCGAAGTGGTCCATGTCGAGGACAAACGGCCTGCCGAAGCGATCCTCGAACTGTCGCAGGCGCGAGGCTGCGACCTGATCGTGATGGCCTCGCATGGCCGCCGCGGACTGGGCAAGCTGCTTCTCGGCAGCCAGACGGCGGAAGTGCTGTCCTACACCGCAATCCCGGTGCTGGTGGTTCGGTAAGACGTTCTCCTAGTTGGAACCGGCTTTCGGAATCATGCTCGAATAGACAACCAGGGCGCTCCCGGCGCGGACGCGCCAAAATTCGTTCGGCCGTGCCCGGAGGAAAGCAACGAATGGTCGATGACCGTCACACCAGGATAATCCCCGGAAGAACGGCGGAATCGGCGGCCATGCTGGCAGAGGTCAAGCGGGCGATGGCGATCACCACCCGTCTCAACCGTCTGACGTTCAACGACGCAGCCGAAGTCCGCGCCCTGTTCAGCGACCTCATCGGCAGACAAGTGGATGACGGTTTTCTGCTGATCCCGCCTTTCTACGCGACCGGCGGCGCCGATACCCGCATTGGCCGCAATGTCTTCATCAATCAGAACTGCACGTTTTATGATCTTGGCGGGCTCGACATTGACGACGATGTGCTGATCGGACCGAATGTCAGCCTCATCACCTCAGGCCATCCGCTCGAGCCGGCGCGGCGGCGCGCCTTCACCACCGCAAAGCCGATCGTCATCGAACGCAACGTCTGGATCGCCGCCGGCGCGACGGTCATCGGCGGCGTGACGGTGGGCGAAAACGCCGTCGTCGCGGCTGGCTCGGTGGTGACCAGGGACGTTCCCGCGAACACGCTTGTCGGCGGCAACCCGGCCAGGGTTATCAGGTCGATTGCCGAATGAGGGTGCCCGCAGGTCGGCGTCTCGATGGAGCCTCTGGCTCTCCGATAGATCGTAATGACATTGTCATTACGATCTGCTATGCTTGCGCGAAGAAGGAGCTATCCATGCCGACGTCGCATCATCCGTTGCCGAAGAGCGTTCCGCTCAATATCCGCGTCAAGCCGGAAGTTCGCAACCTGATCGATCGGGCAGCAGAACTACTCGGCAAGAATCGCACCGACTTCATGCTCGAAGCGTCGCAACGCGCCGCTGAGGAAGCATTGCTCAACCGTCTGGTGTTTACCGTCGAGCCGGACGTCTACGCCGCGTTTCTGGCACGCCTCGACGCGCCGCCGCAACCAAACGATCGATTGCGCCGCACGATGACAACAAAGGCTCCCTGGGACGCCGCGTGAGCCTGTCGGCTCCGGTACCGCTCGCCGATCATCACGAACTCGGCGAATTCTCATCGGGCATACCCTCGCTCGACGATTGGCTGAAGAAACGTGCCCGGACCAATCAGGCGGGCGGTGCGTCGCGAACCTATGTGACCTGCGAAGGCAATCGTGCCATCGGCTACTACGCCATTGCCAGCGGTGGCGTGAAGATGGTCGAAGCTCCCGGTCGATTCCGGCGCAACATGCCCGACCCAATCCCGGTTGCGGTGCTGGGCAGGCTGGCGGTCGATCAGGTGCATCACGGTCGGGGCATCGGCCGTGCGCTGGTGAGGGATGCCGGTCTACGAATACTCCAGGCCGCTGAAATCCTGGGGATCCGAGGCATTCTGGTCCATGCGATATCCGAGGATGCCCGGACCTTCTATGTAGCTGTCGGGTTCGAACCTTCGCCGCTCGATCCACTGACACTCATGGTCACGCTCGCTGATGTCAGGGCAAGTTTCGGCTGAGAATTGCCGCGCAGCAAAACCGTCACGGCCGTCCAGGCTCCTAACGCAGCGCCTCCAGCGCGAGATACACCCCCAGCGCCAACAACCCGACAAAGAACACCGTCCGAAACGTCTCGACGCTCATCGCCTGGCGCAGCGCCTGGCCGATGAACATGCCGGCCAGCGCCGGCAGCAGTGCCAGGATCGACCCCATCAGTTGCGCCGTCGGCGACACCAAAGCACCCGCCCGAAACAGGCCGATGGCAAGGGCCGACGTCGAGACGGTGAAGGACAGGCCGAGCGCCTGGATGAGATCTTCCTTCTCCAGCCGCAGCGATTGCAGATAGGGCACTGCCGGGATGACGAAGACGCCAGTGGCGCCGGTGACCAGCCCGGTCGCCACGCCGACCAGCGGCGACATCAGGGCCTCGTGGCGCGCCGGCGTAGCGAAACCAAGCTTGAGCAGGCCGAGAATGGCATAAAGCACCAGCGCTCCGCCAAGCCCTGCCGACGCCGCGCCCGCATGTGCGCCGGCGAGCACCCCTGCCCCGGCGACGGTGCCCAGCATGATGCCGGTCATCATCGTCCACAGCCGCTTGACGAGGCCGCCGAAAGAGGGGCCGGTAAACAACTGCCAGAGGTTGGTGACCAAGGACGGGATCAACAGCAAGGCGGCGGCCTCGGCCGGCGGCATCGTCACCGCCAGCAATCCCATCGCCACGGTCGGCAGCCCCATCCCGACCACGCCCTTGACGAAGCCCGCGGCGAGAAAGACGGCACCGATCCAGGCCGCGATCCCGGCACTCAGCATGACCGCACCTTCACTACGCGATCAGTCATGCAGCAGCATGTCCGTCGCGTCGGCATCGGGTCTGGGTTTCGCCGGCGCGGCATCGGGGCTGGTTGAAGCCGCCCTTGTCGTACATCCCCGCAACCCGGGCTGCGGCTGCGCCATGGCAAGCGTGGCCACGGCAACGGCCAGCACGATCGCCGCGCTTTCAAGGATGCCAAACCGGCCTGGTGCTTTGTCGCTCATCGCATATCTCCGTCGTAAACGATTTGACGGACATGCGGCTCGCGCACAATGTGGAAGTTGCGCTGTCAGCCTTCGGCCAGGACGAAGGCTGTTGTAGGGAGTCAGCCGGCTTTCCGAACTGCCGGATTGTTTTGCAGGGAACTAAAAGATGCGCTTCGATCTCACCGATCTCCGGCTGTTCCTGCTGGTGGCCGAGCGCGGCAGCATCACCCATGGCGCCGAACTCGCCGGGCTGGCGCTGGCTTCCGCCAGCGCCCGCATCAAGGGCATGGAGGAGCGGCTCGGCGCGCCGCTTTTGGAGCGCCGCCGCCGCGGCGTGGTGCCGACGGCCGCCGGCCAGGCGCTGCTGCACCATGCGCGCGCCGTGCAGAACCAGATCGAAGCGATGGCCGGCGATCTCGGCGCCTATGCCGGCGGCCTGCGCGCCCGCGTGCGGCTGATGGCCAACACCGCCGCCACGGCCGAGCTGCTGCGCGACATCCTGCCCGCCTTCCTGGTGGCGCATCCCGGCATCGACATCGATCTCGACGAACGCCCCAGCCACGAGATCGCCGAGGCGGTGGCGAGCGGCGCCGCCGATCTCGGCATCGCCGCGACCTGGGCCGGTCTTGCGCATCTCGAGCAAAGACCGTTCTTCATCGACCGGCTGGTGGTGATCACCGCGCGGAACTGGCCGGGCCTCTCCGGCCTGCATGCCGTCAGCCTCGCCGACATCCTGAGCGAATCCTTTGTCGGTCTCAGCCTCGGCCATGCGCTGCAGGAGCATATCACCCGCCAGGCCGCCCGGCTTGGCGGCCATCTGCACATCCGCATCCGCGTGCCCGGCCTCGACAATGTCTGCCGGCTGGTCGCGCAAGGCGCCGGCATCGCCATCGTCCCGGAAAGTGCGGCGCGCCGCTCGGCCCGCACGCTACGCAGCCTGCGGCTGACCGACGACTGGGCGACCCGCCAGCTCAATTTGTGCGCCCGCAGCTTCGACGAGCTGACGCCGCAAGCGAAATTGCTGGCCGCGTCGCTAGGTTGAGCCGAAACGGGCCGCTTGCCGGGTCTCACCAGGGCAACGGACCCTCATCGTAGAAATAGCCGCCGGTCGGACCGTTCTCATCCAGGGTCGCCAGGCGAACAATGATCTCGGCCGCCTGCCCCACCGTGCGGTAGCCACTGTGTCCGTTGAAGTCCGTCGCGGTATAGCCGGGATCGGCCGAATTGACCTTGATGCCCGCCGCGGCAAGCTCCTTCGAGAAGGCAACGGTGGCGGCGTTGAGCGCCGTCTTGGAGCTGTTGTAGCCAAGGATATTGATCGAATAAAATTCACTGGCCGGATCGGTCAAGCCCCCGAGTGACCCCAGTCCGCTGGAAACCATCACCACATTGGCGCGCGGAGCTGCCTTGAGCAGCGGCAGGAAGGCCTGAGTGGTGCGGATCGGGCCAAACACATTGACCTCGTAGACATCCTTGATGATGGTTATGGGCTCTTCGCTGGGAGCGAGCATCGAGCCGAGGACGCCGGCATTGTTGACCAGCACATCGAGACGTCCGTCCTCCTGCAAAACGCGCGTGGCGGCCGCCTCGACGCTGGCGTCGCTGGCGACATCGATATCCAGCACGCGCACGTCATGGCCCTTCTGCCTGAGCTCGGCTGCCGCCGCTTCGCCGCGCTCCCTGTCGCGGCTGCCCAGCCAAACCCTGTAGCCGGCTTCGCCCAGCCGGCGCGCGGTTTCGTAGCCGATGCTCTTGTTGGCGCCGGTCACCAATGCTGTCTTGTCGGTCATTTCCATCTCCAGTTTGATCCGTCTGCGGCAGAGATGGGGCGGACCACTGGCCGCCGCGTGCCGAAAACTGGTGAGTTCTTGCCTATTCCTGCCTGGAGCTTGATTGCCGGCCGCGCCGATGCGATCTACAGGCTGTGATGAAATCGCTCGACGACCTCAAAGCGCTGGTGATGCGCCATGCGCGCGGCAAGCTGACCGAAACCGGCATTCCCCGCGTCGCCATCATGAAGGGCGAGGCGACGACCGGGCCGTTGCTCGGGCTCTACGACCCAAGGCTTTGCCTGGTCCTGCAGGGCGCCAAATCCGTCATGATCGGCGATCAGCTGCTGCATTACGATGCCGGCCGCTACTTCATCGCCGCGGTCGAGGTGCCGGCCGTCGGCAAGGTTGTGCAGGCCAGCCCGCAACATCCCTACCTCTCGGTCAGCCTGGCCTTCGACACCACGCTCATCGCCTCGCTACTGCTCGACATGCCGCCCGTTGCCGAGGCGCCGATCGGCCATGGCTTTGCCGTTAGCCGGGCCGACAAGGCGCTGGTCGATGCGTGGCTGCGCATGATCGAGCTCATCGATCATCCGGCCGAAATCCCTGTGCTGGCGCCGTTGCTCGAACGCGAAATCCTGTTTCGGCTGCTGCAGGGACCGCAAGGCGCCATGCTGCGCCAGATTGCCGGCGCCGACAGCCGCCTGTCGCAGATTCGCCGCGCGCTGGGCTGGATCCGCGACCACTATGCCGAACCGTTCCGCGTCGAGGATCTCGCCCGGACAGCCGGCATGAGCGCTTCGGTGTTCCACCGCCACTTCAAGGCGGTCACGGCGATGACGCCGATCCAGTACCAGAAGCGCATCCGCCTCAATGAAGCGCGCCGGCGCCTGCTCGCCACGTCAGGCGATGCGGCCGGCGCCGCCTTCTCCGTCGGCTACGAAAGCGCGTCCCAGTTCAGCCGTGAATATGCCCGCCTGTTCGGTGCGCCGCCCCTGCGCGATATCGGTCGCCTGCGCGCCACGCCCGAGCCCACCGAGCTCGCCTGACCCTCTTGAATTCGAAGATGCAAAAGTAAAGCGGGAAGACCCCGCCCTCCTAGCCTTTGCACCGCGCCCCGAGGCCGGCCCGTGCGGCGGCTTCGATAGGTCCACCACCAAGCGCTTTGTCCCGCCTACCTGCATGGATGAGGAGATGGTCGTGACTCTGAGGCGACACAGGCCTTGCTGATATTAAAAATTGCCCATAAGGTATTTTTCACATAAGAAAGAAAAATCTGCTCATTTATCTCATTTATGAAAGACAGGGCTTTTGCGGGAACATCTCGATCTGACCGATCGGCGGCTGGTCAAACAGCTGTCGCAGGACGCGCAGCCGGGCATCAACCGGCTCGCCGAGATCTTGGCGATTTCGGTGCCGACGGTGCGCTCGCGCCTGCGCAACCTGCTCGACCGCAATCTGCTCAAGATCGTCGGGCTGCTGAACCTCACCGAGCGGCCCGAGCTGATCTCGGCCATTGTCGGCATCAATGCCCAGGGACGCGGCCGGGCCCGCGAACTGGCGCAGCGCATTTCCGAACTGCCCTTCGTCAACTCGGCTTCGGTGGTCACCGGGCGCTTCGACATCATCGTCGACGTGACGGTGGCCGGTGACGTCGCCGACCTCTACCGCGTCACCAGCGAGCTGATCCCCGGCGCCGGCGAGCCGGGCGAGGTCGTGCGCAGCGAGACCTTCGTCGTCATGGCGTCCTGCAACAAATGGGTCAGCCTGCCCGAAGGCTGCTGGTCTGATGATCGCAAGGAGCCGGTATGAAGATCGCTGTTCTCGGTGGCCTCGGCCTGCAAGGCCGGGCGGCCATCGCCGATCTCGTCGCCAGTGGTGTCGAGGAGGTGATCTGCGTCGATACCGCGCCGGACGGCGCGGCCCGGCTGGCTGATCTGACCGACCTTTCCCGCGTGCGCTTCGTGGTGCCCGAGGGCTCAATCGGCCCGGCGCTTGCCGATGTGCTGGCCGATGCCGACGCCGTCATCGATTTGTTGCCGCAGCCGCTGATGCGCGAGGCAGTGCAAGCCGCCATCGCCACCCGCACGCCGCTGGTCACCACCAATTACGGCAAGGCCATCGCCGATCTGGCGCCGGAAGCCGAACGGGCCGGCGTGTCTGTTATGACCGAGTGCGGGCTCGACCCCGGCATCGACCTCGTGCTCTACGCCCGCGCCGCAAGGCAGTTCGACACCATCACCGCGATCGATTCTTATTGCGGCGGCATCCCCGAACCGAAAGCGATGGCCAAGCCGCTTTGCTACAAGGTGAGCTGGAACTTCGACATGGTCCTGGTCAGCCAGAACCGCGACAGCGTGATGATCGAGGACGGCAAGCGCGTCGAAGTGCCCGCCGCCCGCCAGCATGACAGTTCTTTCATCCACGAGATCGAGGTTGCCGGCCTCGGCCGGCTGGAAGCCTTCCCCAATGGCGATGCGCTGCATTATGTCGAGATGCTTCCCGCGGCAGAAGGGCTGCGCCGCTCCGGCCGCTACACGCTGCGCTGGCCGGGATGGTCGGCCTTCTGGGCGCCGCTGAAGGAGCTTGGCTTCCTCTCGGAAGACAAGGTGCCCGGCACCTCCAGCAGCCCGCGCGAATTCCTCGGCCGGCTGCTCGGGCCGCAACTGCAATATGGCCCCGGCGAAAAGGACCTTTGCGTGATGCGCAATGTCTTTTCCGGCCTCGAAGGCGGCCGGACCAAGACCGTGACATCCGATCTGGTCATCGAGCGCGACCTGGCGTCGGGCCTGTTCGGCATGAGCCTCGGTGTCGGCTACCCCGCCAGCATCGTGGCGCAGATGCTGGCGCGGCGCGACATCAGCAAGGCCGGCCTGCTCAACCCGCTGCTCGACGTGCCCGACGAAGCCTTCTTCGACGAACTGGCCAGGCGCGGCATCATGGTTGCCGAGACCGTGGCCTGGGACTGAGGATTTTCGAACGGCCCGCCGGCAAAAGGCGCCGCCGCTCAAAAAAGCGCCCAAGGGAAGCCGCGGGCAAACAACAACAGGGAGGAATACCAGAATGAAGATTGCCAGACTTTTCATCGCCGGACTTGCGCTTGCTGGACTCGCCACCGCGGCCAGCGCCGGAACACTCGACGAAATCACCAAGCGCGGCGAACTGCGTGTTGCCGTGCAGACACAAGGACCGCCCTTCTCGCTGGTCGGCGCCAATGGCGAACGCACCGGCAGTTCGGTTGAACTGGCCGAGCTGATGGCCAAGGAAATGGGCGTCAAAATCAAATTCCTCGACTTCGACTGGGACGGCCTGATCCCGGCGCTCTTGTCCGGCAAGGCCGACCTTCTGGTCGCCGACATGACGCCGACGCTGGCGCGCGGCATGAAGGTCGCCTTCACCACGCCCTACATGTACACGGGCAGCACCGTCTTCACCAAGGCCGACAGCAAGTTCAAGACCACCGAGGACTGCAAGGCCAAGGGCACCAAGATCGCTGTTCTGCTGGGCGCCACCGGCGAGAAGGAAGCCAAGGCCGCCTTCCCCGATGCCGACATCAAGAGCTACAAGGGCGGCGGCCCGCTGCTGCTCGACGCCGTCAACAACGGCCAGGCCGATTGCGGCGTCAACGACGTCTCGGCGGTCAAGGGCCAGCAGACGGCCTATCCGGCCGGCACCTTCACCATCATGCCGGACTTGCTGTCGAAGGAGCCGCTGGCCTTCGCCACCCGCTATGACGAACCGGACCTTTTGGTGTGGATGAACCTGTTCCTCAACCAGGTCTCGATCGACGGCCGCCTGCAGAAGAACCTCGACTACTGGGTCAATTCCGACGCCTGGAAGAAGGATCACTAAGCAGCGATAGATCTCGACGGTTTCGCGCGCGCTCCGGCGGCGCGAGACCGTTCGGAATTCGCTTCGTCCGTCTCGAGGACACGCCCAGCGATGCTCGAAAATTTCAGCTTCCGCACCATCGTCGAATATCTGCCGCTGTTCGGGCAGGGCCTGGTCACGACAGTCTGGCTGTCGGCGATCTCCTTTGTCGGCGCGCTTGTCGTCGGCATCGTGCTGTGCGCCATGAATTTGCAGCGCGGCTGGCTGTTTCGCGCGCCGGCCAAGGCCTATATCGACGCCGTGCGCGCCACGCCCTTGTTGGCACAGCTCTATTTCCTCTATTTCGGCCTGCCCCGGCTCGGCTTCATTCTGCCCGAGCTTGTCGTCGGCATCCTCGCTCTGTCGCTGAACAGCGGCGCCTATGTCGCTGAAATCATTCGCGCCGGCATCCTGTCGATCCCGCGCGGCCAGGTCGAAGCCAGCGTCGCCTCGGGCATGACCTATGTCCAGCGCATGCGCCTGGTCGTGTTGCCGCAAGCCTTCAAGGTGACGATCCCGCCGCTGCTCGGCCAGGCGATCGTGCTGGTCAAGGATTCCGCCCTGCTGTCGCTGATCTCTGTCGCCGAACTGACCCGCGCCGGGCAACTGCTCGCCTCCGACCGCTTCATGCCGGCGGAAGGCTTTCTTACCATCGCCGCTTTCTACCTGCTCCTCTACTATTGCCTGAAGGGACTGGCGGGCCTCTCCAGCCGCTGGCTCGGCACAGCGGGGGCGCGGACATGATCTGGCAACAATTCCTCAGCCTCGCCGGCTCCTATCCCCTCGCCTTGCGCGGCCTCGGCATGACCGTGGTGTTGTCGCTGATCAGCCTGGTGCTGGGCACGCTGCTCGGCTTCGGCCTCGGCATCTTGCGCACCGGCGGCAACCGGCTGATCTCGAGCGTCATCGGCGCCTGGGTCGACCTGATCCGCGGCACGCCGTTCCTGGTGCAGATCTTCCTGATCTTCTTCATCCTGCCGGAATTCGGCATCGAGCTCGACGCCTTCACCGCCGGCATTATCGCGCTGACCAATCTCGCCGCCTGCTTCATCTGCGAGATCGTCGCCGCCGGCATCCGCTCGGTGCCGACCGGCCAGGTCGAGGCGGCGCTGGCGTCCGGCCTGTCGAGCTGGCAGCGCATGCGCCAGGTAGTGCTGCCGCAGGCGATGCGTATCGTACTGCCGCCACTGGTCGGGCAATATGTGCTGCTGATCAAGGATTCCTCCGTCGTCTCGGCGATCGGGCTGACCGACCTCACCCGCGTCGGCTGGCTGGTGGTGCAGCGTGTGCCGAACGGGCTGCTGGTCTTCTTCCTGGTCGGCGTCGGCTATTTCATCGTCTGCTATCCCTTGATCATGCTGGCCCGCCGGCTCGAACGCCGCATGGGCGCGGCGCATGGCGAGGTGCAGCTGTGACAGCGAACCCTAGAGGGCCAGAAAGCATGACCAAAACCGGCCCAGCCAAAACCGGCATGATCGACTTTCGCGGCGTCAACAAATGGTTCGGCGCGTTGAACGTGCTGAAGGACATCACGCTCAGCGTCGAGCCGCGCCAAGTGGTCGTCGTTTGCGGTCCGAGCGGCTCGGGCAAGAGCACGCTGATCCGCTGCATCAACGGCTTGGAGACGATCAAGGACGGCGACCTCGTCGTCGACGGCCAGCGCCTCGGCGACCCCGCCACCAACATGACGCAGCTGCGCACCGAGATCGGCTTCGTCTTCCAGTCGTTCAACCTCTACCCGCACAAGACCGCGCTCGAAAACGTCACGCTCGCTCCCATCCATGTCCGCAAGATCCCGCGCGCCGAGGCCGAAAAGGCCGGCCGCGACCTGCTGGCCAAGGTCGGCCTCGCCGACAAGGTCAACGCCTATCCGGCGCAACTCTCCGGCGGCCAGCAGCAGCGCGTGGCGATCGCGCGCTGCCTCGGCATGCGGCCGAAAATCATGCTGTTCGACGAGCCAACCTCCGCCCTCGACCCCGAGATGATTTCCGAAGTGCTCGACGTCATGGTGGCGGTGGCCGAGGAAGGCATGACCATGATGGTGGTGACGCATGAGATGGGCTTTGCCCGCAAGGTCGCCCAGCGCGTCGTGTTCATGGACGCCGGCGCCATCGTCGAAAGCGGCACGCCCGACGAATTCTTTTCACATCCGAAGACCGACCGCAGCCGCGCTTTCCTGAGCAAGATTCTCAGGCATTGAAGCGCTGAAACCACCCAAGGCTCGCATAATTCTTGCGCGGGCCTTTGACGCGCCACGCCTCGGCCCATTCGTCGGCCCCGCGAAAGAAGAAGCGCCCGACATAGAGATCGGCGCCGCAGAGATGGCGCACGGTCTGCGCCGCCTCCGGCCCGATTTCGATGAAGTCGCGGCCGTCGGCATGCAGGATGCGCATCGAACCCTCGCCCGGCTCGAGCCGGTAGCGCCGGCTTGCCGGCATTTTGTGGGCGCCGATCCGCATGAGCCCATGCTCGGTGAAGGCATCTTCCGTGACCACGGCGTCGCCGGCGAAGCGGTGGGTCGCGCCGGTCAGGAAGTCGATCATCGTGCGGCGGACTTTCCAATCGCCGACGAAGCTGTCTCCCTTCCCTGCCCGGCCGACGGGATCGACCGCACGTCTTCGGTAAAATGCCGCGGAGCGGTGCGTGTCCATCAAACAATGAACCGCTCTCACGGCGCCTTGCCCATGGCGCGCAGCGCGTTGGTGGCGGCGGTGTACTCGATGAAATCCCGAGGACAGCCGCCGAGCGCGAGCCGGTAGAGCCGCAAGGCCTCGTCGTCGCGATGCTGCAGCCGCTGGAATTCGGCGATGTAGAAATTCGCCTCGCAGACCTGTTCGCTTTTCTTCGTCGCGTCCGGATTGTCGGCGTCGAGGAGCGTGGCCCCCGGCGTCTGCTGGCCGAGCAGCAGACGGACCACCGCCGCCGGCCATTGGGTCATGTCGAGCTTGGCGTCCGCAAGGATGCTGGGCTGCCCGTCGCGGCGCCTCGCAAGATCGAGCCAGATCGCGTTGTAGGAATCCCCAGGCTTTATCCCGGCCGCCTGCTCGAAGTCGGCCCGCGCCTTGGCGGGCGGGCCGAAATAGAAGCTGACAATGCCCCGATCCCGGTAGGCGTTCGCATTTTTCGGGCTGAGGCGGATCGCTTCACCATAATCGGCCAGGGCGCTAGCATAGTCGGCCTTGTAGACCATCGCCAGGCCGCGCGTGTCGTAGGCGCGGGCGCTTTTGGGTCGGATGCGGATCGCCTGATCGAGATCTGCGATGGCCTTGGCATAGTCCGCCTTGTAGATCCAGCTGCGGCCCCGGCCGACATAGGCGCCGGCATCCTCTGGGTCGCGACTGATGGCCTGGTCGAAGTCGGCCATGGCGTAGTCGAACTGACCCTTCCGGTTCCAGGCATTGCCCCGGTTCCGGTAGGCGCTGGCGAATGCGGCGTCGGTCAGGATCGCCATATTGTAGTCGGCGATGGCAAGATCGTACTGGTTCTTGTCCATCCGCACGAGCCCCCTGCCATTATAGGCCTGCGCATATTTCGGATCGATGATCACGGCCTGGTCGAAGGCCGATATGGCACGGTCAAGGTCGCCCTTATCCCACCACGCCTGGCCTAGATTGTCGTAAGCCAGCGCATAGTTAGGATCGAGGGCGGTTGCCTTGACATAGTCAACGATGGCGCGGTCGGGCTCATGTTTCAGCGCCCACACCCAGCCGCGGTTGTTGTAAGCCACCGCATCGTTCGGAGCGACGGCGATCGCCTGATCGTAATCCGCGATGGCATGGTCGTAGTCCCGTTTACGCTCCCAGACGATGGCACGGTTGCGGAACGTCTCGGCGTCGCCGGGATCGAGCCTGATCGCCTCGGTATAGTCCGACAGGGCCTGATCCGTGTCGCCCTGCTTGACCCAGGCGTCAGCTCGCCAGCGATAGGCATCGACATGCTTCGCGTCGAGGCTGATCGCCTGGCTGTAGTCCGCTATGGCGCGTTCCGGATTGCCCTTGGAGGTCCAGGCCAGCCCGAGGTTGAAATACTGATCGGGATTCTCGGGATCGAGAAACACCGCCTGGCTGTAGCTGGTGATGGCGCTGTCATAATCGCCCTTGCGCAGATACGCGTTGCCAAGAAGGTTGTAGACATCGCTGGTTTGCGGTTCGAGACTGATCGCCTTGCTGAAATCGGCGATCGCGCGGTCTTCGTCGCGCTTCTGGCTGTGCCAGACCAGGCCCCGGTTGGCATAGGCAAGGGAAAATTGCGGATTGAGCTCTATCGCCGTGCCGTAGTCGGCGAGCGCCCGGTTATAATCCTTCTTGTGGCTCCAGCTCAGGCCACGATTGTTGAAGGCATCGGCGCCCTTGGGATCGAGCTCGATCGCCTTGTCGTAATCCGATATGGCGCGGTCGTATTCGCCGGTCGCGTCGAACGCGTTGCCGCGATCGAAATAGACAATGGCCTGGTCAGTCGGCAACGTCGCCTTGTCCTCCAGCACATTGGTGCAGGCAACGATCCGGTTGGCGCCGTCAAGTTTGTCGTTGGCGCAATCATCCATGCGGCTGTCGGCGGTCATGGCGGGAGCGCCGAGTGCGAACAGGATGGCAGCGCCAGCCAGAGTCCGCCGCGCCCCCGCAGCCAATCGCGGAAATCTATGAAGCATCATGTCAGCAGAATCTGGATCACACTTGCGGATTGTCAGCCTTATGCCGACTTGATCAGGCAAATTCTTGATCGCCGCAAGTCACCGCATAAAAGAAATCCGGTCGTGGATCAGCACACCAGACCAGCTCCCCTACATGGGGAGCCGGCTGCTTACGCTTGTGGGCAGGCGACAGAGCAAGCTGTCGCCGATGAGCGGGCTCAGGCTGCCGTCGGATAATCCGTATAACCCTTGGCGTCGCCGCCATAGAACGTCGCCTTGTCCGGATCGTTCAGTCCGGCATTGCGCTTCAGCCGGCTGACGAGGTCGGGATTGGCGATGAACAGCTTGCCGAACGCGACAAGGTCGGCATAGCCGTCCCCGACCGCCTTTTCGGCCAGTTCCTTGTCATAGCCATTGTTGACCAGCCAAGCACCGTTCCCACCGGCCTTGCGATAAGTGGCCTTCAGTTCTGCGTAGTCGAACGGCCTGTCGCCCTGGCTGAAGTCGCGCGCGCCGCCGGTCGCGCCTTCGACGATATGGACGTATGCCAGGCCGCGGCTGCCCAGGCCCGCCACCACCTGGTTGAACAGCGGCTGCGGATCGGCATCCGACGTGTCGTTGGCGGGCGTCACCGGCGACAGCCTGATCCCGGTCCTGCCGGCGCCGACGGCGCCCGTGACCGCGTCGACCACCTCGAACAGGAAGCGCGTCCGGTTCTCGATCGAGCCGCCATACTCATCGGTGCGATGATTGGTGCCCGAGCGCAGGAACTGGTCGATGAGATAGCCATTGGCGCCATGGATCTCGACGCCGTCGAAACCCGCCACCTCGATCGCCGCCTTGGCCGCGCGGCGGAAATCCTCGACGATGCCGGGAAGTTCGGCAGCCTCGAGCGCGCGCGGCTCGGAGGTCTCGGCGAACTCGCCGCTGCCATCCGGCTTGACCAGGAACGTCTTGGAGTTTGCCCTGATCGCCGACGGCGCCACCGGCTTGCCGCCGCCGGGCTGCAGCGTGGTGTGCGAGATGCGTCCGACATGCCAGAGCTGGACCACGATCTTGCCGCCGCCCTTGTGAACGGCGTCGGTGACGCGCTTCCAGCCGGCAAGCTGATCCGCGCCATAGAGGCCGGGCACGTTGGCGTAGCCCTGGCCCTGATGGCTGATGGCGGTGGCCTCGGTCACGATTAGACCGGCCGTCGCGCGCTGGCTGTAATAGGTCACGGAGAGGTCGCCGGGCACCGCATTGGGCGAGCGATTGCGCGTCAGCGGCGCCATGACGATGCGGTTCGCCAGCGTGAGATCGCCGGCCCGTAAGGGATCAAAGAGGGTAGTCATGAGAAATGCCTTTCATGCATTTTGGGGAACGGGGGAGGATCGTCAGAGATCGGACAAGGCGGCCTGGAAGGCGGCGATGGTTTCTTCGTTGCGCTTGTAGAACACCCATTGGCCGACCCGCCGCGTCGTCACCAGGTCGGCCGAAGCCAGTGTCGCCAGATGCGCGGAGACACTGGACTGCGCTAGGCCGCGATTGTCGAACTGGCTGGCGCAGACGCCCATTTCGAGCGGATGCGCCTGCGCGGCGAAGTGCCGTTCAGGCTCCTTCAGCCACGCCAGGACATCGCGTCGAAACGGATGCGCCAGTGCCTTCAATATGATGTCGTGGTCCATCTTCACCTCGCATCGATCTCCACCGATATATAGATCGGGTGAAGACGATATGGCAGGAAATCCATGCCATTCTTGGGGGTGATCGGAGCATGGCGCTCTCTGAACACCGTAAGAAACCGGAATCTCGCCGGGCGCGAGCCCAGCGAATGCTGCCGCTATCTCGTCAGGTGACCGAAAGCACCTTGCCTGTATCGTGCTGGCGCACGAAATCCACACGCTTGCCGTCCCAGTGGTATGAGTAGTGCCGGCCCTGCACCGGAACGGTGATGACGTCGGGCCAGAAGATGCCGATGCATTGGCCCCCCGGCATGCGCACGCTGTTCCACAACAACCCGTCGCTGCCAGCCGCCCGCAGCGCCCGCCCCTCCGCCTGCGAGGCGGTGTAGTCGTCGGGGTCGAGCACGCCGGGCACGGCGTTGACGTCATCGAGGTCGCGGTCGACGCTGCCGATCAGCACGCGGAAGTCAGCCGTCCAGCCCGGATCCTCGCTGGTGGCGCGCATGAAGTTCTGGTGGTGGTGGATGGTTTCGGCGAGCGCCACGTCCTCGCTGTCGCCGGCATAATAGAGGCCGTAGCTGCCATCGGAAAAACGGCCGGGCCGCAGCGTCGAACAATGCACGAAGGGCGCCATGACGAAGCTGGCGCCGGGGCCGGACACCCGCCTTGCCGCCGCCACCTTGCCGAGGTCGCCGATCTCGAGCCTTATGCGCGGGTTGGTCTTCTCCTCCACCGAGGCCAGCGCCTCCCAGTCGCGCGGATCGGCAATGTCCTCGAACAGGTCGATCGGCGGATGGATGGAGCGGATGATGCGGAAAGTCTGGTGCCAGTGGACGCGGCGCCAGACCGCAAGCCCACTCACCATGCACCACGCTCCGCATCGAGCCATTCGCGCATGGCGGCAAGGTCGGAGATTTCGCCGCGCAGCATCAGGTCGAGCGCCGACTGGCCGCCGAACGTGGCATTGGGCTTGCGGATCCAGGCATAGCCGCGCGCCGGTTCGGTGAAGAGATAGCGCAGGCCCTTATGGATGCCCATCAGATGCGCCATCCGGGTGCGCAGGTCGCGGTCGATCCGGCCAATGCCGCCTTCTTTCCAGCGCGCCCAGGTGCGCGCCGACATGCCGCCGAGCAGGATGCAGGCCTCCAGGTCTGTCAGGTTCCACGCCTTGAACAGATTGACCGTGGTGCGCGCCAGCGCCCCGGCCTCTTCTTCCGAAATGGCTGACCCGACCGTGGCCGGCGTGGTGACGATGGACTGAAGCTGCATGTTTGCTCACCTCTGCTATTGGCAAAGATATAGCATGTATTTGCCAATTGGCAAGGATGAGGCGAGAGAGGCGATCCACGTTCCCCCTTGTGGGGGAAGGTGGATCGGCGCGTAGCGCCGAGACGGATGAGGCTGTTCCAGCGAAGTGAGGCGTTGGCGACTTCGTGTTGGCGCAAGGCTTGAGGTTTCGCCAAGCTGGAGCACCCCTCATCCGTCTTGCCGCTGCGCGGCAATCCACCTTCTCCCACAAGGGGAGAAGGAAAACCGTCGCGCTTACTCCGCCGCCTCATACCCCGCAATGCCCTTGATCTCGAGGAAATCCTCGAGGCCATACTCGGCGTATTCGCGGCCATTGCCCGACTGCTTGTAGCCGCCGAAGGGCAGGCCGGCGTCCCAGGTCGGATAGTTGATATAGACATTGCCGGAGCGCATGCGCGCCGCGACGTCGCGCGCCTTCTGGATGTCCTTGGCCTGGATGTAGGAGGCAAGCCCGTAGACGGTGTCGTTGGCCTGCTCGACAGCCTGTTCGACCGTGTCGTAGGGCAGGATCGCCAGCACCGGCCCGAAGATCTCTTCGCGCGCGATGCGCATGTCGTGCGTAACGTCGGCGAACACCGTCGGCCTGACATAGTAGCCGCGGTTGAGTTCGGCCGGGCGGCCGGGGCCGCCGGCGACCAGCGTCGCACCTTCGTCGATGCCGGCCTGGATCAGGTCCTGGATCTTGTCGAACTGGATCTGGCTGACGACAGGGCCAAGCTTGGTGTTGGCGCCGTCGGCCGGGCCGACCACGAACTTTTCCGCTGCCGCCTTGGCATAACCCGCCGCTTCGTCATGGCGGTCGCGCGGCACGAACATGCGGGTCGGCGCATTGCAGGACTGGCCGCTGTTGCCGAAGCAGCCGGCGACACCCTTGGTGACGGCGCGGGCGAGGTCGACATCCGGGAACAGGATGTTGGCCGACTTGCCGCCCAGTTCCTGATGCACGCGCTTGACCGTGTCGGCGGCGGCCTTGGCCACCAGTATGCCGGCGCGGGTCGAACCGGTGAACGACATCATGTCGACGTCGGGATGGCTGGACAGCGCCTGGCCGACGCCGGGGCCGTCACCATTGACGAGGTTGAACACGCCTTTCGGCACGCCGGCCTCGTCGATGATCTCGGCGAAGATGATGGCATCGAGCGGCGCGATCTCCGACGGCTTCAGCACCATGGTGCAGCCGGCGGCGAGTGCCGGGCCGACCTTGCAGGTGATCTGGTTCAGCGGCCAGTTCCACGGCGTGATCAGGCCGACGACGCCGATCGGCTCCTTGACGATCAGCGAGGACCCTTTGACATGGCGGAACTGGAACGTCTTCAGCGTCTCCGCCATCTTCTCCAGATGCGCCTGGCCGACGCCAACCTGGCTGTCGAGCGCCATCTGGCGCGGCGCGCCCATCTCGCGCGACACGGCGAGCGCCAGGTCCTTGGAGCGCTTCTTGTAGACCGCGATGATGCGGTTGAGGATATCGAGGCGCTCTTCCACCGAGGTGAACCCGAACGAATTGAAGGCGCGCTTGGCAGCGGCCACCGCCTTGTCGACATCGGCCTTGGAGCCGAGCGATATCTGCGCGAAGGCGTCCTCGGTCGACGGATCGATGACGTCGAGCGTGCTGGGGACGACAGGATCGACCCACGCGCCGTCAATATAGAACTGCAGATTGTGTGACATGGTTTTCTCCTTGGGGGGCGCCGCATGGCCGTTCCGGCCGTCATATCCAGTCAGAAATAACGATGCACAAACGCCGCTGTCAAACGCAACCCCCGAAATGGTTGAGCCAGCGCGCCAGTGATTGAGCCAGACGCGTTGGGCCAGCGAACCCGGCCGTTTCGATGGCGTAGGATCATGACAGCAGCGTGTGTCCCGCCTCACCCAGATGCCGTCTCGCCGCTTCCTGATCCACCGCTTTCACCAGCAGATGATCGCCGTCGAAGGTGGACACCAAGAAGATGCCCAGCCCGTTTTCCGACAGCGGCTGAATGACCGACAACACGATGCCGGTTTCGTCGAAAGCAAAGGGCCCCTGCAATTTGAAGGCGACCCAGTCGCCATCGTGCTTGACCGTGCCTGGAACGCGATCCTGCAGGCACGTGATCGAAAGCTCGTCGTCGGTCCTGGTGATGCTGACGAAGCCCGGCCCGTCCGCCCAGCCGGGAATGCTGTCGCCCGCCTCGAGCCGCGAAATCGCGTACGACCCGGGAAGCTGCTTCAATTTGACCCTGGCCGCCATCGTCGTATCCATGCCCTCGATTTGCCTGCTATCGCGTCAATCTCTTGCTCATATAGACCGTCATGCCACCCATGAACGGCTCCTCCCGGTCGATCGTATAGCCATGCTTTTTGTACAGCAACACATTGGCCTCGAAGGCGCCGTTGGTCAGCAGGCGCAGCTCCGGGCGGCCCGCTTCGAGCGCCTTCCGCTCGGCCCGCTCCAGCAGCAGCCGGCCGATCCCCCGGCCCTGCGCCTCCGGCGCGACGCAGACATTCTCGATCCACAGATGGTCGTCGGCCAGCGTGGTTTCGATCATCCCGACGATACGGCCGTCGGCGACGGCGAGCTCGAACGGATGCTCGGCAACGGCCTTGTCGTAATCGGCGCGCATCGGCAGCGGCTCGCGGCCGATCACCGGCACCCATTTGGCATAGGCCGCGCGCACGATATCCCGGATCGCGGCGGCGTCAGCGGGTGCGGCCGGCCGAAACCGGATGGAAGAATTGATCGTCATGACAGTGCTCCAGGCATGAAAAACCCCGCCGGCGTTGTCGCGGGCGGGGCTGGAAACGAACGAACCGGATTTATTGTGCCGGGTTTTGTCGTCGCGCAATCAGCTTGCCGCTCCGCACTGTGCGGCGGCGTCGCTGGGTGTTGGTGGGCGCGAGGGCGAACATGGCGGGTAGGCTGGAGCATCAAGCGTACGGCTGTCAAGGTTTGGGGATTGGCCCAAGCCCGCGACTTCGTCATCCACGGGCGGAGCGAGGAGCGGCAGCGGCGTCGCGCAGACCCGAGGATCCATGCCGCGACCTTGCTGACAGGCGCAGCGGAGCAGAATTCTGCACCGTGGCGACGCTCGGGAGTCCCGGCATGGATCCCCGGGTCTGCGCCGCGTCGCTTCGCTCCTTGCTCCGCCCGTGGATGACGAAGTGTTGGGCGCTTCCGCCAATCGTCAAAGGCATACGGCACATCTAAGCAAGCGCGCCCTCAAACGCCCCGGTCGCGCGCCTAATACTCCTGCGCCGTCGGCCTAAACAGGATCTCGTTGATATCAACCTCATCCGGCTGGCTCATGGCGAACACCACCGTTCTGGCGAAGGAATCGGCCGGGATGGCCACCCTGTCGTAGAGCGCGCGCACGCCCTCGGCGACATCCGCCTCGGTGACGCTGTCGGGCAGTTCCGTCGCCACGGCGCCCGGCGAGATAATGGTGGTGCGGGTGTTGTAGGGTTTTACTTCCTGGCGCAGCCCTTCCGAGATGACACGCACCGCATGCTTGGTGGCGGCATAGACCGCACCGCCCGGCCCGACCTTGTGGCCGGCCACCGACGACACATTGATGATATGGCCGCTCTTCTGCGTTTTCATGTGCGGGAGTGCGGCGGCGATGCCGTAGAGCACACCCTTGATGTTGACGTCGATCATCCTGTCCCAGTCCTCGACCTTGCCGCGCTCCAGCGGCGAGTGCGGCATCAGCCCGGCATTGTTGATGATGACGTCGACGCGGCCATGCGTCTTCACCGCATGGTCGACAAGCTGCCGGACCTGGCCGACATCGGTGACGTCGGTCGAAAGGATGGCGTCCTTGCCGAGTGACAGCTCGCCGGCCAGCGCCTTGAGCCGGTCAAGGCGGCGCGCGCCCAGCACCAGCTTCGCGCCCTCCTTGGTCAGCAGCCGCGCCGCGGCTTCGCCGAGCCCGCTGCTGGCGCCGGTAATGACGACGATTTTGCCCTTGATGTTATCCGCCATGGGATTTTCCTTTCCGGTTGCGCCTCAGCGATCGATCCGTGCCGCCTGCTGCGGCGAATAGCGCTCGCCCTGCACGGCAATCGCCGAGACCGCGTTTTCGATGTCGGCGAGGTCGTCCACCGTCAGCGCGACCGTGGCCGATCCGATGTTCTCCTCGAGCCGATTGAGCTTGGTCGTGCCGGGGATCGGAACGATCCAGGGCTTTTGCGCCAGCAGCCAGGCGAGCGCGACCTGCGCCGGGGTCACCTGCTTCTGCGCAGCGATCGCGACGATCGCGTCGACCAGCGCCTGGTTGGCCTTGCGCGCCTCCTCCGCGAAACGCGGCACGGTGTTGCGGAAGTCGCTGCTGTCGAAGGTTGTGCTGGCGTTGATGGCGCCGGTCAGAAAACCCTTGCCCAGCGGGCTGAACGGCACGAAGCCGATGCCCAGTTCCTCAAGCACCGGTAGGATCGCCTCCTCGGGTTCGCGCCACCACAGCGAGTATTCGCTTTGCAGGGCCGCGACTGGCTGCACCGCATGGGCGCGGCGGATGGTGCGCACGCCCGCCTCGGAGAGGCCGAAATGCTTGACCTTGCCTTGGCCGATCAAGTCCTTGACCGCGCCCGCCACCTCTTCGATCGGTACGACGGGATCGACGCGGTGCTGGTAGAGGAGATCGATGCGGTCGGTCCTCAGCCGCTTGAGCGAGGCCTCGACGACGTCGCGAATATGCCGCGGCCGGCTGTCCATGCCCTCATGTCCGGCCGTGCCGGCAATGTCGATGCCGAATTTGGTGGCGATCACCACCTGGTCGCGGATTGGCTGCAGCGCCTCGCCAACGACTTCCTCGTTCGTGAACGGTCCATAGACCTCCGCCGTGTCGAAGAAGGTGATGCCGCGCTCGAACGCCGAGCGGATCAGGCGAACGGCATCCGCCGTCTCCATCGGCTGCCCGTAGGACTGGCTCATGCCCATGCAGCCGAGCCCGATGGCCGAGACTTCGAGGCCGCTGTTTCCAAGCGTGCGCTTTTGCATTTCAATTCTCCTTCGGTGTGATCCGCACCGTGGCGGGGGGGGCCCGCGCCGCGATCATCGGCGCGAGATAGGGGCTGGCTTTGTATTTCGCCCGGTAGGCGTCATCGATGCGGGCGTTGACGCTTCCCTCGACTGCTTCGAAGGTAACGTCCCTGGTCATGCCGGCGGCAGTGATGCGTCCGGCCTTCTGCGTGATCGCGGCCTGATACCAGCGCGACTGCTGGCCGTTGTAGCCGCGCACATAAAGCGCGCCATCGGCAACGACCGACCAGATCCAGGTCGGCGTGCCCAAGGTCACACCGTCATCGCGCAAAGGCGAAATATGCAGATCGTCGGTTGCCGCGATCCTTTCGAGTTCGTCCTTCGACCAGGGCATTTTCCTATTCCTTTTTCTCGGCGTCGGCCTGTTCGAAGACCTTTCGGGCAATGCCGATCGCGGTGCTTGCAACGGGCCATCCGGCGTAAAAGGCGAGATGCGTGATGGTTTCGATGAGTTCGTCGCGGGTGACGCCATTGTCGAGCGCCCGCTTCATGTGGAAAGGCATTTCATTGATCCGGTAGTTCGAGATCAGGCCGCTGACGGTGACGAGGCTGCGGTCGCGCGGAGAGAGGCCGGGCCGCTTCCAGACATCGCCGAACAACACCTCGTCAGTGTATTTGCCGAGCGCGGGCGCGATATCGGAGAATGGGCTTTTGGGGGCGTCTGCCATGAGAGCTTCCTTCGTTGAGGGATGTATCAGGAGATGCAGCCGGGAACCGCCGCGTCAAACCCCGTATTGTTCGTCGTTGACCTTCTCCATCCAGTCGACGACCTTGCCGTCGAGGGCTTCGGCAATGGCGATGTGGCTCATGGCCGTGGTCGGTGCCGCGCCATGCCAGTGCTTTTCGCCGGGCGCGAACCAGACGATGTCGCCAGGGCGGATCGCCTCGACCGGTCCACCTTCGCGCTGCACGAGGCCAGCGCCCGAGAGCACGATCAGCGTCTGGCCGAGCGGATGGGTGTGCCAGGCGGTACGCGCACCGGGCTCGAAGGTCACCGTAGCGCCACCGACACGGGCAGGCTCTGTGCCCTTGAACGGCGCATCGATGCGCACCGTACCGGTGAAGTAATCGGCGGGACCTTTTGCCGAAGGCTGTGAACCGCTGCGCTTGATATCCATGGTCTTGTTCCTTCTCGATACAAGCAGGCGATGGCCGACAATGTTCCAGCCACAATCTCAGGCTGGCGATTGTGATGGGCCTTATCTAGCCCCTGCTATTGGCCTTGATTAGATGCTATATCCGGCATGTACTTATGAGGACTGCTCATCAATGCCGCGAGACAATCTGAACGAGCTGACCGCTTTCCTCGCCGTTGCGCGCGAGAAGAGTTTCACCAGGGCGGCGGCGCAGCTTGGCGTCTCGCAATCGGCGCTCAGCCACACGGTGCGCGCGCTGGAGGAGCGGCTCGGCGTGCGCCTGCTCACCCGCACGACGCGCAGCGTGTCGCCCACAGAGGCCGGCGAGCGCCTGGTGCGCTCCGTCGGGCCGAGACTCGACGAGATCGAGGCCGAACTTGCCGCGCTCAGCGCCTTGCGCGAAAAGCCCGCCGGCACCATCCGCATCACCGCCGGCGAGCACGCCGCCGACGCGGTGCTGTGGCCGGCGATCGCGCGGCTTTTGCCGGACTATCCTGACATCCGGGTCGAGATCATCGTCGATTACGGCCTGACCGACATCGTCGCCGAGCGCTACGATGCCGGCGTGCGGCTTGGCGAACAGGTGGCGCACGACATGATCACGGTGCGCATAGGCCCCGACATGCGCATGGCGGTGGTCGGCGCGCCGGCCTATTTCGCCAGGCAGCCGAAGCCGCGCACGCCGCAGGACCTAACCGCGCACAATTGCATCAATCTGCGTCTGCCGACCTATGGCGGGCTCTATGCCTGGGAATTCGAAAAAGCCGGCCGCGAGCTGAAGGTGCGCGTCGAGGGCCAGTTGATCTTCAATACGGCGGCGCTGCGCATGAATGCGGTGCTGGCCGGCCTTGGCCTGGCCTATCTGCCGCAGGATCAGGTGAAGGCGCATCTGGCCGACGGCCGGCTGGTGCGGGTGCTGGCCGACTGGTGCGCGCCCTTCCCCGGCTACCACCTCTACTACCCCAGCCGCCGCCAGGCGACGCCCGCCTTCTCGCTGCTGGTCGATGCGCTGCGCTATCGAGGTTAGGCGGTCTGGACTGTATCCGCGGTCGTTCTATCTTCGCGATCAAGCCTGATCTTTGCGGAGCCATCGCCGTGACCGAAACCGACCTCTACCGAGGCTACATTGACTGCCTCAACAACCAGGATTGGGAGCGGCTGCATCGCTTCGTTCATGACGAGGTGCACTACAACAGTGAGCGCGTCGGGCTATCAGGCTACCGCGCCATGCTGGAGCGGGATTTTCGCGAAATTCCGGACCTCTATTTCGACGTCCAGTTGCTGATCTCCGATCCGCCCTTCATCGCCAGCCGCCTGCAGTTCAACTGCACGCCGAAAGGAACCTTCTTCGGCCTGCCCATCAATGGCCGCAAAGTCTCGTTCAGCGAGAATGTGTTTTATGAATTTCTGAACGACCGGATCAGGAATGTCTGGTCGGTCATCGACAAGGCGGCGATCGAAGCCCAGCTTTGACGCCAGCTGCCTTCTCCCCGTTCTACGGAGAGTAGGCAGCCGGCAGGCGGATGAGGGCAGCGCCAACGTTGGTCAACGATCCCAATCGTTCGTAAAAATCGATCATTCCAACCACAACAATTCGTTGGAAAGATCGATTATGAAATGGCATTCCTCCGGCATACCCGCCTGGAGAATTGCATTGTCTTCCGCCGCCCGCATCACGAACGATATTCCGAAAAGCACAATTTCCGCCGATCTGGCCGCTGGCCGCAAGCGGCTCGATTCGGTGTGGAACGGCGTCATTCCTGGCATCGTGCTGGTGGCGATGATCACCGCCGTCGCCTTCTCGGCGCACAATGTCTCCGGCTTTGCCTTGTTCAGCCCGATGATCCTCGCCGTCGTCGCCGGCATGGTCTATTCCAACGTGCTCGGCACCCCCGCTCATGCCAAGGCCGGCATCGCCTTCTCGCAAAAGCGCCTGCTGCGCTTTGCCATCGTGCTGCTCGGCTTCCAGCTGACGCTCGGCCAGGTCGTCTCGATCGGCGCCGGCGGCGTCGGCATTGTCGCGGCGACGCTTGGCGCCACCTTCCTCTTCACCATCACGCTTGGCCGGCTGATCGGGGTCGACCGCAAGCTGGCGCAACTGATTGCCGCCGGCACCTCGATCTGCGGCGCCTCGGCCATCGTCGCCACCAACATCGTCACCGATGCGCGCGACGAGGACGTGACCTATGCCGTCGCCTCGATCACCCTGTTCGGCACCGTCGCCATGCTCGGCTTCCCGCTGCTGGCGCCGGTGCTCGGCCTCGACCAGCACGCTTTCGGCCTGTGGGCCGGCGCCTCGATCCATGAGGTGGCGCAAGTCATCGGCGCCGGCTTCCAGAACGGCACCCAATCCGGCGAGATCGCCACCGTGGCCAAGCTGACCCGCGTCGCCATGCTGGCGCCGATGGTCATCGCGCTCGGCCTGATGGCGCGTCGCAAGATGAGCGGCGACCAGCAGACCGCGCGGCCGCCCATGCCGTGGTTCGTCGCCGCCTTCATCGCCGTCGTGGCGCTGAACAGCCTGGTCTCCGTGCCCGCCGAAGTGAAGGCGGCCATGGCGCTCGCCACCACCATCATGCTGACCATGGGGCTCGCCGCCATGGGCTTGCAGGCCGACATTTCGCAGCTGCGCTCACGCGGCCTGCGCCCGCTGGCGCTCGCCTTCTCCGCCTTCCTGTTCATCGGCTGCTTTAGCTTGATGCTGGTGAAGTTCGCCTAAGGCTCGCAAGCAGCGCTCCACGGCAACGCCGTCGGCGCCGGTCCTCAATCGCGATCAAGCACGTCCTCGATCATGATCGAGGTCTCTCCCTGCGTTCGTATCCGCCGATATCGCGGCATGAACGCAGCAACCGAACCGCCAATTGGAGGAAAGCCAGACCTCCAGCCACCAGCCTTGGCGCACGCGTTCGGCAACGGAGATCTCAATGAAATTCTGGACCACGCTTTGCACAATTCTCGTTTCGACGATGCTGATGTTGAACGCGAGCATTGCCGGCGACACCGTCGGCGTTCGCCACTTCGCCGCCCCGTCCAGGGAACGCGGCACGGATCTCGACGTGACTGTCTGGTATCCGGCGGAACCAGGTGGCGAGGCGGTCAACCTTGGCGACAGCGAGCTGTTCGTCGGCACATCGGCCATGCGCGATGCGCCGATATCAGGCGGAAAATTCCCGCTGATCCTGCTGTCGCACGGCGCCGGCCTGGCGGGGACGCCGCAAGCGCTGAGCTGGATTGCAACGCCTTTGGCCAGGCAAGGCTTCGTCGTTGCCGCCCCGACGCACCCGGGAAATGGCGGGAAAAACCGATCCGCCGCCGAGACGATGAAACTCTGGCTGCGCCCCGCCGATCTCACGGCGACACTGGACGCGATCGGCAAGGACACGTTCTTCGGCGATCATTTCGAGCAAGGCAAAATCGGCGTTCTCGGTCTTTCCATGGGCGGCAACACGGCACTGGCGATCGCCGGCGCCCGCGTCGACCCCGAACGGCTGGCGGCCTATTGCGATACGGACGCGCTCAACGCATCGCTTTGCCAGTGGGTCAGGCAAAGCGGCGTCGATCTCCACGCCATGGATCTGCAGCCCGCCGGCAGCGACAACACAGACAAACGCATCCGCTTCGCCATGGCGATCGATCCCGCCCCGGTCGATGTCCTTGACGCCAGAAGCTTCGCCGGCATCCGGATCCCGCTCGCCATCGTCAATCTCGGCAGGCCGGGAAAGATCCCCGCGACAACCGATGCTTCCGGCATCGCAAAGGCGATTGCAAATGCGAGCTATGCGACGATCGAGGATGCTAGCCACTACAGCATGTTCGGCGAGTGCAAGCCCGGCGCGGCCGCCATCATCGTATCCGAAGAGATCGGTGATCCCCTGTGCGACGATGGTGCGGGTCGCTCACGCAGGGAGATTCATGCGCAGCTGATTGATATGGCGGCTGCGGCGTTCGGCAAAGGGTTGAAGGCGGGACGGTAGGCCGACAAGGCGGCGCTCTACGGCGCCCCCTCTGTCCTGCGGGACATCTCCCCCACAAGGGGGAGATCGGATGTCACTACTGCCTTCGCCAATCTTCGACGTTGCAGGAGGAGAGCCGGCGCCAAAGCTGCCAATCTCCCCCCTTGAGGGGGAGATGTCCGGCAGGACAGAGGGGCGCGCCATAGAACTCGGCGCTTATCCAGTGACGACCACTCAATCCTCGAACGAGCTCGCAGCCGCATAGATCGCCGCCAGCGTCTCGATACCCGCCTGGTCGGCCTGGTCGAACCGGCCGGGCAGCGGGCTGTCGAGATCGAGCACGCCGAACACGCCTTCATCGTCTTCGAGCAGCACGACCAGTTCCGAGCGCGAATCGGCATCGCAGGCGATGTGGCCGGGAAAATCATGCACATCCTTGATCAGCATCGAGGTGCCGAGTTGAACCGCCGTTCCACACACGCCCTTGCCGACGGCGATGCGCACACAGGCCGGCTTGCCCTGGAAGGGTCCGAGCACCAGTTCCTCGTCCGAGGCCAGGAAATAGAAGCCGGCCCAGTTGAGGTCGGGCACCATCTGGAAGATCAGCGCCGCCGTGTTGGCGGCATTGGCGATCGAGTCGCTTTCGCCGTCGAGCAGCGCTTTCAGCTGGGCGGCGAGGTCACGGTAGAACGCGGCCTTGTCTGACGTATCGATGGCCTTGGTCGCGAACATGGCTTGTCTCCGAAGTGAGAATCGCGGTTCCGTTTCCGCAAGCTGCACCAAACGACCACCGCACGACATTAGCGTGAATTCCAGTCGCCGCGAAAGTCGGAAGAAGATGCCCTGTCCGGCATTCGGCAGCACGGCATCGAACCGTGCTGCCTTGATCAGGAAGGCAAGTCCATCAGCCGGCGGGTTTGTAAGCGCCGGCAGCCTTGTTGGCGGCCGCGAGCACCGCCTTCATGTCGAGTTCTTCCAGCACAACCATCTCGGTCAGCGAGCCGCTCGCCCGCACCGCAAGGGACATGCCAATCCCCGCCGACTGGTCCGGCACCTCGCCATTGACAACGACGTCATAGATGCCGCGCGTGAACATCACGCTGGTCACCTTGCCGCCAACGCTTTCAAAAAGCGCCTTGACCGCAGCCTGCCTGTCCGAGCCTTGCATCAATCCTTTGGCGGCATGAGGCGCATAGTTTGCCAAGATAGTCACTTTCATGGGTATCTCCTCCAAATGTCATTGTCTCGTGCCGCTCCATAATTCGAGCGGCACGGAGTGATTTATTTTTCGGAACAATTGCAGGCGCCCTTGGACGCGTTGGCGGCCAAGGGCCTACTGCCGGATGAATATGCGCTTTAGCTAATATAATGACAATACCGGACACACCGATACTGCCGACAGGAAGGTGTCTGGCTGGACCTCGGTTCAGCCTACGACATCGAACTCGCGCCGCTGACCCGCCTGGTGCCGGGGCTATTTCAGGGGCAGAAAAAGTTCGACGACCACTTCGTGTAGCGGCCCGTCCGCGACGAGGGACAGGTGTCGCTGGCAATAGACCGGAAAGTCGCGCACTTCCTCGCCGCTGGCCGGAAGCCATTCACGATAAAGGTAAAGGGCTGCAGGCTCGAGATTGTTGGTGTTGCCAGGGTAGCGCAGCACGGCACAGCGTCCGCCGGGGATCACGCCGGCCTTCATCTGCTTGTCATTCGGATCGATCGGCTTATCGGTCCCGACACAAATATCCATGCTGTAATCGGCAGGGATCGCGGGCTCCCTTTCGGAACGGAAGATGTTGAAGGTCGGGCTTGTCTGGGGCGACAGGCCTGCCGCCTTGCGCCAGGCGATGAACCGCTGGATGGTGTCCTGGAGCGTCGCGCGGTCTCCGCGATGCTCCATAACAGCCACCGGCGTTGGCGGCACATCGCGGATCATCACGTCGTCGGGTTCGAAGATTATCTGCATGAGCGTGTTCCTTGCTTTGTCGAAAGGCCCGAAGGCCATCAGCCACGCTCCCCAGTCGGGAGATTTCCGGAACGACGAAGGCGATTGCCCGAACCGTTGCCGAAAGGCGCGGGCGAAGGCATCCGGTGCGTCGTAACCGGCATCCATCGCTATATCCGTGACGCTTTCGTTCCCGGCAAGCCTGTACGAAGCGCGCTTCAAGCGGGCGAGCTGGACATAGCGATGCACGGACACGCCGAAGGTTGACGTGAACTGCCGGTGGAAATGGTATTTCGAGAACGCCGCAACGCCGCTCAAGGATTCCAGATCCAGATCGCCATCCAGATGCTGGTCTATGTAGTCCAGCACCCGCTGCATCCGGGCATGGTAGTTTTCAAGCGCCGCCTTCAACGTCTCTTCTCCGTGGCAACACCAGATAGGCGCTGCCGCACATGTCGCGCTCGACCGATCTTGCGGTTTGACACGGATGAGCGGGGGCCGCCAGCGGCCTCTAACAAGCGCGTGCTGAATGGCATCTTCTGGCTGATTCGATCAGGCGCGCCGAGGGCGGCCGCAAAGCTAGCGGCATCATGATCGAGACGGGCCATGCGCCGGCGCACGCGGTGATCGATCAGTGCACGGGTGGACTGGACTGTTGCGCCGGTTCGCCACGGTATCGGGTGACGGAGAGGCAGGATGGATGCAGGCCGTCGGCATCGTCAATGACCACGCCGCCGGCTGCCTCCAGCGATCGCAAGTCGCGCTCTGAACCCGGCGGTGTCGATGCTCACATCGGGCGCTTGGGCTCACTCTTTGGCGACGTTGCCGTATCGGAATCCGATTTCTTGTGCTTGTCGGCGGCAATCCTGCGGATGCGGTCGAAGCGGCTTTCCTCGGTTTTTTCGGTCGTGACGACCGTCTCTGGCTTCTGCACGAACGTGATCATGGATCCGTCTCCTGGGCTAGAGGCCTATGCGCCGGGAGAAATCCCCCGGCGGTAGTTCCGGTACTTAGAGCCGGCGTAGGGGATTCAGGTCAGGCCGAGTCGAAAACGGTGGTTTCCGAGAACCGGAGCGGAGCGTACTTTTGGGTACGTGAGCTCAGTTCTACTGCGACGCAGTAGAACGGGGAAGCGCAGGAAACCGCCGTTTGCAGGCCGGCCTCACCTGAATCGTTAGTAGCCGCCCATGCCACCACCGCCGCCACCCGCAGGTGCCGCATCCTTGGCGGGAATGTCGGTGATCATCGCTTCGGCGGTGATCAGCAGGGCGGCGATCGAACCGGCGTCCTGCAGTGCGGTGCGCACCACTTTCGCCGGGTCGACGATGCCGGCCTTGATCATGTCGACATAGGTCTCGTTCTGGGCGTCAAAGCCCTGATTGTGATCCTTGCTGTCGGTGAGCTTGCCGACGACGATCGAGCCTTCGACGCCGGAATTCTCGGCGATCTGGCGGATCGGCGCTTCGAGCGCGCGCAGCACGATCGAGATGCCAGCCGTCACATCGTCATTGGCACCGGTCAGGCCGGCAAGCGCCGACCGGGCACGCAGCAGGGCGACGCCGCCGCCGGGCACGATGCCTTCCTCGACCGCCGCGCGCGTGGCATTCAGTGCATCGTCGATGCGGTCCTTCTTTTCCTTGACTTCCGACTCGGTGACGCCGCCGACGCGAATGACGGCAACGCCGCCCGACAGCTTGGCCAGCCGCTCCTGCAGCTTCTCCTTGTCGTAGTCGGAGGTCGTCTCCTCGATCTGGCCCTTGATCTGGGCGACGCGCGCCTGGATCGTCGCCTTGGTGCCGGCGCCGTCGATGATCGTGGTGGTGTCCTTCTCGATCAGCACGCGCTTGGCGCGGCCGAGCATCTCGATGGTGACGTTTTCGAGCTTGATGCCGAGATCCTCGGAAATCATCTGGCCCGATGTCAGCACGGCGATGTCTTCCAGCATCGCCTTGCGGCGATCGCCGAAGCCAGGCGCCTTGACGGCCGCGACCTTGAGGCCGCCGCGCAATTTGTTGACGACCAGCGTGGCCAGGGCCTCGCCTTCGACATCTTCCGAGATGATCAAGAGCGGCCTGCCGCTCTGCACCACCGCTTCGAGGATCGGCAGCATCGCCTGCAGATTGCCGAGTTTCTTCTCGTGGATGAGCACATAGGGCTCTTCCAGTTCGACGCGCATCTTGTCGGCATTGGTGACGAAATACGGGCTGAGATAGCCACGGTCGAACTGCATGCCCTCGACGACGTCGAGCTCGGTTTCGGCGGTCTTGGCTTCCTCGACGGTGATGACGCCGTCATTGCCGACCTTGTCCATCGCCTTGGCGATCATCTCGCCGACGGTTGCGTCGCCATTGGCGGCAATGGTGCCGACCTGGGCGATCTCGGCCGACGACTTGACCTTCTTGGCTTTCGACTTGATTTCCCCGACGACGGCGGCGACCGCCTGGTCGATGCCTCGCTTGAGGTCCATCGGGTTCATGCCGGCGGCAACCAGCTTGGCGCCCTCGCGCAGGATCGAGGCGGCCAGCACCGTGGCGGTGGTGGTGCCGTCACCGGCGAGGTCGTTGGTCTTCGAGGCCACTTCGCGCACCATTTGCGCGCCCATGTTCTCGAACTTGTCGGCAAGCTCGATTTCCTTGGCGACGGTGACGCCGTCCTTGGTGATGCGCGGCGCGCCATAGGCCTTGTCAATGATGACGTTGCGGCCCTTGGGGCCGAGCGTGACCTTCACCGCATTGGTGAGGATCTCGACGCCGCGCAGCATGCGGTCACGCGCGTCGGTGGCGAATTTGATTTCCTTGGCAGACATGATTTTTATCCAGTTCGGTTGAGGAAGGCAGAGCCCTGCCCCCCATGATCAATCTCTGAGCGTCCTTGCGCGTCCCGAAGGACACGCGGCACGCTGATCAGGCAGCCTTCTTGGCTGCCACGGTCTTGGCGGCCACGGTCTTCTCGGTGGTTGCCTCGCCCTTGTCGATGACGCCAGTCTCGCTCTTGTCGATGACGCCCATAATGTCGGCTTCCTTCATGATCAGCAGGTCCTCGCCGTCGATCTTGACCTCGGTGCCCGACCATTTGCCGAACAGGATGAGGTCGCCGGCCTTGACGTCGAGCGGCACAAGCGCGCCGTTTTCGTCGCGTGCGCCGGGGCCGACGGCGATGACTTCGCCTTGCTGCGGCTTTTCCTTGGCATTGTCGGGAATGATGATGCCGCCCTTGGATTTGATATCGCCTTCGGCGCGCCGGATGACGACGCGGTCGTGGAGTGGCCGAAACTTCATGAAAACTTCTTTCTGGGGCCAGCTTAGGCGGCCGCTTCCCCCATATAGGCGCTTTGGCACTCGATAGATAGGAGTGCCAAAATTTATTCGCGGACCCGATGAAATATTGAAAAGTATTATTTCGACCGGCGATTTCGTGATATCGCGAATGGCATAAATAATTCAAAAAATTGAATTTTGCCGATCAAGCGCCTATTTATCGGACAAGTTCACTTTCACGATTTCAAACGCAAGGGAGATTTGTTCGATGGCCGACGGCAATCAGACGATCATGGAAAAAGCTGAAGCCCGCTTCGTCGACAAGCAGAAGAAGACGGCGGAGAAAAACAAGGCAACCGCCGAATACATGTCCGAAGCGAAGGCCAGGGAGATCAAAACGGCGAAGCTCAGGATTTTGCGGCTGGCCAAGGAAGAGGCCGACCGTGTCGCCGAAGCCTTGAACCCGACGCCGAAGAAGAAGCGGGCGACCAAGAAGGCCGCCACAACGGAGGTCAAGACATGAGCCTGACATTCCCCAACCGCAGCCGCAGCTATGACGAAGCCGGCAAGCGCATCCGTTTCGTCGGCCATGACGGCATGTTCCAGATTTCCTTCTCGGTCGCCGCCGACGCGATGACCCGGATGCAACCGGCGACGGCGGCCAATGAAGCCGGCTATCTCGCCACCTTCGACACCGAGAGCAGCGTCATCCGCAGCGTGGCGTCGAAGGCTTACGACCGCACGCGCAAGAGCATGTATGTGCTCACGGCCGCTGACTTCGGCTGAACGACAAGCAGATTGCGTTACCCGGAAGGGCTTGCGCTCTGCCTGGGTACGTCGTGTGCGCTAGGAAGTTATGAGCAAATGCCCGGCGTAGACCGGCAGAGCCAGTGAAACCGCTCCGAATGCGATGACATGTAGCCGTGCTATGGAGAATGCACCGCTCTTGTTCAGGTCCTCGGCTGGCCTGCCCCTCTTCATGCACGCCGGCAACAACATCATAGCACAAGGCACTCGATCGAAACCGGCGTCTGGCTCGCTCTCGAGGCAGGGGTGAGCAGGATCAGGGCTTGCGCTCCGCCCTCTCCCGGCGCCTGACGTCGCGCACATTCATCTGCACGACCATGTCCGCGGCCTCGCGTGGGCCCATGCCGACCATGACTTTTTGCCTGACCACGGCTGGCTGGCCGGTGAAGACATCGACTATGGTCCAACTCTGGGGAAGCTCCATGCGCAGTGTGTAGCGATTGGCCATGCTGGCTTGCCTCAGCCCTGCATCATGAAAAACACCGCTCCCAGGACCAGCATCGTCCAGGCGATCACCGACAGCTTCAGTGCCATGCCGCCATGCGCGGCCAGAACTTCCCGAAAGCGCGGCACGATGCCCGCCGAAGCGACCGGCGCCGTCACGACGGCGACGGATGCCTTGACGCCCATTTTCCCAAAGACCGGCAGCAGTGACGGTTCACGCACGAAAATGACCTCGAATGGCGGGAAAAATCGGAGCGAGCATACTCGCGCCCTACCATAGCACTCTTTTCGCGAGCGCCCTGCATGCTAAATGCAGATAGGGTGGTTTTAACGTCGGCTCTGCGCCGCCTGGGACGATGGCGCCGAGATCTCCCGGCCAACGCCACCAGAGATGCAAGTCGGCAGGTCGTCGCCTTCGCTGGCGAAGGTCCGACGCAGATTCTCAGCTATATGATTTGTGGAGGCCTCGCCTCGGGATCGAACCGAGGCTTCAGAGATTTGCCGTCTCCAGCGTAGCCGCTCCGCCACGAGGCCATTGCAACCGAACTAACGGGGAAATGCTTGCGGAAAAGTTAAGCCCGACGGTTCTTCTGTCGGCACTTTGCGAAATGCCGCTTAGCGTCGTCGCGGCAACGCTGTTCGGCAGCCACTGCGCCACCGAAACCCAAAGGAACGCGCGGCGCCACGGGAGTTGAACGCCGATCCGCGCGGGCAACAGGTGACCGGCAAGCCATGACCCCGACAGGTGACGTAAAACATCAACTCTCAGCCTTAACTCTTTGTTCTCAAGAAATTCAGCCCCGGGAAGCCGCTCCGACATTCCTGAGAGCCTACAGCCTTTACGCCGCGGCACTCCGGCCTTTCGCGCCGGCCTCGGCCTTGAAGATTCGGAAGGTGTTGCGGCCTGCCGCCTTGGCGGCATAGAGCGCGGTGTCGGCCTGCGCGAACAGATCGCAAGGCGAGCCTGCCCCGGCAAACGCGATGCCAACCGAGGCGCCCAGCAGCAGCGACTGGCCACGCACCGCAACCGGCTTGCCCATCCTCTCGACGATCTCGCGCGCCGCGCCGGAGACGGCAGCCCGATCGAAATGCTGCCCGAGCAGCACCGCGAACTCGTCGCCGCCAACGCGCGCCACCAGGTCCGCCTCGCCGCAACCTTCGGCGAGGCGCTCGGCCGCCGCCTTCAGGCACTCGTCGCCGACGACGTGGCCGAACGTATCGTTGACCGCCTTGAAGCCGTCGAGATCGATCAACAGCAGCGCGCCGATTGGGCGGCTGGCATCCGCCTGCGCCAGCCGCGCCTGGAAGCGGGCGCGGTTGGCAAGCCCGGTCATGGTGTCGAATTCGGCGAGATAGCGCATCCGGTCCGACAGGATCTTTTCCTCGGTGATGTCCTGCTTCATGCCGAAGATGCGCACCGGCACGCCTTCCTCGCACTCGACGGTCGCGGTGATGCGGATCCAGCGGCTGTGGCCGGCGAAGGTGGTGATCTCGGCGTCGAGGGTGAAGCCGCTGCGCTCGGCGATCGCGCGGCTGCGCAAACTGTCCAGCGCCTTGCGCGACTCCTGCGGATAGCACTTGATGATTTCGCTGCGGTCGAGCGTGGCGCCGCGGGGCAAATCGAACAGATCATAGACCACATCGGTCCAGTGCAGCTGTTCGCCGGGCAGGCTGCATTCCCACACGCCGATGCGCGCGGCGACCGAGGCGCGGTCGAAGATCTTGCGGCTATGCGCCAGCGCAACCTCTTGGCCAGCGATGAGTGTGGCCTGCGCGGCAAGTTCCGCCTTGAGCTTGCCGATGGTGGCATTGCGGTGCCGTTCGTCGGCGCTCTCATGCCCCGCCCGCTTGCCGGGCTGTGCCGGGCCTTTCGGGGCGTATGAGGTATCGGGCATGGCGGGACTCCTGGCGGGCGACCACCATGGCGCGAAAGCCCTTAAGACTTCGCTGACAATCCGTGGGTTCCTCGCCCGACGGGAGTGGCTACGGCAGGCACACATTTCCAGGTGGCTTGGCGCATGCATTGTCTTATGCTGCGCTGGTCGACCCCCACTCCGTCTCGGCTTCGCCGAGCCACCTGCCGGGGCGAGCCACGGGTCTCGCCCGTCCTTCGGACCCCCCGATCGACGGGGTAGAGGAAAGGCGCCAGGCTTTTTGCCGTCAACGCCCTTCCAGCAACGCTCCCTTCCTTTCCCTCCGGAGGGGGGAAAGGTGGCGCTGCGAAGCAGCGACGGATTGGGGGAACCACGTGGCAATCAAGCCTCGGGCTGGTCAGTCAACCACAGAAGATGTGTGCATAGCGTAGCGGGGGCAAGGAACCCAGCCTCAGCCCTTTCTCTTCCCACCGACAGACCCTCTCCACTTTCCCCTTGAACACTCCCCCAATCTGGCCTAACCTGACTTGAGAAAAGGTTTTTTCAAACAGTTTCGATCAGGCTCGGCCATTGGCCGGGCCTTATTCCGGCCTGTAAGAGAAAACCTTTTCCCAACTCAGGATTCCCTTGCGCGATGGCAGCGGACGATCAGCCTGTTCCGGTCTTTCCCAACCCCGTCACCTTGCGTGACGTGGCGGCGCGGGCCGGTGTCAGCGTCGCCACCGCCTCGAAGGCGCTCAACGACCAGGGACGCATGACCGCCGAGACGCGCGAGCGTATCCGCGAGACGGCGCGTAGCCTCGGCTTCCGCCCCAACAGCCTGGCGCAGAGCCTGCTGAGGCGCCGCTCCTTCACCGTCGGCCTGCTCACCAACGATACCTATGGCCGCTTCTCGCTGCCGCTGATGTCTGGCATTTCGGACGCGCTGGTCGACAATGGCGTCTCGGTGTTCCTGTGCAATGTCGAGGAGGACCCGCGCCTCGGCCAGTTGCATGTCGAGGCCATGCTCGACAAGCGCGTCGACGGCATCATCGCCACGGGAAAACGCATCGACCGCCATCTGCCTGTCGACCTCAGCAATCTGCGCATCCCCGTGATCTACGCCTTCACCCAGCCCGATCCCGACGCCGTCGCCTTCGTCTCCGACGACGCCGGCGGCGCGCGGCTTGCGGTGGAACATTTCTGCCGGCTTGGCCGTAAGCGCATCGCCCATGTCAGCGGACCGGCTAGCTTTGCCGTGGTGCATGCCCGTGCCCAGGCCTATCGCGACGTAGTGATCGAAAACGGCCTACCGGTCACCGAACCGCTGCTCGGCTCCTGGTCGGAAGCCTGGGGGCATGAGGCGGTGGCGCAATTGTTCGACGGCAGAAGCCAAAGACCTGACGCCGTCTTTTGCGGCAACGACCAGATCGCGCGCGGCGTCATCGATGCGTTGCGCGAGCGAGGCCTCAACATTCCCGGCGATGTCGGCGTCATCGGTTTCGACAATTGGGAGATTGTCGCCGAAGCCACGCGCCCGCCGCTGACCTCGGTCGATATGAACCTGGTCGCCCTCGGGCGCGAGGCGGGGCTGACCCTGTTGTCGCTGGTCGGCGGTCAGCCGGCCACGCCGGGCATTCGAAAACTGCCGTGCCGGCTGGTGGTGCGGCATTCCTGCGGCCATCCACTGGATGGCTGAAACGAAAGCGCCGCGTGATCGGCGCCAAGCCGCGGACAGCGGCCAACCCTGGAGGAGGAGAAGATGAGGAACCTGATTGCCAAACTGGCCCTGGCCACTGCCGTTTTGGGCAGTGGTCTCGGCACTGCCGCCGCCGACACCGCCAACATCTGGGTGCGCGCCGACGGCTCGAATTTCATGCCGAAGATCGTCGACGCCTTCAACAAGGCGAACAAGGACCAGATCAAGCTCGACATCATCCCCAACGCCGAGATCATCCCGAAATATGGTGCCGCCGCCGCCGGCGGCACGGCGCCCGACGCGCTGTCGCTGGACCTGATCTACACCCCCTCCTTCGCGGCCGCCGGCCAGTTGGAGGACATCACCGACTGGGCCAAGTCGCTCCCCTATTTCGCCAGCCTGTCGCCGGCGCATGTCAAGACCGGCACCTACAAGGACCATATTTACGGCCTGCCCTTCTCGGCCGATGCCTCGGTGCTGATCTGGAACAAGAAGCTGTTCAAGCAGGCCGGCCTCGACCCTGAAAAGGGCCCGACCAACTGGGCCGAGATCGCCGCCGACGCCGAGAAGGTCAACGCGCTTGGCGGCAACATCAAGGGCTTCTATTTCTCCGGCAATTGCGGTGGCTGCAACATCTTCACTTTCACGCCGCTGATCTGGGCCTCGGGCGGCGACATCCTCAGTGAGGACGGCTCCAAGGCGACGCTGGACAGCCCGCAATTGCGCGGCGCCATCGATCTCTACCGCTCGATGGTCAAGAAGGACCTGGTGCCGGCAGGCGCGCAGACCGACACCGGCGCCAATTTCTTTGCCGCCTTTGCCGCCGGCAACATCGGCATCTCGCCATCAGGCGCCTTTGCCATCGGCGCGCTCAACACCCAGTACCCCAATGTCGACTACGGCGTCACCTTCCTGCCGGGCAAGGATGGCGGCTGGTCGTCCTTTGCCGGCGGCGACAATTTCGTCGTCACCAAGGGCACCAAGAAGCTCGCCGTGGTGAAGGAGTTCCTCGACTTCGCCTATTCGCTGGAAGGCCAGACCATCCTCGCCAAATATGGCAGCCTGCCGGTGCGCGGCGACATCGCCAAGGATGCGCTGAAGGAACTCGACCCGCGCTACCAGATCGCCGCCGAGGCCATGGCCAAGGGCAAGACGCCCTATTCGGTGGTGTTCAACGATCTGATCAACTCCGCCAACGGTCCGTGGACGCAGATGGTCAACGAGGTCTTCTTCGGCGACGATGTCGACGGCGCCATCGCCAACGCGCAGGAGACCATGCAGTCGATCATCGACCAGGCGCCGCAGAAGTAGCGGCCGCCTGCCGGCCGCCCGCCTCTCTCCCTGGGCGGGTGGCCGGCAATTTTGCATCGCAAACGGCAAGGCTATCGCGTTGAGACAAGACCCCCTCATCCGGCCGCTACGCGGCCACCTTCTCCCCGCTGGGGAGAAGAGGCTGGCGCTCGTGCCGGCTCCCTCCTCTCCCCTCGGGGAGAGGTCGGATTGCCCCGAATTGCCCTTCGCAATTCGGTTGGCAATCCGGGTGAGGGGGTGCTTGGCTAACGCCGCAACAGCTTCGGCCATCCAGCCATGACCTCCATCGCAACAACCACCACCGCCCCGCCTCGCGCCCGAAAACTCGTCGGTGCCGGGCGCCGGCAGTGGATCGGCCTGCTCTATGTCGCGCCGGCGGTGGCGCTGGTCATGGTGTTCTTCGTCATCCCGCTCGGCATGACGGCGTGGATGTCGCTGCACAACTGGCCGCTGATGGGCGAGCACTCCTTCGTCGGCCTCGACAATTACGTCGCCATCCTGCGCGACACCAGGTTCTGGAACGCGCTCAAATTCACCGGCTACTACACGGTGATCGTCACCATCGCGATCTTCGCCATCGCCTTTCCCCTGGCGATCTTCATCGAAAAACCGCGGCCGCTGACCAACCTTTACCGCACCTTCTTCTTCATGCCGGCGGTGGTCGGCTTCGCCTCGGCGAGCCTGCTCTGGTCATGGCTGTTGAATGTCGACTCCGGCCTGTTCAGCCCGGCCGCCTACGAGCTTGGCCTGATCGACAAGAAGTTCAACCTGCTCGCCACCTTCCAGCCGGCCTTCTGGTCGATCATCGCCATGGTGGTGTGGAAGGTCGCCGGCTTCACCATGATCATCCTGATGACCGGCCTGCAATCGATCCCGCAGGATTTGCAGGAGGCCGCCGTCATCGACGGCGCCGGGCCGTTCGCGCGCTTCCGGGCGATCACCTTGCCGCTGATGCGCCGCACGCTGGCGCTGGCGCTGATCCTGTCGGTCGCCGGCTCGATCCTTGCCTTCGACCAGTTCTACATCATCCTGCGCGGCGGCCCGCGCAACCAGACGCTGACGGCGGTCTACTGGATTTTCAACCAGTCCTTCGTGTCGTTCAAGCTCGGCTATGGCGCCGCACTCTCGATGGTGCTGCTGGTCATCCTGGTGGCGCTCAGCCTCATCCAGCTTTGGCTGCTGCGCAAGCCCGAGGGGCTCGACTGATGGCACAGGCGATTTCAGCCAGGGGTAAGCTCGCCGCCCGCCTGGCCAGGCACTCCACCGGCATCATCGCCTCGGTGCTGTTCGTCGCGCCGATCGTGTGGACGGCGCTGTCGGCCTTCAAGCCGGCGGCCGAAGCGCGCCTGCCGCCGCTGCCGCCCTGGCCGACCACGGGCTTCTCGCTGGAGAACTATGCCACGCTCAATTCCTTCGGCGACGGGCTGTGGGCCTCGGCGCAGAACAGCATCTATGTCTCGGTGATGACCGTTCTGCTGTCGGTCATCGTCAGCGTGCTGGCCGGCTACGGCTTCTCGCGCTTCCGCTTTCCGTTCAAGGACCTGTTCTTCGTCCTCATCCTGTCGACGATCATGATCCCGTTCCAGTCGATCCTGACGCCGATCTTCCTGGTGCTGACCAAGCTTGGCCTGCACAACACGCTGACCGGCCTGGTCGGCGTCTATGTGACGCTGCAATTGCCGTTCTCGATCTTCATGATGCGCAACGCCTTCGACGCCGTGCCGCGCGAGATCGAGGAAGCCGCGCGCATGGACGGCGCCGGCAACGCCACCATGCTGTTGAAAGTGATGCTGCCGCTGGTCTGGCCGGGCGTCGTCACCATCGCGCTGTTCGCCTTCCTCGGCGCCTGGAACGAGTTCCTCGCCGCCCTGGTGCTGATGACCGACCAGTCGAAATTCACGCTGCCGGTGATGATGACGGCCCTGCAGTCGGGCCGCTTCGGCGCCATCGACTGGGGCGCCGTGCAGGCCGGCGTCACCGTGATGATGGTGCCCTGCCTCATCCTGTTCCTCGCTTTGCAGCGCTTCTACATCCGCGGCCTGATGGCCGGGGCCGTCAAGTAATCGCCTGACGGCCGAGACCGTCAACCCATCGATAGAATAATGGAGTGAGTTCATGACCGCATCGCCATCCCCCCGCCCCGCCACGACGGCCAAGCCCAGGCTCGCCTTTCGGCCACTGCCGGTGCCGCAGGTCGACGTGCATGGTTTCTGGGGCGACCGCGCCGATGCGGTGGCCACCCGCACCGCCGACATCCTCTATGAGCGCTGCGTCGAAGCACGCATGCTGGAGCAGATCGACCCGGACCGCCCCTCGCCCGGCGTCGTCATTCCCTTCCACTCGCCCTCGCCTGATGAAGCCGACCGCCAGGGCGCGGAATTCACCGGCTCCACGGTGACGACGCAGATGTTTTGGGATTCCGATCTCGGCAAGACCATCGAGACCGCGGCCTATTCGCTCTACCGGCGCAAGAACCCGGAACTGGAGAAGAAGATCGACTCCGTCATCGATATGTACGGCAGGCTGCAGCAGGAGGACGGCTATCTTTCCAGCTGGTACCAGCGCATCCAGCCCGGCAAGCGCTGGACAAACCTGCGCGACTGCCACGAGCTCTATTGCGCCGGCCACCTGATCGAGGGCGCGGTCGCCTATTACCAGGCGACGGGCAAGCGCAAGCTGCTCGACATTATGTGCCGCTACGCCGACCACATCGCTTCGGTGCTGGGGCCCGAGCCCGGCAAGAAGAAAGGCTATTGCGGCCATGAGGAGATCGAGCTGGCGCTGGTCAAGCTGGCGCGGGTGACCGGCGAGCCGAAATACATGGATCTGGCGAAATACTTCATCGACCAGCGCGGCCAACAACCGCATTTCTTCGACGAAGAGGCGCGCGCCCGCGGCGCCGATCCGAAGGCCTATCATTTCAAGACCTACGAATACAATCAGTCGCACCGGCCGGTGCGCGAGCAGGACAAGGTCGTCGGCCACGCCGTGCGGGCGATGTACCTCTATTCAGGCATGGCCGACATCGCCACCGAATATGGCGACGACACGCTGCGCGTGGCGCTCGACCGGCTGTGGGACGACCTCACCACCAAAAACCTCTACATCACCGGCGGGCTCGGCCCGTCGGCGCACAATGAGGGCTTTACCAGCGATTACGACCTGCCCAATGAGAGCGCCTATGCCGAGACCTGCGCCGCCGTCGGCCTGGTGTTCTGGGCAAGCCGCATGCTCGGCATGGGGCCGAACGCCCGCTATGCCGACATGATGGAGCGCGCGCTCTACAATGGCTCGATCTCTGGCCTGTCGCTCGACGGCTCGCTGTTCTTCTACGAAAACCCGCTGGAAAGCCGGGGCCGGCACAACAGATGGAAATGGCACCGCTGCCCCTGCTGCCCACCCAATGTCGGGCGCATGGTTGCCTCGATCGGCAGCTATTTCTACAGCCTGGCGGACGATGCGCTGGCCGTCCATCTCTACGGCGACTCCACCGCCCGCTTCGACATTGCGGGCACACCGGTGAGCCTGACCCAGGCGAGCCGCTATCCCTGGGATGGCGCCGTCGAGATCACGGTCGAACCGCAGGCGCCGGTGGAATTCACGCTGCATCTGCGCATCCCGGCATGGAGCAGCAGTGCGACGCTCGAGATCAATGGCGAGGCGGTCGACCTCGAGGACATGACCAGCGACGGCTATGCCGAGATCCGGCGCGTCTGGAAAAAGGGCGACCGCGTCCGGCTCGATCTCGAAATGCCGATCGAGCGGCTCTACGCCAACCCCGAGGTCCGGCAGGATGCCGGCCGCGTCGCGCTGTCGCGCGGGCCGCTGATCTATTGCGTCGAGGCGACGGACAATGACAGCCGGCTGCATCGCCTGACCCTGCCGCGCACGGCTGGCATAGAAGCCCATGAGGCGCCCGGGCTGCTGGGCGGCGTGGTGACGCTTTCAGCCACGGCACGGGCCGATGCCGGCGATGGCTGGCAGGACGGGCTCTACCGCTCCGAGCCGCCGGCCAGCGTCGAGACACGCCTGACCGCCATCCCGTATTACGCCTGGGACAATCGCGAGCCCGGCGAGATGCTGGTCTGGCTGCGCGACGGCTGAGGCCCTTGTTATGACGCAATTCCCAAGGGAAAGCGCTATGCGCTTTTCCCGGGAAAACCGCTTCACACTTTTCCTGGAATTGCTCAGGCTCGACTATGTCCGGCTTGATTGGGCGACGGCAGCAGGCAGCGCCGTCTTTGGTGCGGCTTGCGGCGCGCTGTTGTCGACATGCGCCCAGGCCGGCCGCTCGAACAGGAACATGCCGAAGCCGACGCGCTGGATGATGAGGTAGAGCACCACCGGGCTGATGATCGAGACCAGCAGCACCGCCAGGCTGAGCAAGCCGGTGTCGGTCAGCAGGCCGCTTGCCAGTGCCGCGCCGCGGAACAGCGACATCGGGATGGTGAAGGCGACATAGACGACCAGCGAATGTTCGCCGAGCCAGCGCAGCCATTCCATGACAGGAAATGTCGACAGGAAGCCGCCAAGCACGCACAGCGCCACGGCGCCTGCGACGGCCAGCGTGAGATGCAGCGGCGGCCATGCCGCCAGGCCCATCTGCATGCCGACCGGCTGCATGGCATAGCCCGGCGAATAGACGAGCAGGCCGTTGACGACAGCCCACAAAGCCAGGCCAGCGACGGCCAGCATCGGGCGGGGTTGCGTCCATTCGACCAGCCGGAACACCAGCGGCGCCAGCACGAAGCCAAGATAGAAGAACACGAAATAGGCCGCGAATTGTTCAACCGCATAGCTGTCGGGATGCGGCGCCCACATCTGCAGCGCGGCTGCACACGGGATGACCATCCAGGCGGGCACGCGGAACTGCCGCAAAAGCTTGGCGACAAGGCCGAACACCGCCAGCATGTAGATGAACCACAGCACGCCATAGGGCTGGATGACGGCCATTGCGAGGTCGTGCAGCATGCCGCCGGGATCCCGGCTGAAAATGCCGATCTTCAGACCGATCGAGATGATCGCCCACAGCACGTAGAAATAGAGATAGTGGACGGCCCGCCGGTCTATGTAGCGCCGCCACGGCCGGTCGATCACCTGCGACAGGAACAGGCCGGAGATCAGGAAGAATTCCGGCATGCGGAACGGCGTCGCGAAGCCGATGACATAATGCAGGAAGCCGACGCCGCCGGTGTACTCGCCGGTGTTGTAGGCCGAGTACATCATGACCACGAGGATGATCGAGAGGCCTTTGGCCGTGTCCACCCACGGCATGCGCATCGGGCTGTTCATGGCGAATCCATCCGGGCCGGCCAAGGCGGCCGGCCGTATTTCCAGATGTCTAGCACCATCAAGCTTCCCAGATCGTAAACGAGCTTGTCTTGGCGGGGCAGACAGCGAGCCATTCTTGCCTGCTGCAATGCACTATCAAACGCCGGCAGGACAGTGACGGGCAGCGCCGACGTTGACCGTTGTGCGTGATGACGATGACGCAGCGGATTACTTGCGACTCTTCGACTTGTTCAAAGCCACCGCAGCTCGCACCAACGCCTTCAGCGCGTCCTCGTTGACCTCTTCACCCTTCTGAAAATCAATGGCCCGCCGCGTATTGCCTTCGAGGCTGGAGTTGAACAGCCGCGCCGGATCGGGCAGCGCCGCCCCCTTGGCGAAGGTCAGCTTGACGACGCTCTTGTAGGTTTCGCCGGTGCAGATCATGCCGTCATGCTCCCACACCGGCACGCCGCGCCACTTCCAGGTCTCGACCACATCGGGATCGGCTTGATGAATGAGCGCGCGCAGCCGGGCCAGCATCTCGCCGCGCCAGTCGCCTAATTCCTCGATCCTGCCGTCGATCAGTTCGGAGGGGGATTTGCTCTCCTGCGATCCGGTCATGCCGTTTCTCCTCAAAATATCAACAATAGAACGCTCACATGCGCTCGCCAGGCAATTGGCTGGCTTGTTTCACCCAGGCGCTGAATTGCGCCTCGTCGAACGCGTCGTCCTCATGGATGTTGAGGTAGCGCGTGTCCTGGCTCTTGGATTCGCCCGGCGGCACCGGCGTCAGCGACGAGCCGCGAAAGAAGGCCACCTTGATGTATTTGGTGAAGCAATGGAGGCCGAGGAACCAGCCCTCGCCCTCGACGCCATAAAGCGGCGAGTTCCATTTGACCGCCTTTTGCACACCAGGCACGGCGCGCTCGATGAGCGCGTCGAGCCGCCCGCCCATCTCGCGCTTCCAGCCCGGCATCGCCGCAATATAGGCTTGCACCGGAGCATCGCCATGACCCTTGGCGATCCGCGGGTTGTCGCCGGAAAGCAGCTTTGGTTCAGCCTTGGCGGCGGTCGACTTGGCCATGCCCTTTCCTCCTATCCGTTGACGCGCTGGGCGCCGCGTCCTTTCGCGACATAGGGCAGCACGAACATATAGAGGCCGCTGAACAGCAAAAGGAAGAGCGGCGGCAGAGGCGAATAGACCACCCAGGCCGGCGGCTGTCCAAACGCCATGGTGGCGAAATTGGCGACAACGGTCGCCGTGAAGACGATCGACAGCCAGCGATGCGCCTGCCTGATCCATTTGCTCCAGTCCAAGATGACCTCCCGTGAAAAGCGCGTGAAACCGGGCGCGCTACCAGCGCGCCAATTGTGTGATCTGGATGAGATTGCCGCAGCCATCGTTCAGCTTGGCGATGGTCGAGCCGGTCACCTCGGTCGGAGCCATGGCGAACGTGCCGCCGCGCGCCGTGATGCGCTCATGGTCGCCCTTGATATCGTCGGTGAAGAACATCACCGCCGGCTGGCCCTGCTCGAACATCGCCTGCTGATAGGCCTTGGCGGCCGGCTGGTTGTTGAGCGCCAATTGCAGCTCGGTGCCTTCGGGCTCGTCCGGCGAGGCGACCGTCAGCCAGCGGAACGGCCCGTTGCTGAAATCGGCCTTCTTGGTCAGGCCGAGCACGCCGGTGTAGAAGGCCAGCGCCTTCTCCTGGTCGTCGACATAGATGCTGGTCAGTTTGATCTTCATCGTCTTTCTCCATAGGTTTTGCTGGCGGGGAACCGCCCGGTGAAGTCAAGATTTGGGTTCGATCGGCCGGTCAGTCGGTCCGGTCGAGAAGCTGCTCCAGCTTCTCGAAGAATTGCGGCCAGCCGGTTCTGGCGCCGCCATAGGCGCGCCGCTGATCGGGTCGGAAGCCGGATTGTTCCATGCGCAGATGCGTTCCGGTTGGCATCGGGGTCAGCGTGAAGGTCACCACGCTCCTGAGATCGAAAGCCGGATCGGGGTGCGCGAGGTTCCAGGTGTAGGACAGCGTCTTGTTCGGCTCGACGGCCAATACTTCGCAGTCGAGCACGCCGCCCCAATCGGCGCTGATGTTGAAGCGGTGGCCGACAGCGGGCTTGAAATCGTTCTTCATCAGCCACTCCTCGATCAGATGCGGTTGCGTCAGCGCGCGCCAGAGTTTTTCCGGCGGATGGGAAATCTGCCGCTCGACGACGACAGTGCGGCTTTCAGTGGCACTATCGTTCACTGGTCCATCCTTTTGAGCAAATCCTCGAGATCGTCGAACCGGCTTTCCCAGAACCCGGCCATCTCACGTGTCCAGTCCATCAGCGGCGCCAGCGCGCCGAGCTGCGCGCTGTAATGCGTCTGGCGGCCTTCGTGGCGGTCGCGCACCAGCCCGGCCTGCTTCAGCAGGCCGAGATGCTTCGACACCGCCGGCTGCGAGACGCCGGACTGGCTGGTCAGCGCCCCCACCGTCTGCTCTCCCTGGCGGCACAGCCGTTCGAAGATCGCCCGCCTGGTCGGGTCGGCGAGCGTCCTGAAGAGCATGTCATGAGCGTCAGGCATGTCAGATCGATAACCCGTTGGCTATTGGTTAACGTATAACCACAGGGATATATGTTCGTCAAGAGGAAGATTGGGACGCCCCAAATACCTGCGGTCGGCTAGGTGCCGGCAAGAGTGCGCCCGATCTCCTGCGCCACCAGTTCCTGCAACTGCCACAGATTGCGGTCGCGTATGCCGCAGGCGTCGAGATGGCGGATCGTCTCGAACAGATATTGCGCGCCAGAGCCCCAGTGGCCGACGGCCCGGGACAAGGTCGCCGCGACCGCTTGCTTGTCGAGCTTGCCGGCATAACGCGGATTGGCGGGATCGACGACAAAGCCGAGCGCCCGGCCCTCCTCGCTCTCGGTCCTCACCCGCAGCCAGCGCGGCACGTTGACGGCGGGCAGGATGGTCATCTCGCGGCGCAGCAGCGCTTCCAGATTTTCGGCGACCGGCTCGGCGATCTCGAACACCATGCCCTGGCACTGGCCGCCACGGTCGAGCGCCATCATCAGGCCGGGCTGATCAAGCGTGCCGCGAAAGCGCTGCACCGTGAAGCAGAACGACCGGTGCCAGCCCCGCGCCACCGCGCGCTCGCCACCCCTCACCTCGCCCGCCGGCTTCCACAGCAGCGAACCATAGGCGAACAGCTTCAGCGGCCCGGCCGGCGCGCTGGCCAGGATCTCGTCGCGAAACCGCGCATAGTCGGCGTCCAGCATATAGACCATGCCCGGCGTCGGCCCGGCATCCTCGACCACCCGCATGGTCCGCGCCACCAGCGCCTCGGTCAGCGCCATCGGCGCCTCGCGCGGTGCGGACTTGCCCGATGCGGTGGAAATGGCCTTGCTCATCCTTGCGCTCCCAGCCCTGCCGCCATGATGCCGAAGGCTGGGGGATTCTCAAGAGGTCCGTGTGACCGGCGCGCGATCCGCCGGCAAATGCAGGGCGGGCGTGAGCGGCACGCCCGCCCTGCCGGTCTGCTCTAGTGCTTGGTGCTCTTGCCGCCGATGGGAATGCGCTTCGCCTTGCTCTGCGCCTTCTCGGACTTCGGCAAGCTCACGGACAATACGCCGTTGTGGAAATCGGCCGCGACCTTATCCTCCGCGACTTCGAATCCGATCGGGATGCGACGCTCGAAGCGGCCATAGAACCGCTCGGAGAACTGACGCTCCTTGTCGTCGGTTTCGGAGTGTTTTTCGCCGCGCAACGTCAGGACGCCGTCATCGAGCAACACCTCGATGTCCTTCTCCTCCATGCCGGGTATTTCGGCCGTCACGCGGATCTCCTTGTCCGTTTCGGAGATTTCCACGCTGGGCCAGCCACCGCCGGCCAAAGAGAACCTGCCCATGGACGGAAGCCGCGACTCGAAGCCGCGGAACATGTCGTCGACCAGGCGGCTCATCTCGCGATGCAGGCCCATGAACGGGTCCCGGTCGCCTTCGCGAAAGAGAGTCGGAGACTGGCTGGTGTCGCGGTTCCACGGCATGAGATCACGAATGGTCATTGCACTTTCTCCTTCCTGTTTCTGGTACGTTTGTATGCACTGCTTGCCATGCTCCGGAGGACAATGCGCCGTCTGAAGCCGGCATCGCTGCCGGCCCCTTCTGTGCTTGCTGTTTTCGCTCTGCTTCTGGTCCGATCGCCTCCGGCACGTCCTGCCCGAGTTCGACGGTCACAAGACCATCGCCCAGCGCGCCGCCGCCCATGAAGCTGGCGCGCGCGTCTGCACCGGCCCCATCTGGCGCCGGCATGGTCGATCTGGCGTTCATTGCGAGAGGGTCAAGACCTGGTAATGCAATGTGATCGTCGAATGCAAAGCGTGCCTAACGCCGCATGCACCCGGCGATATCTTCATAGGCTTGGTCAGCATTCGAAAACATGGGCTTGAACGACTGGCTGCACGGTGTGCGCGAGCGATAGCCGTTGCATTCGGCGATCGTTGCAACCGCCTGATTGGATTCAGGAATGTCGCGACGCTGGCTAAGGGCTTTTGGCTCAGGTTGAATCGTCCTGCCGTATCGGCTCCACAGTCCATCCGAGTTGATCCATGAAGCGCATGAATCGCGACACAACGGCATCGGCATCGCGCAGCTTGTCAACGCTGTGTGGCCGCCCAACTCACGACACCAGCGGCATCGGCACCTTCAGCCCGTCGATCAGCGCGTCGCGAAACAGCGCGATCGGGCGGCTGAGCCGCCCGGCCGGCGGGCGGTGCAGCAGCCAGGCGCGCACTTGCGGTTTGAAGTCGGGGCAGTCGATGACCTCCACCTTGTCGCGCCAGCGGCTGTCGGCGAAGGCGCCGGGCGTGACGATGCCGATGCCGTGGCCGCGCGCCACCAGCGACATTCTGAGGTCGACGCTGAGCGCCTCCACCCCGACCTGGAACGGCAGCCTTGCCGCCTCGAGACTCTGGCGGATGAAGGCGCGGAAACCGCAGCCGTTTTCGCTCATCACCCAGGCAAAGCGTGACAGTTCGGCAAGATTTGCCGGCCTCGGCACGCCGAGACCGGGCGACGCGACCAGCAGCACCGATTGCGTGCCGAGATCGTCGCAGACCAACTCGTCCGGCGGCGCCAGGCCTTCGGCGAGGCAAACGGCCACCGCGTCGAGTTCGCTGCGCGCCACCTGCTCCACCAGTCTTGGCGACCAACCTGAGGTGATGCGCAGCTCCAGCTGCGGAAAGGCGGCACGCAGACTGTCGAGCGGCAGCGCCAGTGCTGCATCGGAGAGATAGGGCATGATGCCCAGGCGGAACTCGCCCTTGACCTCGCCTTGCGGCGACACGCCGGCCTTCAAATCCTCCAGCGAGCGCAGCACCCGCCTGCCATGTTCATAGGCTTCGCGCCCGGAAGCCGTCGGCTTCAGCGGTTTCGACTGGCGGTCGAGCAGTGTCGTCGCCAGCCCGTCCTCGAGGTTCTGGATGCGGCGCGTGACGCCCGGCTGGGTGAGGTTGAGCCTGGCCGAGGCGCCGACGATCGAGCCGGTTTCGACCACCGCGATGAAGGCTTCGAGGTCATGGATGTTCATGCGCACCTCGCATAATCATTATCGAATTGATTGAATTGTAGCATGATAATGGCCTGGCATAAAGTCCTCTCACAATATGCGACTTATTGAGGACCCCATGCCCGACACCAATGACGGACAGCTGTGCGAGCGGCTGTCGGCCGGCACCATCAGCGGCCCGCAAACGCTGCTTTTTGCAGCCTCCACCGGCATCATCGTCACCAATCTGTTCGCGCCGCAGACGCTGGTCAGCTTGATCGGCCCGTCGCTCGGCGCCAGCGCCGCGAGCGTCGGCCTTGTCGCCATGGCTACGCTGCTCGGCTATGCCGCCGGCCTGTTCTTCCTGGTGCCGATGGCCGACCTTGCCGAGAACCGCGCCTTGATCCTGCGCATGCTGCTGGCGGCCGCCCTTGCGGCCGGCGTCGCCGCCTTCGCGCCCACCATCGCCTCGCTGCTGATCGTCCTGTTCGTCCTCGGTGCCGCCTGTTCGGCGATCCAGATCCTGGTGCCGATCGCCGCCTCGATGGCGCCGCCCGGCGAGGCCGGACGGGTCATCGGTGATGTGATGAGCGGGCTGATGATCGGCATCCTGCTGGCGCGGCCGCTGGCCAGCCTCGTCGCCGACGCCTGGGGCTGGCGCGCCTTCTACGGCCTCAGCGCCGGGGCACTCGTCCTGCTCGCCTGCGTGCTCGCCTTCACCTTGCCGCGACGCCGCCCGGAGGCGAAATCGTCCTATGGCGCGCTGATCGCGTCGCTGTTCGGCCTGCTGCGCGACGAGCCGGTGCTGCGGCGCCGGGCGCTTACGGCGGCCCTGGTGATGGCGGCGTTCAGCCTGTTCTGGACGGCGGTGGCCTTGCGCCTCGCAGAGCCGCCTTTCAGCCTTGGCCAGCGCGGCATTGCGCTGTTCGCGCTCGTCGGCGCCGGCGGCGCGGTGGTCACGCCGCTGTTCGGCCGCGCCGGCGATCAGGGCTGGACACGGTCCGCCACCATCTTCTGCCATCTCGTGCTGATCGGCGCGATGGCGCTCGCCGCCTGGGCCGGCGCCTTCCAGTCCGGAGCCTCATGGCAACCGCTTGTACTGATGGGCGCCAGCGCCGTGCTGCTCGACATCGGCGTCACAGGCGACCAGACGCTCGGCCGCCGCGCCGTCAACTTGCTTCAACCCCAGGCCCGCGGCCGCCTCAACGGCCTTTTCGTCGGCATCTTCTTCATCGGCGGCGCCATCGGCTCCTTGCTGGCCGGCATCGCCTGGAGCTGGGGCGGCTGGCCAGCGGTCTGCGCCATCGGCGCCGCCTTCGGCCTCGTCGCCCTGCTGGTCGACTGGACCGGCGGGCCGGAATAGGCACTCGCGGACCCGCGATCTTGCGACCCAGGCACGCCGCCACCGGGGCAGGATCGCCGCCGTCAGCGGGAGCGGGGCGAACAATCGGGCCATACGCCGTTCGCGGCATCTCGCCATAGGGAACAATGTTGCCGGCAAAGCGTTTTAATCCTTGCCGGAGGACGTCATGAACGATGCGTCGGCAAAACCCGTGGGGCCCATCCTTTCATCGACGGAACGTGTGAACACGCTGTCGCATTTTCACCGCGCCGAGATCGCCCGCATGGCGGGCTGGCGCGATCGCCTCGACAGGACCACGAACTGGGCGATCACCGTGGTGGCGGCGATGCTCTCGGTCTCCCTGTCGACGGCCAGTGCTCATCACGGCGTGCTGCTGTTCGCCATGTTGCTGATCCTGCTGCTTTTGTGGATCGAGGCACGCCGCTATCGGTTCTTCGACTTCTACCGGGCGCGCGTGCGCCAGTTCGAGCGCCACTATTTCGCGCAGATCTTCTCGCCACAGCCTGACTTCGCCTCGGATTGGCTGCTCATTGTCGGTGAAGGTCTGCGCGCGCCGAAGTTCCTGCTGTCGCACCGGGCCGCGCTGGCGCGCCGCCTGCGGCGGAATTACATCTATCTCTTCATGATCCTGCTGCTGGCCTGGGTGCTCAAAATAACGACGCCCAGCCTTCAGGCCGGGGGTGTCGGGACCGGGTTCGTCGGCTCGCTTCGCTATGCTGTCGACAGTGCCGCCCTTGGCCCCATTCCCGGTGTGGCAATCGTCATCGTCGTGGCGGCATTCTATACTTGGCTGTTCGCCATCGTCCTTTTCGCGTCCGGCGGCGACGGCGAACTCACCTTCGGTGACGTCCATGTCTGACATGGACGCCTGACATCGGCGTCTGACATCCGCGTCTGGCTGCAACGCAAATGCCAGCCATGCGTTGTCATGGTCAGTCCGCCGCGACGTTTTGAGGGAACCCATGAACCGGCAACTGGCAACGGCGTCAGGCCGCATCGCGGCCATTCTCGTGCTGGCTATCCTTGCCCTTGAACCGGCAAGTAACGCCTTCGCCGCGCAGCCGGCGGGCCATGCCTCGGGCATGGGCGGGTCGGCCGAAGGCCTGTTCGTCGCCGAGATCGTGCTTCTCCTGCTGGTTGGACGCGGTCTCGGCGAAATCTTCCAGCGCTACGGCCAGCCGGCGATCATGGGCCAGCTGATCGGGGGCATCCTGCTCGGACCTTCCCTTTTCGGTTTGATATGGCCTGACGCGCAGCACCAGATCTTCTCCAGCGATCCGGCGCAGAAGAGCATGATCGATGCCGTGTCACAGCTCGGCATACTGCTGCTCCTGCTCTTGACCGGCATGGAGACGGACCTGCGCCTGGTGCGCCGCGTGGGGGCAGCCTGTTTCTCGATCTCGATCACCGGCGTCGTCGTGCCCTTCGCCTGCGGCTTCGCTCTGGCGCAGTTCCTGCCGGACTCCCTGCTGCCCGACCCGAGGCAGCGCATTGTCGCCGGGCTGTTCCTCGGCACCGCGCTGTCGATTTCCTCCGTCAAGATCGTCGCCATGGTGGTGCGCGAGATGAACTTCATGCGCCGCAAGCTCGGCCAGGTCATCATCTCCTCGGCCATCATCGAGGACACGATCGGCTGGCTGATCATCGCCATCACCTTCGGCATCGCCACCAATGGCAGCCTGCAGGTTCTGCCGCTCATCACCACCGTGGCCGAGGTGGCGCTGTTCATGGTGCTTTCCCTTACCATCGGTCGCCGCCTGGTCTTCACGCTGATCCGTTGGAGCAACGACTCTTTCCGCAGCGAATATGCCGTCATCACTGTCATCCTCATCATCATGGGCGTGATGGCCATGATGACCAATCTGATCGGCGTCCACACGGTGCTCGGCGCCTTCGTCGCCGGCATACTGGTCGGCGAATCGCCGATCCTGTCCGATCACATCGAGAGCCAGTTGCGCGGCGTCATCACCGCCCTGTTCATGCCGGTGTTCTTCGGCATGGCCGGCCTGTCCGCGGACCTCACCGTGCTTGCCGACCCGACGCTGGCGCTGCTGACGCTGGCACTGGTCGCCATCGCGAGCGTCGGCAAATTTGGCGGCGCTTTCCTCGGCGGCCGGCTGGCCGGCATGTCGCTGAAGGAAGCCACCGCCGTCGGCAGCGCCATGAACGCCCGCGGCTCGACCGAGGTCATCGTCGCCAGCATCGGCCTGTCGATGAACATCCTGTCCCACAATCTGTTCACAATGATCGTCACTATGGCCGTCATCACCACGCTTGCCATGCCGCCCATGCTGCGCTGGGCGCTCGGCCGCCTGCCGGTTGAACACGCCGAGAAACAGCGCGTCGACCGCGAATTGCTCGACGAGCGCGGCTTCGTCTCCAGGCTGCAGCGCCTGCTGCTGCTGGTCGACGACAGCCCGGTCGGCAAGTTCACCGCCTATCTCGCAGGCCTGGTCGGCGGCGGCAGCGGCATGCCGACCACACTGCTTCATCTCCAGGACGGCAAGTTCGCCCGGCAGGCCGGCGACAAAGGTCCGGAGCGGGCGTCCAGGGAGGTCAAGAAAGGTGCCGCCCGAAGTGCAGAAGCCGTCAGCAAGGCTGAGGATACGCTTGTCGACAAGGTCCACCTCACAGCCCGCACCGAGCTTGAAGCGAGCACCGAGACAATTGCCGCGGAAGCCCGCAAGGGCTATGGGCTTCTGCTCGTCGGGCTGGAGAACACGCTGACCGAAAAAGGCACCTTCAGCGGCGCGCTGAAGAACATCAGCACTGGCTTCGACGGCCCTCTCTGCCTGGTGCTGAACGGCGCCAAGGCCAACGGAAAGATGCCCGTGCTGCGCGCCGGGACGACGATACTGGTCCCCGTCAACGGCACCGAGGTAGCACGCCGCGCCGCCGAATTCGCGCTGGCGCTGGCGCGGCCGCACCAGGCCCGCGTCAAGGTGCTCTATGTCTCGCAAGCCAGGCAAGGCAGCCGGTCGGGGTCGGTTTCGCACCGCCGGGAGGAAGCCGTGCTCAAGGATGTCGCCGATCTCGCAGACCGCTACGGCGTCGCCGTCGACACCGCGATCCGCACCCGGGCCACGGCCGACAGGGCGATCGCCAGGGAGGTGGCCAAAGGGGCCGCGATGGTGGTGATGGGGGTCAGCCAACGGCCGGGCGAGGATCTGTTCTTCGGCGACACCGCGACAGCGGTGCTCGCAGCAGTCGGCTGCCCGGTCGTGCTTCTGGCCAGCGAACGCGTCAAGCGGGTGGACGCCAACGCCGAGGACACGTTTGTCGAAATCGGTGCCTGATACCCTGAGCTATCGGAACCTAGATGCCGAAGAACTGCCTGCCGATCATGTATCCCAACGCCGCCACGACGAGCGGAAACAGCGCCGGCGCGGCCTTGCTCAAGAAGGACGTCCTTGTGTCCTTGGGCGGCATATAGCGTGCATTGCCGAGATTCTTGGTCATTGCGTACCCCGCGCCAAATCAATCAGTTTCGCGCATGTCGTTGTCCCAAACCGCTGCGCGGTTCCGGTCGACATGCATTAGAAGTTGCTCATTAACAGCATGGCCAAATTAACGGGTTGCAAAGAAATTCGATCGAATCGCCGGCTTTGCGTGGTGAAATTCGCAACTCATTTGTCGCTGTTCTCGAAGGCGCCGATGCCTTGCGCGATAAGGTTGGTGGCCATCACCAGCGAGATGATGGCGGCTGAATTGAACACCACCACCCACCATTTGCCGCCGGTGAGGAAGCCGTAGCCGTCGGCAATCGCCAGCCCCCAGTCGGCCGATGGCGGCTGGATGCCGAGGCCGAGGAAGCTCAGCGTCACGATCGAGAAGAAGGCGTAACCGAGCCGGGTGATGAGTTCGATCAGGATGGTTTCCCGCACATTGGGCAGGATTTCGAGGAACATGATCGCCAGCCGTCCTTCGCCGGCCAGCCGGGCGGCGCTGATGTAGTCGCGCTCGCGCTGTTCGCGCGCGGCGGTGCGCACGGTGCGCGCCACCAGCGGCGCGTAGGCAAGGCCGATCACCAGGATGACGGTGAGGTTGGACGGGCCGATCGCCACCAGCGCCATCGTAACCAGCAAGATGAAGGGCAGCGACATGACGGCATCGAGCAGCCGCGCGCCGACAGCATCGACTAGGCCGCCAAAGGTGCCGAGCACCAGGCCGATGATGCTGCCGGTGGTGACACCCGCCAGCGTCGCCAGCGGCGCCACCAGCAGGATGTCGCGCGAGCCGACGACGATGCGCGAAAGCACGTCGCGGCCGAGCTGGTCGGTGCCGAACCAGTGCACCGCGTCGGGCGGCGTCATCATCGACAGGAAATCCTCGGCATAGGGGTCGAACGGCACGAATTGCGTGCCGAACACAGCGCAGGCGATCCAGAACAGCAACACCACTGAGCCGATCACGGTCGACGGCGCCACATCAGGCAGAAGACCACGCAGCCGGCCGATCCAGGAGAGCCTGATATCGCCGCGCACGGGAGACTGGGCGAGATCGGTCATAGCGCGTTGCGCCGGCGCTGGCGCGGATCGAGCAGCGCCTGCAGCAGATCGCCGATCGCCGCCGTCGACACGAAGATCGCAGCCATCACCAGCACGCCGGCCTCGAGCATCGGGAAGTCGCGTGCCTTGGCCGCGCTCAGCACCAGATTGCCGAGGCCCTGAATGCCGAACAGCGCCTCGATCACCACCAGCCCGCCGAGCAGGAAGCCGCTCTGGGTGGCGATGACCGCCACCGTCGGCACCAGCGCGTTGCGCAGCACATGCTTGAACAGCACCTGCGAGGGGCTAAGGCCCTTTAGGATGGCGGTGCGCGTATAGTCCGCGCCGCGCGCCTCGATCACCCCTGCCCTGGTCATGCGCGCGACATAGCCGATCAGGTTCAGCACCAGCGGCAGCGCCGGCAGGATGAGGTGGTAGCTGGACGTCCAGAAGCCGGCCCCATCCGGCGCCGTCCCGGAAATCGGAAACCAGGCCAGCCACAGGCCGAAGACCATCAGCAGCAACAGGCCGGAGACGAAGTCGGGCACGATCGAGAGCGAGACCCCGGTCAGCACGATCAGCCTGTCGGCAAGGCTCCCCGAGCGCAGGCCCGCGACGACGCCGGCACCGATGCCGATCGGCACCAGGAACAAAAGCACGACGCCGGCCAGTGCCGCGGAATTCTTGATGCTCGACAGAACGAACGGCGCCACCGGCGCACGCATCGACAGCGAGTCGCCGAAATCCCCGGTGATCGCCTTGCTGAACCAGTGCCAGTACTGCGAGGGGATCGGCTGGTCGGTGCCGAGCTTGCGGTTGAGCTCGGCGACCGCCTGCGCATCGGCGAACGGGCCGAGCATGACGCGGCCGACATCGCCGGGCAGCACTTGCCCGGCGAGGAAGACCAGCGCGCTGACCAGCCATAGCGTCAAAAGCAGCGCGCCCGCGCGAGCCGCCAGGGGCCGCACGATCGCCATCGAGGCGATCACACGAACGACACCTTGTCGAGTAGCAGGTGCGAGATGGCGGTGAAGCGCACGCCCTCGACCTTCGAGGAGACGATGCGGCTGTATTGCGAGAAATAGCTGATGATCAGCGGCGTCTCGTCGAGCAGCAGGGTCTGGATCTTGCCGGCGGCGACGCGCTGCGCCTGCAGGTCTCGGGCCTTGCCATACTCGAGCAGCAGCGCGTCATAGTCCGGATTGTTGAAATGCGCCGCGTTCCAGGCGCCCGAGCTCTTCAGCGTCGCGTTGAGGAAGATGTCGGGCGTACCGCGATGGCCGAAATCGGTGATGCCGAGATTGGAATCCAGCCATGGCGAGCTGCCGAACGTCGCCGAGCCGTAATAGGCATCCTGCGGCAGCACGTTGAGCTTGATGTCGATGCCGGCCTTCTTGGCGAAGTTCTGGATGATCACGGCATAGTCGGGAATGTCGTAGGCGCGCTCGGTGGTCAGCGTCACCTCGAAGCCGTTGGGCACGCCGGCTTCGCCGAGCAGGCGCTTGGCTTCAGCGATGTCCTGCTTGCGCTGCGGCACCGCCGGATCGGCCGACGGGAAGATCGGCGCGAACGGCGTGTCGTTGCCGACGATGGCGCGGCCCTTGAGCAGGCCCTTGACCACGGCCTCGCGATCGATGGTCAGCGCCAGAGCACGGCGCACGCGCTTGTCGGTGAACGGCGCCTGGTCGGTTCGCAGATGCGCCGGATCATGCGAGCTGGCCTGCACGCTGAGCAGCTTGAAGTTCGGATTGCCTTCGATCGCCAGTTCCAGCCGCGTGGTGCTGGGGATGACGTCGAGCTGGCCGGCCTGCAGCGCCAGCACCTGCGCCTGCTCGTCGTCGAAGAACTTGATCTCGACACGGTCGGGCAGCGCCTTGTCGCCCCAATAGTCCGGGTTGCGCACGAATGTGGCGCCCTGTTTGGGGCGGAAGGATTCCAGCTTGAACGGACCGGTGCCGTTGAAATTCTTCTCGAAATCGCCGGCATAGTCGGCCGGCACGATGACGGCATTGTAGACGTCGGACGAGACATAGAACGGGAAGTTGCTGTTCGACTGGTCGAGATCGAAGGCGACGGTCTCGTCGTCGACGACCTTGGCGCCGCCCTTGGAGAGAATGCCCTTATAGGCCGACAGCGCGGACGAGCCGCTGGCCGGATCGACCAGCCGCTCGAAGCTCGCCACCACATCCTTGGCGGTGACGCTGCGGCCATCGTGGAACTTCACGCCGGGCCGCAGTTTGAAGGTCCAGCGCTTGGCCGTCTCGTCGGCTTCCCACGACAAAGCAAGCTTAGGCTGCAGCCCATCCTTGGGATCGTCGAGGATCAGATATTCGCCGACCTGGCTGAGCACGCCGATGCTGGCCGGGTCGGTCACCGTGACGGGATCGATCGCCTTGGTCGGCTGGCCGAGACCGACGCGGACCGTGCCGCCACCGGCTCCTGCCGCGCGTGCCGCGCGTGGCGTGAAGAGCCCGTGCGAGGCGGCAAAGCCGGTGAGACCGAGAAGTGCTGCGTATTTCAGGAGATCGCGGCGCTTGAGGAAGCCTTGCGCATATTCGTCGACCGCAACATTCCAGATGTCACCGGACTGGTTGCGCAGCAAATCGATGTCGGAACGTTTCGTCATTGTGTGCCTCTCATGAAAATGGTTTGGGAGAATGGGTGAAAAGCCGCCGTCAGGCCGGCTGGCCGTCGAGATGGATGCGGTCGACCGCTTGCGGATAGAAGGCGATGAGCCCTTTGATCTTGGGCATTTCGTCGATCGGGTCGCGGTAGCTCCAGGCGATGTCGGGACGAACCGAACCGTCCTTCAGCAGGCCCGACCAGTAGGAGGCGATGCCCTTGTAGGGACATCGCGTCGTCGAAACGGACGCCGTCAGCCGCTCCAGCCGGACATCCTCCGGCGGCAGGTAGAAACGCGTCGGCAGATGAGTCTCGAACAGCAGCACCGGGCGCTGGCTGTCGGCGATGATCTCGCCGTCGAACCAGACCTGCACATGGCTGGAACTGTGCAGCACGTCGATGCGTGCATAGGGATCGCGGGCGTGGACGAAGACTTCCTCTTCCTCCTCGAACCACTGGTCGACCGCCTTCCAGGTGAAGGCGATGCGGCCGGCGAGCGGCGCCAGATTTTCATCCGGTGGTGCCGTGAACGACCACGCCGCATTGGCGGCGCGCCTGTCGCCGCTGTTGATGTCCCAATAGGCGGTCTCGCCGCCGACGGCATGCGACTCGCGGTGCAGCGATGGTTTCAGCACCGACGCATCGACCGCGGACGGCGGGAAGAAATAGATCGGCAGGAAATGGTTGGAGCGCAGCACCAGCACATTGCGGCTGTCGGCGATGGTGCGGCCGCCAAACTTGACGCGGATACGCTTCGGACTGTGCAGGACGTTGACGAGACGCGGAGCCGTGGCTTCGCGCGGCTGAAGATTTGGCGCTGCGGTCATGGCTGGTCCTCCTCAGGACACGGCGCGCGCATTGTCGCGCTGCTCGGCGAAGCGGTTGGCGGGGCGGGCAAGGCCAAAACGGTCGCGCAACGTGCCCGGCGCATATTCGGTCGGGACCAGGCCGCGCCGCTGCAGTTCCGGCACCACCTGCTCGGCGAAATTCACCCAGTCCTCGGGCAGCAGCGGGAACATCAGGTTGAAGCCGTCGGCCGCGCCCGCGACGAACCAGTCTTCCAGTTGGTCGGCGATCTGCTTCGGCGTGCCGGCAACCGTCGGCACCGAGCCGCTGTTGGCGAGCTTGCGGGCAATGTCGCGCAGGCTGAGATTCTGCTTCGACCATTGCTTGACGCGGTTGAGCGAGGTGCGGCCGCCATTGAAGGTACTCTCGTCCGGCAGCGGCGGCAGCGGCCCATCAGGCGGATAGGCCGAAAGATCGATACCGCTCCAGCTCGACAGAAGGTCGATGCCGACCTGGTCGGGAAGCAGGCTCTGCAGATACTCCTGCTTGTCGCGGCCTTCCGCCTCCGAAGCGGCGACGATCGGCAGGATGCCGGGCAGGATCTTGAAGCTTTCCGGCCGCCGGCCATGGCGGGCCAGCCGCTCGTTGATGTCCTGGCGGTATTTGATGCCGTCTTCCCTGGTGCTGTAGATGGCGAAATGCGCATCGGCCTGGGCGGTGGCAAAATTCTTACCGTCCTCCGACGAACCGGCCTGGACGATCAGCGGATGGCCCTGCGGCGGCCGCGACACGTTGAGCGGCCCGCGCACCTTGAAATGCTTGCCCTTGTGGTCGATCGGATGGACCTTGTCGGGATCGGCGAAATAGCCCGTCTCCTTGTTGATGAGGAGCGACTCATCTTCCCAGCTGTCCCACAGCGCCTTGACGATATCGAGGAATTCGCCGGCCCGCTCATAACGGAAGGCGTGCTCGATGTTGCCGTCGCGGCCGAAATTGCGCGCCTCCTCGTCCATCGCCGAGGTGACGACGTTCCACGACGCCCTGCCCTTGCTGATATGGTCGAGCGAAGCGAACAGCCGCGCGACATTGTAGGGCTCGCTGTAGGAGCTCGACGCCGTGGTGATCAGGCCGATATGTTTGGTGACGGCGGCCAGCGCCGACAGCAGCGTCAGCGGCTCCAGGCGGGCATTGGCGTAGTGCGCGACGCCGCTCTTGAGCGAATCCCAGATCGACACGTGGTCGGCGACGAAGATGGTGTCGATCCGCGCCCGTTCCGCCGCCTGCACCAGCTCGCGATAGTAGTCGAAGTCGAGCACTTCGCGCCCCGGCGCGCGGGGGTGGCGCCAGGACATGCGGTGGTCGCCCTGCGGGTTGAAGAAGAACGCGCTGAGGATCATGTGCGACATCTCGATTCCCTTCCCTGCGGATGCGGAAAACCGCCAGTGCTGCGGCCTGTGGCCGTGCCCCGAAAATCTTCCAGTCAGCGAAAGTTAGATTGCGCTCGAGCTTAATTCGAGTAATTTTATAGAGATTGTTCCATGTGAAAGCGGAAGCGATTGCCCCTGATCGTGGCGCGCGCAGAAAGTGGTTTCCCGTCCCCCATGTCCTCAGTTCTAAACGTCGAGCACCTCTCCGTTTCCTACCGAGGAGCCAGGCACATCCACCGGGCGGTCGATGACATATCGGTGCGCATTGGCCAGGGCGAAGCGCTCGGGCTGGTCGGCGAGTCAGGGTCCGGCAAGAGCTCGGTGGCGCTGGCGGTGCTGCGCTACCTACCCAAACACGCCCGGGTCGAAGCCGCGCAGCTGGCCTTCGAAAACCGCGAGATCCGCGACCTCTCCGCCGACCAGCTGCGCCGGCTGCGCGGCGACCGCATCGCCGCCGTCTACCAGCATCCGGGCTCGGCGCTGAACCCGAGCATGACCATTGGCGGCCAGATCACCGAGACGATCCTGCGCCATCGCCCGATGCATCATGACGAGGCGTTTGCGCGCGCGGCGCAACTTCTGAGCCGCGTGCGCGTCGCCAACCCCGAACGCGTGCTGCAACTTTACCCGCATGAACTGTCGGGCGGCATGCAGCAGCGCGCCAACATCGCCATTGCCATCGCCCTCGACCCGTCGCTGCTGGTGATGGACGAGCCGACCACGGCGCTCGACGCCAGCGTCCAGTCCGAGATCATCGCCATCCTCGACGATCTGCGCCGCGAGCACCGCACCTCAATCCTGCTGATCAGCCACGACATCAATCTGATCCGCCGCTCCTGCGACCGGGTCTCGGTGATGCAATCCGGCTCGATTGTCGAAACCGGTGCCGCCGGCGAGGTGTTCGACAACCCGCGCCACGCCTACACACGGGCGCTGGTCGCCGCCATTCCCACGCTCAACCGCACCAAGCGCGACGGCAGGCTGGCCGAGGATGCGAGCCCCGTGGACGTGGCTTCGGATGTACCGGCGCGAGATCAGGCGGAAAGCGCCCTGCCTGCGCCAAAGCGCGAAATCGCCGTGTCCTGCCGTGGGATAAGACAATCCTTCGGCAGCCAGCCGGTGCTGCATGGCATCGACCTCGACATCGCCAGCGGCGAGACCTTTGGGCTGATCGGCGAATCCGGTTCCGGCAAGTCGACGCTGGCCCGCATCGTCACCGGCCTGCAGCCGCCGATGGCGGGCACGGTCGACCTGTTCGGCAAGACCGTGGCGCCGCTGGTCGAGCGGCGCCAGCCAAGCGAGCGGCGTGACGTGCAGATGGTGTTCCAGTCGCCCGACCGCACGCTCAACCCGCGCCAGCGCATCAGCCGCATCCTCGGCCGCCCGCTGCGGCGGTTGGCCGGCCTGCCCCGCCGCGCGGTGCCGCAGCGCATCAGTGACCTCCTCGCCTCGGTGCGCCTCGCCCGCAGCACGGCGGAGCAGAAGCCCGGCACGCTGTCCGGCGGCCAGCGCCAGCGCACCGCCATCGCGCGCGCCTTCGCCGGCCTGCCGCGGCTGGTGGTGCTGGACGAACCGACCTCGGCGCTCGACGTCTCGGTGCAGGCGACCGTGCTCAACCTGCTCAACGACCTGCAGAAGAAAGAGGATACCGCCTACCTCTTCATCAGCCATGATCTGAGGGTCGTGCGCTACATGGCCGACCGGATCGGCGTGCTCTATCGCGGCCGCCTGGTCGAGACCGGTTCGTCCGACCAGATCTTCGCCGGCCCCAACCATCCCTACACGCAGATGCTACTGGCGGCGTCGTCCAACGATGGGCAGGCGACGACCATGGCCGAAGCGCAAGCCGCCACCGAAGCTGCTCCTGGCGGCTGCGCCTTCGCCGGCCGCTGCCCGCTGGCGGACGCCGGCTGCCAGGCCGCCGAACCGGTGGCCAAGGAGATTGCATCAGGCCATTTCATCGCTTGCTGGAAGCGCGCCGGCTAACCGCCTTATCCGCCGAGATAAAGCCGGTGCAGTTCATCCGGCGACTTGAGCAGTTTTAGGCAGTCGCCGTCATGGACGACGCGGCCGCGGCGCATGACATAGGCGCGGTTGCCGATCGACAGCGCGAGCGCGGCAAACTGCTCGACCAGCAGCACCGCCAGGCCGTTGTCGGCGAGCTTGCGCACCGCGCTCATCAGCCTTGTGACGATGACCGGCGCCAGGCCAGCCGACATCTCGTCGATGAGCAGCACTTTGGGCCGTGTCAGCAGCGCGCGGGCGATGACCAGCATCTGCTGCTCGCCGCCTGACAAAAGGCTCGCCTTCACCGTGCGCCGCTGCACCAGTTCGGGGAACAGCGCATAGGCCTCACCAAGATCGGATCCCGGGTGCAGGCTCACCCGAAGATTCTCCTCGGTGGTCAACTGCCGGAACACGGTGCGGCCCTGCTCGACATGGGCAAGGCCTTCGCGCGAGCGCACGCCGGGCCGTGCCTTCTGGATCTCACGGCCGTCGATGGCGATCGAACCGCGGGCGACCGGGATGATGCCGGACAGGCCTTCGAGCAGCGTCGTCTTACCGGCGCCGTTGGCGCCGAGCACGACGCTGATGGCACCGCTCTCGACGGCTATGTCGAGCGACGACACGACAGGCAATTCGGCGCGGTTGATCGAGAGGTTGGAAACGACGAGCTTGCTCATGCCGCCACGCTCTCTTCCTCGATGCCGAGATAGGCCTTCTTCACCGAACCCTGGTCGAGCACCTTGGCCGGCGGACCCGACGCGATGACGCGGCCGAAGTCGAGCACGGTCACCTCCGAACACACCGCCCGCACCAGATCCATATCGTGCTCGACCAGGAGCACCGCCGAACCGAACAATTTCGGAATTTCGGCGATGCGTTGCCCCAACCGCACGCTCTCCTCATGCGACTGCCCAGCGGCCGGCTCGTCGAGCAGCACCACCGCCGGCCGCGCCGCGACCACGCCGGCGACATCGAGCAGCCGCCTGGTGCCGGCGTCGACCGAGACCACCAGCGTGTCTGGATCGGGACAATCGAGCCAGCCGAGGATCGCCTTGGTCTCGCTCGCCGACAAGCCTTTGGCGGCCAGCGCCAGATAGCCACCGACAGTGAGTTCCGGCGCGATGCGGTTGGTCTGCCAGGTCCGGCGCACACCGGCGCGGGCGCGCAGATGCGCCGGCATGCCTTCGAGCGGTTTGTCGCCCAGCTTGATGCTGCCCTCATAGCTCGACAGGAAGCCGGCGACGGCGTCGATGAAGGTCGATTTGCCCGCGCCGTTGGGGCCGATCAGCCCGGCGACGGTGCCGGCGGCAACCGTGAGGCTGACGCCATCGAGTGCCACCACGCTGCTATAGCGCACCGTGAGGTTTTCGATGCTGAGCGCCGGGCCGGCGGCGCGGCTGACTGGAGCCGGTAGATCGCTTGCCGACGCTGACGCGGCCGCCTTGACGCGTGCCGGCATCAGCTTTCGCAACTGCCGGCGAAAAGTCTCGCTCATCGTCTCGCCGGTCGACAGCGCCTGGGTGGCGCCGATGGCGAACAGCACATTGCCGATATCCTGCGGCAGATCGAGCCGGCGCAGGATTTCGGGGAACATCACCACCAGCAGCCCGCCGATGATGGCGCCCTCGGCGAAATGCGCGCCGGTCATGACCGCCACCGCATAGAGCGACAGCGACTGCATCATGCCAAAGTTTTCGGAGACCAGCGTGCCGAGATAGCCGGCGAGCAAGCCGCCAGAGATGCCGGCAATGAAGGCCGATATGGCGAAAGCGGAAAGCTTAGCCATGGCGATGCTGACGCCATGCGCGGCGGCCGCGCGCTCGGAATGACGCACCGCCAGCCACGACGCGCCAAGCCGCGAGCGGCTGAGCACTTCAAGCACCACCGCGACGGCCACGTAGCACAGCAGCACGAAGACAAAATAGCCCTCGTCGCTGTCGAACAATTCCGGCCGCGGCACCTGCAGGAAATCGGTCTGGCCGGGATAGGTCATCGTCGCCAGTATGGTGTCGAAGGCGGTGGCGAAGGACAGCGTGACGATGGCGAGGTTGATGCCGCGCAGCCGCAGCGCCGGCAGGCCGATGGCGACGCCAAGCGGCACCGCCGCCAGCCCGCCGATGAGGATCCACACGGGCAGTCCGCCCGGCGCCTCGGCGAGGTTGAGGTAGCCGACGGTCCAGGCGCCGACGCCGGCAAACGACATCTGGCAGAGCGCGATCATACCGGTGCGGCCGGCGACGAGCCCGAGGCTCTGCAGCGCGACGCCGGTGATCAGCACCGAGGTGGCCAGGAACACCCAGTAGGACGGCAGCAGGCCGAGCCAGGCGACACTGCCGGCGACAAGTGCTGCGGCAATGACGATCAGCGAGGCTTTCAGACTAGCGCGCTTCATCCCAACGGGCCTCCCGCTGCGACCACAGGAGAACGGCGAGCACGACCAGGAACGGGATGGCGCTGCGATACTGGCTGATGCTGTCGACCGAGCTTGCCATGCCCTCGACAAGGCCAAGCCCGATGCCGCCGGCCAGTGTACGCCAGAAACTGCGGAACAGGCCGACAAGGGCGGCAGCAAGGGCTGGCACGACAAGCAGGCTGAGCGTCATGAAATTCGGCGAGCGCTGCGGCGCGATGATCATCAGGGCGAAGGTGGTGAAGGCGCCGGTCATGCCCCAGACCAGCAGCGACAAAAGCTGCACCCTGATGCCGAGCAGTTCTGCCGCCATCGGCCGGTCGGCCAGCGCGCGCAGATTGAGCCCGACCTTGGTGTTGTTGAGGAACAGGTCGGCAAGCACGGTGAACAGCGCTGCGAGCCCAATGGTCAGAACCGAGGCGATCGTCACCTCGACACCGGCCATGCGGAAGGCGGAGCCGGGAAACAGTTCCGGCATGTTGTGCGGATGCTGGCCGCCGGTCAGCCGCAGGCCGATGGCGATGATGCCGACCAGCAGCGCCACGGTGACCGCCGCCTTGGTCGAGGCGCCGGCCTCGCCGAACCACCGCGTCATGATAAAGCCGATGGCGACGCCCACCAGCGTGCCGGCGGCGATGCCGGCCAGCACGGACGGCCAGATCGGAAAACCGGCTTCGTAGAGCGCGATCAGCACGAAGGTCCCGGCCGTGCCGATCGCCGCGCCGGTGAAATTGACCACGGCGACCAGCCGGTAGGTGAAGACGGCGCAGACGCCGAGCAAGGCATAGGTGCCTCCGGCTGTCAGCCCCGCCACGGCGGATGTGAGCAATGCGTTCATTGGATTCCCAGTCTGGAGAAATGGGCGGGCTTCGAGCCGAATTCTTTGGCGAGGTCGGCGCCGCCCCTCATTGTCCTGCCCGTCCTCCGCAGCAGCTGCGGAGGGTGGACCGGACATTTCTCCCCGTGAACGGAGAGCCTGGATGCCGGCAGGCAGGTGAGGAGCGGCGCCAACGCCCCGGGAGGACTTACTTGGCCTGCGGCAGCACGACCCAGTCCGGCGTCTCGACCGTCCAGGCGCCCTTTTCCAGTCTCATCACCTTGGTCGCCTGCATCGGCGAATGCGTCTTGGCCGTGCCGAAGACATAGGGTGAGCCAGCGAGCGGATTGGTGATCGGCTGCATCTCGTGCAGCGCCTTGCTCACGCTCTCGCGCGTCACCTCGCCGTCGATCGACGCCACCACTTTGAGGAACAGCTGGGCGGCGAGATAGCCGCCTTGCGAGAAGGCGGTCAACGGCCGGCCGGCCTTCTGCATGTCGGCCGCCCATTGCGCGTTGGCGGCCGAACTCTTCTCGGTGAAGGGCTCCCATTCGGTGCCGACATAGATCGGCTGTTTGGTGTCGGCGAGCGCCGAGGCGACCTGCTCGGTATAGCCCGGCGCCAGGAACAGCCAGTTGATGCCTGTGATCTTCTGCGCGTCGACGGTCTTGATCAGCTGCACCACTTGCGGCTCGACCTGGTTGGTCAGCACCGCGTCGCAGCCGGCGTCGCGCGCCTTGATGACATAGGGCGTCAGATCGCCCTGGAAGGGCAGCGTCAGGTCGATGAGATGGATCTTCTTGCCGGAGATCTTCTCCCAGTTCTCGATCGCCTTCTTGTAGGCCTCCTGCGTGCCGCCGATGATGATGAAGAAGGCGCACAATTTCTCGCTCTTCAGCTGGTTGGTGGCGTACCAGGCCATCGCGGTGGAGAGCGTGTAGGGCCCGACATTGACCGGCGCGACATTGGGCGAGGAAAAGCATGCGGCATCGACGCCGAGGCCTTGCACCGACAGGATCTTCTTGCGGCTGTAGGTGGCGGAGTTGACGGCGCAGTCGAGCAGGCTGCCCGAACCGACCAGCGCCACCGCTTCCTTGTTGTCGATCAGGTCACGCGCCGCCTGCGCGGCAACCGCCGGGTCGGCCTTGTCGTCGGCGATGGTGTAATCGATCTTGCAGCCATTGATGCCGCCGGCGGCGTTGACGGCGTCGAAGGCCGCCTGCGTCGCCTTCGGCACCTCGCTGAAATCGGCCGGACCGGTGATAGTCGATACCGCGCCGACCTTGATCGTTCCGTCCTTGCAGGTCGGGCCGGCGGCGAATGCCGTGCCGGCTGTTGCAGCAAGGCTCAAGCCGGCAAAGGCGGCTGCGAGCAGGCTGGATTTCCATTGCATGTCAGTCACTCCCCTGGTTTTCCTGAATCATTTTCTGATCATGCTGCGGCGCGATCCGGCGCCCTGATGATGGCGGCATCGATGGAAGCGAACTTCACCAGCGTGCGTGCGATCGTCTCGCGCGCAATGTCGCGCACGATGAACACCAGCCGCGTGCGCCGGTCGGCCGATGGCCATGCATCGAGCCGTATTGGCGGATGGAAGACATGCTGCACGCCGTGCAGCACCAGCGGCCGTTCCGGCTGCTCGGTGACATGCACCAGGCCCTTCAGCCGCAAGAGGTCCTCGCCCTTCAGCGCCGCGACATAATCGAGCCAGCGCGCGAAGGCCGTCCACTCGACGGGTTTGTCGATGACGAAGCTGTAGGACTGGATGCCGTGATGGACGTGGCCATGATGATGATGTTCGTGGTCATGCGCGCAGCCAGGCCCGCATTCCTGCCCGGCCATCTCCAGGCACGCGGCGATCCTGTCGGGATCGGCTGCCACACCAAGATGCTGGTTGTCGAGAACGTCGAAATCGGCCTCGCCATGATGCGCCAGGCTTTGCCGTGCCGTCGGCGCGAGCGCCGCCAGCCGGCGCTGCAAGTCGCTCAGCGCTTCCGCCGGAACCAGATCGGTCTTGGTGACCAGCAGCCGGTCGGCGACCGCGGCCTGCTTGGCCGCTTCGGCATGCCGGTCGAGGTTCGACCAGCCATTGACCGCATCGACCGTGGTGACGACGCCGGCGATGACATAGCGGCCGGCGAGTTCCGGCTCGGCCATCAGCGTGTGCAAGATCGGTGCTGGATCGGCGAGCCCCGTCGTCTCGATCACGACATGGGTCAGTTCAGGCACATCGTTGGCACGGCTGCGCTGGTCGAGCGCCTTCAGCGTCGCCACCAGATCGCCACGCACCGTGCAGCAGATGCAGCCATTGTCGAGCAGCGTGAATTGCTCCTCGCTCGCCTCGATCAGCAAATGGTCGAGGCCGATGGCGCCGAACTCGTTGATGATGACGGCGGCCCCGGCAAGCGACGGCCGCCGCAGCAGGCGGTTGAGCACCGTGGTCTTGCCCGAGCCGAGAAAGCCGGTCAGCACCGTCACCGGGATCGGGCGGTCAGCTCCGCTCATACACGACCCTCCCCTCGAACCAGGTGGTCAGCACCTTGGTGTCGGCGATCTCGTCGGAGGGTGTCTCCAGCACGTTGCGGTCGAGCTTGATGAAGTCGGCCGACTTGCCGATCTCGATCGAGCCGACCGTGTCGGCGAGACCAATGGCGCGGGCCGAATTGATGGTGAAGATTTCGAGCGCGGTGGCGACATCGAGTGCCTGCTCCGGCCACAGCGCCGCACCCTTGAACTCGCCGCTCGGGTTGCGGCGCGTCACCAGCCCCTCGATGCCGTCCCACGGATCGGGGTTGGGCATCACAGGCCAGTCCGAACCGCCGGCGAGCAGCGCGCCGGCTTCCAAGAGATCCTTGTTCGGCCAGAAACGTTGGGCCCGCGCGTCGCCCATCGTTTGCTTGTGGCCTTCGAGGAAGCTGGTCGGATACCACAGGAAGGGCGACAGGTCGGCGGCAACGCCCAACTCGGCGAAGCGGGCGATATCGGCCGGCGCGATGTAGCTGGCATGCGCGATGTGGTGGATCAGCCTGGTCGGGCCGTTGAAGGAGCGCACGACATCGATGGCGTCGAGCGCCTGGCTGACGGCGGCGTCACCGGCGCAGTGGATCTTCACACCGAGCCCAAGCTTCTCGCATTTGCCGACCCAGCGAATCAGCTCGGGCACGGTGACGATGGTCGAGCCGCGAAAGCAGCAGCCGAGGATCGGGTCGTCCGTATAGGGTTCGTGGAAGGCGGCGGTGCGCGCGCCCGGCACACCGTCGAGGAAAACCTTGACGAAATCGGGCTTGGCATGAACGCCGCGATAATTCTCGCGCAGCGCGATCAGCGCGTCGCCGGCGATGCCGAACATGAAGGACGGTTCGACCGCCGGCATCGCCGACACCGACCAGGCGGTCAGCTCGCCGCGATCGTCGAGGCCTTTCAGCGCCGCCAGAATCGGCTGCATGGCGGCAGCGTCGAGGAAGGCGGTGACGCCGTAGGAATTGAGCGTGGCGATCGACCGCGCCATGGCCGCGCGGTCCATCGCCTCGGTGTAGTGACCCGATCTGGCGATGGTGCTTTCGACGATGCCGGCGGCGGATTCGATCATCATACCGGTCGGCGCACCGGTTGCCGGGTCTCGCCCGATCGAGCCCTTCTCCGGGTCCGGCGTGGCGGCCGAGACGCCGGCCAGGCGCAGCGCCTCAGAGTTGATCCACCGGTTGTGATAGGTGTCGTCGCGCAGCATCACCGGACGGCCCTGGCTCGCTCTGTCGAGCGCCGCCAGCGCTTCCAACGTGTTGAGCTTCGGCAGGAGATCACTGCCCCACTGGCCGCCGATGATCCAGGAGCCTTCCGGCGCCTTGGCGGCGGCCGCGCCGACGCGTGCGATCAGCGTCTCGAAGCTTGCCGTCGGGGGAAAACGCAACTCGAACAGCTCGGCCTGCCCACCCATCATCAGATGCGCATGCACGTCGACAATACCCGGCATCAGCATGGCGCCACCGAGATCGATGACGCGCGTTTCAGGCCCCGTCAGGCCGGCGACGGCATCCGCCTCGCCCACCGCCACGATGCGCCCGCTCTTGACGGCCACCGACGAGGCCCATGGCCGCTTGCGATCGAGCGTGTAGATGCGGCCATTGCTGAGAACCAGGTCGGCACTTCTGTCGGGCATGTCGTCTCGCTCCTCACCACCGGTTGCGTGCCACACGGGCCGCTCCGGCATTTCGGCATTGCGTGCGGCGGCCACCGTTGGCGTTCCCGCGAAACCGCTTTTGCCGTTGTTTTTTACGTTCCCATGCCGGTTCATCATATGAACCGACGTTTTGTATGTTATAGCCAGACTGCAAGCCGCAAAGGCCGCTGTCAAGTTAATTCACACGCTAACTATCTACTAGTTAACACGCTAAATAAATCGAGGATTTCTGCAATGAGCACGGTCGGCAAGGCGATTTCGCTGCTGGAGCTTTTCACGCCGAAGGAGCCGGAGATCGGCCTTTCCGACATTGCCCGCAAGTCGGGCCTCGACAAGGCGACGGCGCGGCGGCTGCTGGTGGCGCTGGCCGAGCACAGGCTGATCGAGCAGGAGCCGCTGAGCCGCCGCTATCGGCTGGGCGCCGGCCTGTCCCGCCTGGCGCGCATGCGCGACGCGCACCTGCCCTTCGTGCGCGTCGCCGCACCCATCGTGCGCGAGTTGGCGCTGGAGACCGGCGAGACCGTGCATCTGTCCGAATTCAGCGCCGGCGCGCTGCTCACCGTGCATGTCGAGCTTTCGGCCAGGGCCAACCGCGTCAGCGTCGACGTCGGTCAGATCCTGCCGCTGCACGGCACCGCGTCCGGCATCGCCTTCCTCGCCTTCTCGCGCCCGGAAACCGTGGAAGTGCATTTCGCCAAGCCGCTGACCGCCTTCACCCAGCACACCATGACCAGCCGCGAGGAGGTGATGCAGGCCGTGCGGCTGGCGGCGACACGCGGCTATTCGCGCAGCGCCCAGGGCTATGAGGAGGGCGTGCACTCGGTCGCCGCCCCCATCCTCGGTTCGGACGGCTTTCCTGTCGGCACGCTGGCCGTGGCCTCGCCGCTGTCGCGCATCGACGACACGACCGCCGAGCGCCAGGGACAGGCCGCGCGCGAAGCAGGACGCCGCATCTCCGCCGAGCTCACCGGCGAACAATGGCATGCATCGGTGCCGTTGCGGCAGAGATAATTATCATGTTAAGTTGTTGATCGTTGCATAAGCCCGCGCCACAATCCCGCGCCAAGACGGGAAGGCTTGTTTGGAGGAGGAACACATGCACGCTGCCGCCCACCACGTCAGCATCGCCAATGGCGAGGCTTTCCTGTCGACATCGCGCCTGCTGTTCGGCCCGATCACGCAGCGCTTCCCGCGCGGCACGGAGCCGTCGATCCCGCAGCTTGTGTCGGTCAATCTCGGCGCCTGCCGGCTGTCGGAGATCAAGGCCAATTCACATCTGGTGCTCAACGACCGGCTGTTCTGGCGCAGCTTCGACCCCGACGCGATCAAGATCCTGATGCAGATCAGAGGCCGCAGCCGTTTCGAGCAGCAGCAGGTCGCCGTCGACCTCGGCCCGCAATCGGCGATTATTTACGACCCGGTGCGCAGCTACTCCCTGCAGAACCTCAGTGATGTCGACCAACTGATCCTGCAGGTGCCGCGCTCGACCTTCGGCGACGACACGCTGGCCCGTCTCTCCGCCCCGCTGCCGCTGCCCGGCATGGAAGACAGCCTGACCCACATCGTCTCCGGCCTGATGCAGATGGCGATCGGCGAGGCGCACAGGCTGGACGAGGCCGGCAGCCGGCGCGTCGGCGACAGTCTCGTTCAGCTCGTCAACGGCCTGATCCAGGCGAAGCCCATGGCGCCCGAATTCCGCCGCTCGCCGCTCGAAGCGCTGCGCGAGCGCATCGTCGCCTATATCGACGCCAATCTGGCGCGCAGCAGCCTGTCGGCCGAAGACATTGCCCGCCACATGGGCTGCTCGCGCCGCTATCTGCACCGTGCCTTCGAAGGCGAAGGCGCCACGCTCGAACGCTTCGTCTGGGACCGCCGCCTGGAGCGGAGCAAGGAGGAATTATTGTCCCCCGCCCGCGCCTCGGCCTCGATCTCCGAAATCGCCTTCGCCTGCGGCTTCAATTCCAGCGCGCATTTTTCCCGCGCCTTCAAGAGCCGGTATGACGTCGCGCCACGGGAATTGCGCGAGCGGCTGCGGGCGGTGGTGCATTAGGGGCGAATCTGGCTCTGAATGACGGAGCTTGAGCCGAGGCCGACCCTCGCACCAATGCCGAATCGCTGCTTTTGCGCCGTATCTCGGCCGCTGGGGTCAATTTCGCCTGCTCACCGAATCGAGTGCCACTAATGGGTCAGCGGCGAAGATTGCCTTAGCACTTCGACACAATACCCAGACTGAGAACCCACATTTCGCGATAGCAGAAGTCGAGGTTGGAAATCAGGCGCTCCGGCTCTTCGCCGATCGCCTTCCATTGGTGGTGATCCGCTTCTGGCAAGTCGCACGTTCGAGCGAGCCCGGATAAGAATTCGAGATTGTTGCGGATGTATTCGCGCTCCACGGGCCTGAGTGGCTGACGCCGCTCAGCCAGCGTTGTGAGGGCAGTGACGTTCTTTAGGCCCGCCGTTCGAAACCAGGCTGACAAGCGAGTTCCCCTCATGGCGCCGGAGATCTGTACATCATCCGATAGTGCATCGAGCAGGCGCCACGTCAGTTTGGGATCCTGTGGCTGATACTGCCAAACCGAGATATCGACCTCCTTCACGGCAACAAGCCCACCCGGTTTTACGACACGGCAGAACTCTTTGATCGCTTGGGTGAGATCTTCATCACTCAGATATTGGGTAGCGTTCGCGCTCCAAACGGCATCGAACGTGGCCGTCTCATATGGCAGCGCGATGATGTCGCCGGTTCGCGTACCTATCGGACAGGCAAGCTGCTGGCTTGCAATCAAACCTTCGATTGCCTCGACATTTTCCTGCGCCAAATCGAGCGCCTCGATATGTCCCTCTGCGCCCAGTAATTCCGCCATCAAAGGCAGGAAGACCCCATTCCCCGCACCCGCATCAAGCACTGACCAGCCCGGTCGAATGCCGGCGGCGCGAAGAGTGGCGTCATACTCGTCCTTGAGCGCCAGATAGTGGACGTCGAGATGCGCGCCGGCGCTGAGCTTGTGCCCGGTCGATGTAATCTGTTCGGAAGGTGAGGCGTTGTTCATTTTGTCCACCGGCTCTTGGATCCAAATGGCGGCAATCCGACTTGCGTTTCTTCAACACCTGTCTCGGCGATGCAGCGGGCCTGGGCGGGGTTGGTGAAAGAGCGTGCCGCTTCGGGCGGTGACGTCTGCGTGAAAGGAGACAACGCGCTGTACCGCAGGCCGGCATCGGCCGTGTCGGCTGGTCCGGCTTGCGCGGCTATGTTGGCCGCCCCGGCGCCACCATCCGTGTCGCCGCCCATTGGCGCCCCGGCGAGGAATGGATGGAGTTCGGGGACGCCGTCAAAGGTGCAGCGCTCGACGTCATAGTCGATGCGGCCGATGGTGCCTCTGAACTCGGTGAACCGCTTCATATCGGATCTCCTTTGTAGGTAGCTGCGAAGGTTCGGCGGAGGCAGGCTTACGGGCTTATGCAGCCGCCGAAGGAACCTCGACACTCATTGGGCAACGAGCCCGGCCGCCATCGTCAGCGCGACGGCGGAGAGGATCAGGCCGGAAATCAGATCGAAGAGGCGCAGACTGGCGCGGCTGCGCAGAAGCGAGGCCATCATGCCGCCGCCGAGCGAATAGCCGTAGCAGCACAGCGCCGCCATCAGGATAAGCGCCATGACGAATTCGAGCCGTGCGCCACCCGCCGCGAAGGACTGGCCGAGCGCGGCCGGCACGAGCACCAATTCGACATAGGTCAGCGGATTCATCCACACCACGCCCATGACGCGGGCGAGGCACGAGCGGCCGGTCTCGGCCCTACCGGAGCGATCCTCAATACGGCCGGCGACCGATGCGGCACGAAAGGATTGCAGCGCAAACCATGCGAGGGCCACCAGACCGATCCAGGAAAGGACCGCCCTGAACGCCGGGTCGACACTGGCGATCGATCCGCCGAGCAAATAAGAGGCGGCGATCAGGGCGACATAGGTTCCCCAGACAAGGCTGGCGACGAACATCACCCGTCCACGCAACAGGCCTTCCCTGATCATCATCAAATTGTTCGGCCCGACCGAGGCCATTGAGGCCATGCCGAGCGCGAGCCCGGTCTGGAATCCTCCCGAGGCGACAATGCTCATGATGTTTCCTCCAGAGGTGCGACGGCCGTTTTGGCCAACTTGCCCATCCCGGTGGACGGGTGACAAAGAGTCATGGCGCCGAGCATCGTCGTGGCGCCGGGCGCGATCCAGAGCCTCGGACTCAAACGCGGCAACGCGATCCGATTTGAGCGATCCTCTGCCCGGATACTCGTCGGCCCCGGTCGAGCATCGGCGTGAGCGCGCGAGACATGTCTCCGTCGTCCGTTCAACCGCGCGTTACTTGCCACTTTCGTCGTTGAGTGCGACATTACACTGTCCGAGGAGTAAGTCCGGAGATAAGCCTGAAAGACCGCTGAAGAAGTCCTGAAATAGCGAGGGGCAATTGGGATGACGGCCGGGCCGATCTACTGCTTCGCCGGCTTCAGCCTCGACACCGGCGCCTGCCTGCTGCGCAATGGTTCGGGGGAAATCGCCCTACGGCCGAAATCGTTCGATCTGCTGAGTTACCTGATCCGCAACGCCGGCCGCGTCGTGCCGAAGGCTGAGCTGATGGACGCCGTCTGGCCGAATGTCACCGTGACCGACGATTCCCTCACCCAATGCATCTCCGACATCCGACGCGCGCTCGAGGATGCAAATCATGTGCTCCTGCGTACCGTTTCGCGGCGCGGCTACCTGCTTTCGGGCGAAGCGATCGAGGGCAACGATTTGGCTTCGACGCTCGCATCGAAATCGGGAAGCGCGCAAGGCGGCGGCGATGTCGTGGGTTGGGGGCTGGGTATCGCTGCATGGCCGGTGGATGACGCGATGCCGAACGAAACGGCGGACGGCCGACGACTGCTGCACGCGCTCGTGACGGAAAGCCTGTCGGCCGATCCGCTCGATGATCTCTATGCCGATCCATTGACAGGCATGGAGCGGACCGCCAATCCCCCGCCACAGCCAAGCCCGACGCGCAGCTCGGGCCGTACGCGAGCCGCGATAGCGATCCTGCCCTTCTCCGCCGATGTGGAGCTTTCGCTAACGGCGGACGGCGTGACGCGGGACGTGGTTCGAGCCCTTTCGCGTTCGCGCGGCCTTTTTGTCATTGCGGCGAACTCCACCAGCGTCCTGCGCAGCCAAGGGGTGGAGGCACGCGATTCTGGAAGGCTTCTCAAGGTCGATTATGTCTGCTCGGGCAGTATATCGGCGACAGCGTCCGACCTTCGGCTGGACGTCGAGTTGATCACGGCGGCCGAAGGGCGCGTGCTTTGGTCGGAGGGGTGGAGATTTCCAGCCACGGATGCAGTCTCGGCCGGCGAGGCGATCGCAGCGGAATGCACCCAGGCCATCGCGGCCCATGTCGACCTGAACGAGCGACATCTGGCAATTCGAAAGCATGCCGGCGAGCTCGATGCCTGGGAGGCCTATCACCGCGGCCTTTGGCATATGCACCGTTTCACCCAGGCAGATAACATCGCCGCACAGCGTCTGTTTGATCTCTCCATCCGACTCGATCCAAGCTTCTCTCAACCGTATGCCAGCCTTTCCTTCACCCACTGGATGAGTGCCTTCATGCTGGCGCCCGGCTCGGAAGACGAGGAGGCGGGCCTTGCCTTCGACGCTGCCGCGCGAGGCGTGGCGACGGACGCTTTTGACCCCGCCGCCCAAGCGGCGCTAGGTCGGGCATTGTGGATCAAAGGCGCGCCCGAAGAAGCGGTTGCGGCCCTCGACACGTCTGTCCGACTTAGCCCGAATTTCGCGTTTGGGCATTATTCAATGGGCTTTATCCAGTCTTTTAGCGGTGACCCGCAAAATGGCATCGACGCCATTGATCGCGCCAGGGAGCTTTCGCCCTTCGACCCGTTTCTTTGCGCCATGCATGTCGCCCGCGCCGCGGCGCTCCTGCGGTTGGGCCGAACAAAGGAAGCCGCGGCGTGGGGGGTCCGGGCCGCGCGGCAGCCGAACGCTCATGCCCACATTCATCGATTGGGTGCCATATGCCTGGCAAGCGCGGGAAAATCCGACGAGGCAAACTCCTTGGCCCGATATGTCTCGGCTCGGTCACCGGGCAATGGCGGCGAACATTTCTTTCGTTCTTTGCGACTTGGCCGCTCGGATGAGGCACTCATTCGGCGCCTCGCCCGTCAATGCAATCTGGACTGAATGGAATAGGTTGATCTCCGAATGATCAACAGCTCCGACGACTTTGACTCAGGTTGGACGTCCGAAATAGCGAGTTGAGGTCAGAACTGATCTGCCGCTCCGCCGACGCCCCCTCGACACGATCAGGAAAAGTGGCCGGACTTTTACACACTTCGCTTCAATTTAACGTTGTAGGCTTCCAGAATCGACAACAACCTCAGAATGTCCGCTCGCTTGAACACCGTTGTATTTATGAACACGCTGCTATGAAGGCCATTAACGCTTGATAATCTCAATCGCCGCCAGCTGCGGAGAACATCTGACCGCCGTTGAACGCCCGACTCGAAGGCTGCCGAAGTAACGCCGCTCAAAGAAATTTGCGCGCGGCCAAACAATGTGCGGTAGATCAAACGTCCGCCCCTAACTTGGATCCGGAAGGCTGAGAGCCAAAGCCACGCCAAAATCAATAGCGTGGCTGGGTAAAGAAGGGGAAGAAGCCCGGTCCTGTGAGACACGACATTGTAACCATAGAGCAGTACGAGCGGCCCCAAAATCACACCTACAATGACGTACCCAAACGTGGTCGCCCTTATTTCAATTTCGTCCATTGACCGTCAACTCGAACAATTTTTCAGATGTTCTGAGTGTAGAATGAGCTCCTCGATTCATCATTCGTAACCCCGGCGACCTCTGGAGGTTTTCGGGCTACGCCGGCAGCGACGGCTCGGTGTTGACGTCCAGCGCCTCTTCCGCCTCATCTTCGTCCGGAAGTGTGTCGCCGTGCACGCCCAGCGGCCGGCCGATCCAGACCGGATCGACCAGATGGTCGCGCTTGGGGTTGGTGGTGTTCGGGTGGATGAGGATGCTCAGGCCACCATGGTTCAGCATCAGCCACGGAACGAGCGCGCCGAAAATCTCGTTGGCGAAGGAGACCTGATACATGGGCTGGTCATGCGGGCCGACCTGTTTGTCGTGCCAATTGCCAAGGCGCACGCGGAAACGCTCGCCGATGCGAAGCCTCAGCCATTCGGCATGCTGCCGCTCGGCCGGCCCGTCGAAGTAGATATGGGCGTGATAGCTGGCGATCTCGGCCAGCGGCCGTGGACTGTCTTGCCTCATCTCGATACCCTCCCTCGCAGCGTGGCCGGCCATTGAGCCCAATTACGCGGCTTTAAGCAAGGTCACTTGGCCGCGCGGAGGGTCGCGCAGCGGCTTCCCGCCGGAAAGCCGGCGACGCCCGCGACCGTATTCGCTCGCGATAATGTGTATGGCTGCTATTTGAGACTTCCCTTATCAACGACGCAGCTTTTGCCCATCCATTGTTCCGGACAGCCCCGTCCGGGGAAAAATGTGTTTGACGCGTCAACTGGGAGGGAAGTCGACAGGCACCGCCATTGATCCGCTGAGCGGCGGAAGGTGGATCGTTCGTGCCTGAGGACGAGCGTGCGGCGCCAAAGGCGCGCTGAACGGGCGGAACATCTTCAATCCTGCAATCAACGCGGACCACGGAACGGGGCTGGTCGAATGTCGTTTGTAGTCTTTGCACTTATCTTCGCATTCATTCTCTGGAAGCAGCTGGGCAAGAGCCGGCGCCCGGAAAAGGCCGTTCAGCCGGGCGCTTCGCCGCTGGCCGCCTCCACCGACGACGATCAAGACGATCAAGTCGAGGACATCGCCACAGATGTCGCCGGGCTGGTGTCGAGCTTCCTCGGCCAGAACAGCAAGGACCTGATCGAGCAGGCCGTGGGCCGGGCCATGCAGGACACTGGGATCAGGACCGATCGCAGGTCCACCGAGGCGATAGAACCGGTCAGGAAGGCAGTCTCGTCAAAGACGACGGCATCGCAGCCGCGCGACAAGCAGCGGACAAAATACCTGCTCGACGGCGACGGCGGCTACCGCCAGCGCACCGACCGGACCGCCCGGCTGCAGCAGCAATTCGGCGGCAAGGGCCTCTGTTCGCCGCGCCATGCAGCGCCGGCAAAGGCGCGACAGACAAATCGCTGAGCCGGAGTCAGAAAGCTCCGCCCGGCCGCAAGTCGACAGGCATCAGGCACGCGCTGGGCGTGCCGGTACATCAGGAGGGGAATTCATCATGGCAATCACCAGACAGGTCATCACCTCGCTGCAGCGCGACGGCACCGACGCGCTCGGCACCAGGACCGTGGCGATGAAGATCGTCGACGAGAGCATCGTCTCGGGCTCGCTGCTGACGGTGGAAAGCAACCATTTCTGCATCCTGAAATCGCGCGGCGCGGTGCTCAACGTCTACGAGACCGGCCAATACGCGCTGCAGACGCCGGACAAGCCGCTGGTCGGATCGATCGTGCAGGGCTTCTTCGGCGGCTCCTCGCCCTGGGTCTACGAGGTCATCTACATCAACCGCTCGAAACTGCTGGTCCGCAATGAGGGCATCGCCACCTCGGCCGAGATGGCCGAGATGTCCTATGTCGTCGACTACTACATCCACATCGACAGCAAGGAAGAGGCGCTCGATCTCATCACCCACATGCCGTTCGCCGGTGCCGTGATCGACACCAAGGAAATCGCCGACTATGCCGGGCCGGCCATCGAGCAGGCGATCAACCAGATCATCCAGGTCACCAAGATGGAGAACATCAACGAGCGCATCAGCGATGTGCGCGAGGCGGTGAAGCTGCATCTCACCGATTTCCTCAAGGTCTACGGCATCATGCTGAACGACCTCAAGGTGCTGATCACGCCGCGCGACGAGCGCATGCGCGAACTGATCTCGCTGCAGGCGATTGGCCTCAGCCCGATCGAGGCGGTCCGCTATTATCTGGCGCTGCGCATGGCCGACAAGGGCCTGGTCTCGGCGCCCAACGCCGCCGCCGGCCTGCCCTTCAACATCGGCGGCCAGCCGACGGGCTTCTATCCGCTGGGCGATGAGGTGGGCGCGACAAGATGAGCCGCTTCTACGAGGCCGGGCCGCTCGCCAGGGTCGGGATCAACCTGTTCTATGGCTATGGCTACAATTTCTACCGCCAGGAAAACCAGCTGCGCGCCGACGACCAGCGCGTGCGCGAGATGGCTTGCTCGCTGCTCGGCCGCGCCCGGGCAGCAGTCGACGAGGCCGAGGCCCGCTACCGACGCGAGAACATCCAGCCGCCGACGCGGGCCAACCCCTTCCCCGACGCGACAGTCGTCGCCAACGCCCAGGCGCTCGAGCGCCTGGGCCGCGAGGTCGGCGCCCTCGAAGGCCTGATCCGCCACCAGCCGGTGCCGGAAAACGACCACATGACCCAGCGCTACCGCCAGGAAGCGGGCACGCTCGCGGCCTTGGCGGAGAAGGACGCGGTGCTGGTTGGTCAAGCGGAGCTGCTGCGCTCGATGCTGGAGGGTGTGGCGGGGGATGCGATGCTGGCCGGCAGGCGCGAGATCGAGGTGGGCATTGCTGCGATCACGGCGACGTTGAGGGAGCGGCAGACGTTTTTGCTGTGAGGTGGGCAATGAAAGCGACAGGCTCGCCCATCCTCCCTTCCGCCGGCCCGCCGGGATGAGCCGCCTCCACGAACCGCTCGCCGGCTTGGCCAAGGCTTTCGGGCCCACGCGCATCGTGTAGTCTGACGGTTTCCTTGGGAACATGACACGATGAAGACCCAGTCCCCGGCCGCCGAGACCCTGCCCTATCTGTCGTCGGCGGTTCTCGATCGCCTGGCGATCTCCACGCCCGACATAGTCGACGAGATCGAACGCCAGATCGTCGGCCAGCGGCGGGGCGAAGTCTGGTGCGCGCCGAAGGCCGCCGTGTGGCCAGGCGACGACCGCTACTGCATGGCCACGCTCGGCGTCGCCACCGTGCTGGCCACCAAGTCTCTGGTGGTGAACCCCCCAAGGTGTGCAAAAACCCTTGGTCGGAAATTGCACCGCCAAGGCCGCTAGGCGCTTGGAGGGGGAGAAGCCGTTTCGCGACGGCCTCTCCTCCTCCCATTACGCGCGACTATCGAGAATCGCCTGCTCAGCCGACGGAGGCTGCGGCCTTGCCGATGACGCCGATAACGACGTCGGGCTGAGACAGCATCGGGACGTGGCTGCTCTCCACCTCGGTGACCGTCGCACCCATACGCTTTGAGACCCAGCGCTGGAGATCGGGATGCACGGTGTGGTCCTTCCTGGCCAGCACGTACCAGCTCGGCTTCGATTTCCACGCGATGTCGTTCGGCCCGAGCTTCTGCTGGTGGAACAGATCGAACACCGGGGCATAGTGAGTCGCCCAGACGAGCTTCTGCTCGGCCTCGGGAAGGTCTCCCGCAAAGAACTCGGTGCCATTCGGCAGCATCCAGGCGCGCCCGTCCGCGACCTCTACGCGCGTAAAAATGTCTGACGGATACTTGTCGAGCTGGTTCTGCACGGTCTCGCCCGCGTCAGGAGCGACCGCCGCGATGTAGACGAGGCCTACCACGCGCGGATCGACGCCTGCCGCCGTGATCGTGGCACCACCGTAGGAATGGCCGACGAGAAGGACGGGACTGCCGACGCGGTTCAGCGTCCGCTTCACCGTCGCTACGTCCTCCTCGAAGGAGTCCAGGCCATATTGGACAGAGACGACGTCGTGCCCGTTGGCCTGCAACGCGGGGATCACCTTGTTGAAGCAAGAGCCATCGGCCCAGATACCGTGGCAGAAGACGATAGTCGGCTTGGTGGACATCAGAACCTCCAAAGATCAGCTCCCTGGGCGGCCCACGCCATCATGACGTCAGGACCAGGGGCGAGGTTCAGAAAGCACGGCAGACTGATCGACGTATTCGCCGATCCTGTGGATCTATGGGCCGTTCTTGCTCTTGTGCGCCCGATTCAGGATCGCTGCTTGATACGGAACTGGCCGGGCGTCAGGCCCGTGTGCTTCCGGAAGGTCCGATTGAAGTTGCCCTGCGATCCGAAGCCCGACTCTAGCGCGATCTCGACGAGCGACAGTCGTCCTTCCGCGAGTTTGGCCTTCGCTTCACGTACGCGACGTTCGGTGACGTATCGGTGGGGCGAAAGGCCGGTGGCTTTCTGGAAGAGCCGAGCGAAATGAAACGGGCTGAGGCACGCTTCGGCGGCGAGTTCATCCAAGCCGATCTCCTCCGCCCACCGGTCGTCGATCAGATCGAGCACCCGATTTAGCTTGTCATAGGAGAGGGTCGGCGAAGGCGACGCACGGCGCTGCGCGATGTTCGAATACTTGGAGACGAGATGAGCGGCGAGCATGGCGCTCGCGCCGTCGACGAAGAGCTTGTCGCTGGCCTCGGGCGGTCGCGAGACGACGCCGAGTAGCGATGACGCGATCTCTCTCAGCAACGGGTCCGACATCCCCTTGTAGCGGACGACCTCGGCTTTCGCCGGATCGGCGTCATAGTCGTGCAGCGCGCTGTGTCCGGTCACGGACGGCGCGAGAAAAATGTGCACGTTTTCGACCCGGGCGCCGATCTCGACTTCGGCCTCCTCGAATCCCAGAGGCATAATGCTGGCGAAGCCAGGCTGAACGGTCACGGCGCTCCGCGCCGCGTCGTCCCCCTTCCGAGGGACCAGGTAGCGGCCCGCAAGCGTGACCGAAATAGCGGTACAGGTGCAACTGACGGCCGGAAGAACACCGGGGTTCAAGGTTCGGTGTTCGATCAGCATGTTGGGTGTTTCGAGCGAACGATGAAGTTCGTTACCACCTGCATAGCGATGATTGTGAACGAGAAAGGTCATACCGTGCGCACCTATCGGTTCCGGTCAGTCACATCCTAACACAACTTGAAGGCCGACGCGCGGGGCGCTCTCCATATCAGAGCAATCGCGATGCGCTTTGCGAGATGGCACGGTCGCGTGGCCTGGAAGCAATCCCCAGCGACACGGCAAGGGCCGCCGTCGAGGGTGCCGACATGGTGGTGACGACCGTGACCCTGGTGCCCGAACCCGAACCGTTCCTCGATGCCAACTGGCTGAAGCCGGGAAGCTTCACCGCCATCACCGACCTCGCACTGCCCTTGCTGCCTGAAACCATGCGCCGCTTCGACCGCATCGTCGTCGACGACCTGGAGCAGGAGAAGCAGATGCCCAAACCCATGGTCGACCCAGCGCTGGTCGCCGGCGACCTGACGGGCCTTGTCTGCGGCGACTTTGCGGGGCGGCAGAGCCCAGGCGAGGCCACGGCGTTCGTGTTCCGGGGCATGGCCGTGGGCGATCTCGCTGTGGCGGCGCTGGCGTATGTGCGGGCGCAGGCGGCGGGGATGGTGTAGAGCAAGGCCGCGGGAGCGGCCGCGAGGTCGGCGCAGGCATGCCGCCAACCGGAAGACGACCACATGGCCCAGCGCTACCGTCAGGAAGCAGGCACGCTCGCGGCCTTGGCGGAAAAGGACGCGGTGCTGGTCGGCCTGGCGGAGCTGCTGCACTCGATGCTGGAAGGTGTGGCGGGGATGCGATGCTGGCGGGCAGGCGCGAGATCGAGGCGGGGATTGCCGCGATCACGGCGACGTTGCGGGAGCGGCAGACGTTTTTGATATGAGTGGTGGGGTAGACTGGCGAGCGAGTTGCGGCTGCCGCTTGGGATGGATGCCAGGCGCCAATCGCGGTGCTCGGCAGCCGGCGGCTAGTCTCGAAAGATGCAACGCTGGCGGCATCGGTACGGCCACATCTATCTAGCCAGCATCGACCTGATGCTTCGCATATTAGCCCAATTCTTTACAGCAATATTCTTCAGTGTTGGGTCACATGCTCCAAGGCAAATCAACCACATTTCCTAGATTGAACCGCGAATTTGGCTCGATACGAGGAAGACTCAAAAAACTCACGGACAATTTCTCAGTGTCAGCGATATCCATCGGCGATGAGCTCCCCCTTGGCTGATTCTTTGGCGCTTATTGAGCATCAAAGTTTCCAAAAACGATCTGTTACTCGCATTGACGAAATACAACAATATCTGTCTACTTGGGTGGGAGATGGTGGGGAAAATGTCAAAGGTTATATACGTCACAGGCGCGCCTGCGGCAGGGAAAAGCTCGACGCTCGAAGCACTGCGCACACGGATACCGGATGTGCAGGTTTGGGAGTATGGCGAACGCTTGACGAGATATGTCCAAGCCCGTTCGGTCAATTTAGCTGATCAGAGCGTACTGCGAGCGAAATCAGCCCTAATTGTTACCCCGGACGATATCGTACAACTCGACGGGCAGCTTCTTGAATTTGTCGAATTGCACCGGCGGAAGCGCCCAGTCCTGATCGACAGCCATCCGGTAACAAAGGAAGAGTTCGGGTTCCGCATCACTGCTTTCTCCGAGAAGCGGGTGCGAGACCTGGCGCCCGACGAAATCTGGGTATTTTTCGCCAGTCCTGAAGAGACCCGCCGACGAATTCAGAATGAATCAGGTGGCAGACCGCTCCCTACAGAGGAAGAGGCACGGATGCATACATCGCTGCAGGCAGGCATCGCCGCTACCTACGGCATTATTGTTGGTGCGCCGGTATACCTGTTTGATACTGCAATTAACCGGGAAACTTTGCTGTCGAGGCTGATGGGGAGGTTTCAGTGACCAACAGTCACAAGGAGCGCGGGAGGATCGATCTTCGTAGAGCGATCAATGCAGTTTCCGATGTCGTGCAAAATCGCCCTCGTCCGTTGCGCGAATTCGACCAAATCCACATGAAGACCGGCGATATGGTGCTTCAAAGTGAGATGGTCGCCGATTGGGCAGATGGAAAGGAACTTGCTTTCATCGGTGACGGAGACGCGATCAGTGTATGCGTGGCGTATCTCAAAACGAGAGGGGTCCTTGACTTCGGACCAACCAAGATCACGGTCTTCGACTTCGACGAACGGACGGTTCAGGCGATCAAACGGTTCGCAGAACGAGAGGAAATAGAGCATCTCGACGCAGAACTCTATAACTGCATCGACGCCTTGCCGGAGTCATCCAAGTACGATTGCTTCTACACAAACCCGCCTTGGGGCGCCTCGAACATGGGCGAAAGTGTCAACCTCTTCGTGCAGCGCGGCATCGAGGCGGTCAGATATGAAGGTGAAGGCATGATTGTTATCGCCGATGATGACGAACTTCCTTGGCCAAAAGAAGTGCTGGCCAACGTTCAATCCTACGCGCGCGACGCGGGATTTTACGTCTCAAAGATGCAACGAAAACTCCACAGCTACCACCTAGACGATGCACCTGACCTAAGATCGTGTAATCTCTTCATCTCTTCTCTGCCGGACAACGCCAAGCGGGCAAGGCACAGCCAGGCGGCTTCGGGCGACCGGCTTGCGAACTTTTACGGCAGATCGAAGGAACCCCGAGTGCGATATGTCAAGGAGCGCAAACGCCTTGATTATGGGATGGCTCATGAGGATGAATACGAACTGATTCCGCTGGAGGACCCGAAATGAACGATATCATCAAGCCTGGCGCCGGCATCCTGTTCATGAAGGTTGGAACTCATGCGCAAGAAGATTTGGCCGCGATCATTGAACGCAAGTCGAAAGAGATCGAGGATGAAGGGTTTGCGATGTGGGGCTACGGGGGAAGCACGTGCCATCCCTTATCAATGGTACAGCCGTTTGCAGAGATGTTTCAGCAACGCGGCGCTCCAATACACCTCGTCATGCAAGAGATGAACTCAAGGCACTCTGCTGATCCTGTAAGAGCCGATCAGTACTCCATGGATACCATTAACTGGATCGACATACCGCCAGGAATTCATGTGCTCGGTTCCAGGTATGCACTGATGCTTAAGAACCTTGATCGACAAAACTTTAAACTGCAACTCGATCAAACCAGGGTCCCGGTAGGTAAGAGCACAGGGCGAGCAGGTAATCGCTATTTGCGAGGGCAGGTAGATAAAGCTTGCCTTGAAGTCCTCGAACACCGGGAGATTTCGAACGAGGATGACGCAAAAGAAGTCGAGATCAGCTTGGTGGCCGAACTTAAGGCTCCCTACGCCGTATTCCTACGGAACAAGACGTGAGAAGTCATTCGAGGGAAGTAGCGTTCTGCTGGCACTAGAACGCAGAGCATCAATATAGCTGTCAAGCCCCTCAAGCACTGACGCCATTGATACGGCGTCCGCCCCACACGAGAAGCATAGGCTAAGTGCTCGATCGGTCGTTGGATCCCGACAGATCTTCGAACGCACATCCTGCACGTTTGTTAACCGCACGATCGCGGCGATGACTTGCTCCAAGCAGGCGATTTTCGGATATTCGAATTGATCTCCGACGATTTCCTCGATCGCCACAATCGCCCTCTTGTCGCCAGTCAGGAGCAGAGGAGCGTTCCGCGACAGCAGCACCGCAAGCAACTGACTCTCACCGGTATCCAGTTGTAGATCTCGAGCTTGGGCCTTGGCTTCATATGTCGCCGCAAGCTCAATCTCGACAGGCGTCGGCTCCAAGATTGTGAGATGGCTGCTCAACTGCTCGAAAGACTTAACCGCGCGGTCACGCTCACTGATCTGCCTCGACCGCTTAAGGCGGTTGCGCACTACATAAATCGACACTTGGAGCGCGGAAGGAGATAGGCCTTTGGCCGACAGAATCGCAATAAATTCGGAAGGCAGCTCATACACGCTGATTTTGATCGCCAGGTCATTGTCGATCAATGCGCAGCTATTCATTGATGCCCGTCATCACAACGCGCAGATAGTCTGATGACTCCTCGTTAAGGAGGTCCCATTTGATCTGGGACTGAGCGACGCCGTTGATCTGTCTCCACATCTCGGACTTCTGGTTATAAATATGCCGAAGGGACGCATTTGCAACTCCCCAATTCTCATAGATGTAACCTACACACAGCGCCAGCGTTCCAGGCTCAATGCGGCGGATTGGCCCAGCTTCGAGGGCAGCCGTTGCGAGGCTCCGAGCGCTGTAGTTTGTAGTATTCGCGGTAATTTCTGGGCGCTCCGAACCTGTCAGAACCAAGAGCGCATATTGATTTGCTTCGACTTCCTGTGGGTCTTCATCTACGAGGTCAGCATCTCCGAGATCGACAATCGCTTTCGTCCCTCGGATGTGCCCAAGAGCCGCATGGCCGATCTCATGAGCGAGGGTGAACGCAATAGGCGCAGGATAGGACGCGTCGCGGCCCAGAAGTATTGCAAACCTACCCGATATTTCCACGACCATCGCCCGCATGGACTTTGTAGCAAGGGGGAATACTCGAAGGTGAATGACCGGGACACCCAGAGCCCAGCACGTGCTGATCAATGATTGCAGATCAACGAATTGTCGGTTCTGCAGGATTGCGGCACGGAGATCATCAGCTTTAATCCCCGTGATCTGACCCCCTAGATCGGTAGCGCGCAGCAGTATTCTGCCAATCGCCACGCCGAAAGACGCGAGCGCCGCCTGCATTGCGGCGTCCTCGGTGGAGAGATTCTTGAAACGAGCATCGTCTTTCCAGACAAACTCAACCCGCTCACCCAGCAGCGGTCCAGGTGCAAGTCCCAATTTGCGTGCTAGAGCAAAGCGAAGTTCGGCGCGGGCGGACTCGCTTGCATCGGCATCTTCGCTCCACCAAACAGGCCAAGCCGCATCGATAGCCTGCTCGCTAAGCCCGGCATCCTTTAGCTCCTTGACCAGTCGCTTAGTGCTTTCGTCCACGGTGCGGGCTTCCCACCCCTCCCTCGACCTCGACGTGAGCTAAATGAGGTAACAAATATCTTCCGGTTCTCGAAGGGCCTTCTTCGACGGGCTGCGTATACGGTCCAGCAAGTCCAACCAAGCGTCGTCGTCAAGGTCCCGCCGTGCAAGGGTCTCTTGTTCTGGGGAAGTCAATTCGATGGGATCCACCAATCGCACCCAATACCCGCCGGCGAGTTGCGCGCGGAGGCTCACTTCATAAGCGGTCTCAGGTGATGGTTTTGACGACTGCCTCAATAACGCTGTTACCTGTGAAGCGCCCACTGGCGCGCCTCTTCCCCCGACGTTTCGATAAGCCGACGGATCGAATGGCAAACCGGTCTGCAGGACGAGCGGTTGGTCGCTCCAGCACATGAGCGCAAAATGCTTCTGCTTTGGCCCTGTGGCACTGTCCCCGCGGCTAGTGACAAGCACGTGTGGTGGTAACGGCCGGAGCACCCCGTCAGTATCGAAATACCTTCGCCACGCCACGACTCTGCCAGGGCTAGTATCGATGCTCTTCGGCTTGCTCTTCATTATTGAGAAGATCGCTGATACCGGGGTTCTCATGCGCGCGAGCGCATTGATACCCGACGAGGGAGCGTTTCCTACGCCCCAGCAGAAGAGTCCGCCGCCAAGACGACGCTCAGTCTCCTTGCGCCCGACGATTATTTCCAATGGCTGCCCGGCTTCAGCCTGCATCCGAGACCAACAAACATACTCATTGGCGTTGGCTCCTGTCTCGGCAGAGGTCGCAAAATTGGGTCGATCAACCGTCATGACACCTGCTCATTTTTTCCCATCGCTACTTCCCTACGCCATACCGATGGCAACAACCAAATCAGCCTGTGGCCAGAGTTGCGCAAATCACTAGCAAATTCCTGTTTACAACAAGGGGATAACCTGTGCAAAACAGCTATAGTCTTTTTCCCATATCGTCCCATGAAAACTGGTCGCCCCGTTTCCTGGAATCCGGTAGCAGCGCTTCTGCCAGGCGTGTGGACAGACGTTGTTCCCCTTACCTCGAAGGATCGCATGATCTTTCCAATGGCTGTCCGGAGCAGCCTCAGTTGGTTGGGCGCCTCGACCGGCATTTTGGCCACACTGGGAATGGATCCTCTCGCCGAGCTCCTCGCATGGGAGCCTGATGGAGCCGCGCATATGCAGCGCCTCAAGCAGAGCTTGATCGATACGCCGGAGCCGAACCGAGGCGAGTTGGCGATCGCCGCGATGGATCGATATTTACGGTTGACGATTGACGGAACCGGTCGGGCGGTAATTCCAGCTATTCTGGTCTCCCATCTTGAGGCGGATGGCCACGACCTGATCCGTGTTGTGTTGCGCAATGGAAGGCTCTGGTTATGGTCTGAGCGTTTCTGGCAGGCTCAACGAAGGAAGCGTGGGCAGTTGCTCGATGAAGCTGGACTATGCCAACCATAGCGCCAAAATAGAACAAATCAAGAACAAAACCCTTATCTCAATGCAAGACGAGGTCGAACAATCTTTACGGGAGGCCCCGGGTGTTGAGGCGACTATACCCCCCTCACCCCCCAGCGAGCCGCGGCAGCAAAAAAATCTCCGCCCCCGGCGGCAGCTCCTTCGACCAGGTATCCCGATAAATCGTCCCGTCGATCGCCACCGCGATCCCGCGATCGATCCACGGCTCGAAGCCGGGATACTGTTCAGCCAGTTTCCTGAACAGCTCCCTGATATCCCTGGCTTCGACCTCGACCTTGCTCTTGCCGCCGGCGAGCTGGCCGAGGGCGCCCCAGAGGGTGACTTCGACCATTAGCGCTGCGGTGTGCTGATATTCAGGTGAGGCCGGCCTGCAAATGGCAGGTTCCTGCGCTTCCGGTGCTCACGTACTTCAAGTACGCTCCGCTCCGGTTCTCGGAACCCGCCACTTTCGGCTCGGCCTGACCTGAATCTCAACACACCTTATCCCTAGCTTCGCCCGCCCTAGCCCCGTTCCGCCTCGATGGCCGCCAGGATGCGTGGCGGCGACATCGGGATGTGGGTCATGCGCACGCCCGCCGCGTTCGACACCGCGTTGGCGATCGCCGCCAGCGGCGGCACGATCGAGGTTTCGCCGACGCCGCGCACCCCATAGGGGTGGTTGGGGTTGGGGATTTCCAGGATCTGCGTGTCGATCATCGGCAGGTCGGAGCAGACCGGGATGCGGTAGTCGAGGAAGCCGGCGTTCTGCAGCCTTCCGTCCTTGCCGTAAATATACTCCTCGTTGAGCGCCCAGCCGATGCCTTGCGCGGCACCGCCCTGGTACTGGCCCTCGACATAGGTCGGGTGCACCGCCTTGCCGGCATCCTGCACCACCGTGTAGCGGATCACCCGGGTCGAGCCGGTCTCGGGGTCGACCTCGATGTCGCATATATGGGTGGCGAAGGAGACGCCGGCGCCGTCAGCGACGAGCTCGCTGTGGCCGGCGATCGGCCCGCCGGTCTTGCCGGATTGTGCCGCGATCTCCTTCAGCGACAGCGCCGCGAGGTTGCCGTACTTCTCGCCCTTGGCCAGCGCATAGCCCTTTTCCCAGATCACGTCGTCGACCGGAATGTCCCACATCTGCGCGGCGCGCTCGCGCAGGATCTTGATCGCGTTGCGGGCGGCCGAGATGGTCGCCATGGAGGAGGAGAAGGTGCCGCGGCTGCCGTCGGTCATGTCGTTGTAGCCGAGGGAGGAGGTGTCGGCGACGACCGCCTTGAGCTGGGCATAGTCGATGCCGAGTTCCTCCGCCGCCACCAGCGACAGCGAGGCGCGGGAACCGCCCACGTCGACCGTGCCGACGGCCAGCGACACCGAGCCGTCCATGCCGATGTTGAGGTCCACGCAGGTCTGGCCGCCGAAGTTGAACCAGAAGCCGCAGGCCATGCCCCTGCCCTGGTTCTTGCCCAGCGGCGCCTTCATGTGCGGATGGTGCTTCACCGCCTCCAGCGTCGGGCCGATGCCGATCGGCCCGTAGACCGGGCCGTAGGACGAGCGCGTGCCTTCCTGCGCGGCGTTCTTGATGCGGAAATCGACCGGATCCATGCCGATCTCCTTGGCGAGCTCGTCGACAGCACTTTCCACCGCGAAGGCCGCCATCGGCGCCGACGGCGCGCGATAGGCCGCGGTCTTGGGCCGGTTGACCAGCACTTCGTAGCCGACCGTCTTGACGTTATCGAGCTTGTAGCAGGCGAACGCCGTCATGGCGCCGATCTCGGCCCAGGAGCCGGCATAGGGGCCGGCGCTGTAGCGCAGCGTCGCTTCGGCGGCGGTGATGGTGCCGTCCTTGCGGGCGCCGATCTTGACGTCGATCGAGGTGGCGCTGGTCGGGCCCGAGGCGCGGAACACCTCGTCGCGGGTCATGACCAGCTTCACCGGGCGTCCGGCCTTGCGTGACAGGGCAAGTGCCACCGGCTCGGCCCAGACATGGGTCTTGCCGCCGAAACCGCCGCCGATCTCGGACGAGGTGACGCGCAGCTTCGAGGCTTCCATGCCAAGCAGCTGGGCGCAATGCTGGCGGTAGACGAAATGGCCCTGCGTGCAGACCCAGAGGTCCGCGGTGCCGTCGGACGAGACGCTCGCCACGCAGGCATGCGGCTCGATATAGCCCTGATGCGTCTGCTCGGTCTTGAACGAGCGCTCGACGATGAAATCGGCGTGGCCAAAGCCCTGATGGACGTCGCCATGGCCGAACTGGCTGCGCTTGGTGACGTTGGAGGGCTTTACCGGCTTTTCCTCGAGGCCTTCGGTGAAGATCGTATCATTGATCAGCGGGGCGTGGTGCTGCATCGCCTCGTCGACATCGGTGACATGCGGCAGGATCTCGTAGTCGACCTCGATCAGCTTCAGCGCCTGCCTGGCCGTGCGGGCATCGACGGCAGCGACCGCGGCCACCGCATGGCCGTCATAGAGCGCCTTGCTGCGCGCCATGCAATTGTCGAGGACGTCGTACATGGCGGCATCGCCATCGGTGAGATCGGGCAGGTCTTTCGCCGTGATCACCGCTTTCACGCCGGGAAGCTTTTCCGCCTTCGAAGTGTCGATCTTCCTGATGATGGCGTGCGCATGCGGGCTGCGCAGCACGCGGCCGACCAGCTGGCCGGCCATGTTGAAGTCGGCGCCGTAGCGGGCGCGGCCCGTCACCTTGTCGACGCCGTCGGGGCGGATGGGGCGTGTGCCGACGGAGGCGAATTTACGTCCGGAAAAACGTGGATCGAAATTCATCTTCAGGCTCCCTTCATCACGATAGCCGCGTCCTGGACGGCGCGCACGATCTTGTCATAGCCGGTGCAGCGGCAGAGGTTCCCGGCCAGGCCGAAGCGGATTTCCTCCTCGGTCGGGTCGGGGTTTTTCGCCAGCAGGTCCTTGGCCGCGATCAGGAAACCCGGCGTGCAGATGCCGCATTGCAGGGCGGCATGCTCGAGGAACTTCTGCTGCAGCGTATGCAACTTGTCGCCATGCGCCATGCCCTCGACGGTCTCGATGCGCCGGCCTTCGGCCTCGGCGCCGAGCACCAGGCACGAACAGACCAGCCGGTTGTCGAGGATGATCGAGCAGGCGCCGCAGTCGCCGGTGCCGCAGCCTTCCTTGGCGCCGGTCAGCCCGAGCCGGTCGCGCAGCACGTCGAGCAGCGTCTCGTCAGGCTGGCAAAGGTATTCTGTTATGTCGCCATTGATCGTCGTCGAGACTGCAATACCAGCCATCATTTGCCTCCTGCACGTGCGTAGGCGGTCGTGGCGGCTCTCCTGGCCAGCACACCCGCAACCTTGCGTCTGAAATCGATGGTGCCGCGCTTGTCGTCGATGGGGCGGCAGGCGCCGGCGCAGACTTTTGCCAGCCGCTCGAGGGCGGCTTCGTCGAGTTTCCTGCCGATAAGCGCCTCGGCGGCCTCTTCGACCAGCAGCACCGTCGGTGCCGCCGCGCCCAGTGCCACACGGGCCGCCGTGACGACACCATGCTCGTCGATCGTCAGGTTCACGCCGGCGCTGACCACCGCGATGTCCATTTCGGTGCGCGGAATGAAGCGCAGATAGGCGTCGCCCGAGCGCGGCGAGCGCTTGTCGAGCAGGATCGCCTCGATGATCTCGCCCTTGGCGAGCGAGGTCTTGCCCGGTGCTATTGGAACTTTTTCCACGGCAATGGTGCGCTTGCCCGAAGGCCCGGCGATCACCGCCCTGGCGCCAGCCGCCACCAATGCCGGCACGCTGTCGGCCGCCGGCGAGGCGTTGCAGAGATTACCGGTTATCGTACAACGGCCCTGCACCTGCTTCGAGCCGATCAGCTTCGCCGCCTCGACGACGCCCGGCCAGGCCTTCTTCAGGGCGGCGTTCTCGCCCAGCACGGCGCAGGGGACCGCGGCGCCGATGCTGAAGCCGTCGGCGGTTTCGCGGATTTCGCTCAAGCCGGCGATCGACTTGATGTCGACGATCAGGTCGGGCTCGACAAAGCCGCCCTTCATCCTCACCAGCAGGTCGCTGCCCCCGGCCAGAATGGCTGCCGTGCCAGCCGATCCGGCCAATTGGCCAACGGCATCTTCGATTGAAAGCGGACGTATGTAGCGCATCGTCTCCCCTTGGATATGGCAATCTCAGCGACCGTTATAACCAATCGCCTCATAATGGCTATCCGGTTCGTCATTTGCGACGATTGGTCCAGCCGCCGCAAAATCGAGTCCCAAATCGACCTGAATTGGCCTACGCCAGTGCATGTCACCCAAACTGTGCAGCGGTTTTGCGACAACGACATGCACAGAGATGTGACAGGCTTGCGGCCGGGTGCATAAAAATCTAGGCGCCCGTGTCGGATCGGCCAGACCCCGTTCGTCCTTGGGACATTGAACAGGCATCATGAAAGGACAGGATATGCCCGGCACCGTACGTTTGCACCGTGTTCTCACCACCAGCCCGCAAAAGGTCTATCGCGCCTTCATCGAGGCCGACGCGCTGGCCAAGTGGCTGCCGCCGAACGGCTTCACCTGCACGGTCGATCACCTCGAGGCCAAGGTCGGCGGCACGTTCAAGATGTCCTTCCGCAACTTCACCACCGGCGGCAGCCATGCCTTCGGCGGCGAATATCTCGAACTCGTTCCGGGCGAGCGCCTGCGCTACACTGACAGGTTCGACGACCCCAATTTGCCCGGCGAGATCCAGGTCACCGTTATCCTGAAAAAAGTGTCGTGCGGCACCGAGATCGACATCACCCAGGCCGGCATCCCCGACGTCATTCCGGTCGAGGCCTGCTATCTCGGCTGGCAGGAATCGCTGCGGAACCTGGCAAAGCTGGTCGAACCCGAGATCAATCAATAGGACAATTCCAGACACCATTCGCAGTGGCGTCTGTCGCTGCGAATGGTGTTACGTTCAGATGATGAACCTCCCGCTCCGTCGCATCGTCCTCATCGTCGCGCTGCTCAATCTCGCCTATTTCGGGATCGAGTTCGCTGTGGCGCTCACCATCGGGTCTGTGTCCCTGTTCGCGGACAGTGTCGACTTTCTCGAAGATGCCTCGGTAAATCTCCTTATCCTGCTCGCGCTCGGCTGGTCGTTGCGCTCTCGCGCCCGGGTGGGCATGGCGCTCGCGCTCATCCTGCTGGTGCCGGGCCTGGCAACGCTGTGGACGGCGTGGGAGAAGTTCAACATGCCCGTGCCGCCGCAGCCCATCGCCTTGACCTTGGCGGGGCTCGGCGCGCTCGCCGTCAACCTCTCCTGCGCCTACATGCTCGCCGCCTACCGTCATCACGGCGGCAGCCTGACGAAGGCCGCGTTCCTGTCGGCCCGCAATGACGCCATCGCCAACATCGCCATCATAGCGGCTGGGTTGGTCACGGCTTTCCTCTGGCGCTCTGCCTGGCCGGATCTGGTCGTGGGGCTGGGTATCGCCGCGATGAACGCCGATGCGGCACGCGAGGTGTGGCAAGCGGCGCGGGAAGAACGCCGGGCCGAAGCGTAGTTTCGCGCTTTCATGTCACCCTATGTGGTCGGCCATTGCGGCCCATCTTGCCCAGGACGGCTGCGAATTCAGCGTGGCACATCGAGTTTCGACGCGCTTGGACGACCGGGCGTGTTATTGGAGATGCCATGGAACGGAGGCCAAGAAGCATGACCCTGACCAACCGGGACATTGTCGAGCTGACCGAATGGCGGCGCAAGCTGCACCGGCAGCCGGAAATCTCGAACGAGGAGGAGAAGACGGCAAAGGAGGTCGTCTCCTTCCTTGCCGACACCGGGCCGGACAGGGTGCTCACCGGCCTTGGCGGGCATGGCGTGGCGGCGGTCTACGACAGCGGCAAGGCCGGCCCGACCGTGCTGTTCCGCTCCGAACTCGACGCGCTGCCGATCGAGGAACTGTCCGGCGTGCCGCATGCCTCGCAAGTGCCGGGCAAGTCGCATATGTGCGGCCATGACGGTCACACCGCGATCCTGGCCGCCCTTGGCCGCCAGTTGGGGCGCGAGCGGCCGGCCAGCGGCCGCGTCGTGCTGATGTTCCAGCCGGCGGAAGAGACCGGCAATGGCGCAGCCGGCGTCGTCGCCGACCCCCGCTACGGCGAGATCGCACCCGACTTCGCCTTCTCGCTGCACAATCTGCCCGGCGTGCCGTTCGGCGAGGTGCGGCTCAAGCCCGGCGTCGTCAACTGCGCCTCGCGCGGCATGCGCATCGTGCTGGAGGGCAAGACGGCGCATTCATCCATGCCCGAGACCGGCATCTCGCCCATGCCGGCGATCTCGGAGCTGATGCCGGCGTTGCCCGCGCTCGGCCGTGCCACCTTCGCCGATGACGATTTCTCCATGGTCACCGTCACTCATGCGCGGATGGGCGAAGCCGTGTTCGGCATCGCGCCCGCGCATGCCGAGGTCTGGGCGACGCTGCGCACCCGCCGCGACGAGCGCATGGCGGATCTCTGCGCCGCCGCGCAAGCCCTGGCCAAGGACATCGCCGGCCGGCACCGCCTCGCGGCGCGCTGGGATTACCACGAGATATTCGTTGCCAGCGTCAACGCGCCGGACGCGGTGGAGCATCTGCAGCGCGCGCTCGACGAAGAAGGCGTCGTGCATGGGCAGGAAGCCCTGCCGATGCGTGCCTCGGAAGATTTCGGCCTGTTCGGCCACAGCGCCAGGTCGGCGATGTTCTTCCTCGGCGCCGGCGAGCGCCACCCTTCCCTGCACAATCCGGACTATGATTTTCCCGATGATCTGATCCCGATCGGCTCGAGGATCTTCATGCGCACGGCGCGCAATCTGCTGGGGTGAGTTCGCCCGAGGCCGTTACGCGGACCTCAGGTAAGGACGTTTTTGTACGCCCCGCTTGGCCTGGTAGCTCGCGGCGGGAACCGGACGGCCGACGCGAAAGCCCTGGATCCTGTCGATGCCGAACTCGCGCATGAGCGCGATCTGCTCGTCGGTTTCCACGCCTTCGACCAGGATCTGGTGGCCGCGGTTGCGCACCAGGGCGATGATGTCCTGCAGCATGGCCATGCCCTTCGGCGTGCCGCAATCGTGCAGGAACGAGCGGTCGATCTTGACCGTGTCGAAATCGATCAGGCGCAGCCACGACAGGCCGGCAAAGCCGGTGCCGAAATCATCGAGCCAGATCTTGATGCCGAGCAGCTTCAGGTCGCTGATGCAGCGCAGAATGTCCGAGTGCATCTCCATCTCGAGACCTTCGGTGATTTCGAAGGCCAGCCTGTTGCCGGTCACGCCCGTCTCGCCCAGGATGGTGGCGACGGACGCGGCGAAGCCAGGCGTCTTGAGCTGGATCGGCGAGACGTTGACGCTGACGACACGCACGTGATCGTCAGCGAGCAGCTCGGTACAGACCGTCCTGATAGCCCAGCGGCCGAGTTCCAGGATCGCGCCGGTGCGTTCCGCGACGGGAATGAACAGGCTCGGCGGCACCAGGGTGCCATCCAGCATCTTGAGGCGCATCAGCGCCTCCACCGCCTCGACCCGGCCCGACACGACATCCTGGATGGGCTGATAGACGAGTGAAACCAGGCCCTGCGCGATCGCGATCTTCAGCAGCGCCGCCAGGTTCTCGCTCTCGTCGCTGCTCTGCGGATCGGTCGGGTCGAACAGCCGGACACAATTGCGGCCGCCGGCCTTGGCCAGATAGAGCGCGCGGTCGGCCTCGTGGATGATCTTCTCCAGCTTGGCGCCGGCCTGCGTCCTGGTGAAGGCAGCGCCCACGCTCGCCGTCACGATCGAGACCCCGTCGCGCCGCAGCTCATGGGTGATCGCCAGGCTCTCCACAGTGCGGCAAATGGCTTCCGCCAGCTCCGTGACCTGTTCCTTCTTGTCCATGCGGGCGAGGACGATGAATTCCTCACCGCCATAGCGCCCGATCGAGCCATTGTAGTTCTTGATCAGATCGCTCAACGCATTGGCGACATGGATCAGGCAGCGGTCGCCTTCCTGGTGGCCGTAGCAGTCGTTGAATTTCTTGAAGAAGTCGACGTCGATGAGGATCGCCGCGAACTTGCTGCCGAGCTTTTGCCAGTCGCTCCAATAGTCGCGCAGCTTCTCGTCGATGGCGCGCCGGTTTTCCAGGCCTGTCAGCGGATCCGTCCGCGACAGTCTGAGCAGCGCCTTGCCGCGTTCGGTGGCCTCCTTGTGCTGGATCTTGGCTTCCAGCGCGTTCAGGAAGACGTTGTAGCGCTCCTCGTTCAGCTTCCAGTTCACATAGGAGGTGAAGGTGAAGCATGAAACGTAGAACGTCCCGAACACCATCTTGTATGTCAGCGACGCCGGTAAAAAGTAGTTCACCACGTACAGAATGCACAGGATGATTGTCGACGTTATGATCGACACCTTGAAGCTGAATGTGAAGAAAAGATTGGCACTCATCATGAAAATGGTGCCGAAAACCATATAGTAGGCGACGCTTTCCTTGTCCGCCCCCAAGGATGCCGGGCACAGCCAACCGATATAGCCAAAGATGATGGCCGCGGCACAGGTCACATCAAGCCATTCCGTGGCGGCGCCCCGACGAAGCTGGGTTTCCAGGGTCAGCAGAGCGGTCAATCCGACAGCGAAGCGCGCTGTGATCGTATAGGCCGCCACGTCAGGTATCAGCAGCAGGTCCGATACCGAAAACAGCACATAGATGACGACGGCGATCCACAGCCCGGGCCTGGCGTCCTTCCTTCGCTTCGCCAGGGCTTCGACGCGGTAAAGGATGCGCAGCTCCGCCGCCCCCAATTCCTGGCGCGGATCATACGGTTCCACATCCGCCATATCGGCCAATCTGGATGACGCGCGTTCGTTCACAAACCCCTGCGAAAGGGGGTTTTGCGCTCCGAACTCTTTTCCAGCTTCTGCCCCCACGCAGGACGACTCCTTGGGACGCGACACGATTGCCACGCGCTAAAATGCGATGGCTCCAGACAAGTTTGCGTTAACTCGAACCCAGAATCTTATCTGCAAGATCGCTAATAAATTGAGATGGTTAGCGGGAAATTAATCATAACGATAAAATGCCCCGAGGTGCCGTTGGCAAATGAAGTATTCTACGCAATAAGTTAACTGACTGTTAACCAAGGAGTCCTGGTGTGCAAACCGTGTTTGATGGCCAAAGCCTGATTACCGCCGAGATGATCGCCGGCAGTCTGCGTAAAGGTACGCTCGAGCAACATGGCGAAGCGTTCGAGACCGCCCGCGCCGAGCTGGCCCTCATCCTCCACGCGACACAGCAGCAGATCGAGCAACAGAAATTTCCCGCCGAGATCGTTCGCCGCCTGCTGTCGCTGCTCAGCGCACTGCGCGCCAAGGTGCATCCCGACGTCTGGCAGGCCTTGATCCCGGTGGCGCAGAACCACCCGATCCTGAAGTACTTTCTCGAGGATCCGCTGACGCACTGGTCCTTCACCAAGCCCAGGGGCTATTCCGGCGACGCGCAGCTGCTCGACTACATCTATTGCGACCCGCACGTGGCCGAGAGCGTGGCGAGCGCTTCGGAGATCGGCAAGGCGCTTTACAGCCACACGCAGAACGTTCCGTCATGCGTGGCGGCACGCGAACGGCGCGATCTCCTGACCCGCTACGTCGATGAGACCGCGGCCAAGAACGGGCCTGACACCGAGGTGCTCGCCATCGCTGCCGGCCATCTGCGCGAAGCCAATCGCTCCGTTGCCTTGGCCGAGGGCCGTCTCAAGCGCTGGGTGGCGCTCGACCAGGATCCGCAAAGTGTCGGACTGATCGCGCGCGACTTCCAGGGCACCGCGGTCGAAGCCATCGACGGCTCGGTGCGCACCGTGCTGACCAGAAGCCACAAGCTCGGCAAGTTCGACCTGATCTACGCCTCAGGCCTTTACGACTACCTCCAGCACAACGTCGCGGTGAAGCTGACCAAGACCTGCCTGCAGATGCTGAAGCCGAACGGCACATTCCTGTTCGCCAACTATGCCGAAGGCACCCCCGACGCCGGCTACCGCGAAACCTTCATGGACTGGGTGCTGCTGCTGCGCTCGGAGGTCGACATGTGGAACATCGTCAACGCCAGCGTCGACCGCAACGCGGTCGAGGCAAAGGTGTATTTCGGCGAGAACCGCAATGTGCTGTACGCGGTGATTGAAAAGCGCGGGTAGCGACGGCGCGCCCAACACCCGGCGGGCGCGCTGCGTGAATCATCGATTGCACCAGGCCCAAAGGCGACCTTCGTTGCCTTTGGGCGAATTGCCGCTTTGCGCCCAATGTCGGCTGTAGAACCCAGTCCTGCCAACCACTGAAAGCAGACACTAGCGGCAACCACGCTGGAGGTCGCAGTTGCGCCTCATGTCAGCCGAAGAGGCGCGCAGTTGCTCCAACCGGCAGCCGCGGCCTTTGCCGCAACCAATGCCAGCGCAACGAACTGAACGGGCCCTATCAGGCAACGGCCGCCAACTCGCGTAATCCTGCGCCTAGCCCCACTACCGAAGCTACACCTTACCTTCCGATTTGCGACGCTGCCGACATCAGTTCCTGAGTGTTCGGGGCGCCGAATAGGCCACCATCGAGCACCTCGTTGGAAGTCCAGCGAACGACGCCATCGCGGTCCAGCAAGAACTGGCCGACGAGCTGCGCAATGCCGGTGGCCATCATCTGTTGATCCGCTTCCGTTATATCGTAGCTGTCCTTCTTGTTCAGATATTCGAGCGCCGCAAACGGGTTCATCGGCTCCGGCATCTCGCCCGGCAAGTCGACCCGCATCGACTTCACATCGCTCATTGAAACCTTTTGCGGCCATGCGCTCTCGTCTTCGGTGATCTGCATATTCGGCAATCCAAAGGCGCGGTGTGAAGTCCGCTCCGGATCGGATGCCGCGAGCAGGCCGAGCATCGGATGATACCGCAGGTAGAGGCGCGCCCGCTCGATGGGCGTGTTGACCACTGTCAGGCTTTCGATGCCCTTTTCGTTGAGGGCTGGGGTGAGTTTCCAAAGCATGGCGATTTGGCGCCTGCAAAAAGGACAATGGAGACCTCGATACAGCCCAACCAGAACTGGTTTCTCGCCTCGGAAATCGTCGATGGCGATCTTGCCCTCGCGGGTAATCGCGTCGAGCACGACATTGGGCGCCGTTTCGCCAAGTTGCAGCGGGCCTATGTTGAGACGTTGTGACATGCTGATCCCTCCTCGCGGGTCAATCCACAAGGGATGTGCGGGCGGGTGGCTTGAGCCCATGTGCTGCACATACGTCCTTGGGCATGCTAAAATGGCGGTCGGCCTTAGGACGGCGTCGATAGTCAAATTTATAGCACGGAGAGGGCGGACGCTAGTTCTTAGGGCGGGCAACGCTTTTGCTAGATGGCGCCCCACGAGCCGAGCAGGCTCTTGATACCCAGGTGCGATGCCGTTGGCCGACGCCGCCATCTCGTCGTCGCGCACAGCTAATCAGCGCCAGCCCTTAGCGTGAGCGCATCAGGCGGAGCCACCGGATGGATTGCCGCATCAAAACCCATGCTCCGTGCACTGCCGCTCCCATCGGTATCGCGGAGCCGCGAATCTATGCTAAGCCGCCGCCCGACCAACCAACCAAAGGACGACAGCTGTGAGCGAACTGACCGTGGCCGAGGCGACCGAGAATATCTATGCCTCGCTCCGCGCGGACAATGCCGAGATCGACGCGCATATAGCGGCGCTTAAGGCAGCGCTGGCACGCGAGGGGCTGAAACAGGCGGTGTTCGATCCGACCAAGCTGGCGCAGAGCAACCGCTCGGGCCGCAAGTTGATGCAGGCCTATTTTCGCCAGCGCGGCGTGAGCGTGAGCTTTTCGGAGTAGCCCGCGCGGGCGATCTCGAGCCGTTTGAGAAATGAGCAATGGCGGGGATCAAGGCTGATGAAGGATTTTGTTGGCCGCTGGATTGCCGGGAACGACCGGCACACGACCACGACGATCGAGATCAAGATTGTCGATGGCCACCTTGTCGTGCACGCCATCGATGGCTCCAGCGGCGAACGCGCGGAAATCCAAGACCTGACGCATGGGAATGATGAAATCCGTTTCGTCGCCCATTGGTCGTCCGGCAAAACCACCGCGTACCAGCTTCTGCTGTCGGACGGACGGCTGGTCGTCCATTTCACGTTTTCTGAAACCGACCATTTCAAGCGAGATTTGAACCCTGATGGGACGCAGAGGTGGCGCAGCGGCATACTGCACATCGCGCCCGGCCATTCGGCGGGTCATTCGCTTCGCCGGGCGATCCGCACCAGTGGGCGTACCGACGACGTCATCAGTTTTCGCGACAATCTCAGCTGCGGCCCAATTGATTCCGAGGAGTCCTCGGCACGAACGCACTGGTGGGCGTCGATGTACGACGAGTATGACGAGCACGACGTCGATTTCGACGGTTTCTGGAAGCAAATCATGTCGACCTCGGACCGTCTCGTCGTCTGGGTCGGACGCCACAGCGCCCAGGAGCATGCTTTCTTCCTGGCCCTGGTGGATCGCCTGGGCGACCGCTCCTACGACATCATCGACGTCACCGGGCTGCAAATGCCGATGACGCGGCCCGACGGCAAGCCGCGATTGTCGAGCCCCAAACAGGCCGTTTCGCTCATGAGCGAAACGGAGCTTGCCTTGTTGTTCGGCACGGAACGCGCGATGACGAGCCAGGAACGAGAGGATGCCGCGCGGCGCTGGCGGAGTTTGAAATCCGAAAACGCACCGTTCCGCGTCGTCAGCGATTCTGGGCTCGTCTCGGCGCCAGCGGATATCTTCGATGAGCTCCTGCTCGAGCGAGCCAGCAAGGATTGGCGCAAGATTGCACGGGTCATCGCCGAGACCATGGGACACAATATGGAGCCGTATATCCAGGTTGGCGACTTGATGCTGCTGAGCCGTATCGTGGCCCTTGTCGATCAGGGAAAGCTCATGGCCCATGGCGATCCCTGGCTTATGCGAAGATGCGAAGTGCGGCTGCCGGATTAGCGGGATAAGCGTCTGCTTCTCGAAAGGACTCGCCACTGGCGCGGCCAGCGGGGTTTTGGCCTTCTATCTGATCTTGATGACCACCTTGCCCTTGGCGCGTCCTGTCTCGACGTAGGCCAGAGCCTCGTTGGTCGCTTCGAAGGGAAAGATCCGATCGACAACCGGGCGGATCGCTCCGGATTCGATGAGGGAAGTGACCTTGCCCAGCTGGTCACCTTGCGCCCACATGAAAAGGAACGAAAAGCTCACGCCACGGCGCCTGGCTCTGGACCGGATGCCGCGGCTTAGCAGGCGCAGCACCGTCCTCAGCACCAGGTTCAGTCGCTTTTCCCTGGCGAATTCGGGATCCGGCGGGCCGGAGATCGAGATGAGCTTGCCGCCCGGTTTCAGCACATTGAGCGATTTTTCAAGCGTTTTGGCGTCCTGGCTGTTCAGCACCACGTCGTAGCCCGACAGGATTTTTTCGAAATCGTCTTTCCGGTAGTCGACGACGATATCGGCGCCGAGCCCCTTGACCAGACCCGCACTCGCCGCGCTCGCCGTTGTCGCCACGATCGCGCCCAGCTGCTTTGCCAGTTGGATGGCGAATGTGCCGACGCCGCCGGAGCCGGCCTGGATGAGGACCTTCTGGCCTTTCCCTAGATTTGCTTTTTCGACCAGCACCTGCCAGGCGGTCAGCCCGACCAGCGGGATCGAGGCCGCCTCTTCCATGCTGAGATTTTTGGGCTTCAACGCCACGTCGGCCTCATCCATGGCAATGAACTCGGCGAACGCCCCGATCCGGCCATCGCGCGGCCGCGCATAGACATCGTCACCGGGTTTGAACTTGCGGACTTTCGAGCCCACGCGCATGACCTTCCCCGCCACGTCGTGGCCCAGGACGAACGGCCGGCGATAGGGCAAAATGAGCTTGAACTCTCCGGTCTTGACCTTGGAATCGAGCAGGTTCACCCCCGCGGCATGGATCTCGACCAGCACGTCGCTGTCCCCGACCTCCGGTTCCGGCATCTCGGCCAGCCGCAGAACGCCCTTCTTGTTGTATTTATCGACAACGAATGCCTTCATGGCGGTGACTTTCTGAAAGGGATTATGGTGTGTCGCACGGGCACGCCTCGCCGTCGTTCAGACCGGCAGGCGGAACTGCTTGCGCAAGGTCTTGTCGAACATCTCGGCAGGAGCGAAGCGGCGCAGCAGACTGACCTGCCGTGCAGCCTTGCCTGCGGTATAGCGCCGACGTGGGCGGGCATCGGTCGCCGCCCTGACGACCACCTCCGCCACCACTTCCGGCAGATCGGCCTTGGGCATCACATCGGCAAGCAGCGCCTTGAACCCGGCTCGCGCCTGATCGTATTCCCTGAAGAGAGAATCCGGCTCGATGCCATTCTGGTCGAAGACGGTGCGCACGAATGCCGGCTCGATGACCGAGACGCGAATATTAAAGGCACGCACCTCGTGATCGAGCGATTCCGAATAGCCCTCGAGCGCGTGCTTGACGGCCGAGTAGTGTGCTGAGTATGGCGCGGGTACCAATCCTAGAATCGAGCCGATATTGACGATGCGCCCTTGGCCGCGTCGCCGCATCGAAGGCAACACCGCATTGGTCATGCGGATGACGCCAAACAGATTGACGTCGAACAGGGCCTGTACCTGTGGAATCGAGAATTCCTCTGCGCCGCCAAGCATGCCGACGCCGGCATTGTTGACAAGCACGTCGATCCGGCCGGTCCGCGAGAGCACCGTCGAGACGAGGGCTGCGACCGACTCGCCGTCCGTCACATCGCAAGCCAGCATGGTCACCCCGTCCGGGCCGTTGCCGGCCGCACTGCGGCTCGTCCCGAAGACGGTAAAGCCCGCTCGCGCCAAGGCTTCGGCGCTGGCGCGGCCGATGCCCGAGGAGGCTCCGGTCACAATGGCGGTCTTTCCGGAATTCATACTCATGTCATGCTCCAAAGCCGCGAGGGCTAGCTTTTTCCCGTTGATTGAATTACACTCATAATATCAAATTACGACCATAATGCAATAGCAGAAAGGCAGGAGCAGCCATGCGCTACGAAAAGGGCCGCAAGGACGCGTCACGCGGCCGGATCATGGAAGTCGCCGCCGATCGCTTCCGGGGTGACGGCATCGCCGCGTCCGGACTGGCGACCATCATGAGCGACGCCGGACTGACCAACGGCGCCTTCTACCCGCATTTCCAATCCAAGGCGGAGCTCGTGCGTGAAAGCGTGGCGGCAGCCATGGAGCTTCAGGCGCGGCAATTGGCGCAAGCACTGGCCTCGGGCGGCCCGGAGGTGGCCATAGAGGCCTATCTGTCGGCCGAGCATCGGGACAATCCGGGACAAGGCTGCGCGTCCGCCGCGCTGTTGCCGGAACTGGCGCGTCAGCCACCGGAAACGCGCGCGGTCTATACCGACCGCTTGCTGGCTCTGGCGCACCAGCTGGCCGCCGCAATTCCACAGGCCAAGGACCCGGAAGGCACGGCGCTGGCTGTCTTTGCGACGCTCATCGGCACGCTGCAACTGGCCCGCGCCGTCGAAGGCACGGACTTGTCGGATCGCATCCTCACAGCGGGCAAAGATGCGGCACGCACGCTGATGCAGTCGCGTTAGCGCGGCGCCAATCGCGGGCACATAAGGAACGCCTCAGGCGGATCGGGTAGGACCTCCAAAGTTCTGCATCACCCCATTCGGCAAGACAGCTTTATCCGGCACGCGATGCGCGCCCATTCATCGGTATCCAGTGCCGCGACCGAAAGATCCGGCGTCCTTTGCCAGCACCAGTTCCGCGTCGTCGGTGACATAGCGGACATAGCGATAGTCGCGGATGAAACTGATCCGCCCTTCCCGCCACTCCAGCCACATAAAATAATCGGGCGTTGGGTTGGCCGGGTCTTCGAACACCGCGATCACCTCCCGGTCCTCAAGCCAGGCCGGCGTGAGCCATAGGCGATCGCTCCTTGCGTAAATTGTGAAGAACATGCCGACATCCGCCGCCCCTGAGCGCGGCGGGTGCAGGGACTGATGGAGTTTCACGTCGTCGGCAAGCAGCGCGCGCAAGCCGTCCCAGTCGCGCTGGTTGAACAGGGTGACATAGCGGACCACAGCGGCGGACGCGATGCCTGCATCGGGGAGCGCGGCAGCATCGGCATTGATCTCCCGAAGCCGGGCGCGACCGCGCGCCAGATGCCCCTTCACCGCGTCGACCGTCATATCCAGCAGACCGGCGATCTCGGCCAGCGGCTCGTCAAGCACATCCTTCAGGATGATGACGCTGCGCTGGAGGATCGGAAGTTCCGCAAAACGCGACACTGCGGTCTCTACGGCTTCCCTGCGCATCAGCGCCTCCATCGGGTCGGCCTTGGCGTCGTCGACAATTTCAAGGGCCGCCTCGATCGGCTCCGCGACGCGGATTGCGCGGCTGCGCAGCAGGTCCAGCGCACGGTTGTGGGCGATCCGGAACAGCCATGGTCGCAACTGCGGCACCTCGCACAGCTCGTCCAAGGCAACGAAGGCTCGGGCAAAAGTGTCCTGCACGACGTCCTCGCCGTCGATGACCGACCCCATCAGACGCGAGCAATAGCGGTGCAGCTCCGGCCGCAACGCGGCAGCAAGGGCAAGCAGCCCTTCTTGTCTGTCGCGGTCCACGGCGGGCCCTCCATCGCTCAAGACGCCGTGCCCTCCATGACCGTGACCCCCGCGTCGCCATTGAGGCCGAAGACCACCCCTTCCGCATATTGCGGGTCTTCCAGCACGGAAATGACCCTGTCGCCGAATGCTCGGGGCGGCATCGGTGCGCCGAAGCGGGTCACGAATTGTTCCGGCGTGATGCCAATCGAGCCGGCATAGGCCCCGGCCGCGACATCCCCGATTCCCGTGCCGAGGATAATCTGCCTTGGCACGATCGCCTGGAAGCGGATGCCGAGCTTCTTCTCCTGCGCCACACCATTGGCATATTTGGCCATGAACCAGAGCATACGCTTGGAGCCGCCATAACCGCCCGACATCTGCGACCCGGTAACGGCAGCTCCGCTCGATCCCACCAGCACGCGGCTGCCTGGCTTGAGCGGCAGGTTCAGTGCCGCCTGCAGCCAGTAGAGGCCGGCCTTGACGTCAGTTTCCCATGCGATGGAGAAATCCTCCCAATTCAGCTGATCCAATCGCCCCATGCGCGGCGTGGCACCTGCGTTCAGCACCACTATATCAGGGCTAACCTCGCCAAGGATGCGATAGGCCGCGTCCTCGTCCGTGACGTCGGCGGAGATCGTGGCGACCCCGAGCCGCGCACCGACCGCTTCCAGCGCCTCGGCGCCACGGGCGACCACGGTCACCTCAGCGCCATGTTCGACCAGTGCCTCGACCAATCCGAGGCCAAGGCCACGGCTTCCGCCGGTGACCACGATTTTCTTGTCCTTGAGGCTCATCGACCTTCTCCATTGCTGAACTGTAGCTAAGACGTTTGAGGAGCGGGAAAAGAGTCAGAGGGGCCGCGATATCCGGAGGTGGTGGCAGTCCGAGATTTGCTGGTAAAGTTGGGGATGCGGTGGGAGAGCTTCGCGGCGAATATAGGCGCGGCCTCAAGGAGCGCATCGTGGCCTCTATCGCTTCCAATCCGGCGCGCAGCAGCCTGTCGGCCGATTGAATATGGCCCAAGGGTGACCTTCGTCTCCTGCACGGCGAATGGCCGCTTCGCGCCGGTTGAACCCACCGCCTCATATCGGACGTTGAAGCCGGCTGTGCCGTTGCCAGAAAGCAGACATCATTGGTGACTGAGCTGTAGGTCACCATACAGTCCGAAGCGATCATTGCGGATGTCTACGTGACACGGACCTGCCAACCCTCGTGCGTTGTGGCGGGCGTTTGGCCGCTTCCGCAGACCAGGTGATCCGCGCCGACCGTCGCGACGTACAATGTGAGTTGGGCGTACGGAGACTTGGCCAATGAAAGGGATAACTGCATTCGCAGCGGCTACGCTTGTTTCAGCAATGGCACATGCCGACGTTCTATCAGACGCCGGCGGCGTGTGGTTGAGGGACGACGGCAATGCCCGCGTCAAGATTGCTCCATGCGGGGAGAAATTGTGCGCAACCAATCTGTGGATCAGGGATACCAGCAAAGGCGAAGACGTTGGCGACAAGCTGATCATGACGCTCAAGCCGAATTCCGGCAGCACGTTGACGGGGACCGCCTATGACCCCAAGCGAAGGCTCACCTTTTCAATGTCCCTGCGGGTCGCCCGCAAAGGGTTGTCCACGCGCGGCTGTGTCATCGGTGGAGTAATCTGCAAAAATACCAGTTGGACGCCGGCAAAGTGAAGCGGGCGACACAATGAACGGCAGTTCAGGTTCGGCGCCGACCATTGTGCTGTTTCGGCGCGACCTGCGCGTTAGCGACAACGCTGCCCTCGCGGCAGCGGCCGATCGCAAGGGACCTGTCCTGGCGCTCTTCACTTTTGACGAAGAAAGCGAGAGCATTAGGCCGATGGGGGCAGCAAGCCGCTGGTGGCTACACAATTCGCTAGCCGAGCTTAGCCAGAATCTGCACGATTCCGGCGCGAAGCTTATTTTTGCACGGGGCAGAACACGAGATGTCGTCGCCACGGCCATTGAGGCGAGCGGTGCGGATTGTGTTTACTGGAACCGCCGTTACCAGCCGGCCGAAGCGGCAATAGACGCGGCGCTGAAGACGGAGATTCGCGAAGCCGGGCTGATCGCGCAAAGCTTCGATGGCGCGCTGCTCCATGAGCCCTCCCTGCTCAAGACTGGCTCAGGCGGATACTACAAGGTCTACACCCCTTTTTGGAAGGCACTGAATAGCGGGAGCGACCTACGCGATCCGATCGATCCCCCGAAATCAATCCATGGCTGGGAGGGCAAGTTCGACGGCCTGTCCCTGGACGAACTCGACCTCCTTCCCAAAACGCCCGATTGGGCAGAAGGGCTTGCAGAGCAATGGACCCCAGGCGAAGCGGGCGCTCGGCAACGACTGCAGGCCTTCCAGAATGAGGATTTGGCTGACTACGAAAACCGACGCGATATACCCTCCGTCCGGGGCACCTCGCGCCTCTCACCCCATTTGGCGTTCGGGGAAGTCACCCCAGTTCAAATATTTGCCGCAGTGCGGCAGTCGGACAAGGCTGGGGCGGTGAAATTCCGCAAGGAGATCGGCTGGCGAGAATTCTCCTATCATCTCCTCTTTCACAATCCTCACCTGCACGAGCACAGCTTCCGCCCGGAATTCGAAGGTTTCACGTGGCGTGGCGACGGCCAAGCGACGAAGGCCTGGCAAACCGGGATGACGGGTTACCCGATCGTGGATGCAGGCATGCGCGAACTTTGGCGAACTGGGTGGATGCACAACCGCGTGCGCATGATCACCGCCTCCTTTCTCATCAAGGATCTGATGATCGACTGGCGGGAAGGCGAGAGATGGTTCTGGGACACTCTTGTCGACGCGGACCCGGCGAACAATCCCGCAAGTTGGCAGTGGGTAGCTGGATCAGGCGCGGATGCCGCGCCCTTCTTTCGAATCTTCAACCCTGTCCTTCAGGGCGAAAAGTTCGACCCGCATGGCGACTATGTGCGCCGCTACGTTCCGGAGATCGCTGGCTTGCCCGACCGCTACATCCACCGGCCGTGGGAGGCGCCAGCTGCCTTGCTGACACACGCGAAAATAGAGCTTGGCAAGACTTACCCAAATCCGATCATTGATCATGGCGCCGCACGACACCGGGTATTGATCCATTATCAGTCCATAAAAGACAAGGCCAAGGTATCAAGTGCAAAGGAAACAGCTTCATGATCCGCTACACGGTCGCCTATGCAACCACCCTGGTCGCCTTCCTTGCCATTGACGCAGTCTGGCTCACCACGATGTCGCAGCGCCTCTACCGCCGCTATCTCGCGGACATATTGGTGGACGACGTCAACCTCGCGCCGGCTGCCCTGTTCTATCTGATCTACATCGGGGGCATCATCGTCTTTGCTACCGCCCCCGCCTTTTCGACCGGCAAGTGGACGACGGCGGCAGTCTATGGCGCGCTCTATGGGTTCTTCGCCTACGCGACCTACGATCTTACCAACCAGGCAACCGTACGCGGCTGGCCGACAATCATCACGGTGGCCGATATCTGCTGGGGTTCCCTGCTCAGCGCGGTGGCGGCGGTTCTTGGCTTTCTGCTGACCCGCTATTTTCTGCGCGGCGCCTGATGTCGCGCTCCTCAGAGGTTGCGACGGCGCCCGACAAAAGCAAGCCGACAAAGACGATCAATGTCGCGGCGCTCAAGGCATTGAGCCCGACCATGCCACTATTGTCGGCAGCGCTATAGCCGGCCAGTGGCTGACCGAATACGTGCTCAGGTATGAGGTAGGCTGCAGCGCAGAGCGCAATCACAGCGAGCCCGATTGGCCGTTCGGAAGGCCTGAACAAGGCAGCGCCGATCAACGCGCAAGGAACGAGGAATATCTCGACCCCCGACCCGATACCGAACGCCTTGGTGCTGAGAATGCCGTTGGCGATGCCCGTTAGCGGCAGCATGAGGCGCCCGGCGAGCGGATACCGCCGCGCAACAGCCGGAACGGCGAGAAAGAAGGGCGTCGACAGAAAAGTGAGAAATGACGGCGCGACCTTATCGGCGCCGACCACCGCCCATAGATAGAGTGGGTAGAGGGGCTGGTTCCAGGCGACAACCAGCGCAATCCAGTTAGCGGCGGCCGTCAGCGGATCGTCATGCGCGGCATAGGCGGTGATCCGCCGCCAGAGGTGCGCGAAGGCCGGCATGTCAGCCGGCCGGCCGGAGCAGATAGTGGCTAACGCCCCACTCTTTACCCGCGGCATGGCCGAACAGGCCTTCGGTGGCGAGGTAGAACAGCCGCCAGCGCCGACGCCAGAGCGACGCATCAGCGCCATAGACAGCCGAAAGAATGGCGTCGATCTGGCCGCGGTTCTTGTCGAAGCGCGCGAGCCAGTCCCGGGCGGTGCGTGCGTATTGCAGGCCGCTCCACCGCCATTCGCGCTCGATCGAGAAGCAATCCGGGAATTGGCTGATAAGGTTGTGGCTCGGCATGATGCCACCGGTGAAGAAGTGTTGAGCGATCCAGTCGGCCTCATCGCGATGGTCGAAGCGGTAAGGCCTATGGCGATGGTTGAAGATGTGGACGAACAGCCGGCCGTCGGGCTGGAGCCAGGTTCGGATACGGGCGAGCAGGTCGCGCCAGTTGGACATGTGCTCGAACATTTCAACCGATACCACGCGGTCGAACCGCGCCATCGGCTGGAATTCGTTCATGTCGGCGGTGATGACCTCGATATTACGCAGGCCGAGTGCTGCTGCCTCCGCCTGAATGTAAAGTCGCTGCGGAGTCGAATTCGACACCGCCACGATTCTGGCCGACGGAAAACGCTGCCCCATGAACAGCGTCAGCGAACCCCAGCCGCAGCCGAGTTCGAGGATCAACTGACCATCGCGAAGCCCTGCGTGGTCAACGGTCTGCTCGAGCGCGGCGATCTCCGCCTCGGCCAATGTCTCGCACCCCGTGGGATATAGGCAGCAGGAGTATTTGCTGCGGGGACCAAGCGTCAGCGCGAAAAACTCCGGTGGTAACTCGTAGTGCTGGTCGTTCGCGGCTGCCGTGTGCTCGGCTATGGAGCGACCGGCCATGTCTTTGGCAAAGCGCCCGTCGTCGACTGAGGGCCCCACCGCCAGCCGCCGCCGTGTCCGACCGACGAGAACCTCGATGCCGTAGCGGGTGGCGGAGTCTGGCAACGGAACGCGCTCGACAGCGCGGATTGCGGATGCGATCAGGCTCACTTCATCTCCTTCAACTGGCGGCCGCCGCCTTTGGTGGGCCTGGCCAGAATGCATTGACGCGCGTCTGGTAACGGCGAAATGGCTCGCCACGCGAGCGCAGCATGTGAGCCTCAAGCGGCGGGATGCCCGATACATGGACAAGCAGCCAGTACATCAGGACGGGGCCGGCCAGCGTGAACCATCCCCATACATAGCGACCTGAAGGGTCGATGCCGATCACCACATAGGCGAGCCATGCCAGCCATTCGAAGAAATAGTTGGGGTGGCGCGACAGGCGCCAAAGGCCCACATCGCAGACCCGGCTTTTGTTGGCGGGGTCCGCCCGAAAGGCCGTCAACTGCCGGTCGGCCGTCGCCTCGCCGCCTACCGCTAGCAACATTAGCATGACACCGGCCCAATCATTTGAACCGAAGGCGAAGGCGGGATTGTGGGCAGCGACCATGATCGACAGCACAAGCAGAAAAGCGGCCGCGGCCTGGACCTGCAGGAACCAAAACAGCCTGGCTCGGAAGCTGGAGCCCCATTGTTCCTTGAGCTGGCGGTAGCGCGGATCGTCCTGGCCGCTGCGTGCGGTCCGGTTGGCGATGTGGTGGGCTAGCCTCAGCGACCAGGCGAGTGCGAGAATGGCGACCAGCCACTGACGGTACACCGAGCTGTCAGCGGCCGAAACGAGAAGTGCCGCCCAAGCGCCGAAGATGCCTACGGCGAATGACCAGATCGCGTCGATCCACCCCGACCGATCCGTTCTCAGAGCAACGTACCACGCCACCACCATGGTCACCGAAAGACCGGTAGCAGCAAGGACGAGGGGGGTAGCGACGCTCATGGAACGTCTCAACCGCCAAGCAGAGGCTGGATCAATCGTCCAAAGAAGCCTCGCAGCCTCATCTGCCCCTCGAGGGCGGCGATGCATATACACTCCCCGCTTTCATCGACGACCGGCTGATGCTGAACTTCATCGTCAGCCTCATCCAGATCGCCCGGACCGTAGCGGCCACGCGCGTCGTAAAGCGAGCCCTTCAGCACTTGAGTGTATTCGTAGCCGGAATGGGTATGCTCCGGCATCCTGCGCCCGGCCGCCACCTTCAGCAGCATGACATTTGCACCAGCATCCTGCGGAACCGTCACCCGGCTCCAGCGCACTCCGGGACCGATCCAGCGCCACGGACCAACGCCGCACCCATCCATAGCCGCAGGCAGACGGATGCCGATATCGGCGCGCGTGGGCCGTGAATGCTCCTCGCGCCTTTCGCCGTCCACCTCGATCCTCGCCATCTGCCGGTCCAAGGCATCATCGCTCATCGCTTGCGGTTCTATTTCATCAAGGAACAAGCCGCCTGTGGCTTCGAATTGCGCAATTCGTTCGGCACAGGCCGGGCAACCGCCGATATGAACCGCCACGACAATTCGCGGTCCGGCCTCCAGGGAGCCACTGGCTTGGCGGAGCAACGTCTCGTCGCTTGGATGATGATTGATCATTTGAGGTCGTCCAGGATCAGGCGAAGGCGGCTGAGAGCCAGCCGCACGCGCGATTTTACTGTGCCGAGCGGGATGCGAAGTTGGCTCGCTATTTCCGATTGAGGTTTGTCGCCGAAGAAGGACAGCCGCAGGATATCGGCCTGTTCAGGAGACAACAGGGCAACAGCAGAGCGCACGCGTTCGTCGCGCTCTGCCGCCATCACCGCCGCTTCACCCGAAACCGGGCTATCGGGCTCGTCCGAGGGATCGAAGGCGTTGACAACGGCCGCGGGCCGGCTTTCGCGGCGCAGTCGATCGATCCTAACGTTGCGGCCGATCGTGAATATCCATGTCGAGACCCCGGCACGCGCCGGATCGAAGTATGAGGCCTTCTTCCAGACCAGCAGCATCGTTTCCTGAGCGATGTCCTCGGCGGTGGAAACCGCCATGCCGGACCGCATCATAAAGGCTTTCAGTCGCGGCGCGTAGAAGCCAAAGAGTGTTGCAAAGGCTGCGCGATCGCGTCCTTCCGCTACCGCCGCGAGCAGACGCTTGGCTTCCTCAGCCGATAGCGCCCCCGTATCAGCGCGCATGGTCATCGCCATTTCGATCCTCGTGTGATCGAACGTACGCGAAACCGTGCCGGCAATGAACTCGTATCCCGATGCATCCATGCGCCCTGATACGCGCGCTGAGGGCGTTCGGATCACAAGCCTCCGCGGCATTCCGCGCAACTGTGATCCATGCCGCCCGCAGCCGCGTAGAAGTTGAAATTAGGACAGGAGGGCAACGCCTTCCACTGGAAACTGGAGCGTGCGTATGACGGTAGCAGGCAAACGCCCGGTCACGGATGGGCCGATGGACATAGCGGTCGTCGGCAGTGGCATTTCCGGTCTGTCGGCGGCATGGCTGCTCTCGCAGCACCACAACGTATCATTGTTCGAGGCGGATAGCCGCCTTGGCGGCCACAGCAACACCGTCGATGTCGGCGGAACCCAGGTGGACACCGGATTCATCGTGTACAATGAGGTCACCTATCCAAATCTGACGGCTCTTTTTGCCCATATCGGGGTGCGCACCAAACCTTCCGAGATGTCCTTTGCGGTTTCGCTGGACGGCGGCCGCCTGGAATATTCCGGGACCGGGTTGGGCGGGCTTCTCGCACATCCCGGCAACGTTACGCGCTTGCGGTTCTGGCAGATGCTGCGGGAGCTGCTTCGATTCTATCGCGAAGCGCCCTACGACATTTCGCGGATCGGCGAGAGCAGCCTTGCCGAGTATCTCGATGCGAAAGGTTATGGCGCAGCATTTCGCGAGGACCACCTTTACCCGATGGCTGCCGCGATCTGGTCGACGCCTGCGGCGGAGGTCGGAAACTATCCGGCCGCCGCCTTCATACGGTTCTGCGACAATCACGGCTTGCTGAAGTTTGCCGCCCGCCCGATGTGGCGGACGGTTGATGGCGGCAGTCGCAATTACGTTGAGAATTTGGCTGGTCGATTTACCGGCCGGATATTCCTAGGGCGTGGCGTGCGGCGCATCGCGCGACACTCGGGAGCGGTATGGCTCACCGATGTTGACGGCATAGAGCAACGCTTCGACCAGGCGGTGGTGGCGACCCATGCCAACCAGGCGCTGCGCATGCTCTCAGACGCAAGCCACGAAGAACAGCAGTTGCTGGGTAGTTTCGGCTACAGTCGCAACGAGGCCGTGCTGCATTCGGATCCCCGCCTCATGCCGCGCAGGAAGCGGGCTTGGTCGAGCTGGAATTACATTGCCGAGACAAGAGGTGAAACCCGCCAGCTCTCAGTCACGTATTGGATGAACAGGCTGCAGTCCCTGCCGAACCAACAGCCGCTGTTCGTCACGCTCAACCCTGCTGTGGAACCTGAGGCCGGCGCGGTAAAACATAGCGTAGTCTACGAGCACCCCGCATTCGACACGACGGCGATGCGCGCCCAGAAGAAGCTTTGGTCGCTTCAAGGGGTTCGCAATACCTGGTTCTGCGGCGCCTATTTCGGCGCCGGCTTCCACGAGGACGGGCTGCAGTCCGGCCTTGCCGTGGCCGAGGCGTTGGCTGGTATGCGGCGCCCCTGGGACGTTGCCGACGAATCGGGTAGGATCCACCTTTCGGCAGCCGTCGAGCAGCCTGATCTCGCAGCCGCCTGATGCCAGACCTTCAATCAGCTCTTTATACCGGCAGGGTCATGCACCAGCGGCTGAAACCGCGCCGGCACAGGCTGTCCTACCGTATGTTCTTTCTGCTGCTTGACCTCGATGAGGCCGACAGTCTCGCTGCAAGGCTGTGGCTCTTCTCGCGCAACCGCTTCAATCTCTTCGGCTTCGTCGACCGCGACCACGGCGACGGTTCCGGCGGGTCGCTCAAGGCCTATGTCGAGAGCCAGCTCGCTATGGCGGGCATCAAGACGGACGGTGGACCCGTCCGGCTTCTGTCTATGCCGCGAATGCTCGGCTATGCCTTCAACCCCCTCAGCGTCTATTTCTGCCACCGCCGGGAGGGCGAGCTCGCCGCCATCCTTTATGAGGTCAATAATACGTTTGGGCAGCGCCACACCTATCTCATCCCTGTCGAGGATTGCGATCGCAAAGGTGTCGTGGAGCAGCATTGTGCTAAGCGCCTCTACGTCTCGCCTTTCATCGGCATGGGCATGAAATATCGCTTCCGGATCGGCCTGCCCGGTGAGGCCGTGTCGCTTCACATAACCGGCAGCGACGGTCAGGGACCTCTAATCGTCGCCAGTTTCTCGGGCAAGCGGCGCCCGCTCAGTGACGCGACGCTGGCGACGACCTTCTTGACCTACCCTCTACTGACGCTGAAGGTCATAGTCGGCATTCACTGGGAGGCGTTGCTTCTCTGGGCAAAGGGAATGCGCCTCCACGAGCGCCCGCATCCCCCGCACCAGCCCGTCACTCATGTCGCCGTGGAGACGCGGGGGAAATCGGAGCAGATCCCACTGAGTACGGAAATCAGGGCTCAGGTGGAAAGCTTGCGTCCCTGAATTTGCCGCAACTGGACTAATGACCGCACCGGGTCAATTCACTTCGCTAGACGCAGAGCGCCTCAACGTCCGCTTCTGACCTTCCGATCCTTGAAACCGTCATTCAGCTTTCGGCCCAAACGCGACATTTGGTTCTCGGTCCCCGTCCGCTGGTGGCACATCTCTGACATTGAGCTTGAGGCAGTCAGCCGACGGAGTTTGACCCGATCGCTCAAACCACCCGCACCCTCCCCCCAAAACTCCGCATCAGCCCCTTCGGCAGGAACAGCATCGCCAGGATAATCGTCAGCCCCGATATCACCGGGTGATAATCCGGCACAACAATGCGCGCGAGATCGAACACCGCGTACATGACGAAGGCGCCGAGGATCGGGCCGAGCAGCGTGCCGGTGCCGCCGACCACGGTCATCATCAGCGGCAACAGCATCCAGTCGAGGTCGAAGACTGAGTCCGGGCCGACATGGAAGATGTAATAGGTGTAGAGGCTGCCGGCGATGCCGGCGATGAAGGCGCTGCCGGCGAAGGCGGCGACCTTGACCCTGAGCACATCGATGCCGTTGGCCGACGCCGCCATCTCGTCGTCGCGCACGGCGATCAGCGCCAGCCCATAACGCGAGCGCATCAGCAAGTGGATGGCGAGTGCCGTGCCCACCATCAGGCCGAGCCCGACCAGATAGTGCGGCAACAGCGTGTCGAATGTGCCGGCGGGCGCGACGACGCCGAAGGCGCCGCCGGTGAAGTCGCCGCCATTGATGAACATCACCTTGACGATCTCGCCGAAGCCGAGCGTGCCGAGCGCAAAATAGTCGCCACGCAGTTTGGACAAAAGCGGCAGGCCGATGATGATGGCGGCCACCGCCGCGACCAGCCCGCCCAGCATCATCGTCACCGGGTCGAAATAATAGATGCGCGGGTACGCGTCATAGAGCGAGCCCCAGAGATAATTGCCGCTCCACAGGATCGCGGTGGTGTAGGCGCCGAGCCCGAAGAAGGCATGGTTGCCCAGGCTGATCTGGCCACCGAAGCCGGCGACCAGGTTCCAGCCCTGCGCCATGATGGCGTAGATGAAAACGAAGTACAGGAATGAGAAGGCGTAAGAGTCGATCGCGCCGGGCAGCAGCGGCAACAGGGCGAGCGCCGCGATGGCGGCAGCCGCAATCCACATCCAGGCTTGTCTTGGCCAGGCCCGTTCCAAAAAGACTTGCTTCAACATGGCGCTCAAGCCTTCTTGTAGGGCCGGCTGAACAGGCCTTCCGGCTTGAACATCAGCACCGCCAGGAACACGCCATAGGCGATGGCATTGGTCCAGCCGCCCGAGATGAAATACTGCACATAGGCCTCGATCAGACCGAGGATGATGCCGCCGGCGAGCGCGCCCGCGACATTGCCGATGCCACCCAGCGCCAGCGCCACCAGCGCCTTGAGGCTGAAGATGAAGCCGGCGAACGGGTTGAACGGGAATGTGGTCGCCACCGCCACACCGGCCGCGCCTGCCAGCGCGATGCCGATGGCGAAGGCAATGGCGTTGACGCGGTGCGGGCTGATGCCCATCAGCGTCGCCGCCTCCATGTCCTCGGACGCCGCGCGCACCGCCTTGCCGACAATCGTCTTGCGCAGGAACAGCACCACCAGCCCTGTGCCGGCGAGCGCGATCAGAAAGCCCATCGAGCGCGTGAAGGAGGTGCGCACGCCCAGGATCTCGATGCCGCTCGCCGTGTACGAGGTGACCACAGCCGCCGTGTTGCCGCCCCACACCACCGTCATCAGGTTCTGGATCAGGAACATCAGGCCGACGGCGATCAAGAGCGAGATGTTGCGGTCCTCTTCGGCCGCCGCGCGGCGGAACAGGCCCTGATAGACCAGCCAGCCGACACCGAGCCCGACCGGCACGACGATCAGCAGCGACAGGAACGGGTCGATGCCGAGCCCATAGAACAGCGCCCGCACGAAATAGGCGGCGAGGATGATCATCGCGCCCTGCGCCAGGAAGATCAGCCGCATGGTGCCGAAGATGAGGCTCAAGCCCACGGCAGCGACACCATACATGGCGCCGCCCAGCGCGCCGTTAAGCGACAGCTGCAGCAGGATTTCGGGAGGTGGCAGGTTGACCATCATTGCACCTCCAACACGCCCATATAGGCCTTCTGGATTTCCGGGTCGGCGATGAGTTCGGCGCCCGTGCCTTGCATGGCGAGCTCGCCGGTCTTCAGCACGAAGCCGTAATCGGCGACCTTCAGCGCCTGGTGGATGTTCTGTTCGACCAAGAGGATGGTGACACCCTGTTTGTGCAAGGTCTCGATCAGCGCGAACATCTGCTGCACCACGATCGGGCTGAGGCCCAGCGACGGCTCGTCGAGGATGAGCAGCGACGGGTCCGACATGGTGGCGCGCGCGATGGCCAGCATCTGCTGCTCGCCGCCGGAGAGCGAGCCGGCCTTCTGCCCTGCCCGCTCCTTCAGCCGCGGAAACAGCGTGTAGGCCTTCTCCAGTGATTGCCTGAAATGCTTGCGCACCTTGGGCTGGAAAGCGCCGAGCTCGAGGTTCTCCAGCACCGTCATCTGACGGAACAGGCCGCGCCCTTCCGGCACATGGGCGATGCCCATGCTGGCGATCTCCTCCGGCGCCTTGCCGGCCAGCGGCACGCCGGCGAGAAAGATTTCGCCGCGCTTCGGCTTGAGCAGGCCGGAGACGGTCTTCAACAGCGTCGTCTTGCCGGCGCCATTGGCGCCGACGATGGCGACGATGGTGCCGGGGTCGACATGGATCGACACGCCCCACAGCGCACCGACATCGCCATAGGCGACTTCGAGGTTTTTCACGTCAAGCAGCCGGTTCGCCAAGATAGGCCTCGATCACTTTGCGGTTGGCGACGATTTCGCGGGGCGTGCCGTCGGCGATCTTCTCGCCATGGTCGAGCACGATCACCCGGCTGCAGACTTTCATGATGGCGTCGACCTTGTGCTCCACCCACAGGATCGAGACGCCCCGCTCGCTGCGCACGCGGCGGATGACATCGACCATGCGCTGGATCTCGGTCGGGTTCAGCCCGGCCATCGGCTCGTCGAGCAGGAGCAGCGCCGGGCTGGAGGCCACGGCTCGCGCGATCTCCAGCAGGCGCCGGTCGGAGAGTGTCATATGCGCGGTGCGGACATCGCGTTTTGCGGTCAGCCCGACAAGCTCCAGCGCTTCCTCTGCCGCCGCCGTCGCATGCTTGACGCGCCCGCCGGCGCCATAAACGGCACCGACCATGATGTTCTCGAACGCCGTCATGGTGAGGAACGTGCGCACCAGCTGGAAGGTGCGCGCAATGCCCAGCCGGCAGATGCGATGCGGTGCCGTGCCGGTGATGTCCTGGCCACGGAAACGGATGCGCCCCTGTGTCGGCGTGTAGAGCGCGGTGATCAGGTTGAACAGCGTCGACTTGCCGGCGCCATTGGGACCGATCAGCCCGATCAGCTCATTGGCGCCGACAGCGATGTCGATGTTGTTGAGCACGACCAGCCCACCGAACCGCTTCTGGACCGCCTCGAGGCGAAGCAGGGTTTCGTCAGGCTGCATCGTGTTTCCGTTCTCCGGTCAGATTCTGTGGGTCGGCAGACGGGCGCCTGGCTTCGCAATCCAGGCACCCGCCTCCCCTGTCCGCTGTTTTCAGCCGTTCAGCGCTTGTCCCAGGCCGGGGCCGGCTTGTAGGTCCAGTTGCCGTCCGGGAAGATCAGCTGGTGCTTGCCTTGCCACCATTGCGTGGCGACGCTGGGGATGAGGGCAAAGCCGGTCTGGTCGAATTTGAGATCGCCGACCACCGTATCCTTGAACTCCTGGCCGAAGATCGCGTCGTGGATCGCACCGGCATCGGTCGAGCCCGCCTTCTCGATCGCCTGCGCCAGCACCTGCGCATTGGCGTAGAAGGCGCCGACGGTGACGGAGTCCTTCTTGAACTCGGCCTCATAACGGTCGCCGAGCTCCTTGGCGCCGTGATAGGGGTAGCTCGACGACCAGAAGCCGTCGGTCAGGATGTAGTCGGAATCCGCCCCGAGCGCCTCGTGGAACTCGCCCGTCCAGGTGCCCTTCCAGCCATGCAGGTAGGGCACGGAGAAGCCGAGCTCCTTCATCTGGCGCAGCAGCGTCACCGTATCGGCCGGCGAGCCGAACACCAGCATGGCGTCGACATTGGCGGCCTTGAGCTTGGTGATCAGCGCCGAATAATCGGTGGCGCCGATCGCCCAGGGGTCGTCGACGGCAAAGGTGTAGCCATACTTCTTGGCCGCCGCTTCGAAAGCGCCGCCAAAGCCCTTGCCGTCGGGCGAATCCTCGGAGACCAGCGCCGGGTTCTTCGGCTTCTCATTGGCCGGCAGCTTGTCCCAGATCTCGAAAGGCACTTCCGCACCGGGCCCAGGATGGAAGAAGAACAGCGCCGAATATTTCAGCTTCAACGGCTGCCATTCGAACGGGAAGGCCGTCGTGATCATGTAGAATTTCTTGTATTTTTCCGCGACGATGGCGCCGGCAATATTCATCGGTCCCGAATGGGTCGACAGCAGCGCATCGACCCTCTGCACCTTGATCAGGTTTTCCAGCGCCGACGCCACCTTGCCCTCCGAGCTTTCGTCGTCGGCAACGACAAGGCGCACCGGCAGCTTCTTGCCGGCCGACTTGACCATGATGCCGCCGGCCTTGTTGATGTCGGCGACCGCCTGCTCATAGGCCCATTTCTGCTCCTTGCCGTCGCCGGCCAACGGCCCGGTCAAGGAGATCGGCGCGCCGATGACGATCTCGGTGTCGCCGGCATTCGCCGGGCTGGCGTCGCCAAGCGCAATCGCGCTTGTCAGGGCCAGGCCCGCCAGCATTGCCTTCAGACTGTTTCCCATTTCATCCTCCCAGGTTTTTCGATCGAGCGGACACCGTCGGTGTCCGGCCGCATGCCCTCAGACCGTCGCTGCCGCGACCAGCCTGGTGTCGGTGAACTGCTCGAAACTCAGCGCCTTGCCGTCCTCCATTTCCCAGACATGGACGACGCGCGCCGACATCGGCTTGCCGGTCTTTTTGTAGACACCCGAATAGGTGCCGATGCCGACGATGGTGGTGCCGCCATCGACCAGCTTTTCGAGCTTCAGGGCGTAGCCGTCCCACTCCTCACCGATGCGTTTGAACACGCCTTCAATGATGGCGTCCGGGCCGACATAGGTACCGGCATAGGGAAAGCCGGCCATCTCGGTCCAGGCGGTCTTGTCCGTGACCGGCGCCATCATCGCGGCCAAATCCTTGGCGTCGGAGCCGGCGTAGTGCGCCTTGATCGCTTCGTAGTTTTTATTCATGGCGTTCCCCCCGCGCGGTCAGACCGGCGCCTTGTCCTTGTCGTAGGCGGTTCTGGATTTCTTCTCGATGTGGGCGCCGGCCGGCTTGTTCTCGATCTTGCCCTGGCTGGTCACGCCGAGGAATTTCCCCGTCGAGTGCATGACGTCCCAATTGTAGAAGAACAGCGAGGCGACCGGGATGATGAACTCGCGGAAGCCGAACACATACTGGTTCTCGGCGAACTTCCAGGTCGTCGCCAGGTCGACATCGCCATGGCCGCGCTGGATGCCGACGAGATTCTGCCAAGCGTAGCGCTCGGAAGAGAGATAGATGTGCTCGTAGACGTGGTTGGGGCTGTATGTGTAGTGCGCGGTGAGCCCGATCAGGTCGCGCGTCGGCGCCGGCGCGATGCCGCCCGGCGCCACGCTGGGATCGCCAAGCACGCCAGCCGACCAGGTCTGCGCCACGCGCGGCTCACCGGGTGCCTCGCCGGCATCACGCACCCGTTCGCGCACCGACAGCACGCGACGCGTGCTGGTGTTGACGATGAAGGCCTCGTCTTCCGTCGCACGTGCCGAGAAGATCATGTTGACGAAGTACACGCTGGAAGCGACTTCGAGCGCCTCGTACCAGTCGGCGCCGGCTTCGCTGCCCTCGCTCCACGCCACCGTGTCGAGCGATGTGAAGGCAAGGTCGATGGTGCGGCCGGTGTCGAGCGTGATCCTGAAAGTCTGGCCGCGCAACGCATCCGTCGTCGCCAGCCGGTTGGTGGCGATGCCGGCGGCGAAATCGTCAAAATGCTTCCAGTCCGCCGGTCTGTTCTGGTCGTTCATCGCACTCTCCACATCAATCGACAAAGGCAAGCGTAGGCAGGTCGACGACGGCGGCGCCGCCATCGACCGTCAGGATCGAACCGTTCATCATCGCCGCCTCGCTGGAGGCAACGAAGCAGATAACGTTGGACACTTCTTCCGGCGTCGCCGGCCGGCCGAGCGGCACGTCCTTGGTGACCAGCCGGTAGGCCTCGTCGATCGAGCCAAGCCCGTGCTTTTCGACGATCACCTCCATCTGCTCGTCGGCCATGTCGGTCGACACCCAGCCCGGGCAGATGATGTTGGTGCGCACGCCCTTGCGGCCATAGTCGCGCGCCAGCGATTTGCCGAAGCCGATGCAGGCATGTTTCATGGTGACGTAGCCGGCCGCGTCCGGCCCGGCGAACAGGCCGGCGATCGAGGCGACGACGACGATGTTGCCCTTTTGCGCAATCAGGTCGGGCAGGCATTCGCGGGCGCAGACGAAGGCGGTGTCGAGATTGGTACGCGTCGCCAGGCTCCAGGTCTCATCGCTCATCGAAATGGTCGGGCCAACACCATGGCCCCCGGCATTGGCGACGAGGATATCGACCGGTCCGATTTTCTCGTGCACTTCGGCCAGCGCGGCGCGTACCGCTTTCGGGTCGGCGGCATCGCCCTGCACCACCAGCCCGCCAACGTCTTTGGTCACCGCTTCCAGCGGCTCGCGCCGCCGGCCCATCAGCACCACCTTGGCGCCGTCGGCCGCCATGCGCCTGGCGACCGCCGCACCGATGCCGGTGCCACCGCCGGTGATGAAGGCCGTCTTTCCAAGAAATCGCATGGTTCCATCCCGATTGCTGAGCACGCCGGCTATGCGCCGATCTTCGCTGGGGATAGTGCGGCATCCCCGATTTGGCGTCTTGTCCGAGCGGGAACTTTGTTTTGACTGAGCGCGCACTTTGCGCCTGCCGATGAAGTGCCGCGCGACCTTTCGATCGCCCCGTTTGGCTGAGGAAGTGCCGCGCGACCTCTCGGTCGCGCGGCCGCCACCCGCTAACTGCCTGTGGCCTATTTCTTCACCGCTTCGAGATCGATGACGATGTCGACATCGGGGCCGAGGCCGAAGCCGGCGGCGGCCTTGGCCATCGGGAAGTCCGCGGTGCTGACCTTGCCGGTGGCGGTGAACGCCGCCTTGGTCAGTGTCGCGTCCCACGGCGCCGGCGCCTCGTTGACCAGCGTCACATCGAGCGTGATCACCTTGGACACACCGCTGATGGTGAGGTTGCCGGTGACCTTGCCGGTCTTGTCGCTGACCTTCTCGACCTTGGTGCTTTCAAACGAGATCGCCGGGAATTCGGCGGCGTTGAAGAAGTCGGGGCCTTTCAGATCGCTGTCGCGCTGGTCATAGGCGGTGTGCACCGAACCGACATCGAGCTCGGCCTTGACGCTGCTCTTCGACGGATCGGCCTTGTCCATGACGATGGCCCCCTTCACCGCGTCGAACTGGCCATGCGCGGTGCCATAGATGCCGTGCTTGATGGTGAAGGTGACCCAGGCATGCTGGCCGTCGATCTCGTAAGTGTCGGCGTGAGCCGCCGATGCGAAGGCGCATATCGAGGCAAAGGCAAAAGCGGCCGTCAGTTTTCTCATCGTCACGTAACTCTCCCTATTGTTGGTTGTCCCATTGTGGTCGTCATTGTCTGGCTCAGGAAAAGCCAAGCGCGGCTCCGTGCGGCGCCCACAAGATCGCCGTCAGGATCGCCAGTATCGCCGGTGCGGCGATCAGCAGGCCGGCGACCAGCGGCCGCAATGGCCTGATGCCGGGAACAAGGCCCCGCAACGGACCGGGCACCAGGGCGGCCACGATCAACGGCAAGGGCGAAAGCATGAGCGCGACAGGATTGGCCTTCGGCGCCAGCAGCGCCACCTGGATCAGCACCGTGGCGGCGGCGTAGATGAGGATCAACTCGGTGCCCTTGCTCCAGGCAGTGGCCGATCCGCCGCGCAGCACGGCGATGTACTGGACGAGGCACCAGCCACCGGCGAGCGCGGCCAGCGATCCCAGCAACTGCCCGGTGACGATCGAGGCGCCGAGCACCGAGATGATGGCGCCGGCCAGGCACATGGCGAGCATGGCGGCGGGCGCCAGGAACGGCTCTTCAACTGGAGGCGATGGCGAGGCTTTCAGAGACAGCAGCATAGCGACGCCGACGATTGCCAGCAGGCCGGCAATGAGGGCGGCGATCATCTGCAGGTCAAGCGAACCGCCGGCAAGGCGGCGCCAGCCAAGCCACAGCAACGCTGCCCCAAGGGCGGCGGCGACAAGCTTGCCCGCCACCGCAGAGCTGAGCAGGCGCTCGGGCAACAGGCCCGCGACAATCCCGGCAAAGGCAAGATAGATCAGCTTCTGGCTGGCGGCGACTGGCGGCACCACCGGTGGGCCAAGCGTGTCCCAGTAAAAGAACAGCAGCAAGGCGGCCGCCACCAGCGAGAGCACGGGCGAGGATTGCGGCAGGGCCAACCGCGCCAGCAGCGCCATGACCATGCCCAGAACAAGCGGCAGCGCCGCCGTGGTGACCATCGGATTGCCCAGCAATGCGCTCAATGGCCGATACCTCTTTGACATCTGGCAGGCTCGCGCAAAACGCGCGGCTTGATGCGACCTTGGTCTAGGCCAACCGATTGCAAGGCGTCTTGTCCGAGCGGGAACTTTGTTTTGACTGAGCGCGCACTCGTGCCGCCTTCGGCTTGAAGCCGGCGGATACGCTCCATAACCCTCGGCACAACTGTTCATCAGCAATCGAGGAGGATGGCGTGAACGAGAGAATTGTGCCGCCGATCAGCGCCGCCGCCGCCGCTTTCCTGGCGCGTTCGCACCGGCCCTTCATCAATGGCCGTTTCGTCGACGGGGTTTCCGGCGAAGACCTCGCCGTCGATGACTCCGCCTCCGGCGAGATCGTCGCCCATGTGCCCGAAAGCGGCGCCGGACTGGTCGACCAGGCTGTCCGCGCCGCGCGTGCCGCGCTCGAAGGCCCCTGGGCGTCGATGCGGCCGGTCGACCGCCAGAACCTCATGCTGAAACTCGCCGATGCCGTCGAGGCCGACGCCGATCTGCTCGCCGAAATCGAGAGCATCGAGAACGGCAAGTCGCTCGGCGTCGCGCGCATGTTGAGTGCCGGCGGCACCGTCGACTGGCTGCGCTACTATGCCGGCTGGGCGACCAAGATCGAGGGCTCGACTTTCCAGGTGTCCATCCCCGTGCCGCCCGGCGCCAAACACCAGGCGATGACGGTGATGGAACCGGTCGGCGTCGTCGGCGCCATCGTGCCGTGGAATTTTCCGCTGCTGATCGGCATGTGGAAGATCGCGCCAGCGCTCGCCTGTGGCTGCACGGTGTTGCTGAAGCCGCCGCAGGAAACCCCGCTCGGTCTGCTCAGGCTCGCCGAACTGATCGAAGCGGTCGGCTTCCCGCCGGGCGTCGTCAACATCGTCACCGGCAGCGGCACCGTCACCGGCGAAGCACTGATCCGCCATCCCGGTATCGACAAGCTGACCTTTACCGGGTCGACGGAAGTCGGCAAGCGCGTCGGCCACGCAGCGGTCGACCGCGTCGCCCGCTTCACGCTGGAGCTCGGCTCGAAATCGCCGATGATCCTGCTCGCCGACATGGAGGAAGGCATCGAACCGCTGATCGCGGGGCTCGGCATGTTCTTCAACCAGGGCCAGGTCTGCACCTCGGCTTCGCGGCTCTTGATCGAAAAGTCGATCTATGACCGCACGCTGTCGCGGCTGGCCGAGATCGCCGACGGCATGACGCTGGGGGCTGGCCGCGACGCAGAAGCCCAGATCAATCCGCTGGTCTCGGCAAAGCACCGGAGAAGCGTCGAGGGCTTTATCGAGCGTGGCCTGGCGGCGGGCGGCGAGCGGGTCAGCGGCGCGCGGCCGGTGCCGGCCAGGGGCCACTACGTGGCGCCGACCATCCTGCACAATGTCCGGCCCGACATGGAAATCGCCAGCGAGGAGGTGTTCGGGCCGGTGGTGGCGGCAATGCCGGTCACCGATCTCGACGAGGCGATCCGCATCGCCAACGACACGCGCTATGGCCTCTCGGCCTCGATCTGGACCCGCGACATGGGCAAGGCGATGACCGCCATCCACGGCCTCAAGGCCGGCACGGTGTGGGTCAATTCGCACAACACGCTCGACCCCAACGCCCCCTTCGGCGGCTTCAAGCAGTCCGGCATCGGCCGCGAGCATGGCCGTGCCGCCATCGACGGCTATCTCGAAACCAAGACCGTCATCATGCGGTATGCCTGACACGATGAGCGCAGTTTACGACTACATCATCGCCGGCGCCGGCTCGGCCGGCTGCACGCTGGCCAACCGGCTGGTCTCTGCTGGCAAGCGCGTGCTGGTGGTCGAGGCCGGCCCGGCCGACAACACGCGCCTGATCGACATGCCCGCCACCTTCGCCAAGGTGATCGGCACGGCGCGCAGCTGGATCTATGAATCTGAGCCGGAACCCAGCGTCGGCGGACGCCGGCTGCCGGTGCCGCAAGGCCGCACGCTGGGCGGCGGCTCCTCGATCAACGCCATGCTCTACATCAGGGGCCAGCCGCAGGATTATGATGGCTGGCGTGACCTCGGCTGCCCCGGCTGGGGCTGGGACGAGGTGTTGCCGGTGTTCCGGCGGCTGGAACGCAACGAGCGGCTGGCCGGTGAGCGCCACGGCACCGAGGGACCGCTGCCGGTCTCCGATCCGCGTCACCACCATCTGCTGTCATTGGCTTACGTGCAGGCCGCGCAACAGGCGGGCTACCGCTACAATGACGACTTCAACGGCGCCGTGCAGGAAGGCGTCGGCTTCTACCAGACGACCACGGCGAATGGGGAAAGACAGTCGGCGGCAAAGGTGTTTCTGCGGCCGCTGGCCGGCAACGCCAACCTAACCGTGATCACCGATGCGCTGGTCACCGGCGTGACCCTGGAAAACGGTGCGGCGAGCGGCCTCGCCTACACCACCTCCGACGGCCAAAGCCATGCGGCGACGGCAAAGGCCGAAGTGATCCTCACGGCAGGCGCGCTGGCGACGCCAAAACTGATGATGCTGTCGGGGCTTGGCCCGGCCGAGCATCTGGCCGGGCTCGGCATTCCCGTCATCCGCGACATGCCCGCGGTCGGCCGCGACCTGCAGGACCATGTCGCCGCCCCGGTCTATGCGCTGACGCGCCAGCCGATCTCGCTGCTGGGCGAAGATCGTGGCCTGAAGGCATTGCGCCACGGCCTGCAGTACCTGATGTTCCGCACCGGCCTGCTCACCTCCAATGTCGTCGAGAGCGGCGGCTTCTTCGACACCGATGGCGATGGCCGGCCCGATATCCAGTTCCACGTCCTGCCGGTGATGATCGAAAGCGCAGAACACGGCTCGATCGAACGCCACGGCATGGAGCTCAACCCGTGTGTGCTGCGGCCAAAATCGCGCGGCACCGTCAACCTGCGCTCGCGCGACGCGGCGGACCCGATCCGCTTCACCACCGGCTTCCTGTCCGACGCGGACGATCTTGCCCTGCTGCTCGCCGGCATTAAGATCGCCCGCACCATCCTGCGCCAGCCCGCACTGCGGGCGGTGGTGGCCGAGGAGTTGTCGCCCGGCGAGGCCGCCGACCTTTCCGACCAGGCGATATCGGACCACATCCTCGAACACGCCAAGACCGTCTATCACCCTTGCGGCACCTGCCGCATGGGCAGCGATGACGACGCGGTGGTCGACCCGCAACTGCGCGTGCGCGGCGTCCCGCGCCTGCGCATCTGCGACGCCTCGATCATGCCAAGGCTGATCAGCGGCAACACCAACGCCCCGGTGATCATGATCGCCGACCGCTGCGCCGATTTTATTCTCGGCGGGTAAAGCGACTGCTCAATCCTTGGCGTTCCCCGCCTGCGCCAGAACGCCGAGCAACTGGCCGTATTGTCGATCGAAAACAGCACACGCCCGCTGACGCTCCGATGGCCGCCAGCCTGCTGTCCCTGGTGCCGGTCATAGTGCTAAGCCTGCTCACGCACCGCTTCATCGTCGATGCGCCGCGCGAAAAAGCAGGGACCATGTGCACAGTCATCGTTGTCGGCCACATCAACTACGACCAGGTCTGGTCGCTGTCCTCGCCCCTCGCCTCTGGCGCGCGCATCGTCTATTCCAGCCGCAGCGTCCGGCTCGGCGGTGGCGGCTTCCACACAGGCACCCATCTGGCGAAGCTCGGCAACCATGTCCGGCTGATCAGCAATCTGATGGACGACGAATATGGCCGGGCAGCGCTCGCCACATTGCAGGCGAGCGGCATCGATACCGGCTACGTCACCCTATGGGCCGGGGAAACCCGGTTCACCGAAATCCTGCTCGAGCCGAATGGCGAGCGCACCATTTTGAACCCCGGCGGCCAGATGCGCCCGCCCTTCGCCGCACCGGAACCTGTCAGCGGCGACGCCGCCTATCTCAACGCCCTGATGCTCGATGCCGGCCTCGTTGCCTCGCTGCGGACGATCCCGCTTGTCATTTCGCAATTTCCGCTGCGCAGCGCCTCGCCGCGCCCGGCCGACATCGTTATCGGATCGCGCGCCGATTTTCCCGGCGAGGACACGCGAGCGATCTGGGAGCGAGCTTCACTCATTGCCGGGCCTCGCCTGAGCACGCTGGTGCTGACCGACGGAATGCGGCCGATCTCGCTCTATGACGGCAAGGCGCTCAACCACGTCACGCCGCTGAAGCAGGTTTCCGTACCCGACACGATCGGCGCCGGCGACTGTTTTACCGGGGTTTTCCTGCATGGCCTGCTGCAGGGGCTGAGCCTTGAGCTTTCCGCCGAACAGGCCAGCCAGCAAACCGCCGAATGGCTGTCACAACGATCCCGTGCCGGCTGAGGCAGGCGGTCCGGCAAGGCCGGCCTTCATGAAAATGTCATAAAAATCAAATGGAAACCGGCATTCGGGTGAACTAGAAAACATGTCCTGGAGAGATCGTGACCGGGGCGGCGGCAAGCCGGCGCAATCGTCGCCATGGTCGGTGTCCTCCGTCACCCATGATGTCGCCGACCTTGTCGCCCGTAAAATCCATGCTGAAACCGCTTCCTTGCAAGAGACATGACATGTGGCTGAGTGATTTCGAAATCGTCCTGCGCGACCGCGTCATCCCAAGCGGCGCGATCAGGATCGAAAACGGCAGGATCGCCGATATCCGCGAGAAGCCGGTCGAGCATGCCGACATAGAGGGTGGCGGCCGCCTGCTGCTGCCCGGCTTCATCGACATGCATGGCGACATGGTCGAGAAGGAAGTCGAACCGCGCATCGGCGTCCACGTTCCGATGCCGATCGGCGTTGCCGAACTGGACAAGAAGCTCGCCTCCTGCGGCGTCACCACCGCCTATGCCGCGCTCTCCTTCATCGGCGCCAGCGTCACCAGCGGCGTGCTGCGCTCGGAAGATCACACATCAGCAATCATCGACACCATCGCCGGGATGAAGGACGACCTCCTGGTCGACCATCGCATCCACGCCCGCTTCGAAGTGACCTTCACCCCGGCTATTCCCAGGCTGCAAAAGCTGATGGACGCCGGCAGGCTGCACCTGATTTCACTGATGGATCACACGCCTGGACAGGGGCAATACCGCGACGTCGAACTCTACATCGCCCGGATCGCCAAGGAGCGCGGTATGTCCGTTGCCGCGGCCTCCGAAGTCGTCGGCAAGCGCATGGCCGGCCGCAACGGCCAGGGCGATGTGTTGAACGCGTTGCAGGACCTGTCGGCGCGCGCGCAGGCCGCCGGCGTCGTGCTCGCCTCGCATGACGACGACACGCTGGAAAAGGTGGAACTGGTTCATGGCCTGGGTGCCGCGCTCTCGGAATTCCCGGTAACCCTGGAGGCCGCGCAAGAAGCCCGCAGGCTCGGCATGCGCACCGCCATGGGCGCGCCCAACGCGCTGCGCGGCGAATCCTACTCCGGCAATCTTTCCGCCCGGCAGGCCTATGAGGCCGGACTGCTCGACATGCTGGCCAGCGACTACCACCCGGCCTCGATCCTGCCGGCCGTGCTCGGCCTGGCGGAACTGCGGGGCGATGGCCTCGCGGCGGCGGCGGCACTGACCAGCGGCAATCCGGCCGCAGCCCTGGGGCTCACCGATCGCGGCGCCATCGAGCCGGGGCTTCTGGCCGATCTCGTGGTGGCGGACCGCCATCCCGTGCCACGCGTGCGCGCCACCTTCCGTGCCGGCCGCATGATCTACGGCGATGGCACGCTTGAACTGGCGGGGAAAGCGGAACGCCTTGGCCCCGCAATGGCTGAACAGCTACCAGCTGCCTCCCGGAAAAGCGCGTAGCGCTTTCCCTGGGTAATTGCGTCAAAACAAGGAGACAGAGCTGAAGCGGTTCCAGGAAAAGCGGGTAACGATTTGCCCACAGGAATTGCGTCAAAATGTCAAAACAAAGAGTTAGTGAAAACGGTTAACTGCTCTAAACGTCGAGCACGACCGTCATGCCGCGCACTTCGGCCATTTCCAGCAGCATGTCCTGCAGGGTTTCGACGGCAAGCGCTACACCGGTTGTGGCCACCAGCTCGTTGATACTCTCTTTCATGGAAATGACTGCGACTCCGGTTTTCTCGGAAAGCAGTCGTCCGATTGCTGCGCGGATCTGGGCATTCTGGTCAGGCATGATTCCCCTTTCATGCTGGATGACGATATAAGTTTTCTCCAACGGTATGCTTTTTTCGCAACTTCCGCGAGCTTTAGCCTAGGCTTGCAAGCCGTCTTGGCATGTCTGATCTCTATTATTTGTCTGACAGTTGCTCGGCGACGACAGTGACAGCAGCGCCCGCAGCTTGCCGTCGGCTTCCGTGACCGCAAGCAGACAACGGCACTTGGTGCCGACCGAGCCCCGATGAGGGCCTTGTCTTGCACGGTTACCGGCAATTCCGTGGACGTATCGAAAATGCAGCACCCACCTGCCGGGTCGTTCAAAATCTGAAAACGGTAACGCACGCCCCCATCGCAGGTTGCATAAGGGCGGAAGCTTTTTTGCTGCGGTGAACCGCGGATCGCGCGGCAGGCGGCCCGACAGGACAGCCCATGGCCGCCATGGCACCATCGAAATCGCTGCGCACCATTTTAAATCTTGACGCGTGTCAATTTTTTATAAAACATGCGCAAACGCTGATGGGGCTAGGTCAGCGCTCTGGGAGGAGAAATGCCTGGCATGGAAAAGGTCCCGACCGGGTCCGTTGTCCGCGAGACGTTCGGCGCTCGCTGGGCTGCAGGCTGCGCGGCGTTGCCAAACCCGGCATGGCTCTCGCAGCCACGGACGTCCGTGGGCTTGCCGATGAGACACATCAAACAAACAAGAAGCGGAGGAACAGAATGCGCATCTTCAACGGCCTGACGCTTGGCGTGGGCCTGCTGGCAACCATCGTTTCGGCGCCGTCTTATGCCGAGGACGCGGCCAAGGTCGCGGCCATCGTAAAGGGCCTCGACAACCCCTTCTTCCAGACCATGCAGCAAGGCATCGAGGAGCAGGGCAAGGCCAGCGGCGTCAATGTCAGCGTCCAGGCTGCCGCCAATATGGGCGACGCCACCGGCCAGGCCGACCGCCTGACCGCCATGGCCCTGCAGGATTTCGATTGCTATCTGGTCAACCCGATCAGCGTCTCCAATCTCGTCCAGGCGCTGGTGCCGGTCGCCCAGAAGAAGAAGCCGATCGTCAACATCGATTCGACCATCGACGCCGAACAGGCCAAGGCGGCCGGCTTTGCCGTCTCGACCTATATCGGCACCGATAATGTCGCCGCCGGCGCGCTGGCCGGCGAGGAAATGCTGAAGCTGGTGCCGAAGGGCGGCAAGGTCGCGCTGATCGCCGGTATCGTCGGCGATGTCGGCTCCAACGCCCGCATCAAGGGCTTCAAGCAGGCCGTCGAAGGCAAGCTCGAAGTGGTGGTGATGGTGAGCGCCGACTGGGATCGTGAGAAGGCGTTGACCGCCGCAACCGATATCCTGGCGGCACATCCGGATCTCGCCGGCTTCTTCGCCGCCAACGACATCATGGCGCTCGGCGTCGAACGCGCCGTGCAGACTTCGGGCAAGGACGTCAAGGTGATCGGTCTCGACGGCATCGTCGACGCGCTGAAGTCGATTGCATCAGGCGAGCTCTCCGCCACAGTCGCCCAATATCCCTATGTCGTCGGCGCCATGGGCGTCGAAGCGTGCAAGGCGGCGGTCATGGGCAAGCAACTGCCCGCCAACGTGCCCGCACCGGTGCTCCTGATCAACAAGGCCAATGCCGATGCCTCGCTGAAGAATTTTCCGCGTCCCGGCGGCGATTATCCCGATCCGCTGCGTGAGCTGTTGAAGTGAGCAATTCCACAGACAACGCGCCCGTCGCCCATTCGGCGGGCGCGGCGGAGGAGAGCCGCCCCTCCCTGTCGGCTCTCCTCCTGGATCCTTCCTTCTGGGCCGACTGGGCGTCCGTCGTTGGCCTGGTCGGTCTCGTCATCGTCTTCGGCATCGCCCAGCCGGTCTTTCTCAGTGTCGCCAACCTGCAGGCATTGCTGCTGGCATCGGCGATCCTGGTGGTGCTGTCGATCGGCCAGACCTTCGTCGTCGCCACATCAGGCATCGACCTGTCGCTGGCCGCGGCCGTCATGCTGGGCGCCATCGTGCTTGGCCTCGTCAATGCGGCGGGCTACGGCATCTTCATCGCTAGCGTGCTCGCAGTGCTCGCCACCAGCGCCATCGGCTTCTTCAACGGCCTCATCATCACCGTCGGCAAAATTCCGGATTTCGTGGTCACGCTCGGCACGCTGTCGGCCATCACCGGGCTTGGCCTGATCCTGTCGGGCGGCGAACCGACCATGGTCGGCTCGACCTTCCTGCTGAAGCTCGCTTCAGGGTCGTTCGGGCCTTTCGGCTATCCGGTCTGGGTAGCGATTGCCGCCGTGATCGTGGCGCATATCGCGCTCTACCACACCCGCTTCGGTGTCCATCTCCTGGCGACCGGCGGCCAGGTCGAGAGCGCAGGCGCGCTCGGCATCCGCACCAACCGCGTCAAGATCGCCGCCTACACCATTTCGGGGTTCTGCGCGGGCATCGCCGCCATCCTGCTGGTGGCGCGCATCGGCTCTGCCGAACCGCTGATCAACACCAGCCTGCTCCTGAATTCGGTGGCGGCGGTGGTGCTGGGCGGCGTCAGCCTGTTCGGCGGCCGCGCCAGCATATTGGGCCCGGCCATCGGCGCGCTGATGCTGACCGCGCTGGTCAACGGGCTGACATTGCTCAGCGTCTCGGCCTTCTATCAACCGCTTGCCGTGGGCGCCATCGTGGTGCTGGCGGCGCTGATCATGCGGTACCAGAAATGAGCGCCGTCATCCCCTTCCCTGCCTCCGACACGATCATCGCCTGCGACGGCCTGAGCAAGCATTTCGGCGGCGTGCGCGCCTTCACCGATGTCGCCTTCCAGGCGCGCCGTGGCGAAGTCACCGCCGTCATCGGCGACAACGGCGCCGGCAAGTCGACGCTAATCCGCTGCCTGGTCGGTGTGCATATGCCGGATGCCGGCTCGATCGTCTTCGATGGCCGCGAACACCCCTTCTCCAATCCGGACGGGGCGCGCAAGGCCGGCATCGAGACGGTGCACCAGAACCTGGCGCTGATCGACGAACTGACGGTGGCGCAGAACCTGTTCCTCAACCGCGAACTGGTGCGCCGCATCGGCCCTTTCGCTTTCCTGGACCGCAAGGCGATGAGACGCGAGGCCCGCTCCATGCTGTCGCGCCTGTCGATCAACGTGCCGTCGATCAACCAGCGTGTGCGCCGCCTGTCGGGCGGCCAGCGCCAGGCGATCTCGATCTGCCGTGCCGTCGGCTCCGGCGCCAAGCTGGTGGTGATGGACGAACCGACGGCAGCGCTCGGCGTGCAGGAGACCGCCAATGTCGAAGCGCTGATCCGGCGCCTGCGCGAGCAGTCCGTCTCGGTCATCCTGGTCAGCCACAATTTCGATCAGGTGCGGCGCCTGTCCGACCAGATCTGGGTGATGCGGGCGGGAAAGATGGCGGCGACCGTGCGCGCCTCGGAGACCACGGGCAACGAACTCGTCGCGCTGGTCACCGGCGCGGCGTGATCCGCCAATCAGAGAACCATTGCCGGCCGCGAGCTCGGCCAGCATCAGACTTGAAATCAAGGAGTTTGCGCGTGTCACCACTTCGTGTCGGGCTTGTGGGTCTTGGAGAAGTCGCACAGTCGATCCATCTGCCTGTTCTGGCCGACCAGCGCGACCGCTGGCGGATCACGGGCGTCCACGACGTGTCGCCAAGCCTGGTGGCGCTCGTCACGTCGGAATATGCCGGGGTGAAAGCCTATGAGAGCGCCGAAGCGCTGATCAATTCGCCTGACATCGACGTGGTCTTCGTGCTGTCGTCCGACGACACCCACAGCCGCTTCGTGCGCGCCGCCATGCAAGCCGACAAGCACATCCTGCTGGAAAAGCCCGCTTGCCTGACCGTGCGCGAAATCGACGAGTTGCTGGCGCTGATGCCGGCCTACGGGAAGACCCTGTTCGTCGGCTATATGCGCCGCTACGCGCCGGCCTATCTGGCGGCCAGGGATGAACTGCCCGCGCATGCCGATATCACCCATGTCCGCATCTTCGACCTGATCTCGGAGGGCCGGCATTTCCTCAAGAAGAGCCAGAACATCCTCTACCCCAACGACATCGATCCTGCCCTTCTAGCGCGCGGCGCCAAGGAGCGTGACGCGCTGATCCGCGAGGTGGTCGGCGCCGACGCGCCTGCCGACCTGGTGCGCGCCTATCGCGGGCTGACGGCGCTGTCCTCGCACCACATTTCGGCCATGCGCGGGCTTATCGGCGAACCGAAAGGAGTGGTCGCCGCGCATCGCACCAATGGCGGCGCCAACACGTCGATCACCTTCGACTACGGCCATTTCGCCTGCCTCTATGACGCGGTGGTCGACGATCTCGGCCTGTTCGACGCCATGATCGAAGTGCGCTCCAACACCAGGCGCGTGCGCATCATCTACGACACGCCCTATATCCGCAGCCTGCCGACCCGGCTGGAAGTGACCGAGGCCGGCCCGCTCGGCCCGGTGACGAAGAGCTTCGGCCCGCTCTATGGCGACGCCTTCTCCAACGAGCTGGAGATTTTCCACCGCCACATCGCGGAAGGCACCAAACCGCTGACCGACCTCGCCGATTCACGCCGCGACCTGGCGCTGATGGCCGGGATCATCGAGAAGATGAAGGAAAGCCGCGCCTGAGCACTGCCGGCAAGGTACCGGCAGCACAACACGTTCCGACAAAGACTGCCGATTGGCCCTTGCCGAAGCCGGCGGGCTCGCTCATCCATGGTGCGCAGACAACAGCCTGGAACCAGCGATGACCGATGCCAGCCTTCTCGTCGAAGCGACGATCGACCAACTGCGCCGCGCCCTCGATGAAGGTGTCGTCACCAGCGTCGAACTGGTCGCGGCGTATCTCAGGCGCATCGCGCATTTCGACCGCCACGGCATCAGCCTCAACGCTATCCCGGTGCTCAATCCCGCCATGTTCGAGGAGGCCGCGGCTTCCGACCAGCGGCGCCGCAATGGCGCTCTGCTCGGGCCGCTCGACGGCATCCCCTACACCGCCAAGGACAGCTACAAGGTCAAGGGCCTGACAGTCGCCGCCGGCTCGCCGGCCTTCGAACATCTCGTCGCCAATGAGGACGCCTTCACCATCGCCCGGCTGCGCGCCGGCGGTGCCGTGCTGATCGGCCTCACCAACATGCCGCCCATGGCCAATGGCGGCATGCAGCGCGGCGTCTATGGCCGCGCCGAAAGCCCCTACAATGCCGACTACCTGACCGCAGCCTTCGCCTCGGGATCGTCCAATGGCTCGGGCACGGCGACGGCCGCCAGCTTCTGCGCCTTCGGGCTTGGCGAGGAGACCTGGTCGTCCGGCCGCGCGCCGGCCAGCAACAATGCGCTGGTCGCCTACACGCCGTCGCGCGGCGTCATTTCCGTGCGCGGCAACTGGCCATTGGTGCCGACCATGGACGTCGTGGTGCCGCACACCCGCAGCGTGCCCGACATACTCGAACTGCTCGACGTGATCGTCGCCGATGATCCACAGACGCGAGGCGATTTCTGGCGCGCACAGCCGTGGGTGGCCTTGCCGAAGAGCTCCGAGGTACGGCCGCAACGCTATCTCGATCTGGCGCTTGCCGGCTCGCTGAAGGGCATGCGGCTTGGCGTGCCCAGAATGTATATCGGCAGAGACACCGAAGCCGACCGGGCGATCGAAACCCGAGCCTCCGTGCTGGCACTGTGGGATCAGGCGGCGGCCGATCTCAAGCGGCTCGGCGCCGAAGTGGTGGAGGTCGATTTTCCCGTCGTCTCCAACTACGAGCGCGATCGTCCCGGTACCCGCACCATGGCCGAGCGCGCTCTGGTGCCGACAGAGTTCGCCGATCGTGAACTCTGGGACCTCTGCATCTGGGGCTGGGACGACTTTTTGCGCGCCAATGCCGATCCTGCTTTGCCCGATCTCGCCTCGGTCGACGGCCCGAAAATCTTCCCGCAGCCGCCGGGCACTTTGCCCGACCGCTACGAAGGCGGCTTCGACCTGTCGGAGTATGTCGAGCGGGCCAAATCCGGCGTCACGCCCTTCAAGGCTATCCCGACCATTGCAGAGGGCCTGAAGGGGCTTGAGGCGACACGGCGGATCGATTTCGAGGACTGGCTCGACGCGCAAGGCATCGACGCCGTGGTGCTGCCCGCCGCCGCCGATGTCGGGCCGGCCGATGCCGACATCAACGAGGCGTCCGCCGCGCTTGCCTGGCGCAACGGCACCTGGGTCGCCAACGGCAATCTGGTCTGGCGCCATTTCGGCATCCCGACCGTCACCGTGCCGATGGGCACCCTGGCCGACATCGGCATGCCGGTCGGCCTGACCTTCGCCGGCAAGGCCTATGACGACGAAAGCCTGCTGCGCATGGCCGGCGATTACGAGTGCGCCACCCAGCGCCGCACAAGCCCGCCACGCACGCCGGAACTGGTTGATGATGTGTTTTCAGGCCGACCCACCCAACCCGCCAAAGCACCTCCGCTGGCAATCGCGCTTGCCGCCGAGACGCGGGCTTCCGGCGATCAGGACGAGATCACCATCACGCTCGATCTGCCCGGCGACGCAGAGGCGGAGAACGCCACCATCAAGGTGCATATCAATGGAGAGGCCGTCGCGATGCAGCGAAGCGGCGCGCGCTTCAGCGGGCATGCGCTCGTTCCGGCCTCAGAGCATCAGCGCTTCCACAGCGTCTGGCGCGGCTCGTATGGCTCAATCGTGACGGCGGTGGTGCGGCTGGAGGATGGACGCACAGCCGGTGCCTATCTTGTCACCGGCGGGATTGGATGAGCGCCGGGACTAGGAAGGCAGCGAAGCCAGCCATTCTTCCCAAAATTCCTGTTGCATATGGACGAAAACAGGAACCACGTCGACGCCATCATCAAATATGTCGACCAGATCGGTCTCCTTGGGAAATTGCCCCGTCTTCACCTTGCAGGCTATCAATCCGCGACTTTTTTCCAATACGGTATTTTCCGGATAAACATTGGCACTTGCTCCGTAACAGAAGGGTATCAAGCCATCGACTTCGAGTGCCTGGCGGATTTGGAACAGAGCCTCGAAAAAGTCTTCCTCCTCGGCCTCGATTACCTTGTCCCGATAGCTGCATTTCAGACTGCAGGCAGCGCCGCTCACGTGCAGCGTGAACACGGCTTGCTCGTCGTCACCAACGGAACCTGCGCCGATCAGAAAAACAGTACGGTGATGGTCCATCTCATCCCCCTCGCCATTCGACGGGATGGTAGTGCGATACCGGCCGCTTTTCCAGCATGGCAGGGATCGGGACGCGGCCGCCCTCCGTCGTCATCCGCTGGCCGAGCGTCTCGCTGTAAAGGCAAGGTCCCGCCGAATGGCGTCCCATTTGTCCTGGGACAGACCGGCAAGCAGCTTTTCGTCGAGATGGCCTAATCGAATGAGATGGGCAAGAACGTAGATCAGCTCGAATAGCGGTAATCGAACATCCGATCGATATCCCGCCGCTCTTCACGCAGATAGTCTTCCAGCTCCCACATTTCGGAGGGCTGCGTCACCGCACTCGCCTTGCGCTTGAATTCGGCCATCGTCTTTGCGAGCGCGGCCTCAAGAGCCATATCGAAGGCATGATGGGCGAGCTTCTTTTCGGAAGCAGACCAACTGAAACCATTCATTGGATATCTCCTTAGATGCCCTGTGAATTCAGCCCAAGATTTTCATAAAACCACGCCTGCTGCTACCCCCGCGCCGCCCACAGCAACCCGCGCTCCACCATCATCGCCATCTCCGGCACCGCGAACTCATCCGCCGTGTGCCCAAGCGAACTGTAAAACACCCTCCCCGCGCCATATCTTCGCTTCCAGACGACCGGCATGACAACCCCGCCAATGCCGGGGAAATGCGCGTCGCTGAAAGTCGTCGTCGCCAGCACCTCGTTGCTCGGGTCGACATGCATGTAATACTGCTCCGACCGGTAGGCGAAATCGCTGATGCCGCTGGTGATCGGGTCGTCCGGTTGTGTGATCACCACACGATAGTCGATGATGTTGCCGGGATGCGCGACCCATTGGCCGCCGGTCATGAACTGGTAGTCGGGCTCGTTGCGGAAACTGTCGCCCATCGTGCCGTGAAAGCCGCCAAGCCCGCTTCCCGCACGAACCGCCTGCGTCAGGTTCTGCAGCTCGGCCTTCTCGATCGTCGACATGGTGATGACCGGTACGATGAGATCGAAGGAAGGCAATTCCGGATCGGCGAACAGCACCGTGCCCTCGCCGAGCGTGACATCAAACCCGTTGCGCTGAAGCAGCGCGCGGATGACGTTGGCGCTGCGTTCCGGCGTGTGGCCTTCCCAGCCGCCCCAGGCAATCAAAGCCTTCTTCGCCATACCGTGAACCTCCTGAATCGCCCGCCATGGTCGAAGGTTACACGGTGTCGCCGTCAGCGCCAGCCCAGGGCCGGCGCGACATGGGTCAGGATCGCCTCGATGACATGAGCGTTGTAGTCGACGCCGAGCTGGTTGGGCACGGTGAGCAGCAGCGTGTCGGCTTCGGCGATCGCCTCGTCTTGAGCCAGCTCCTTGATCAGCACATCAGGCTCGGCGGCGTAGCTGCGGCCGAAGATCGCCCGCGTATTCTCCTCGATGAAGCCGATCTGGTCGCGGCTTTCATTGCCGCGGCCGAAATAGGCGCGGTCGCGGTCATCGACCAGCGCGAAGATGCTGCGGCTGACCGAAACGCGCGGCTCGCGCGCATGGCCGGCCGCCTTCCAGGCCTCACGATAGATCCGGATCTGTTCGGCCTGCTGGATGTGGAAAGGCTTGCCGCTCTCGTCGAATTTGAGCGTCGAGCTCTGCAGATTCATGCCGAGCTTGGCCGCCCATTCCGAGGTGGCGCTGGTGGCGGCACCCCACCAGATGCGCTCGCGCAGGCCTTCCGAATGCGGTTCGAGCCGGAGCAGCCCGGGCGGATTGGGGAACATCGGCCGCGGGTTGGGCTGGGCGAAGCCGACGCCGCGCAGCGTGTCGAGGAAAACCTCGGCGTGATGCCGCGCCATGTCGGCGTCGCTTTTGCCTTCCTGCGGCTGGTAGCCGAAATAGCGCCAGCCATCAATGACCTGCTCGGGCGAGCCACGGCTGATGCCAAGCTGCAGGCGCCCGCCGGCGATGATGTCGGCGGCACCCGCATCCTCGGCCATGTAGAGCGGATTCTCATAGCGCATGTCGATGACCGCCGTGCCGATCTCGATGCGGCTGGTCTTGGCACCCACGGCCGCCAACAGCGGGAATGGCGAGGCGAGCTGGCGGGCAAAATGATGCACGCGGAAATAGGCGCCGTCGGCGCCGAGCTGCTCGGCCGCGACGGCGAGATCGATGGACTGCAGCAGCGCGTCGGACGCCGAGCGCACCTGGGATTGCGAAGAGGGCGTCCAGTGCCCGAACGAGAGGAAACCGATTTTTTTCATGGCCCTGAAGTATATGCGGGCGGCACGTGCTTCAATGCCAAAACAGCGGGGTTACACACCGTCGCCTTGCGCGATACTCAGGAGTCGCCGTGGAGGGTCGAATGCTCAGGGGAATCCGCATCGTCGAGATCGAGGCGCTCGGGCCCGCACCCTTCGCCGGCATGCTGCTTGCCGATCTCGGTGCCGAAATCATCGTCGTCCACCGCAAGCAGGCGCTCCTGCCCGGACTCCCGGAACGCTCGCTGCTCGATCGCGGCAAGCGCTCCATCGCGCTCGACCTCGGGAATGCCGAGGATGTCGCCCTGCTGATGCACCTCATCGCCACAGCCGATGGCCTGATCGAGGGATTCCGGCCAGGCGTCATGGAACGACTTGGCCTCGGCCCGCAGGTCTGCCTGGCGGCCAATCCAAAGCTGGTTTATGGCCGCATGACCGGCTGGGGCCAGGACGGACCGCTCGCCCGCACCGCCGGGCATGATTTGAACTATATCGGCGTGTCGGGCGCGCTCTGGTACGCCTCCTTGCCGGGCGAGCCGCCCATGGCGCCGCCGACGCTGGTCGGCGATATAGGCGGCGGCGCGCTCTATCTGGTGATCGGCATACTCGCCGGCATCATGAACGCGCGAGCGAGCGGTGAAGGCACCGTGGTGGACGCGGCAATCGTCGACGGCTCGGCCCACATGATGAACCTGCTGATGGTGCTCGGCCAAATCGGCGGCCTCGCGGCCGAACGCGGCAGAAGCCTTCTCGACGGGCCGCATTGGTGCCGTGTCTACCGTACATGGGATGATGGCTTCATCAGCGTCCAGTGCGTCGAGCCGAAATTCTACGCGCAGTTCCTCGACCGGCTCGGTCTCGCCGGCGATCCGCAATTCGCCAACCAATTCGACCGCGCTCTCTGGCCGCAGCTCGGCAACCGGCTAGCGGCGATCTTTGCCGAAAGACCGCGCGACGAATGGGCCAGGCTGTTCGAAGGATCGGACGCCTGCGTCGCCCCTGTGCTCAGCCCGCAGGAGGCAGCAAAGCATCCGCACATGGCCGCCCGCGGCTCGTGGCGGACGGTGGACGGCATTTTGCAGGCCGCCGCCGCTCCCCGCTTTTCCAGGCAGGCGGAAAAGATGCCGGCCAAAAGTCCCGAGCGCGGCGAGCACGACGCCGAAATCCGTGCCGAACTGGCGAAACCCAGGGAGTTCTGATCCGCGGGTCGGCCAGGCCACCAGACGGCCTCATCAAATAATGCTGGAATTACACCTGCTCCGATGGCGCTCTGGCTGCGAAATCGGCTAGAAGTGGTAGCTACCATTGCGTATAATTAAATCAACTTGATTTGTTTTTACCGCAAAGTTCGTTGGTAACGCTCCCATGATCTCTCGGAAGGCCATCTCCGGCACCAACCTCGAACAGGCCAAGTCGCACAACCGTCGCGTGGTGATCGAGGCGATCCGCACCAACGGCGCCTTGTCACGTGCGGCGATCGCGCGGCTGACGGCGCTGAGCACCCAGACCATTTCCAACATCGTCGAGGAACTCGAGACGGCCGAACTGCTGCGCGCCGAGGCGACGCTCAAGGGCGCGCGCGGCCAGCCGGCGGTGCCCTATTCGATCAACCCCGATGGCGGTTACTCGATCGGCCTGCAGCTCGACCATCAGCTGGCGGTTGGCGTCATCACCGATCTCTCAGGCACGGTGCGGGCGCGTATAGAGCACCCCGTCGACCGTCCGACCCCGGCGCAGGCGATGCCGCTGCTTGCCGCGATTGCCGAGGAGCTGATGCGCAAGTTCCGCTTCGTCCGCCAGCGCCTGTTCGGCATCGGCGTGGCGATGCCGGGCCCGTTCGACGTCGAAGGCATGACCTCGGTCGGGCCCACCGCCCTGCCCGGCTGGCAGGATTTTCCGGTCGCGGACGAGCTCCAGCGGCTGACCGGCATTGCGGTGACAGTCGAGAACGACGCCACCGCCGCGGCAATAGGCGAGCGGCTCTATGGCGTTGCCCGCAACCTCGGCAGCTTCGTCTATCTGTTCATCGGCACCGGCCTTGGCGCCGGCCTGTTCCTGGACGGCCATCTCTACAAGGGCAGCCGCCACAATGCCGGCGAGATCGGCCACATGATCGTCAAGCCTGGCGGCCTGTCCTGCGGCTGCGGCAAGCGCGGCTGCCTGGAGCGCTACGTGTCGCTGCGGGCCGCCTATGACCGGCTCGACCTGCCTGACCCCGATCATGCCTCGCCCGATGTGCTGGAGGCGTTGCTGGCGCATGGCGACGACCGCCTCGAAGCCTGGATCGCCGATGCCGTCGATCCGCTGCGCCAGGCGATCGACGTGCTGGAGCTGGCGCTCGATCCCGAAACCGTGGTGGTGGGCGGCTTCATGCCATTGCCGGTGATCGAGGCCCTCGTCGCCCGGCTCGAACCGCTGCATCTCTCCGTCAGCTCGACCAGCGCGCGGACCACGCCGCGCGTGCTGGTCGGCGCCGCCGGCAAGGACACGTCCGTGCTCGGCGCCGCAGCCTTGCCGATCTTTTCGGAGACCAACCCTCAGTTCGACGTGCTGCAGAAGCCGCTCGGCTGATCCGCCGGGCCATTCCAGGAAAAGTGTGGCGCGGTTCTCCACCCGCGTCACAACGGAGGGCCTATGGCAATCCGTAGAGAACCGGCATCAGTCCGCAGAGCGCCTTGAAGCGTTCCCACGACTTGCGCTGCGGCTGCGTCCAGCCGGTTTCGGCAAGCGCCGAAAGCCTGGGAAAGACCAGCCGGTCGAAGACGGCGCGGTCGGTCATCGGTTCCGACCAGATGCAGCATTGCACGCCGAGGAAATGCTTCTTCTGCGCCTCGCTCCAGCCTTGCACCGGATCGAAGCCGTAGAGTTTCTCGGGCGACGACCAGCCGGCCCAGGCGGCGCCCGGTTCCGACCATTCCTGGCTGTTGGCCATGTCGAGATAGTAGACCTGTCCCGGATTGACGACCATGTCATAGCCCTCGCCGGCCAGCGCCGCCGAAACCTCGACATTGCGCCAGCCATTCAGGTAGCACTTCGTCTTGTCGATGACATTGCCGTGTGCTGCCTCCTCCCAACCGCCGGTGATGCAGCCGCGAGACGCAAGGAACGCTTGTACGCGCTTGAGGAACTGCGCCTGCAGCACCGCTGCCCCCGAGCCTTCGATCTCATCGGCGCCATGCGTGTTGGTGACCACGCCAAGCCGCCTGGCATGCGACTGCGCCACCGCCTCGCCGCCGATCTCGGCAAGCCGGTGCAGCGCCTGCGGCGAACCCGACCAGGCGCCGATCGGCACCTCGTCGGCGCCGACATGAATGATCTTCGAGGGAAACAATTCGATAAGCTCGTCGAAGATCGTCTCCAGCACGCGGTAGGTTTCTTCGCGCGCCGGGTTGAGGCAGTTGTTGGGAAATCCCTGCACGGAAAAATACTCGCCATGCTCGCCGGGATCGCGCAGCTCAGGCAGCGCTTGCAGCATGGCGTAGCAGTGGCCGGGCACGTCGATCTCGGGCACCACCTCGATGCCAAGCCGGCCGGCCAGCGCGACGATGTCGCGGATGACCGGCTTGGTGTAATAGCCGCCGGACTTCTGAGGGCCCGAGCCCAGCAGCGGCGGAACCGGCAGGCCGTGGCCACGCCAGGCGCCGATTTCGGTCAGCGCGGGATAGGCTGATATCTCGACCCGCCAGGCTTCGTCGTCCGACAAGTGCCAATGGAAGCGGTTGAGCTTGTTCCAGGCCAGAAGCCTGAGGAATTTCTCGATCTCGGCCGAAGCGTAGAATTGCCGCGCCGCGTCGAGATGGCAGCCGCGCCAGCCGAGCGAGGGTTCGTCGCGGATCTCTCCACCGGCTGGAAAGCGGAAGGTGCCGGGATGCTGTCCGGCGCCGCGCAGGATCTGGCCAAGCGTGATCTGCCCGTAGAGAAATCCCGTGCTCGTGGTCGCTGAAACCGTCGCCGCATCGGTGGAAAAGGTGATGGAGTAGGCTTCCGGCCGCAAGCCGCCCCCTGGTGACAAGATGACGGGGAAGCCGCCCTCCGCGGCTGGGCGAACGATCCCCTCGACGGGGAACAGGCTGGCGGTGAGCTCGGCAAAGGCCGCCGCCGCTGCGGTGGCCTCTTTGCCTACAGGCCTGGGGTCGAGACCCGCGGGCGCCGGTATAGCACCCGACACCTCGACCTTGGCTGGCCAGGGGATGACCGAAATCGAAACCGGCGCCACAGCGGGTACCGGATAGAGTTCGGCGCCGCGCTTGCGCGGCGCATTGTCCCCGGCTGCCTTCGTCGGCTCGACCGAGATACTCTGCGTGCTGCCGTCGGCCAGGACGAGATAGGCGCTGGTGGCGCCGTCGGTCCAGTGGCGCAGCGGATAGCTCAGGCCTCGCGCCGTCACCGTCCAGGCAGCGCCCGGATCGAGCACGAAGCCGTCCGGCGGCGCGAACGCGGCATGGTTGGACATCCGCTCGGTCAGCACGCCGCCCTCGACCGTCGCGGCGGGATCGATCCGGCCCGGGCCACTGATGCAGAGCCGGAAGTTTTCCAACCGCTGGCGCGAGGCGTTGGTGAGTTTCAGCGAATAGGCCAGTTTCTGGCCTTCGCCCGGAGGCGTCCAGAAACTTTCCAGCCGCAAGGCAAGTGTCTCGGTCATGGCAATCTCGTGAAGTGAAAGGGTCAGTCGGAGGTCTTCAGCAGGCCGGCATAGATACCGGGCTCCGAATTGGGGATCGGTGTCGCACCGACGGTGCGTTCGTAGAATTGCGACGGGCCGACATCGCCGATGATGGCGTAGGCGTAACCCATCGTCCTCAGGTCGAGCAGGGAGGCGAGCAGCAGCGCATGGCCGATGCCCTGGCCGCGCGCGGCCTCGTCGACACCTGTGGGGCCGAAGAAGCCACGGGCGATCGATTCATGGCAGGCAAAGCCGACCAGTTCCCCTGCCCGCGTCGCCAGGAAACAGGCCGGCGGCTGGCGCATGAAGGAGACGGCGGTTTCTCCCGCCCAGCCGACACTGAATGTCCGCCGCACCCAGCCCGTCACCAGTTCGTATTCCGGCGCAAGCGCCCGGCGGATGGTGACGCCGGCCTTGGCCACGCGCTGGTCGAGCGCCGGATCGGGTCCAAGCAGGGAAAGGTTGACCAGATAGTCCATTCCAAAAATCCTGTTACGAAACCGTGCCGAGCGCACGGACGAAATGATCTGGGGCGACCTGTTCGACATCGGCCGAGGCGGGGCGTGATATCCGCCGCACCTCCTCGGCATGGTTGAGGAAGCGGGCGCTGTCGCCCGGCACGAAAGGCCGGTCCGGATCGGGCACCGCCGAAAGCAGGAGCTGCGTGTAGGGATGGCGCGGGCCGGCGATGACGGCCGATGTCGCACCCCACTCCACCATCTGCCCGGCGAACATGACGATGATCTCCTCCGCCACATGGGCGGCAGTGGCGATATCATGGGTGATGTAGAGCAGCGCCAGGTTCTTCTCGCGCTTGATGCGGGCAAGCAGTTCGAGGATGCCGAGCCGGATCGAGACATCGAGCATCGAGGTCGGCTCGTCGGCAACCAGCACATCCGGCTGCACGGCGAGCGCTCTGGCAATGTTGACGCGCTGGCGCTGGCCTCCGGACAGCTCGTGCGGAAATTTATGCGCCGTCAGCTCCGGATCGAGGCCGACATCGGCAAGCAGTTCCGTCACGCCCTTGGCCAGCGCCGCCTTGCCCCGCGCATGGCCGTGCAAAGCGAGCGGCCGGGCCAGGTGATGATGCACGGTGAACACCGGATTGAGCGAGGCGAACGGATCCTGGAACACCATCTGCACGGCGCGACGATAGGCCCGCTCTTCATCGCCTGTTCCAGCCCTCGTCGCGTCGCGGCCACGAAAAGACAGCGTGCCTGCTGTCGGATGGTCCATGCGCGCGATGATGCGCGCGCATGTCGTCTTGCCGCAGCCGGATTCGCCGACCAGGGCCAGTGCCCGGCCGGGCCGCAGCGACAACGAGATGCCGCGCAGCGCCTGCACAAGGCCGAAGCTGCGTTCGATCGCGTTGAGCGCGATCACCGGCTCGGCGAGCACGGAGGGCAGCGCGTTCATGCCAGCGCCTCGCGCGCCCGCGCCGGCAATTGCGGGATCGCGCCCCAGAGCTTGCGTGTGTATTCGTGGACGGGGGCTTGGCTCACCTGGCGGACATGGCCCACCTCGACCAGTTCGCCCTTCAGCATCACGCCGATGCGATGGCAGAGCTGCGCCATCAGATGCAGATCATGGGTGATGAACAGCACCGAGAAGCCGAGCGCGCGCTGCAGGTCGATCACCTGTTCGAGGATCTCGCGCTGCACCACCACGTCGAGCGCGGTCGTCGGCTCGTCCATGATGATCAGCTCGGGCTCCAGTGCCAGGCAGATGGCGATGACGATGCGCTGGCGCATGCCGCCGCTGAACTGGTGCGGATAATCCGGAAGCCGGTTCGCCGGGATGCCGACCAGCTTGAACATCGCCTCGGCGCGGGCCCGCGACTGCTCCCGGCTGGCGCCATTATGCCGCCGCAGCACGTCGTGGAACTGCGCTTCCACCCGCATCAGCGGGTTGAGCGAATTCATCGCGCTCTGGAACACCATGCCGATGCGCCGCCAGCGCACTTTCTGCAGGCTGGCTTCGGTGAGCTTGAGCAGATCCTGGCCGTCGAGCAGTATCTCTCCGCCCGCCACCCAGGCCGGCGCCTTGGCGAGCCTGGTGATGGCATAAGCGATGGTGCTCTTGCCGCAACCGGATTCGCCGGCGAGCCCGAACAACTCGCCACGGCCGATCTCGAACGAGACGTTCTTCACGGCGCGGAAGGCGCCCTTGTCGGTGAGATAGTCGACGCTGAGGTCGCGGACTTGCAGCAGGGAGCCGCTCACCGTGCCGCCTCCAGTTCACGCTTGCGCAGCCGTGTCAGCCGCAGCCATCGCGACAGCGCCGATCCCGAACGCAGCTGGGGGTTGGCGATCTCGTCGAAGGTGAAGTTGAGCAGCGCCAGGCCCAGCCCGACCAGCGCAATGCCGAGCGCCGGCGCGCCGATATCCCACCAAGCGCCGACGATGATCGCCGAGGAATTCTGCGCGTTGTAGAGCATGGTGCCCCAGGTTACGTTGAGCGGATCGCCGAAGCCGAGATATTCGAGCGTTGTCTGCGCCACGATGGCATAGATGATCGAGCCGACAATGTTGATGCCGATCAACGGCACGAGATTGGGCAGGATCTCGACGAAGATGATGCGCCAGGAAGGCTCGCCGACCATGCGTGCCGCCGTGATGAATTCACGGTTGCGCAACGCCATGGTCTGCGCCCGCGTCATGCGCGCACCCCACGGCCAGGATGTCAGCGCGATGATCGTCATGATCGCTAATGGCCCGACCGTTCCGGCGAAGGAGGCAAGCAGGATCAGTAGCGGAATATTGGGTATCACCAGCACCGCATTGGTGATGAGATCCAGCGTCGCATCGGTGCGGCCGCCGAAATAGCCTGATATGAGGCCGATCACCGTGCCGAGCGCGGTGATGGCGAGGCCGGTGGCGAAACCGACGGCAAGCGACGGCCGCGCGCCCCAGACGAACTGGCTGTAGACGTCGCGGCCCATCTTGGTGGTGCCGAAGTAGTGCGAGACCGTCGGCGGCTGGTGCGAACGTCCGACGCGCGCGCCGGGATCGTTCGGCGCCAGGATCGGTGCTGCCAGCGCCATCAGGCAGAGTGCCGCGACGATGATCAACCCCGCCACCGCCTTCTTCTGCCGAAACAGGAGTTGCAGCCCGAATCTCATGCGCGCTCCTCCCTGATGCGCGGGTCGACGATTCCATAGATGATGTCGACCAGCAGGTTGGCGCCAAGCGTCGCCAATGTCATCAGCAGAAGCTGGCCCTGGATGACTGGATAGTCGCGCGCCACGCTCGCCGTGAACAGCGTCAGCCCGAGTCCGGGATAGTTGAAGACGATCTCGGTGACGATCGAGCCGCCGAAGACCGCGCCCAGCATCAGCGCCAGATTGGTCAGAACCGGCAGCATCGCGTTGCGCGCCGCATAGGAGAACATCACCGCCGTTTCCGATAACCCTTTGGCGCGACCCATGGTGACGTAGTCCTCGCCGAGCACCGAGATCATCGAGGAGCGCATCGTGGTCTGGAACTCGCCGATCATATAGGGCGACAGCGTCAGCACCGGCATGACCGCATGCCAGAACACACTGCCGAGAAAGGTGAAATTGAAGCCGGGGTCGAGGTCCGGATTGTAGGCATAGCCGACCGGGAACCAGCGCAGCGTTACGCCGAAGGTGAACAGCGTGGCGAGCGCGATGATCACAGGCGGAATGGCGAGTAGCACGACGGAAAACGGCGAGACGAACGCATCGAAGCGTCCGCCTCGCCGCCAGGCTGCCACTGCACCGAGGGAGACGCCGATGCAGAGGGAAAAGACGATGGCGCAGCTGACCAGAAGCGCTGTCCAGCCGGCTGAGCGGGCGAGCACCTGTGTGACCGTCTGCGGATAATATTTCACCGAGACGCCGAGGTCGAAGGTCGCCAGCCCTTTGATGTAGTCGACGAACTGCAACCAGACCGGCTGCTCGACGGCGCCGAAGCGAGCCTTGATCGCTTCGATCGCCGCCGGTGTCGCGCGCGGACCAAGCTGCGCGATCATCGAGTCCACCGGGCTCCCAGGCATCAGCCTGGGAAGGGTGAAGTTGACGACGATCGCAAACAGGAAGGCGACGAAATAGACGCCCAGCCGGCGAAGTGGAATCCGCATCCCGAAAACCTCGCTAAAGCAATTCCAGGAAAAAGTGTGAGCGGTTTTCCGTCCGGAATTGCGTCAGAACAAAGAGACGGAGCAGTTCACCGTTTCCGCGAAACGGTGAGCTGCTCCAGTCGATTACTGGACGGGCTTCAGGCGCAACAGATGCATCAACCGCATGCGGTTGTTGTCGTGGTTCTCCGGGTTCATCACCGGCTCGTCCTTGGTCACCCAGCCGGTGAAGCGCTTGCTCGAATACTGGTACCAGGTCGGTCCGTTGAACACCGGAACGACCGGGAAGTCGTCGGCGATGATCACTTGCACCTGGTCGAACAGCTTCTTGCGCTCCTCGTCCGTCGTTGCCTTGCGGTAGGCGTCGAACACCTTGTCGAGCTCGGGATTGGAGTAGCGCGAGTCCGCATGCACGATGCGCCCGGCGAACGCCGTCGACAGTGTCTGGTAATAGCCGCGGAACGGTGTCGGCCCGTCGGGGCGCGAGTTCATGACGGCGTCGAAGGACCCGTCCAGGAGCTGCTTCTGCCACTGCTCATATTCGGGCGTGGCGACGGAGGCATTGACGCCGATCTTGCGCAAGCCTTCGGTGGCGATCTGCACGGCGTCGATCCAGTCGGTCCAGCCGTTCGGCACGATGATGGTGAAGGCGATCGGTTGGCCCTTCGGCGTGGTGCGGAAGCCGTCGGCGCCCTTCTTGTAGCCGGCATCGTCAAGCACCTTGTTGGCCTTGTCGATGTCGTAAGTCATCCAGACATCCTTGTCGCCTTCGGCGGCCTTGTTGCGCCAGCTGTCGAAGCGCGGCGGCAGGCCGCTGGCATGCAGATTGACCACGGGATAACCGAAGCCGGCAATGTCGACCATCGAGGTGCGGTCCATGGCCAGGCTGAAGGCGTGACGGAAGTTGATGTCGTTGAACGCTTCAAAATTGCCCGGCTTGTCGGTCTTCAGATTCATCTCGTAGGCGATGGTCTCGGCCGGCGGCTGCCAGTAGCCGTTATGATCCTTGTCGAGCGCGACATAAGTCTTGTCGATCTCCGGCAGGAACGAGCCGATCCAGTCCATTTCGCCTTGCGGCAGCAGCGCCAGCATCTGGTCATTACCGGAGATCTGCGGCAGTTTCAGGCAGTCGACATGCAGGTCGGCTGCGTCCCAGTAATTCGGGTTGCGGCACTGCTCGTAGACCTGCGGCGTGAAGCGGCGGATCTCGGTCATCGGCCCCGAGCCAACCGGCTTCTCGTTCTTGAAGGCGAGCGGGTCCTTGATATCCTTCCAGATGTGCTCGGGCACGACCGGAAAATCGGCCAGCGATTCCGGGAAGTGGGTGTCGACGCCCTTGAGGTTGATCTTGACCTCGGTCGGTGACGGCGCCTCGACCGAAGCCACGCTTTCACCGACGCCGACGATGTCGACGGCCGGGTTCTTGAGCATCAGTTCGAGCGTGTATTTCATGTCGGCCGCGGTCAGCGGCTGACCATCGGACCATTTGACGCCGTCGCGCAGCGTGTAGGTGATCGACTTCAGATCGTCGGAGAATTTATAGCCCGTCGCCAAGCGGAAGATCGGCTTGCCGCTGTCATAGTCGTTGAAGATGACCAGCGGCTCGTAGACGAAATCCATCGTGCTCTGGCGCCGCCCACCGAGATCGAACGGGTTGAAGTTCTGCACCCAGCTCGTCTGCTCCTCGATATGCATGGCAAGCACGGATTCGGCGGCCGCGGGCCGCGTCACGGAAACAAAGGCCGACGAAACGGCCACCGCGCCTGCAAGCGCGAACAGCAGCCGCCGGCTGATCGTGCCGCGCGCGAAAGCGGCCGCACGCATTGAACCCTGCACCTCTGGTGATTGTACGAGACCCAGCATCTTTCTCCTCCCTGAGCAGACCGGTCATGATGTAAATCAAATTGATTTAATCGCAGGCCAATGCAGGCGTCAACCCTTTATCCCTGACATCTGCACAGGTCGCGCCGCTGCAGCGGCCCGAAGGCCTGGCCACCCTCGCAAGGCAGCGGCATCTCTTGAATACGCCTCACCAATCTCGTATACGAGTATACGAGATTGGTGTTGGCTTTCATCGGAAAGGATTGCCCATGTCCTTCGTCAGGAATTCCGACAAGGCGCCGGTGGACGCCCTGGTCATCGGCGGCGGCATTGCCGGTTGCACGCTCGCCTATGAACTCGCCCGCCGCGGCCTCAAGACGACCATCCTCGAGCAGAGCATGATCGCGGCCGAGTCCTCCGGGCGCAACACCGGCACCTTGCTCAGCGGGCCGCAGAAGGAAGTGGTCGAACTGCTGGATGCCAGCGTCGAGGTCTATTCGGAACTCGCCGGCGGACCCGTGCCCTTCGAATTCGCCGCCATCGCGCATCTCTTGATTTCCGAGGACGACGCCGGTTTCGAGGCCGCCGCCGCTGTCGCGGACCGCTACCGGGCGGCCGGCGTGGCGATGGAGAAGGTCGCCGGCAAGGAGCTGGCGCGGGACCATCGCCGCATCGGCTTCAACGTCGCCGGCGGCTACAGCGTCGGCCGCGCCTGGACGCTGGAGCCAATGGGGGCGACGCATGCCTTCGCCCATGCCGCCCGTGAGGCCGGCGCTGCGATCCGCACGGGCCTGCGCGTCGTCCAGATCTTTTCCCGGGGCGGCAAGGTCCAGGGTGTCCTGACCGACCAGGGCATCATTCAGGCCGATCTCGTCTTCATCGCCAACGGGCTGTGGATGTCGGAGCTGTTGCGGCGCACCGTTGGCGACGGGCCGCTGCCCGGCCTGCCCTTCACCGCCGGCCGCGGCTGGCTGATCCAGTTGGGAAAACTCGATTTCGAATTGCCCTGGATCGTCGAGGAACTGACCTGGCCGGACCAGGAAGAACTCGGCCGGCGCATGCGGCTCGACGGCCTCGCCGATGTTGCCGCGCAGCGCGACGACCGACCGGCGGTGGAGGCCATCTGCCTCAACCCGATGCGCGGCGGCGACGCCAGGCTCGGCGCCTCCGTTCAGCCTGCCTTCCGCGATCTCGTCCGCAACACCGACATGGCGAGCCGCATCGCCAGCCGCACGCTGCGCATGCTGCCCGGCCTCGGCTCACCGCAGGTCAAGAACGTCTATCCCGGCAACCGCCCGATGCTGTCCGACGGCCTGCCGGTCGCCGGCAGGACCGCTGTCGAGGGCCTGTTCGTGCATGGCGGCATGGGTTCCATCGGCATGCATGCCGCACCCGCCACCGCACGCTGGCTGGTCGACGCCGTGCTTTCCGGCGACGGCAATCCGGTACAGCAATGGCTGCGCCCCAATCGTTTTGTGGGATGGGAAACGGTCTAAGGCAGCGCTGGGATCAGCGAACACGCAACCCTTGCGCGTCGAAGATGCGCGTGCGGGCGGGCAGAAAGCGCAGCGTGATCGTCTCGCCGAAACGCGGCTGGTCTTCGCGCCTCTCGGCGACCACGGTTTCGCCGCTCGGCAGCGCCCCATGCACATAGGAGGTCGATCCCAGGCGCTCGGTGACGTCGACGGCAAGCGCCAGTTCGACGCCCTGCTTTTCGTCGAGATGCTCCGGCCTGATGCCCAGCATGACCTGCTGGCCGCCGACGAGCTTCGCGACAAGATGCGAGACGTCGACCCTGGCGTCGCCGACGAGCACGGCCTTCCCGTCCTCGGCCACGCTCGCCCTTAGGAAATTCATGCGCGGCGAACCGATGAAGCCGGCGACGAATGCATTGTCGGGATCGTCATACAGCGACAGCGGCGTGCCGATCTGCTCGATCTTGCCGGCCTTGAGCACGACGATCTTGTCGGCAAGCGTCAGCGCCTCGGTCTGGTCGTGCGTCACATAGACCATGGTGCGGCGGATCGACTGGTGCAGGCGCTTGATCTCGGCGCGCAGTTCGGTGCGCAGCGCCGCGTCGAGATTGGACAGCGGCTCGTCGAACAGGAACAGCCGGGGATCGCGCACCAGCGCCCGGCCGATGGCGACGCGCTGGCGCTGGCCGCCGGACAATTCGCGCGGCTTGCGACCCAGCAAGGGTTCGATCTGCAGCAGCTTCGCCACCGCACCGACCTTCTCGTTTGACGTCTTGCGGTCGAGCCCGCGCATCTTCAGCGGAAAGGCGATGTTCTCAGCCACCGACATGGTCGGATAGAGCGCGTAGGATTGGAACACCATCGCCACGTCGCGCTCCCGCGCAGGCAGATTGGTGACGTTGCGGTCGCCGATGATGATGGTGCCGGAATCGATCGGGTTGAGCCCCGCAATCGCATGCAGCAGCGTCGACTTCCCGCAGCCCGACGGCCCGAGCAGCACGACGAAGGAGCCCTCCTCGACCTCGACCGAGACATCATCCAGCACGTTGACCGCGCCATAGGATTTCGACACCGACCGTATAGACAAATTCGCCATCGTATCCCCTCAGCCCTTCACGCTGCCCAGCGTCATGCCGCGCACGATCTGCCCCTGCACCAGAACGCCAAGCACGATCATCGGCAGCATGATGAGCGTGGCGGCGGCCGTCAGCGCGCCCCACTGGATGCCCTGAAATGTCAGGAACGAGGTGATGGAGACCGGCAGCGTCTGCGTGTCGCGGCCGGTCAGCACCAGGGCGACGAAGAACTCGTTCCAGGTGAACAGCACGCACAGGATCAGCGTCGCCACCATGCCGCCGCGCGCCGCCGGCAGATAGACATGCCAGAACACGCTGAACTCGCGCGCGCCGTCGACGCGGGCCGCATCGCGCAACTCCTTCGGAATGTCGTCGAAGAAGGTGATCAGCAGCGAGATGGCGAACGGCACATTGACGAAGGCATAGGCGGCGATCAGCAGCCAATGCTGGTTCAGCACGCCGATCCGCGTCGCCAGATAGTACATTGGAATGACGAACAGCAGCGCCGGCGCGATGCGCAGGCTGAGGATGAACTTTTCCTTCGAACGGCGCAGGTCGCCCGGCTGCTGTGCCAGCCCGTAGGCGGCGACCGAGCCGATGGCCACCGCCAGCGCGCTGGACAGGATGGAGATGATGAAGGAGTTGGCGAAGGCGCTGAGGAAGCCGCGATTGGCGAACACCGTACGGTAATTGTCGAGCGTCGGGCTGAACAGCCAGACCGGCGGGATGGCGAACGCATCGCGCGTCGTCTTGAACGAGGTCGCCACCACCCAGTAGAGCGGGAACAGCACCGCCAGCAAAAGCATGAGCAGCCCGATATAGAAAACCGCGCGCCGGCCCATCAGCGCTCTCCCGCTTTCGGAAACAGAACACTGTACATGGTCAGCAGCGCGACATTGGTGAAGATGGTCAGGATGACGGCGATGGCCAGCGCATAGGAAATGTCGAAATTGGTGAAGGCGACGATGTAGCCGTAATAGTTCAGTGTCTCCGTCGACAGCGCCGGTCCGCCTCGCGTCATGATGTAGAACAGGTCGAAGGCCTTGATGCTGTCGATCGCCCGGATCAGCGCGACGATGGCGAGCGCCCGGCGCAGCATCGGCAAAAGCACATACCAGGTCACCTGCCATTCGCGCGCGCCATCGACTCTGGCCGCATTGAGCGGATCGGTGGGTGCCGATTCCAATGCCGCCATCACCAGCAGGATGACGAAAGGCGTCCATTGCCAGATGTCGGCGATCAGCACCGCAAACAGCGCGATCTGCGGGCTGCCGAGCCAGTCGACCTGGGATATGCCGGCCAGCGACAGCAGATAATTCGCCATGCCGGTGGCGGGGTCGAACAGGAAGCGCCAAGTCAGGCCGACGACGACAGGCGTCATGATGATGGGCACCAGAAGCAGCGTCCGGACCAGCCGCTTCATTGCGAAGTCGCGGTCGAGGAAAAGCACCACGGCAAGGCCGAGCGCGATCTCGATCACCGTCGCCAGCGTCGTGAACAGCACCGTGCGCCAAAGTGCTGCCATCGCACGGGGATCGCCGAAGAAGCGGAGGTAATTGTCGAGGCCGACAAACTTTTCCCGCCCGGCGCGCATCAGCGACAGATCGTGCAGCGAAATCCAGATCACAAACAGCGTCAGCGCGACCGATGCCACGGTCAGGCAGACGATGATCGGCTGGAAGAAATGTCTCGTCGGATCCGACGCTGTTGTCGCCACGGTCTCAATCCATCAGCTGGGAATTTCGCCCTGCCGCGCACAGGGAGCGCACGCGGCAGGGCACGCCTACCCGCCTAGCGGGCGAGCGCAGCGTTGTTGGCCTCGTCCGCCTCCTTGAGCGCGTCAGCGGCGCTGGCCGTGCCGGCAAGCGCCTTGGAGACGGCGATGCCGGTGTTGTTGATGATCTCGTTGGCCTGTTCGACCGTCGGCAGATATTGCGGATTGCCGGCGTTGATGGCGGCGATCATGCCGTCCTTGAAGGCACCGTAGCGCTTGCCGAAGGCTTCGCCATTGAGCACCGAAAGCGAGGTCACGCCGGAATTGGGATCGGTCTCGATCGCCTTCAGCTGCTGCTCCTTGGCGGTCGCCCAGGCGGCGAACAGGGCTGCTGCTTCCTGGTTCTTGGATTCGGCCGAGACATACATCGAGTGCACGGCGAGCGAGGACGAACCGCCTTTGGGCGAGGCGGACTTCATCGGCACCGGCACATAGCCGACCTTGCCGACGACCGTGGAAACGGTGGGATCCTCATTGTAGGCGCCGTTGACGGTGGCATCGAGCGTGATCGCCGCCTTGCCCTGCTGGAACAGCAGCCGGTTTTCTTCCCAGCCGAAATTGGCGACACCGACCGGGCCGTAATCCTTCAGCAACTTGGTGAAGGCGTCGAGTGCGGCGACGCCCTCCGGCGTTGCCAGCGCCGACTTGCCGCCGGCATCGAGGAACGAGCCGCCGAAACCCCAGAGATAGGCAGCCCAGACATAGACGCCCTGGATGCCTTGCTGGCCGCGCATGGTGATGCCGGCGACCTGCTTGTTGGTCTTTTCGGAAATCGTCTTGGCCGCGGCCGCGATGTCGTCGAACGTCTTCGGCGCTGCAAGCCCGTACTGTTCGAACAGGTCCTTGCGGTACATGACGAAGGTGCTCTCGCCATAGACCGGAAGCCCGTAGACCTTGCCGTCGACGACGTTGGTGTTGAAATAGCCGGGCACGAAATCGGCCTTGTCGAAGTTCTCCTTGTGCTTGGCCAGGAAATCGTCGAGCGGCACGATGTAGCCCGACTTCACGAAGCCCGGCAGGTAGATGATGTTGTTCTGGACGACATCGTAGCGGCCGGACTTGGAGGAGAATTCGAGCAGTTCCTTGGCCGTGATGTCCTGCTCGGGCACGACTTCGAGCGCCACGTCGATGCCGGTCACCTGCTTGAATTCCGGCAACAGCCTCTGAATGGCGTCGGTGGTCGGATGGCCTTCGAGCAGCACCGACAATTGTACGCCGTCGAACGGTTTGTCCTGTGCCAGGGCCGGCAGGGCCGTGGCAAGCGCGGCGGCAGCCACGCCAAGCATCAATAGATTGCGTCTGTTAAGCATTTTTCGTCTCCCATTGTTGGGCCGCTTTGGCCTCGTTTCAAATTCTGTCTGTTTGTCAGATCGTCACCTCTAGCCGAGGCGCACGATTTCGCCGCTCTCAGCCGACTGCATCATCGCCAGCGTCAGCTCGAGCGAACGAAAACCATCGCGGCCGCTGGCGATCGGCATGTCGGCGCCATCGAGCCAGGCAAGCAGGCCGCCGAGCTGGCGCGCCAGGTCGCCGTCGAGACGGCCGTTGACGACTGGCCAATGCTGCGTGTCGATCTCGCGCGAGGCCTCGTTGCTGGCGTAGTAGAGGCCGCTGTCACCGCACTGAACCTCGAACGAACCTTCCGTGCCGATCAGCTCCATGCGCGCATCGATCATGTGGCGCGCGCCGGCCGGCAGCGACCAGGCGCTTTCGAAATTCACCACCGTGCCGCCGGAGAAGCGCACGATCGCGGCCAGGCTGTCCTGCGTGCCCGACGCGCCGAGCAGAATGTCGGTCTGCTGGGCATAGACGGAAACCGGGTGCTGCCCGTCGAGCATCCACAGCACCATGTCGACATCGTGCACGGTGACATGCAGCGCCAGTGGCAGCTTGCCGCCGTAACGCTTGGGGCCTTCGGTGCGGGCGCTGTTGCGCCGGGCATAGATGTGGATCGGGGCGCCGATCTTGCCTGAAGTCATCAATTCTTTTGCCGCCGCGTAGCGCGGATCGAAGCGCAGGAGATAGCCGATGCCGAGCTTGACCTTGGCCGCCTCGCAGGCCGCGATGATGGCCTTCGCATCCGCGACCGTGGAGGAGATCGGCTTTTCGACGAAGATGCTGATGCCGGCCTTGGCCACGGCAACCGCCGGCGCCAGGTGCAGATTGTCGGGCGTGCAGATCGAGACGAGGTCGAGATCGCGCTCCCCTGCCAGCAATGCATCGTGGCCGGCATAGACCCTGCAGCCCGGCGCCTTGGCGGCGACGGCGCCGGCCAGCTCCAGATTGGGATCGACGATCGCCGCCAGTTCGCAGCCGACCATGTCGGCGAAGATCGCGGCGTGCATGGAGCCCATGAAGCCTGCACCGATAACGGCAACGCGGCGGCGCTTGATCATGACTGGTTCCTCTTCAATTGCGGATTGGCGCTCCACGACGCGACCTGGTCAACGAAGCCACGGGTGATGGCGTCGGGCCGCGTGATGGCGCCGCCGACGACGATAAAACGAGCGCCGAGTTCGAAGCAGTGGACGGCTTCCTGCGGCGTCCAGATGCGGCCTTCGGCGACAAACGGCAGGCCGGCGCCGGCGAGCTGTTTCATGAGCTGGAAATCCGGCCCGCGCTGCTGGTTGGAATAGGGCGTGTAGCCGGCCATGGTGGTGCTGATGAGCGAGGCGCCGGCGTCGAGGGCGCGCTTGCCTTCATCGAGCGTGCTGACATCGCCCATCGACAGGCGTCCCTTCTGCGCGATCGCATCGAACATCGTCTTGAGATCGGTCGGGCGTGGCCGGTTGGTGGCGTCGAGAGCCACGATGTCGGCGCCGGCATCGATGACCGACGCCACATTGGCGAGCGTCGGGGTGATGTAGATCTCGGTCTCGGCACGGCGCGCCTTGATCAGGCCGATGACGGAAACACCGACCTGCCTGCGCACGGCTTCGATGTTCGCGACGCCCTCGATGCGCACGCCGGCCGCGCCGCCGAGGACGACCGACCGGGCAATGGCGGCGATATGCTCGGGAGCGTCGAGCGGCATGCGGGATTCAGCCTGGCACGAGACGACCAGCGTTCCATCGAGCTGAGCGAGCACATCGCCTTGCACCTGGGGTTTCTCCTTCGAGCGTTACCCCTGCAATCAAGCGCGGATGAAACTTTTTGTCAAGAAACTATTTTAGATGAAAATTTCCTTCATAAAGCAGCGCGACCCCTAGCAGCCCCGCATCGGCGCCAGCCTGCGCGGCAAGGATCGGGCGCTGGAAAACGGCCGGAAGCTGCCGGGAACGTGCTTGCAAGGCCGCAATGAACCCCTCCGCCAGCCCGACACCGCCGCCGACGGCAAAGCCATCTATGTCGACGGACGCCGTCAGGTCGGCGAAGCTGTCAACCAGAGCCTCGACGGCGGCCGCGATCACCTCGGCGGCGATTGCGTCGCCTTGCCTTGCGGCGGCGAACAGATACGGCGCGTCAACCGGGCGGCCGAGCCGCCCGCTGCCGCGCCGCGCAAGTGCCGTACCCGAAGCGATCGTCTCCAGGCAGCCGCGCCGGCCGCAGCCGCACATCACCCCGCCGGGTTCGGACATTGTGTGCCCGACATGGCCCGCAAGCCCAGCGGCGCCGGTCTGCAGCCGGCCGTCGATCACCAGGCCGCAGCCAATGCCTGTCGAAACCGTGAAGAAAGCGAAGTTGCGAAAGCCGCGGCCGGCGCCGACGGTGAATTCAGCCCAGGCCGCCGCCTGCGCATCATTGACGACCAGCGGCGGCACGCCAAGTGCTGCCTCGAGCGCCCGGGCCAACGGATAGCCATTCTCGATCGGCAAGGTCTGCGGATTGAGCGCCGTCAGCGCGCCGTCGCGGACGATGCCGGTGGTGGCGACGGCGACGGCGTCGAACGCGTGCCTGGGCGCAAGCCCGGCAATCGCCGCGACCATATCGTCGCCCCTGCCCGTTCTCGGCGTCGCCGTCTGGCGCCTGTCCAGCAACTTCCCGCCACGCACTTCGGCGGCGGCGATCTTGGTCCCGCCAATGTCGATGGCGAAGATCGCACGGTCAGAAGCTGCGGTCACTCACGACCTCCGCCGTGCGGCCGACCAACGCCAGCCGCGCCGGCTCCTGCCGCATCATCTCGGCCACCAGCGCATCGACAATCAGCAACTGGCTGATCTTCGACGGAAAGGCACCACCGGTCAGCGGCGTTTCCGGCCAGGACGCGATCAGCGCGAGGTCGCAGGCCGCGACCAGCGGACTCTTCGAACGGTTCGAGATGCCGATGACGAAGGCGCCCTGCGAGCGGGCAAGCTCGGCGATGCGCACCGCGTCCACGGTCGAGCCGGAACTCGAAATCACCACCTGCACTGTGCCCTTCTGCGTGGTGCCGGCCGCCATGACCGCCAGATGCGCGTCACCCAGCGCGCGGCTGAGCTTGCCGATGCGGGTCATCTTGTAGGCGAGGTATTGCGCGGTGATGGCGGAGGCGGCGATGCCGAAACAGTCGATCGCCGTCGCCGCCAGCAGCTGCCGTGAGGCCGTGGCGATATCCTCCCGGACGATCAGTTGCTCGGTTTCGCGCAGCGAGATGATGGCGGTTTCCACCAGCCGCTGGATGTCGTCGGTCGGCAGGCCGATGTCCCGCGCCCGTTCATCGGTCGCCAGTTCCTTGGCCAGCGCCAGCTTGAAATCCTGGAAGCCGGTAAAACCCTGGTCCCGGCAGAAGCGCATGACGCTGGCCTCGGACGAGGCCGAGGCCTCGGCAAGCTCGGTGATGCTCTGGCGCAAGGTGACGTCGGGCTGCGCCAGCACCGTCTCGGCGACGCGCGCCAGTGCCGGCGTCATGTCTCCAGCCGCCGCCCTCAGCGAGGCAATAAGCGCATGTGTCATGAATTCCGTCCTTAGAAATGTTCGGCCACCCAGGGTGGTGGTCCGGCAAACAGCTGGTCACACAGACGTATGGCAGCCGCCTCGCCTGTCACCTGGCCATACTGCGCCAGTTTCGAGGCGCTGCGAAAGCCTGTGAATATCTGCACGAAGGCCGGGGCCTGCAGGGTAACGGTCGGGCACCCGCCGGCCGCCTCGCGGACCTCGACCGCGCCACCGCTGATCGCGATCTCCAGCGCCATCTCCGCCTGCTCGATACGCAGCGCCAGCCTTATATCGTCGGCATGGTAGCCGCGCTGGCGCAGCGCCGCGGCCGGATCGAGCACCCGCAACAGCCATTCCTCTTGATGGGCGAGGCGCCAGCCCTTGTCCGGCATCGCCGCCACCAGATCGTCCTGCGGGCCGCCATGCCAGCGCACGACCGGATAGACCGAGCGGAACCTGGCCAGGAACGAAAGCAACCCTTGCGCGGCGTCAGGCGAAGCAGTGTACCAGTCGCGGACATCGAGACGGGCCTCGTCGCCCATATCGAGGATTAGATAGGCTTCGTCGCCTTCGGCCAGATAGGCGGCGACCGCATCGGTCGGCTCCCGCCGCAACTCGTTCCAATGCGCCGGGCCACGACTGAGCAGCCCGGCCTCGCGGCCCGCCTTGACGGCATAGGCATCGGCAAGGCGCGGATCGTCCAGATCGACGCGTTCGAAGGCGAGCCTGCTAGCCGCCGGCAGGCTGACCGTCTCGGCTTCATAGATGATCTCATGGCCGGCGAGCTCGAAACCGCTCTTGCGATAGACCGGCCGCGTCGAGGCAAACAGCGTGGCGATGGCCGCGCCCTTGGCCTGGGCCTCCGCGCACAACGCGTCGACGAAAGGCACCGCCAGCCCCTGCCCGCGACGCTCCGGCGCGATCGCCACATGCGCGATGTTGGCCGCCCGCACCGGTCTGCCATGGAAGACATGCGCCGTTTCGAGCAGTGCCGCGCAGGCCTCCGGATGCCCGCTTTCGCCGCGCAGCAGCCTGAGCGCGCCAAGGCCGGCATGGGCGATATATTCGTCCGCCCGTGCCTTGCCGAAGCCGAAAGCCCAGCTCAACAGGCGCGCGATTTCACGCGCATCCTCGGCCGTTGCCGCTTCAACAGCGACAGGTTTGGAGTTTTTTTTCATATTCACCTCACGGTTGGCGAATTTCATCATAGCTTGAAATCGCCAATGCGCAATGGGCAGCAAAACAGCGGCGGCATCGAGCCGCCGCCATCATGTCCGTAAGCTTTCGTGAGGAGACCGGCCTGGGTGCGCCAAAGGCAGATCAGCCGATCATTTCCCGCAATGGTGATCGTTGATCTTGTTTATCGCATTCGCGTCCGGCCCCACCCGATTGTAGGAGCAGGCGCCGGCGGCGGTGGTGAACAGCTGCTGGTCATAATAGCGCGGGCCGCCGAACAGGAAGCCGATGAGATCGTCATCGGCGGGAACATAGCGTTCCGGCTCGGCCTGATTGTAGTAGTGGTTCTGAGTGTGGTGGCGGTGCTTGGCCCCGGCGGATGCCGGCGCGGTCATGCCGCAGGCCGTCGCCAGGGCAAGAGCGCAGATCGCAAAGCGTTTCGTCGTCATCGGCAACACCCTCCTGGCCGTTCACGCTTCCTATATAGGCAAAAATCACCGGCCGGACAAAGGTTCCCTGGCAAGGGTTCGCCTGCCCCGCCCGCCGGAGCGAACTGCACAGCGCATCAGAAAATCGAAATTGCCCCTGCCGCGTCGAGCCGCAATGGTCTTGCGGGAGGCAGCCGGCTCAGGGCTGTGGAGGAAACGCCGGAGCGGCAAACGCCGCTCAGGCAAGCTGCCAGTTGAGGCTGGCAGCGAGGGAGGAAGGAAATTGGCTGGTTCGGGCAAATCCGACGGCGCGCGCTCGGGCATCAAACTGTCCCAGGAGCTCGTCGTCGTTGCGATCTCGGTCATCCTCTTTGTTGTGTTCTCGGCGACGCTCAACAATTTCCTGAGCCAGGGCAACATCATCGCCATCCTCAAGAACGTCTCCATCCTCGGCACGCTGGCGGTCGGCATGGGCTTCATCGTCGTTGGCCGCGGCATTGATCTCACCATGGTCGCGGTGATGGTGGTCGGCGTCGCCTTCTCGATCTGGATCTCCACCTGGGGCATCGATTTCACGCTGGCCGTGCTCTGCGGTGCCCTTCTGGCCGCGGCAATCGGCTTGTTCACCGGCATCATGGTGGCGGTGGCCGAAATCCCGCCGATCTTCGCCACGCTTGCCATCGCCTCCTCGGTCTACGGCTCCGGCCGCATCGTCTTTGCCTCCGACGTGCTCTATGCTCCGTCTAACATCGGCTGGCTGAAATTCGTCGGCAGCGGCACCGTCCTCGGCATCCCGATGGTCGTGGTCATCTTCGCGGCGGTCGCGGCATTGATGGGCTTCTTCCTGAAAAAGACCCGCTTCGGCCGGCTGGTTTATGCAACGGGCGACAATCCTAACGCGGCCCGCACCACCGGCCTGCCGACGCGCCCGATCATCGTGACCCAATACGTCATCAGCGCGCTCATCGCCTTTACTGCCGGCACCATCATGCTGGGGCTGGTCACCGGCATCGACACCCGCCTCTACAACTCCAGCTTGATCTACGACGTGCTTTTGGTCGTGGTGCTTGGCGGCATCGGCCTCTCCGGCGGCCAGGGCGGCGTGCGCAACGTCATCGTCGGCACCATCCTGGTCGGCATCCTGACCAACGGCATGACGATCCTGAACTTCAGCTACACCAGCCAGAACCTGATCAAGAGTGTGATCCTGCTGGGCGCGCTGGCGATCGACGCCATCATCAATCCGCGCGACGAGCAGACCTCGCAGAGCGGCGACATCTGAAACAAGAACTCATCAAATCAGGGAGGAAACCATGAAGCTATTCAAGAACGGCCTGTTCGCAGGCCTGACCGCGCTTGCGCTGCTGGGAGCGGCCAACGTCGGCACCGCGCAGGAAACCGACCAGGTCGGTCGGGCGCCCTATCTGGAAACGCTCAAGGGCAAGAAGGTGATCTTCGTGCCGATCTCGCAAGGCATGGACCTCAACCAGGCCTGGGTGATGGTGTGGCAGCGTCACGCCGCCCGCTATGGCTTCAGCCTCGAAGTGCGCGATCCCAACGGTGACACCAATGCCGGCATCCGCGCCATGCAGGGCGCCATCGCCGAGAAGCCGGACCTGATCATCGTGCAGAATCCCGATGTCCAGACCTACGCCCGCCTGCTCAAGCAGGCGCAGGCGGCCGGCATCAAGGTGCTGCAGGTCAACATGCAGTCGGCCACCCAGACCGACTCCTATGTCGGCAATGACTGGATCGAGATGGGCCGCCTGGAAATGGGCGAACTGGCCAAGCACTGCACCGGGCCGAACGCCGTCTCGCACAAGGTGGTCTGGCTTGCCGGCGTGCAGACGGGCGCCGCCAACATCTACATGCGAACCGGCATCGACGAGGTGCTGAAGGCCAATCCCGAACTGCAGCTCGTCTCCGACCAGCCCGCCGACTATATGAGCGAAAAGGCCCGCCAGATCACCGAGACGGTGCTGCAGCAGCATCCAGACCTCTGCGGCATCATGGGCATCTGGGACAATGCCGAGGTCGGCGCCGGTGCCGCCGTCGCGGCTGCCGGCAAGCAGGACCAGGTCACCATCGTGACCAATGGCGCGGGTGCCGCCACGGGGTGCGACAGCATCAAGAACGGCCTGCTCGATGTGATCTTCAACTTCAATGCCCCGATCCAGGCCGAGATCGCCGCGCAGCAGATTTCCGAACTGCTGCAGCATCCCGACCGGCAAGCGGGCAGCGAGAAGACCATCTTCTTCGGCCCGATCACCCGTGTCGACAAGACCAACGCGACCGGCCGGAACTGCTGGAAGCCTGAAGACATCAAGTAACGGACTTTTCGATGAGCATGGCCGAAAGCCTCGTGCGCTGGCGCTACCGCCTGCTCCCCGACCATGTGGTCGGGGAGATCCTGACCAAGAAGTGGATCGACAGCGTCATCCCCTTCACGGCGCTGGTCATCCTGTGCGCGATCTTCGGCTCGATCGTGCCGGGCTTCTGGAGCGTCGCGACGCTGACCAATCTCAGCGGCCAGACCGCCGAGCTTGGCCTGGTCGTGCTCGGCATGACCATCGTCATGGTCTCGGGCGGCATCGACCTGTCGGTTGGTTCGACCTTCGCGCTGGCCGTGCTGGTGACGCTCTACGGCATGAATGTCGGCCAATGGAGCTTTGGCACCGGCCTGCTGGCATGCCTCGGGCTCGGCGTCGTCTGCGGCGCCATCAACGGCTTGCTCGTCGGCTTCCTGCGCATGCGGGCCTTCCTGACGACGCTGGTCACGCTGATCATCTACCGATCGACCTTCGACGTCATCTTCCCGCAGGTTTCGACGCCGATCGTCACCAGCGGGCCTAATTCGCCGACCTATGATTTCCTCGGCTTCGGCACGATCTGGGGCGTGCCGACCTCCTTCGCCGTCTTCGTCGTCATCGCGCTGGCGATCCATCTCGTTTTGTCGCGTGCCCGCTATGGCTGGCGGCTGTTCGCGGTCGGCGGCGCGCGCCGCTCGGCCTACAATGCCGGCATCAATGTGCGTTTCACTCTGTTCAGCGCTTATGTTCTGTGCTCGGTGCTGGTCGCGCTCTCCGGTTTCTTCTTCTCGGCCCGCATCGGCAGTGCGGCCTCCGATATCGGCACCGGCCTCGAACTGCAGGTGCTCACCGCGACCGTGCTTGGCGGCATCTCACTTGGCGGCGGGCGCGGCTCGGTGGCCAAGGCGTTGATGGGCACGGTCTTCGTGCTCGTCCTGTCGAACAGCCTGCTTGCTCTGGCCGTATCCGGCCCGGTCAACTCCCTGATCCTTGGCCTCGTGCTGCTTTTCTCGGTCCTGCTCGACGTGCGCTGGGTCAAGAACCGTCACAAGATCCTGCGCAGCGTCTACATCTCGCCGACCTTCGCCAAGATGCGCGAGCCGATCTCCACCGCGCCGGGCACGCCGATCGCGGTGAACGACCGGTTGAAGGATGTCGGCGTCATCGGCCTTGGCGTCCTCGACGGCGCCGAGGACGTCATCTTCGATCGCCAGGACCGCCTCTACACCGGCACCCGCCAGGGCGACATTTTACGCTTCCAGCCGCCGCATTATACGCAGAGCGAAGTGTTCGCCCATATTGGCGGCTCGCCGCTCGGCATGGCCTTCGACCGCGACGACAATCTGGTCATCTGCGTCGCCGGCATGGGCCTTTACCGGGTGGCACCGGACGGCGCGGTGAAGCTGCTGACGGCCGAGACCAACCGCTCGCTGACCTCGGTCGTCGACGACTCGACCATGAAGCTCGCCGACGACTGCGACATCCTTCCCGACGGCCGTATTGTCTTTTCCGAAGCGACCGTACGTTTCGAAATGCATGACTGGTACGCCGATGCGCTGGAAAGCCGAGGCAACGGCCGCATCATCGTCCATGATCCGCGCACAGGTTCGACCCGCACGCTGCTGTCGAACCTGGTCTTCCCCAATGGCATCTGCACCGCCTTCGACGGCCAGTCGGTGCTGTTCGCCGAAAGCTGGGCCTGCCGCATCAGCCGCTACTATTTCGACGGCCCGAAGAAGGGCAAGGTCGAGCGCGTCATCGAAGGCTTGCCCGGCTATCCCGACAACATCAACCGCGCCTCGGACGGCACCTATTGGCTTGCCCTGATGGGCATGCGCACGCCGGCGCTCGATTTGTCGCTGGAAATGCCGGGCTTCCGCCGCCGCATGGCGCGGCGCGTTTCGGAAGACGCCTGGCTGATGCCCAACCTCAACACCGGCTGCGTGCTGCGCTTCGACGAGAACGGCCAGATCCTCGAAAGCCTGTGGGACCGCGCCGGCGAGAAACATCCGATGATCACCTCGATGCGCGAGCACAAGGGCGTGCTCTATCTCTGCGGCATCTTCAACAACCGCATGGGCACGCTGCCGCTGAAGGGCGTCGACCAGAACTGGTTCAGCTCGGATTCCTACTGGGGCAAAAAGGCATGAGCGCCGTGAGCCAGTTTTTCGACCGCTTCCTCGGCCGTGGCGACTGGGCGGTGACGGTGCCGACGCTCGACGGCCCCCTGCTGCCCAACCAGGGATTGGAGGAGGCCGAGACCTTCGCCAGCCTCGCCAATTCAGACAATCTCGTGCGCACCGACAAGGGCGTGCTGGCCAGCAGCACCGCCTCTCTGGTACGTTTCGGCGCCGACGGCCATGCCGAAATACTGCAGGAATTTTCGGGCGAGATCACAGCACTTGCCCATGCCCGCGGCATGACGGCGCTGGCGATCGACGGCAAGGGCGTCGTCATCCGCGGCGGCCTGCATGACGGGCGCGAAGCGACGGGCGACGAGGCCCTGCGGCTCTCCTGCATCACCGCCCTCACCTTCCTCGACAGCAACAGCCTGCTGATCGCCAACGGTTCGGCCTCGCTGCCGGCGAGCGGCTGGCGCCGCGACCTGATGCAGAAGAACGCTTCCGGCTCGCTCTGGCGCCTCGATTTGAAAAGCGGCCGGCTGGAGCTGATCCGCGACGGCCTGGCCTGGCCCGCCGGCATCGCCACCACCGGTTCGAACCGCATCTACGTCACCGAAGCCTGGCGCCACCGCGTGCTGGCGATCGACCTCGCCACCAAGGCGACGTTGCCGGTGCTGGACCATCTGCCCGCCTATCCCGCCCGCATCGCGCCCGCCTTCAATGCCGGCTACTGGCTGACCTTCTATTCCGTCCGCAACCAGCTGGTGGAATTCATCCTGCGCGAGGAGACCTATCGCAAGCGCATGCTGGCCGAGGTCCCGGAAGCGTATTGGATGGCGCCTTCGCTGAGCTCATGGCGCGATTACCGCGAGCCGATGCAAGGCAGCCAGCTGAAGCAGATGAACGTGCTGAAGCCCTATGCGGTCACCCGATCCTATGGGCTGGTGGTACATTGCGACCAGAACATGAAGCCGCTGTCGAGCTTTCATTCGCGCGCCGACGGCACGGTGCACGGCACGGTCAGCGCCTGTGAGGCGGGCGACGATTTGCTCGTCGCCTCGCGCGGCGGATCGCGGGTGGTGCGCGTGGCCGGCGCCGCCGGCGGCAAGCGGGGTTAAGCGATGTCGGATAACATCATCGAACTCAGGGACGCCACCAAGGCCTTCTCGCGCATCCCCGCCTTCAAGAACGTCAATTTCGACCTGCGCAAGGGCGAGATCCACGCGCTGCTCGGCGAAAACGGCGCCGGCAAGTCGACGCTGACCAAGGTCATGGCTGGTGTCTTCAAGCTGACAGAGGGCAAGATGACCTTCGACGGCAAGGCGGTGTCCTTCGCGGCACCCGCCGAAGCGCTGCGCGCCGGCATCGCCATGGTGTTCCAGGAAACCAATCTGGTGCCGGCCATGACGGTCGCGCAGAACCTCTATCTCGGCGAAGAGAAGATGTTCAACCGGCTGCGCGGCCTCTACATCCAGGCGCGGCAGTTCCTTGCCGGCATGGGATTTCAGGTCGACCCGACCGCGCAAGTCAGCACGCTTGGCGCGGCGCACAAGCAGATGGTGGAGATCGCGCGCGCCGTCCACCACAAGGCCCGCGTCATCATCTTCGACGAGCCGACGGCGACGCTGACGCCGGAAGAGAAGAGCCATTTCTTCAACCTGCAGCAGCGCCTGGTAAAGGAAGGCATCGCCATCATCTTCATCAGCCATGCGCTGGAAGAGGCGCTGGCCGTGGCCGACCGCATCACCGTCATGCGCGACGGCGAGATCGTGGCTTCGGGAGACGCCAAGGGCTTCACCCGCGCCACCATCGTGCAGGCCATGGTCGGCCGCACATTGACCGAAACGCTGCATGGCGAGGTCAAGCGCACGGCCCGGCCCTATGGCGACAATGTGCTTTCGGTCGAGAACCTCTCCTGCGCCGGCCTGGTGCGCAACTCCTCCTTCTCGGTCTTTTCGGGCCAGGTCACCGGCATGTTCGGCCTTGTCGGCGCCGGCCGCACCGAAATGGCCAAGGTCGTTGCCGGCCTGCTGAAGCGCAACATCTTCCATGGCGGCGAAATCCGCCTGCTCGGCAAATCGGTGCGCTACCGCGTGCCGCGGCCGGCGGTGCGCGACGGCATCGTCTATGTCACCGAGGACCGCAAGCTCGACGGTTTCTTCGAGACCATGACGGCCGGCGAGAACCTGCAGATGGGCGAACTCACCGAGGGCGCCAACCCGGTCTCGATGGTGTCCTTGGCGCGCGCCAGGCAGCTTGCCCGCGAATGGGGCGAGCGCTTGAGCCTGCGGCAGACCAGCGACCGCGCCCGGATGATCGAGCTTTCCGGCGGCAATCAGCAAAAGGTAGTGATCGCCAAATCGCTGATCCAGAAGCCGAAGCTGGTGATCTTCGACGAGCCGACGCGCGGCGTCGATGTTGGCGCCATCGTCGAGATCCACCAGCTCATCAGCGATCTCGCCGATCAGGGCATGGCCGTCGTCGTCATCTCGTCCTATCTGCCTGAAATCCTGGCCGTTTCGGACCGCATCCTGGTTGTCAAGCGCGGCCGCGTGGTCGAGGAGATGATGCTGTCGGAAGCGACCGAGGAACGCGTGATGTTTGCTGCAGTGCATTGATGGTCGCAAAGAAAGGCAATGTTTCGCCGGCTAAGCCAGGACCAATGGCTGGCCCGGCCTATTGCCTTGCAATCGGTTCCGCGTCTGAATAGGTCAGGAGGTCAGACCACCTGCCCGAGCGGACATGTCCAGCATCAACCTCAAACTTCTGCAGACGTTCCTGCTTGCCGCCGAAAACGGCAGCTTCCGTCGTGCTGCCGAAGAGAGCAACCGCTCGCCATCGGCGGTCTCGATGCAGATCCGCGACCTCGAGGAGCAGATCGGCATATCGCTCTTCATCCGCACCGCGCAGCGCGCCAGCCTGACGCCGGAAGGCCAGGTCCTGTTCGAGGAGATCGCCAACGCGATGTCGCAGGTGCAGACCAGCCTCGACCGGCTGACCGAGATCGCCGCGCGGCGCAAGGGCAAGGTCCAGATCGCCTGCGCCCCGACGCTGGCCGCAAGCCGGCTGGGCGACATATTGGCGACATTCAAGCTGCGCTATCCCCGCTCGATCGTCGAGGTCATCGAAACCCCGCCCCAGGCGGCGCTGAGCCTTTTGCAGCAGCAGGAGGTCGAGTTCTATATCGGTCCTGAACTGCCGAATCTCACGGACTTCCAGTTCGAATCCATCCTCGACGATCCGCTGATGGCCTGCATTCCTACGGAAATCCACGGCGGCGAAAAGAAGCTGCTTTTATCCGACTTGCTGCGCTACCCGCTGATCCTGCTCAACCGCAAGACGGCGGTACGCGGCCTTGTCGATCGGCTCACGGCGGCGGAAGGCATCGAGCTCAAGCCGCAATATGAGGTCGAGAGCGCGCAGACCGCGGTGGCGCTTGCCTCATCCGGCCTGGGTGTGTGCGTCGTCCCCGGCATCGCCATCTCACGCAATGACGAGCGCATGCGCGTCGTGCCCATCGACCACCGCGACGCCCACCGCTCCGTCGGCATCATCACGGCGCGAGGCTACGTGCACCACTCCTTCTCCGAACAGCTGATGAACCTCATCCGCACCAACCTGCGCGAACTGGCGCATTGAGCAACTTTTCGGACGGGCTCCTCCCGCACGCGCCAGGGTGTGTCGAGATTCAGGTCAGGGCGAGCCGAAAATGGCTGATGCCGAGAACCGGAGCGGAGCGTACTTAAAGTACGTGAGCACCGGAAGCACAGGCATCAGTCATTTGCAGGCCGCCCTCACCTGAATATCGGCATACCCGTCAGTCGGTCTGGATCCAGACGGCCTTGGTCTCCAGATACTCATGCAGATGCTCGATGCCGCCCTCGCGGCCATAGCCGGACATCTTCATGCCGCCGAACGGCACCGCAGGGTCGATGGCATGGTACATGTTGACCCAGACCGAGCCGGCCTTGACGCGGCGCGCCAGCTTGTGCGCGGTGCCGAGATGCGTGGTGAAGATGCCGGCCGCCAGCCCATAGGGCGTGGCATTGGCGCGCGTGACCGCCTCATCCAGCGTGTCGAAGGGCATGGCGGAAATGACCGGCCCGAATATCTCCTCGCGCGCGATGGTCATCTTGTCCGACACCGCGCCGAACACGGTCGGCGCGATGAAATTGCCGCCATCATAGAGCGCGCCCGTCAGCCGCGAGCCTCCCGCGACCAGTTCGGCGCCCTCGTCGCTGCCGGCCTTGATGTAGCCCTCCACCTTGCCGGCCTGCCTGGCATTGATCAGCGGCCCGATTTCGGTCTCCGCCTCGATGCCGTGACCGATGCGCAGCTTGCCGGCAAACTCGGCGACCCGGCGCACGAATTCATCATGGATTTCGCGCGCCACGAACAGCCGCGAGCCGGCGATGCAGATCTGGCCCGAATGTATGAACACCGCCATCGCCGCCACCGGAACCGCCTTGTCGATGTCGGCGTCGCGGCAGACGATGATCGGTGACTTGCCGCCGAGTTCCAGCGACACGCGCTTGAGGTTGGTGACGCCCGCCCGCGCGATCGCTTGGCCAGTCAGCGTCGAGCCGGTGAAGACGATCTTGTTGACGTCGGGATGTTCGGCAAGCCGCGCGCCGGCCTCGGCGCCAGTGCCGGTGACGATGTTGACGACGCCGTCGGGCACGCCGGCCTCCTGCATCAGCCTGGCGATCAGCAGTGGCGTCAGCGAGGCATCCTCGGAAGGCTTCAGCACGATGGTGCAGCCGGTGGCGAGCGCCGGCGCGATCTTCCAGATCGAGGCGGCAGTCGGCGCGTTCCAGGGAATGATGGCGCCGACGACGCCGACCGGCTCGCGCCTAGTGAAGGAGACGATCTCGCCGGGAATGGAATTGTCGATCGCCTCGCCATGCAGCGCCGTCGCCATGCCGCCATAGAAGCGCAGCATGCCGATGACGCGGCGCCGGTTGGCCAGCGTGCGCGTGATCGGCAGCCCCATGTCGAGCGTGTCGGAAACGCTGAGCTCTTCCCAATGCGTCTCGAACAGATCGGCGATGCGCAACAGCACGCACTGCCGCTCATAGGGCGAGAATTTCGACCATGGGCCTTCGAAGGCCGCGCGTGCGGCGGCCACCGCCGCATCGATGTCAGCGGCCCCGCCGCGCGGCACCGTCGCCAGCACCTCGCCCGTCGCCGGGTTGAGCGCCTGCATCACCTCACCGGACTGTGCCGCAACCCACTTGCCGCCGATGAACATCGGCCGGAATTCGCCGTGGTAGAGCGTCGCGGCCTTCGCCCTCGGGTCGAAATTCAGCGTCATCGCGTCCTCCTCACGAATTCCGCCGCGACTATTACTCCCGCCACCGGCGAGCTCAAACAAGGAAAGCTAAAAGGGCGTTCAGATAATCGGACTGTGCAATCCAAGCGACTTCCCCGATGGTGCCGGCAACGGAGGAACAGATATGAGACTTGCTGGCAAGGTCGCCATCGTCACCGGTGGCGGTTCGGGATTTGGCGAAGGCATCGTCAGGAAATTCGTCGCCGAGGGCGCGCTGGTCGTGCTGATGGACCGCGATGAGGCAGCAGCGGCCAGGGTCGCAAGCGAGGCCGGCGAAAAGGTGCGGCCGATCACCGGCGATGTCTCGACCGTGGGCAGCTTCGAAGCGGCCGCCGACCTCGCCCGCTCGGCTTTTGGTGGGCTCGACATACTGGTCAACAATGCCGGCGTCGCCCAGCCGCCACTGCCGCTTGAGACGATGGAGGAGGAGCTGTTCGACCGCATCGCTGACGTCAACATGCGCTCGATCTACAACGGCGCCCGCGCGGTCGTTCCGCATTTCAAAGCCATCAAATCGGGCGCCATCCTCAACGTCGCCTCCACTGGCGGTGTCTCGCCGCGGCCGAACCTCACCTGGTACAATGCCTCCAAGGGCTGGGCGATCGCCGCCACGCGGGCGATGGCGGTGGAACTCGCGCCCTTCGGCATCCGCGTCAACGCCATCAACCCGGTCGCCGGCGACACGCCGCTTCTGTCAACCTTCATCGGCTCCGGCGAGGAGAACCGCGCCCGCGTCGTCGCCACCATCCCGATCGGCCGGCTCTCGACGCCACAGGACATGGGCAATGCCGCCGCCTTCCTGTGCTCCGACGAGGCCAGCATGATCACCGGTGTCGACCTCAACGTCGATGGCGGCAAGTGCATCTGAGAGATTGTTGTCCGTGAGGGTTCGGCGATGAAGCCTGTCTACGAAATCGCCGTGGTGCATGGCGACGGCATCGGCCCGGAAGTCTGCGCCGCCACGGTCGAGGTGGTGAAGGCCGCGCTCGGGCCCAACAGCCGGTTGCGCTTCAGCGACTATCCGGCCGGCGCCGAGCACTTCCTGAAGACCGGCCAGAGCTTTCCCGAACCGACCTTCCAGGCCTGCCGGGCGGCGGATGCCATCCTGCATGGCGCCGGCGGCCTGCCGGGCGTCGTCCACCCCGACGGCACCGAGGCAGGGCTGGATTTCACCTTGAAGCTGCGCTTCGAACTCGACCTCTATGCCAACATCCGCCCGATCCGGCTGTTCGAGGGCGTGCAGAGCCCGTTGAGTGGCATCAAGGCCGGCGACATCGACTACATCATCCTGCGCGAGAACAGCGAGGGGCTCTACGCCGCGCGCGGCTCGGGCGCGCTGCTGCGCGGCGAGGTTGCGGTCGACACGCTGGTGCAGACGCGCACCGGCATCGAACGCATCGTGCGCAAGGCTTTTGAGCTGGCGCGGCAGTCAAACGGCGCGCCGCGCGACGGCGTGCGCCGGGTGACCTGCTGCGACAAGGCCAATGTGCTGCGCAGCTATGCCTTCTTCCGCTCCGTCTTCGACGAGGTGGCACAGGGCTACCCCGACATCGCCACCGAATATGCGCTGGTCGACGCCATGGCCATGCATCTCGTGCTGAAGCCCGGCCATTTCAATGTCATCGTCAGCGAGAACATGTTCGGCGACATCCTCTCCGACCTCGCGGCGGCCACGGTCGGCGGCATGGGCATGGCGCCGTCGGCCGAGATCGGCGACGCCAACGGCTTCTTCCAGGCCGCGCACGGCTCGGCGCCCGACATTGCCGGCAAGGGCATCGCCAACCCCTACGGCACCATCCTGTCGGCCGCCTCGATGCTCGATTGGCTCGGCCACAAGCATCAGGACGGAAGGCTCAATCAGGCCGCCGAACGGATCCGAGGCGTGACGGAAGCCTGCCTTGCCGGCGGCCTGCTCAGCGCCGATCTGAAAGGCAGCGCCTCGACCCGCGAGATAACCCATTCCGTCTGCGACCGGCTGGCAGCCGCGGCGTGAGGGGCTGGCGATGACGGCAGGCGAGGTCTGAAAATGGGATCGCTCGATCGCATGGTTTCGGTCGAGGATTTCCGCAGCCTTGCCCGCCGCCGCCTGCCGAAATCGATCTTCGAATTCGTCGACGGCGGCGCCGGACAGGAACTGACGCTCAAGGCCAACCGCGCCGATTTCGAGCGGATCAGGCTTCTGCCACGCGTGCTCACTGACGTGTCCCGACCCTCCCTTTCCACGTCGCTGTGGTCGCAGACCTTGCCGACGCCGTTGGTGATCAGTCCGATGGGTTCCTGCGCGCTGGTCAGGCCCGGGGCCGACATCGCCATCGCCAGGGCGGCCGCCGCGCGCGGCATCCCCTACACGCTCTCCACCATGGCCACGACCAGCATCGAGCGCATGGCCAGGGCTGTCGAGGGACCGCTATGGTTCCAGCTCTACGTGCTCAGGGATTTCGAATTCAACCGGCAACTGGTGCGGCGGGCCGAGGAGACGGGTTATTCGACGCTGGTGGTAACCGTCGACCTGCAGGCCGGCGGCAGACGCGAAAAGGACCTCAGGAACGGCATATCGATCCCGCTTCGCCCCTCGCCCCGCCATCTCTGGGAAGGTTTGGCTCATCCCGGCTGGTCGCTGCGGCTGCTGCGCGGCGGGCTGCCGCAATTCGAGAACGTTCGCGGCTATCTCGGCGACACCAGCGCCGGGCTGACCATCGCCGCGCGCGTCGGCGCCAACCTCCACGCTGGTTTCGACTGGGACGATTTCCGCCGCATCCGCGACTGGTGGAAGGGCCGGCTGTTGGTGAAGGGCGTGCTGCATGCAGGCGATGCGGCAAGCCTGGTGGCGGCAGGCGCCGACGGCATCTGGGTGTCCAACCATGGCGGCCGCCAACTCGACGGCGCCATTTCGAGCATCGATGCCTTGCCGGCAGTCCGCCATGCGCTGGGTTGCGGGGTTCCGATCCTCATCGATTCCGGCATCCGCACCGGCATGGACATCATCAAGGCCGGTGCGCTCGGCGCCTCCGCGGCGGCGATCGGCCGGGCCGCCCTGTTCGGCGCCGCCGGCGGAGAGGCCGGCGTGGCCAGGGTGCTCGACATCCTGCTCGAGGACGTCGCCAACGGCCTGAAGCTCGCGGGTATGCCGTCGTTGAACCAGATTGGTCCCGATCTGATCGCCTGACAAGGCCGCGCATGTCCATCCCAGTACCGCCGCCCGGCGCACGGGCACCCCTTCCCGGACAGATCACCAACGCATCGGCGCTTTGGGCCATTGCGTTCTGCAATATCACAGAATATGCTTGTTGTACGATCGTTCAACAAGCATGTTTGCGAAGCCCCGATGACCTGCAATCCCCGCTACGAAATCCTGTTCGAGCCGATGCGCATCGGACCGGTCACCGCGCCGAACCGCTTCTACCAAGTGCCGCATGCCAGCGGCATGACCAACGCCCTTCCAAGGGTGCGTGCGGCCTTTCGCGAAGCCAAGGCCGAGGGCGGGTGGGGCGTGATCTGCACCGGCGCCTGTTCGATCGACCCGAGTTCCGACGACGCGCCGCTGCCTTTCGCCACCCTATGGGACGACAACGACATCCGCGCCCATGCGCTGATGACGGAAGCCGTGCATCGCCATGGCTCGCTGGCCGGCGTGGAGCTCTGGCACGGCGGCGCATCCGTGATGAACAGGGCGAGCCGGCTGCCGCCGCTGTCACCGTCGGGGATTCCCTGGATGGCCACGCATGTCGGCTTCATGGGCAATCTGCGGCCGAAGACCATGGACAAGGCCGACATAAAAGAGGTGCTGCGGTGCCAGGCCGAGGCGGCGCGCAAGGCGCGCACGGCCGGCTTCGACATAGTCTATGTCTACGCCGGCATGGGCTATCTCGGCTACGAATTCCTGCTTCCGGAATACAATCATCGCACCGACGAGTACGGCGGATCGATCGCGAACCGGGTGCGCTTCGTGCGCGAGATGATCGAGGTCACCAAGGATGCCGTCGGCAAGGATTGCGGCGTCGCCTTGCGCGTCAGCCTCGAGGAACTGCGCGGCAGGCCCGGCCGCAACCAGCCCTCCGAGGCGCACGAGCTGATCGAACTTTTGGCCGACCTGCCCGACCTGTTCGACGTCAAGATGGATTCCAGCCCGACCGACTGTTCGGCCTCACGCTTCACCGGTGAAGGCAGCCACGAGCCGGTAATCGATTTCGTCAAGTCGCTGACGAAAAAGCCGGTGGTTGGCGTCGGCCGCTTCACCTCGCCCGACACGATGGTGTCGCAGATCAAGCGCGGCGTGCTCGACTTCGTCGGCGGCGCGCGGCCGTCGATCGCCGACCCCTTCCTGCCGGCCAAGATCCGCGAAGGCCGCGAGGCCGAAATCCGCGAATGCATCGGCTGCAACATCTGCATTTCCAGCTGGCATGACGGCGTGCCGGTGCGCTGCACCCAGAACCCCACCGCCGGCGAGGAATGGCGGCGCGGCTGGCATCCCGAACGTGTCGAGCGCACCGACAGGCCGGAACGCATCCTGATCGTCGGCGGCGGGCCGGCCGGGCTCGAATGCGCGCTCACTCTAGGCCGTCGCGGCCATGAGGTGACGCTCGCCGACAGCAGCCGCAGCTTCGGCGGACGGCTGACCTTCGAGAAGACGCTGCCCGGCCTGTCGGCCTGGTACCGCGTCGTCGAGTACCGGCTCGGGCGCCTGAGCGAAATGGGCAATGTCTCGCTCTATCCCGAGAGTGTTTTGGGCGTGGACGAGATCATCGATCTCGCCCCGGAGCGCGTGGTGCTGGCGACCGGCGCGCGCTGGACCAACATGCTCTATTCCTCGCTCGAGATTCCGGTCGGCCGTCTCGACCATCCCGACGTATTCACACCCGACGACATCGCCGCCGGCCGGCTCCCGCAGGGACCGACATTGGTCTTCGATTTCGACAACTACTACATGGGCGGCGTGCTGACCGAGTTCCTGGCAGGACAAGGTATTCCGGTCAGCTACGTCACCCCGGCCGGCCAGGCCTCAGCCTGGACGATCATGACCAATGAATTGCCGCTGGTGCATCGCGCGCTGGCAAGGCGCAAGGTGCCGGTGACAACGCTGCATTTCCTGAAATCCTTCGATGGCGAGACGGCGACGCTGGCGCATCTTTTCACCGGCGAGGAGACCCGCATCGCTTGCCGCTCGGTGCTGATCGTCGGGCTCCGCTTGCCGCGCAACGAGCTGTTCGAGGCGCTCACCGAAAGGACGGACGCGCTTGCGGCCGCCGGCATTCAAAGCGTCGATCGCATCGGCGATACGCTGGCGCCCGGCGCCATCGCCCATGCCGTGCACAGCGGCCATAAGCTTGCCCGCGAAATCGGCACAAAGATCCGCTGGCAGCCCTACCGCCGCGACACGCCGATCGTCGATGCGGTGACGGATTTCGATATGCGCACAGCCGCTGAATAGGAGCAATTCCAGGAAAAGTGTGAAGCGGTTTTCCGTTCGGAATTGTGTCAAACAAGGAGTGAAGGCCATGGAACGCATTGTCGCACGTCGCAGACCCGGCCGCCCGCAGCGCGAGATCGGCGGCATCGAGCAGCGGCCGTGGAAGCAGCTGACGCGACCCTACGCGCCGATCGAGATCCTGTCGGCCGACCATGTCCAGACGATCCACGAAATGGGTCTCACCATTCTCGAGGAAATCGGCATGCGCGTGCTGCAGCCGCGGGCGCGGCAGCTCTATCGCTCGGCCGGCTGCGATGTCGACGAAGGCGAGATGCGGGTGCGCTTCGACCGCGCCATGGTGATGGAGCGCGTCGCCATGGCGCCGTCATCCTTCGAGCTGCGCGCCCGCAATCCAGCCAAGAACGTCAAGGTCGGCGGACGGCACTGCATCCTGTCATCGGTCGGCGGCCCGGCCTATGTCATGGACAATGATCGCGGCCGCCGCCCCGGCACCTATGCCGAGATGTGCGACTATCTGAAACTGATCCAGTCGTTCAACGTGCTGCACCAGGAAGGCGGCGGCCCGTTCGAGCCGCTCGACCTGCACCAGAACACGCGCCATCTCGACCTCTACTATGCCGAGATCACCTTGCTCGACAAGAACTGGCAGCCGCAAACCCTCGGTCAGGGCCGCGCCATCGACGCGCTGGAAATGGTGGCGATTTCGCTCGGCACGACGCGCGAAAACCTTGCACGGGAGATGCCTGTCTTCACCGGTATCATCAACACCAACTCGCCGCTGCAGCTCGACGAGCCGATGGCCGAAGGTCTGATCGCGCTGGCCGAGCATGGCCAGGTCAATGTCATCACGCCCTTCACGCTGGCCGGCGCGATGAGCCCGGTGACGCTTGCCGGCGCGCTGTCGCAGCAGCATGCCGAGGCGCTGGCCGGCATCGTCCTGACCCAGATCGTGCGCCCCGGCGTGCCGGTCATGTATGGCGGCTTCACCTCGAACGTCGACATGAAGACCGGCGCGCCGGCCTTCGGCACGCCGGAATACACGCAGGCCGCGCAGATCACCGGGCAGCTCTGCCGGCTGATCGGTGTGCCGTTCCGCTCCAGCAATGTCACCGCCGCCAATTCGGTCGACGCGCAGGCGGCCTATGAGAGCGCGATGTCGTTGTGGGGCTGCCTGATGGGCGGCGCCAACCTGGTGCTGCATGCCGCCGGCTGGCTCGGCGGTGGGCTCACCGCATCCTTCGAGAAACTGGTCATCGATGCCGAGATGCTGCAGATGATGTCGGCCTATTTCGACCCGCCCGTGGTCGACATCGACACGCTGGCGCTGGAAGCGGTGCGCGAGGTCGGCCCGGCCGGCCACTTCTTCGGCGCCGCCCACACCATGCAGCGCTACGAGCGCGCCTTCTATTCGCCGCTGGTGTCGAACTGGGACAATTACGACACCTGGATCGAGCGCGGCCAGGTCACGGCGCGCGAGCGCGCCAATGTCGTGTGGAAACGCATGGTCGCCGAATACGAACAGCCGCCGATCGATCCCGGCATCGACGAGGCGCTGCGCGACTATATGGATCGGCGCAAACGCGAGGGCGGTTCACCGCTGAATTGAGGGGGGCAACCTTCGAGGGCGAAACCGGGCAAAGACACGCCCCTGGGGAAATATCTCAGCCTCGTCGCCAGGCGCTACAGGCGCGATCGCTCGGCGGCGGCCGCTTCATCCGACATCGCAATGCGCATTCCAGGCCTGACGATGGCGGGATCGTAGCTCTTGCGGGCGAACACTTCCCGCACCAGCGGCGCGAAGAAATCCAGCGGCCGTGTGGGATAGTCCGGATCGAAGCTCGACTGGTCCCATTTCTCGCAGAACTCGGCGCAGTCGTCGAAATAGGCGCTGTTCCTGAAGGCATCCCGCTTGTGCGGGTTCGCACCGACATGCTCGCCATAGTAGATCAGCTGGAAATCGCCATGCTTTTCCACCACCCAGGCGCATTGCTCGCGCACGAACGGACGCAGGATGGCGGCCGCGTATTCGTCATGATTGTAGGGCGCGTAGATGTCGCCGATGTCATGCAGCAGCGCCGACACCACCCAGTCGATATCGGCACCGGCATTCCAGGCGCGCGTCGCGGCCTGCAGCGAATGGCCGAGCCGCGTCACCTTGTAGCCCGACAGCGATTTGTCGAGTTCGACCATCGCCCCCAGCAGCCGATCGGCCGTGCCGGTGGCGTATTCGGTCTCATGTTCGGTCAGGAAGGCATAGTCCTCGCGGTCGCCATCCTTCATCTGGGTGAACTTCACGGTTTCCATCGTCCGGACTCCAAAATTTGCGGCACGCGGCGGTCAGCGGCGCATTTCGAGATAGATGTCGTCGCCATCGACATGAACGGGAAAAGTGCGCGCCCTGAGCTTCTCGTCGACAAGGCATTTGCCGGAGCGGATGTCGAACTCCCATCCATGCCAGGCGCAGCGGATGAGCTCTCCGGCGCGCTCATAGACGAATTCCGCCTTGTCCGTTTGCCTCGTGGTACCGGATATCGGCCCCTCGCAGAGATGGCCTGCCCGATGTGGGCAGATGTTGAGCAGCGCGGCATAGCCATCCTCGAGCTGGAATATGCCGACGCGGATGCGACCGACGGTGACGATCGTGGGCGTGCCGACGGCGACCTGGGCGGCCTTGCAGGCAAAGGTCAGCGCCGGAGCGGTTGCGGCGGCGCTCATCAGGCGACCCTCGCGGCGGCGGCCGGCGCCTCGATGCGCTTGTAGACCTCCAGCGCATTCAGCCCCATCACCTTGTCGCGCCAGGCCGGTGGGATGTGCAGATTGGTCGGCGCGTCGAAATCCCAGTGCGGATAGTCGGAGGCGAAAAGCAGCGTGTTCTGGCCGTCCATGTGCTCCAGCGTCTCCCACAGATGCCTGACGTTCTGGGGCTGCTCCAACGGCTGGGTGCTGAAGCGGATGTTGCGGCGGCAATATTCCGACGGCAGCATCTTCAGCCATGGCGTCTCCTTGCGCAGCGCCTTGAAATTGGCATCGAGCCGCCACATCAGCGAAGGCACCCACGATACGCCGCACTCGATGACGACGAAATAGAGGTCGGGATATTTCTCGAAAACGCCGTTGGAGATCATGCTGACCACATGGGTCATCGCCGGCTGGGCGAGCAAGGCGTGCGTTTCCCAATAATAGGCAGTCGGGCCGCTGGCGATCGCGTTGTGGTTGACGCCGCCTTGGCCGCCGAAATGAATGGCGAAGGGCAGCCCGACCTCGGCGCAGGCTTCATAGATCGGATGGTAGAAGGGATCGCCATAGGGGCGCTGCGAGCCGTGGCTGGCCAGCACCTGGACGATGTCCTTGTGGCCGCCGAGACGCCGGATTTCGGCGGCGGCGCCATGGGGGTCGGTCGGCGAAATGATGATCGATCCCTTGAAGCGGTTGTCCTTCGGCAGCCACCAGTCGATCATGTAATCATTGTAGGCTTTCACCAGTGCGTTGGCATAGTGATAGTTGGCCAGGGTCGAGGCTTCCAAAGGCTCGTCGGCGGTGAGGATCGCCACATCGATGTCATAGAGATCGAGGTGCTTCTCCTTCATGATCAGGTAATTGTCATCCTCGGTTTCCGGACGGATGTCGTGCCGCGAGAACCCCTCCGGGTGCAGCCATGGACGGTGGCCGTGCGGAAAGCTTCCCCTCGGCCCGGGCTTCTCGCCGCGCACCAGGAAATCGCGCCAGTAGGGTTCGAGATAGGGCAGCAGCACCTCGGCGCTGGACCAGTAATTGTGAACGTCGGTATCGACGATGAACATGGATGTCTTGCCCGCCATTGGGTGGGGTGAGGTTGCGGCAACCGTGCGCTTCCAAGGCAGGGCCGGCAACGCAGCCAGCGGCGGGATGTTAATCGAAGAATCCGATTACCCGTTGTCGGACCGGGCCGAAAAGCGTTAGCGATTGCGGGGAATTCCTGGCGCTGGATGGCCGAGATGCAGATCGAACTCTTGGACACGTTCCTCGACCTTATCGAAACCCGCAACTTCAACAGGACGGCGGAGCGCCTTGGCATCACACAGTCGACCGTTTCGAGCCGCATCCGCACGCTCGAGACATTGCTGGACAAGCAGCTCTTCATCCGCGGCAAGAGCGGCACGGAACCGACCGTCGCCGGCCTGAGGTTCGAGGAGCATGCGCGTGCGGTCAGGCTGCGCTGGCTCGACGCCCGCCGCGAAATCCAGACGGTCGGCAAGTTCGACCGGCTGATCCGCATCGGCATCCAGTTCGAGCTCTACGAACGCGTGCTGGGAGGATGGCTGGAATGGGTGCGGGCGACGATGCCCAAACTGGCGATCTATGTCGAGATCGACTACTCCAACCAAATGATCCTCGATCTCACCACCGGCAGCCTCGATCTGGCGGTGCTCTATTCGCCGCAGCACCTGCCGGACATGCATTACGAGCAGATCGCCGAGGAGAATTTCGTCATGGTGTCGACGCGCGGCGTTGCCTTCGGCGCGGTCACGCCGGCCGACTATATCCGGGCCAACTATTCGGCCTTCTTCAATCGCGCCCACAGGCAGATGCTGCCGGAGCTTGAAAACAGCCCGGTCTCGACCGGAAATGGCGGCGCTGTCGCCTATCTCTTGCGAAGTCGGGGCGGGACCGCTTTCGTCACCGAGACGGTGGCGACCAGGTTGCGGCAGGAGGGCGTGGCGGAATTCGTCGCCGACGCGCCGAAGATTTCACATCCCATTTATTCGGCCGTCCATGTCAGGCACCATCATTCCCACACCCATATTCGCCTGCTCAAGGCGCTCAAGCAGATGACCGCATAGAGGCTGTCCAGGACGCAAGAAGGGCTGAGGCAGCCTCGGCAAGGTGCGAAGCAGCGCTGCCTCGCATTCAACCGTCCCGCAGCGGCCCCACCTGCGCTTCCAGCATCTCGAACCCCGCCGCCTCCGCCGCCTGCGGCGTCACCACGCTTTCATCAAGGCACCATTCGAGCCAGAGCCCGTCGACCAAAGCGATGAAATTGCGCGCCAGCGACGGAGCGTCGACTTGCCTGCCGCGTGGCACCGCGACCGCCGCTATATCCTCGGCGAGCTCCGCCCGATAGGCATCGTAGAGTTCGCGGTGCGCTTCCTTGAGGCGCGGGTTGACGGCGATCTCGCCCCACAGCGACAGCCAGATCAGCAGATTCTCGCGGCTGAAATATTCGGGCGAGAAATTGGAGTGCACCAAAGCGGCGAGCGAGGCTTCCGGCGGCCAGTCGGATGCCTCGGCACGGCGGCGCTTGGCTTCGGCGATCTGGTTGTTGACGCTGGCGTAGAGCGAGGATTTGTAGACCTCGACCAGCAACCCATCGAGGCTTTCGAAATGATGGTTTATGAGGCCGCGCGAAACGCCGGCCTCCTTGCAGATACGGTCGATGGTGAAGGCGCCGATGCCGCCGACCGACAGGCAGCGCGTCGCCGCCTCAATCAGCATGGAACGGCGCACGTCGGCCTGCTCGCGGCTGAAGCGCGGCGGAGCCTTCTTCACGCCGCGCTTCCTTTTTGCATCTTCTGGCTGGGCTTCCGTCATGCAACCCAGCTAATCGATTATGCCCTTCCTGTCCACATAGAGCCTGTTCCATCCCGATGACATCGGGATGGGGCTCTATCTCCTTGTTTGACCATGATCTCTGGACAAACGGAAACCGTTTGTCTGAGAAAACCGGTTCCCACTTTTCGGGATCATGTTTCGGTTCAAACCTTCTTCTTGAACAGCACCGGATTGGGGTGTCCGTCCGGATAGATGACCGGGTCGAACGCCGTCTTGTGGATGGCGACCAGCGGCTGGTGGCAGATGAAGACGAAACCGCCGGACTGCTCCATCAGATCCTCCATGCGGTTCGACAAGGCGATGCGCTTGGCCTCGTCGCTTTCCGCCACCAGCTGCTGATAGCTGGTCTCGAATTCCGCACTGTCGAAGCCCGACCAATTGTAGGCGCCGATCTGGTCGGGGCGGAACCAGACCAGGTTTTCCGACGGGTCGATGCCGCCGGCAAAATCCATCAGCGCCAGGTCGATGTTCTTGTAGCCATCGCCCTGCGTCTTGTCGCCGACGCCCCAGAAGGCGGCCTCGTCATAGGGCTGGATCTCGACCTTGATGCCGGCCTGCTCAAGGCTGGCCTGGATGATCTGCGCGGTCGCGGTGCGGATGGAATCGTTCATCACCGTCAGCGTCAGCGACAGATCGCTGACGCCGGCTTCAGTGAGTAGCGCGGCCGACTTCTCATAGTCGGGCGCCGCGATCAGATTGGAGGCGCGCGCGAATTTGGTGCCGGGCTGGACGACGCCGGTGGAGCGCTTGGTCAGGTCGTCATAGACGCCGGTGAGGATCTGCCCGACATCGACGCCATACTGCACGGCTTGCCGCACCTTCAAATCCTTGAGTCGCGGGCTCAACTGGTTGATGGTCAGCCAGACATAACGCGTCGATTGCGCCTCGATCAGGTTTGTGTCCGCTGGCGGCTTCTCCTTGACGGCCTTGGTCGCTGAAATGGCTATTTTGGTGTAGTCGAAGGCATCGGCCTCGTAGGCAAGCTGGGCCGCCTGGTCGTCGGTGACGATATAGATCTCGACCTTCGAAAAGTCCGGCTTCGGTCCCGGCCAGTCCGGGTTGGCGGTCAGCGTCACCTTCTGCTTCTGCTGCCAGTCCGATAAGAGATAGGGCCCGCAGGTCGCCGGCGGCTGCGTGGTGAATTTGCCGCCGGCTTTCTCGGTGCCGGCGCGGCTGATGATGTGGCCGCCATAGTAAGGCAGGCTGGTGACGAAGATCGGCTGGTAAGGTTCCTTCAGATGGATGATGCCGTTGCGGGCATCGACGACCTCGACGCGGTCGAGCTTTTCGAACTGATAGGCCCAGGGCGATGCCAGCGCCTTGTCGGCAATGCGCTCGAAGGAGAATTTCACGTCGTCAGCGGTGACCGCGCCGAAACCACCCGACCATTTCAGCCCGTCGATCAAGGTGAAGGCAATGGTTTTCGGGTCTTTCTGCTCCAGCTTTTCCGCGCCCCACAGCGACCAGGGCGAGCCTTTGCGGATGTCGCCGAAATGGTTGAGCGAGACATAGATGCCGCGCATCATGACATCCTCGATGCCACCATTCATGAAGGCGGGATCGAGGCATTGCAGATCGCCCTCCATGCGGATGCGCAGCGTGTCACCGGCGGCCGACCAGGCAAAGCTCGGCTTCATCGCCAGGCCGGCGCTCAGCACGCCGGCCGCTTTCAGGAATGCACGTCTGTCCATGGACCATTCTGTCATCTCAGTTTCCCCTTTGGTTTGCGGAAGCGCGTGAGAAGGCTTCCCGTTCTTGCCCGCCGGTCTGCAGCGGGAAATGGCAGCGCACCATGCGGTCGGCGCCCATCGGCCGGTAGGCTGGCGCCTCGGTCTTGCAGCGACCTTGTGCAATGGGACAGCGTGTGTGGAACTCGCAGCCCGAAGGCCGCCGGAACACGCTCGGGATCTCGCCGGTGAGGGCAGGGTTGTGGCTGCGCCGGCGCGGGTCAGGGATCGGTTCGGACTGGATCAGCGTCGCGGTATAGGGATGCAGCGGCGCGGAAAACACGTCCTGCGTCGGTCCGGTTTCGACCAGCCGGCCGAGATACATGATGGCGAGCCGATCGCTGACATGGCGGATCATGGCGAGGTTGTGGGTGACGATCATGGCGGCGAAACCGAGCTCGCGCTTGAGCTCGCCGATCAGGTTGAGCACATCGCCCTGCACCGAGACATCGAGCCCGGCGGTCGGCTCGTCGGCGAGCAGCAGATGCGGCTTCATCGCCAAAGCGCGAGCCACGCCGACGCGGCGCGCCTGGCCACCCGACAGCTCATGCGGAAAGCGGTCGACGAAGGAAGCGGGCAAACCGACCAGCGCCAGCAGCGCCTTGGCCGCGGCGCGGCGGTCCGGCATCGGCACGCCCTGAATGATCTGCGGCTCGGTGAGCAGCGTGCCGATGCGCAGGCGCGGGCTGAGCGAGGCGACCGGATCCTGGAACATCATCGCCGAACGCCGGCGCATGGCGCGGAAATCAGCCGGCGTCGCCACATCCCTGCCCTCGAAGACGATGCGGCCGGCGGCGGCCCGGATGAGCCCGAGAATGGTGCGCGCCAGCGTCGTCTTGCCGGAGCCAGATTCGCCAACCAGCCCGAGCGTCTCGCCCGGCATCAGCGACAGCGTCACGCCGTCGATGACATTGAAGCCCGGCAGCGGGAACGGATTGATCAGCCGGTTGAGCAAGCCGCCGCGAACGAAACTGACGGAGAGGTCTTCGACGGCAAGCAGCGGGCTCATGGCGTCACCGCATGGCAGCGCGCGACATGAGCCGCGGCGAGTTTGACCAGCGGTGGCGCGATGGAAGCGCACGGCGCGAAGGCGCGGTCGCAGCGCGGTGCGTAGACGCATCCCGATGGCGGCTGGGTCAAATTGGGCAGGGAGCCCGGAATGGTCGGCAGCCTGTCCAACCGCTCGTGGAAACGGGCAGGATCGCAGGCGAGCAGCGCTTGCGTGTAGGGATGCTGGGCGTCGTGGAAGATCGCGTCGACCTCGCCGCCCTCGACCACCTCGCCGGCATACATGACATAGACCCGGTCGCAGAGCTCGGCGATGACGCCGAGATGGTGCGAGACGACGATGATGATGCCGTTGTACTCGCGCCGCAGTTCGCGCAGCAGATGGATGATCTGCGCCTCCATGGTGACGTCGAGCGCCGTCGTCGGCTCGTCGGCGATGAGAAGGCCGGGATCGGTGAGCAAGGCAGCAGCAATGGCGACGCGCTGGCGCATGCCGCCGGACAGTTCGTGCGGGAAGCTGCGCATGCGCCGTTCGGCGTCGGCGATGCCGACGCGGCCAAGCATGGCGGCGATGCGCGCCCGCTTCTGCGCCCGGCTGAGATCCTTGCGGTGGTGCTGGAAGTCGACGAGCTGGTCGCCGATGGTCAGCACCGGGTTGAACGCCGTCATCGGATCCTGGCTGACCAGCGCGATCTCGTCACCGCGCAGCAGCCGCTGGCGATGCGCGTCGAGCTTGGCCAGGTCGACGCCGTTGTAACGGATCGAGCCGTCGATGCGGGCATTGGCCGGCAGAAGATTGGCCAGAGCGGTGACCAGCGTGGACTTGCCGCAGCCGCTCTCGCCGACAATGCCGATGACCTCGCCGGGATGCGCTTCGATATCGACATGGCGCAGCGCATGCACCGCGCCATGCGGCGTCTCGTAGCGGACGCTGAGATCGCTGGCGGCGAGCAAGCCGGTCATGCCGGCCTCCGCAATTGCAGGCGCGGATCGAGATAGTCGCGCAGGCCTTCGCCGAGGAAGGTGAAGCCGAGCGTCGCCAGCACCAGCGGCAGCCCGCCGAAGATGACCATGAAGGGTGCCGAGCGGATCGAAGTGTAGCCGTCATAGAGGATCGAGCCCCAGGACGGCGTCGGCGGCCGCACGCCCAGGCCAAGGAAGCTCAGGCCGGCCTCGACCATGATGACGACCGGAATGTCCATCGACAAAAGGATGATCAGCGGGCCGACGACATTGGGCAGGAGGTGTATGAAGATGATGCGCGCGGCGCTGGCATCGATCAGGCGTTCGGCGAGGATGTAGTCGCTGTTCTTCAGCGCCAGCGTTTGCGCCCGGATCAGCCGGGCGTAGCTCGGAAACGAGGTCGCGGCGATGACGATGATCAGCGTGCCCGTGCCGGCGCCGAGCACGGTGATGATGGCGAGCGCGAACATGATCATCGGCAGCGAATTCAGGCTGTCGAAGCTCAGCACCAGTATGGCGTCGAGCCAGCGCGGGCCATAGCCGGCGATCAGGCCGAGCATCAGGCCGATGGCGCCGGCAATGGCCACCGACACCATGGCGATGGTGAGTGCCGTGCGCGCGCCGTAGATGACGCGCGACAGGAGATCGCGGCCGAGATGATCGGTGCCGAACCAGTGCTCCGCCGACGGCGGCTGCAGCTTGTGGAGCACGTCGATCTTGACCGGCGAATAGGGCGCCAGCCACGGTGCGAAGATGGCGGTGACCAGGAAGCCGGTGACCAGGAACAGCGCGACGCAGGTGAACGGATCGGCAAGCAGTGCGCGCAGCAGCACAAAGCGTTGTCGGCCCGGAACGGACAGCGAGGCATCAGCCACGGAAGACATCGCGCACCCTCGGATCGAGCCGCGCGATCAACAGGTCGGCGGCAATGGTTATGGAGACATAGATGGCGGTCATGATCAGCACCGTGCCCATGACGACGGGATAGTTGCGGGTGTTGACGGCATCGGTGATCAGCTTGCCGATGCCTGGCCGGGCGAACACCGCCTCGACGAAGACGGCGCTGGACAGGATGCTGCCGAGGCCGACGGCGACCAGCGAGATGGTCGGGATGATGGCGATGCGCAGCGCGTATTTGGAGACGATCTTCCATTCGGGCAAACCAAACGAGCGCGCGGTGCGGATGTGCGGCTCGCCCATCACCTCCATCATCGAGGCGCGCACCATGCGGGCGATGTAGCCTATCCAGCCCAGCGCAATCGCTGCCGCGGGCATGACCAGCGCCTTGGCCTGGCTGGCGAAGTTACCAGCCTCGCCGGCGCCGATGGCCGGCAGCCAGCGCAGCGTCACGGCGAACAGCAGCAGCGAATAGATGGCGACGACGAAGGACGGCACGGCGATGACGCCGACCGAGAGCACGCCGATGACGGCATCGGCCGCCGTGCCGCGCCGCATCACCGACAGGCAACCCAAGGGAACGCCGATGAGGAGCGCGACGGCCAGCGCGGTCAGGCCGAGGATCAGCGTGTTCGGCAGTGCCTCCAGCACCAGGGTGGAGACGGGCCGGTTTGACCAGACGTCATAGCCGAGATTGCCTGTCAGCGCGTTGCGGAAGAATTCGATGATCTGCCACCAGACCGGCTGGTCGAGCCCCATCCGCTCGATCAGCAGCCGCTTCAGTTCCGGCGTGGCGCGCGGACCGAGCGCCACGGTCGCCGGATCGCCGGGCACCAGGAAGACGGCCGCGTACATGGCGATCATGACGAGGACGAGGATCAGAAGGCCGAGACCGATGCGCTTCACTGCATATGCGAGCATGGCCTCCCTCCTCCTCAGGCGAAATCGCGCCTGATGCGCTGGGTTGCCGAGGCGCTGTGGACGAGCGTGCCCCGTTCTCGCGCCTCGAGCCGCCAACTCAGGTTGAAATGGGTCTCGTCCGCCGTCAGTTCGGTGACTGCGGTCGCTTCGGTGTCGGCGTCGCCACTGGCAATCGCCCAGCGATATTCGGTGACGAGTTTCGCCGACAACGGATCGTCGGCACGGATGCTCTTCGTGTCGCTGTTGGCCGAGGACACGGTGATGCCGCGATCGTCAAAGCGTCGGCGTCCATGGTCGGAGGTCAGCGCGATGGTCTGCACACCCGAGCCGACATCCTCGGTGACGATGCGGCGGTCGAAGCCCTCGTCCAGCGTCGTGGTCGGAACCGGCGGCGCGGTTTCAGCCGGCTCGAAACGGACATCGCGATCGCGTTCCGACAGCGGCCGCACCGGAAGCATGATGCTGCTGTCGCCGCTCGCTACCGACAGCGTCGACAATTTCGGCTGCGGCCACAGGATCGGCCAATGCTGGTTGGCCAGCGCCAGACGGATGCGGTGGCCCTTGGGCACTGAACGGGCGAAATCATTGAGCTTCAGCTTGACCCGGAATGGCGTTCCAACCGGACACGGGGTGGGATGCTCATGGCTGTCGCGGTGGCTGAGATTGAGAACGCCATAGGTCATCAGCGCTGACGTGCCGTCCGGATAGACATCGCAGAGCCGGGCGGCGAGATTGACATGCGGTTCATCGACGGTGACGAGCAGATCGAGTTCCGGTGCGCCGAGCAAGGTCAGGTCATCGTCCAGCGGCAACGCGTCGAAGCACAGCGCCATGCCGTCCTCGCGGCGCTGGTCGACGGGCATGTCAGGACAGGAGCCTCCATAGCCGCCCCAGCGGCCGCAATCACGGCCGGCGGTGGCTGGCGAGCGGACGGACAGCGTAGCACCCGGTACTGCCTGACCACTCAGACCGGTGGCGTTCAGATGCAAGGCGCGGCGCTCGATGCGCGGCGATGGCCACTGGTCCTCGGCGGCCCAGTTGCCGGCATGGTCAGGCAGATAAAAAGGCTGCGGGCGTTCCTCGCCGGTGATCCATACGCGGTAGAGCGGCTCCTCCATGATGCCGGTGTCTTCGCCGACGAGCCAGTGGCGCCACCAGCGCAGCGCCTCCTGCAGATAGCCGATCAGCGGCCCAGGCGCGCCGCGGCAGGGATAGGCATGCGACCACGGCCCGACGATGCCGAGTTTTGGACCCGGCAGATGTTCGAGCAGACGCGGCACGAAGTTGGAATAGCTGTCCTCCCAGCCGCAGACAGCCATCACGGCGCATTCGATTGCGGAATGATCCTCGCAAACGGAGCCTTGTCGCCAGTAATCGTCGCGGCGCTGATGCGCGAGCCAGACCTCCGACAGCGAACGTGTCGCTCCGAGCCGGTTCATCCACATGGCGCGCCAGGCATCGCCGACGATCTGTGGGTCGGGCGCCATCGCCTTCTTCACCAGCATGAAGTTCGACCACATCTCCTGCTCGGTCAGCAGCGCGCCGCCCATATAGTGGATGTCGTCGGCGTAGCGGTCGTCGGTGGCGCAGTTTGTGATGATGGCTTTCAGGGCCGGTGGCCGCCGCGCCGCGACCTGCAGCGCGTTGAAGCCGCCCCAGGAAATGCCGGTCATGCCGACATTGCCGTTGCACCAGGGCTGGGCCGCCAGATGGGCGATGATCTCACAGGCGTCTTCCTGTTCGCGCGGCAGATATTCGTCGGCGAGATCGCCGTCGGAATCGCCCGAACCCCTGATGTCGATGCGCGCGCAGGCAATGCCGTGACCGGCAAGCCAGGGGTGGATGTCGATGTCGCGCGCCACCGTGCCGTCGCGGCGGCGGTAAGGCACCATCTCGACAACGACCGGCACCTTGCCCTCTGTGCGCGGACGCCAAAGCGTCGCGGCAATGCGGGTGCCGTCGGCCAGCACGATCCACAGCGGATCCACGGTTTCGACGGCAAAGGGAAACTCGGTTCGTACCACGGCAGGTACCCGTAAATGCTCTTGTTGAACGTTCGTACAACAAGAGCATTTACAGCGCAATCCCGCTTCACCCTTTTTGATGTCGAAAGCGAACCGTTCTTCGGCCGCCGTGTTGCGCCGGTAAGCTTTCAGGCTGGGCAGAGGCCGGTGTCTGTCACCGAGCCAAGGCTGCCGAAGCAGAGCCGATATGCCTTCGCGATCGAACCAAGACGGTGAGCAAGCTCTGCAGAAATCCGAGGGCCATAGTCACTTTTTTCATCTTCCAAATTTTGTTTCTTCGCGCGCACTGCTACTGAGCGTCGCATGCCAGCGGCAGCTGCGCCTTCAATCAGGAACTTCCGATGACGATCCAGAGCAAATTCAGCGGCCTCGGCACCGATGCCGCACCCGGACAGGAGGCCCGCCAGCTGGCCGGCGGCATCGACACGATGTTGCGCGGCGACGCGATCGGCGGGCGGCCGGTGGACTTTTCGCATGGCGACGTCGACGCGTTCACCCCGACGCCTGGCTCGTTCGAGGTCTTTTCAGCCGGTGTCGAAACCGGCGGCAAGCAGGCCTACACCGAATATCGTGGCGATCTCGGCATTCGCGAAGAACTCGCCGGGCGGCTCGCAGATTTCACCGGAGCGCCTGTTGATGCCCGTGACGGAATGATCATCACGCCCGGCACCCAGGGTGCCCTGTTCCTGACCGTCGCCTCGACCGTGTCGCGGGGCGACAAGGTGGCGATCGTCCAGCCCGATTATTTTGCCAACCGCAAACTGGTGGAATTCTGCGAAGGCGAAATGTTGCCTGTGCGCATGGACTATGCGACGGCCGAAGGCCGCTCGGGCCTCGACCTCAGCCAGCTGGAAGATGCGTTCAAATCGGGCGCCAAAATCTTCCTGTTCTCGAACCCTAACAATCCGGCAGGCGTCGTCTACTCCCGCGAAGAGATCGAGACGATTGCCGCTCTGGCAAGCCGGTACAACGCCACCGTCATCGTCGATCAGCTCTACGCCCGTCTCCTCTACACAGGCGTGGACTACACCCACTTGCGCGCGCAACAGCTGGATGCGGAAAACATCGTCACCATCATGGGGCCGTCGAAGACGGAATCGCTCAGCGGCTATCGGCTTGGGCTGGCTTTCGGGTCGAAAGAAATCGTTGCCCGGATGGAGAAGCTGCAGGCGATCGTGTCGCTACGCGCCGGCGGCTATAGCCAGGCCGTTCTGCGCACATGGTTCGACGAGCCGGCCGGCTGGATGGAGCAACGCATTCGCCAGCACCAGGCGATTCGCGATGATCTTTTGAAGGTTTTCCGCGCGACGCAAGGCATCCAGGTCCGCACGACCGAAGCGGGCAGCTACATTTTTCCGGCCCTGCCCCGTCTGTCCGTCACCGGTGGTGATTTTGTCCGCATCCTGCGCCTGCAGGCAGGAATCATCGTGACGCCTGGAACGGAGTTCAGCCCGTTCTCCGAAAGCAGCGTGCGCCTGAACTTTTCGCAGGACCACGCCGCGGCCGTTGCCGCCTGCGAGCGCCTGGTGGCTCTCGCCGACCGGTACCGCGCATAAGCAGCGGAACGACCGGCGCGGGAACCAGGCGGGGCCGACTATTCAGTGGCGTGAAGAGCCGCGAATTGAAAGCCGGAATTCGTCCCCGCCGCGGTCTCCGTCAGGACATCCAGCGCAAACGCCGCCGAGGCGATGTCGATGAAGATGTCGTAGGACACCGCACCGAACCGGTCGAAGCGGGCCACCACCGCGTCTAGATGCAAGGCGCGGGTCTGGGCAAGATCGCCTGGCTTCAGGCTTTCCGGCCTCAGATCGGCCATCGAAATCCGCCGCATCAGCGCGGGCGCCGCGGGGCCCGATATCACGAACCACGCCCACCCTTCGTCGCGATAGGCGTCATATCCCTTGGAGGAAAGCTCACTGTCGTGCCAGGCCTTGCGCAGGTCGCGCAACCGCGCACCGCCGACGCCGGGAGGTGCGGCCAGCAGCACCTCCTGCTGGCCAAGTCGCAGCACGGATGTACCGCAAGACAAGGTAAGGGCGGTGTTCACCGCCTCCGGCAGGGACAGGCCTGCTTCAGCGAGCCAGGCAAGCGTACCGGGGCCACGCAGCCCGAAGCGTTCGGTGTGCGTGCAATCGAAAACGACGTTCTCTTGGGCGCCGACAGGACCATCCTTCCGGCTCAGGCGGTGGGCGATGGCATTGCGGCGTAAGCTCGGATCGACATGGCCGGAATGCCCGATCGATGTCCCGCTATGGCTGATCGGGGCCATCCTACATCTCCTGCCGTTTGTTCTCTGGATCATAGAAAGGCGTGGGCACTACGTTGGCCTGCACTTCCTTGCCGCACAGGCCGCGTATACGCAGGCTGGATCCTGGCGTCGCGTCGCGCGGGTCGGCATAGGCCAGCCCGATCCATTTGCCCAGTGTCGGCGAAAAGCAGGTCGAGGTGACGAAGCCCACCGGGCGTCCGTCCCGCAGCACGAGGCAGGATTCCGCCAGCCGGATGCCGTGGCCCTCCGGCAGTTCGAAGCCGCAAAGCTTGCGCTTCAGGCCGAGCCTGCCGCGTGCCTCGATGGCGGTCTTGCCGACATATCGAACCTTGGCCTTCGACAGTGCCCACCCCATGCCGAGCTCGTCCGGCGTCGACAGCGCGTCGGTATCCTGGCCGATGATGATGTGCCCCTTTTCCAGACGCAGGACACGCGAGGCTTCCAGCCCATAGGGTTGCAAACCATAAGGCGCCCCCACCTCCAGCAGTTTTCGCCAAAGCGCCGCGCCGAAGGATTGCGGCACGTGCAGCTCATAACTCAGCTCGCCGGTGAAGCCGATGCGCATGATACGGACCGGACACCCGCCGATCACGCCGCTGCGGCCGTTGAGATAGGGAAAACCGTCCGGAGAGAGATCGATGTCGCCGCCCAGCGCCTCGAGCACCTTGCGCGCCGAAGGGCCGGTGACATTGATGGCGGCGAAGGCGGCGGTGACGTTCTGGATATCGACCCGCATGCCCCATTGCGTGTTCGCGAACAGCATGTCGGTGAAGACGCGGGCGACGGCGCCGGTGGTGGCGGTCACGTAGAATTCGCTCTCGGACAGGCGGAAAGCCACGCCGTCATCGATGACCGATCCCATGTCGTTCAGCATCAGGCAGTAGCGCACGCGCCCCACCGGCTGCCTGGCATGCGCCATCGTATAGATGCGGTCGAGGAAAGCGCCGGCATCCGGCCCGCGGATCGCCAGCTTGCCCAGGGTCGAGACGTCAAGCATGCCGACCTTATTGCGCACCAGCGTGACCTCGTCGGAGATCGTCTTGCGGACATCGCGATCTCCGCCGTAATGCAGCGGTCGCCACCACGTGCCGACCGGTGTCAGCTTCGCTGCGCCCGCAACATGTTCGGCGTGGATTGCCGTATGCCGGTACGGCACATGGTTCGGGCCGGCCAGCAGTCCCAGTTTCTCCGGACCGAAGGGTGGCCGCGAAGTCGTGATACCCACCTCGCCCACTGTGCGGCCCGTTTCCGCCGCGACGATCCTGACCGTTGCCAGGGCGGAATGCCGTCCCTGCGACGGCCCCATGCCGACAGTGGAATAGCGCTTCACCAGCTCAAGCTCGCTATAGCCGTCGCTGACGGCGTTCTTGATGTCCTTGACCTGCAGGTCCTCGTCGAAATCCACGAAGTCCCGCCCCTTGGCGTGGGCGGACAGCGGTTGAAAATGGTTCATCCCTGCCGCGCCGGCATCCGGGATGACAGCCGGCAAGTCGACATCATGACCCGCCCCGCGCGCCGCGGCCGCGCCCGCGATCTCGCCGCTGCGCAGCACCGAGCTCAGCTCGAAATAGCCTGCCGCGGAACCGGCGACATGAAATGCCTCCGGCAGATTGCTCAGCACGAATTGCCGGCTGGTCTCGTCAAATCCGAGCTTCGCGCCGGCATGCAGCGGCAGCTGGTAAGACGGCGTGTAGCCGGCGGCGACGACGAGATGATCGCACTCCAGCAGCTCCGTGCCATGCTCGGGCGTGCTGAAGCGGATGGCTCGGACATGGCGATTGCCCGCGCTCCCCAACGCTTCCGTCACGGTGACATTCGGGATGATCCTGGCGCCGCGCTCGACGAGGTGTTTCGCGATGGGATTGCCGGACGCATCGGCAGTGGGGTCGAGAACGGCGACCAGCGGCACGCCTGCGTCGAGAAGGTCGAGGGCCGCGAGATATCCGTCCCGGTTGCCGGCAAAGACCACGGCGCGCCGGCCAGGGCGAACCGCATAGTGGCGCATCAGCCTCTGCGCCGCCGACGACAGGAGGATGCCCGGCAGGTCGTTGTTGCGGAACACCAAGGGCTGTTCATGCGACCCCGCGGCCACCACGACCTGTTTGGCGCGAACACGGTAGAGCGTCTCGCCCTGCAGCACCGGAAGCCAGTTGTCGGCGAACCAGCCATTGCAGGTCGCGCCAGTCAGCACGCGCAGATTGCCGAGCCTTTCAGCCGCGTCGCGCAGCCTCTCCAGCGCAGCCTCCGCCTCTGCCGTCTCAAGCCCGAAGCGCGCATAGGTCAGTGCGCCGCCGATTTCCCGGTTTAGATCGACCAGCAGCACCCCGGCACCCGCTTCGGCGGCCTTGATGGCGGCCGAAAGCCCGGCCGGGCCCCCGCCGACCACCAGCACGTCGGTGTGCAGGTTTTCCCTGGTATAGTGGCCGTGACCGGCGGCGAGATCGACCTTGCCGAGGCCGGCCGATTTGCGGATCATCGGCTCCCAGAATTTGAGCCAGCTCTTCGCGCCGGGGCCGAAGAAGCTGCGGTAATAGAACCCGACGGGCATGAAGCGGCCCAGCCTGTCGAGCACCGCGCCGCGGTCGCGTTCGGCGGTTCCGTTGACGTTCTGGGCCGTGACCTTCAGCCCTTCGGCGATCGGGCGCAGATCGGCCCGGACATTCGGCTCGTCAGGCAGTTGCACCAGCGTGTTGGCGTCCTGCCCGGCCATGGTCAGAATGCCGCGCGCACGGTGGTATTTGAACGAGCGCGACAGGATCCAGCGATCGCTACCGGCCATGGCGGAGGCGATGCAATCGCCGGCGAAACCTTCGAGCGGTCGGCCGTCGAAATCGAAACGGATTTTTTGGGTGCGATCGAGACGCGATCCCCAGGGATGTGGCAGCCTTTCGGTCATGTCAGGCAGGCTTTCGATTGGGAAGATAGGTGGCGACGATCTGGTCGCTGACGGTGTGGCGTTCGGCGATCAGCACGGTGTTGGACGGTGTGTGCCGCCACCACTCCCGCATCACGCCGAGTGGGTTCTCGGCATAGAACAGGGCAGCGATCAGTTGTTCGGGCTGTTCGGCGCTGGCCTCGCGGACCGGTCCGAGATACTGGAACTCGGTGATGTTGCGCGGCCCGTTCACCGGGCAGGTCAAAAGCTTCATCGGAGCACCCGTCAGTGGCTGGCGGCCGTGGCGCCCATCTCGTTCAGCAGCGCGAAGCTGTCGAACCGGCGGAGGTCGAATGGTTTCAGGACATTGGGCACGCGCCCGGTGGCGATGGTCTCGGCCATGCGCTTGCCGGCCACCGGCGTCGCCTTGAAGCCCCAGGTCCCCCAGCCGCAGTCGAGCCAGTAGTTCCGCAACGGCGAGGCGCCCATGATCGGGCTGTAATCCGGCGTCATGTCGGTAATCCCCGCCCATTGCCGCAGCAGCTTGACCTTGTGCAGGAAGGGGAAGAGGTGCAGCGCGCCTTCGGCGAGATGTTCCTTCTGGTCCAGCGTCGAGCGCGTCGAGGCCAGCTGGTAGGGGTCGGAGCCGCCGCCGATGACGATCTCGCCACGCGAGGACTGCACCAGGTAGGTATGCAGATTGGCTGACGAGACGAGTATGTCCAGGAACGGCTTCAGCGGCTGCGTCACCATCGCCTGCAGTGGGAAGCAGCGGATCGGCAGCCGTATGCCCGCCATGGCGGCGACCTGGCCGTTGAGCCCGCCCACGGCCTGCAGCACTTGGCCCACGGCGATCGTGCCGCGGTTCGTCCTGACATGGGTGACCCGGTCGCCCGCCTGCTCGAAGCCGATCACCTCGGTGCGCTGGTGGATCTCCACGCCGCGCGCGCCGGCATGCCTGGCATAGCCCCAGGCCACGGCATCATGGCGGGCAGTGCCGCCATCGGCATGCCAGAGCCCGCCCATCACCTCGTGCTGACCGCCGAGATCGAGGTTGAGATGCGGGCAAAGTTCCTTCACCGTCTGGACATCGACCACTTCGATCCTTGTGCCCATATGCTTGCCCATCTCGGCACGCAGATGGAAACTGCGCAGCGTCGCCTCGGAATGCGCGAGCGTCAGCTGCCCGCGCTGCGAAAACATGACGTTGAAGCCGAGATCCCGCGACATGGTCTCGAACAGCTCGACGCCTTCCTTGTAGAAGCGGACCGATTCCTCGGTCATGTAATTGGAGCGGATCGTGGTGGTGTTGCGCGCCGTGTTGCCGCCGGCGAGATAGCCCTTTTCCAGCACCGCGACATTGCGGATGCCATGCACGTTGGACAGGTAGTAAGCCGCCGCGAGGCCGTGGCCACCGCCGCCGATGATCACCACATCGTAGGATCGTTTCAGCTCGGGCGTCGGAGGGATGTCGCGAAAGGGAACATGCCTGGAACGCAGGCCGTATTTCAGCAGAGAGAAAGGCATGGTTTCCTGCGGTTCAGCGGCTGGGAATGGACGTCAGAAAACCCGCCACGCCGACCTGGCGCAAGAAATCGTTCTTTACCCAGTGACCCCGTTTTCGTAATGCATAAGAAACCTGAATGGGGTCTCCATGCGAAATCTACCGCATCTCATTTATCTGGAAGCCTTTGAAGCGGCGGCGCGGCATCTGAGCTTCACCCGCGCCGCCGAGGAGTTGAATTGCACCCAGGCGGCGATCAGCCAACGGGTTCGGGCGCTGGAGCAATTCTTCGCCCGGCCGCTGTTCCACCGCAGGAGCAACGGCTTGGAACTCACCGAAGTCGGCACGGCTTATCTGCCGGGAATAGCCGAGGCTCTCGATCGGGCCGAGGCGGCGACCGAAGGGATGCTGGGTGCACAGGCGCAGACCAGCGTGACCGTTTCAGCCCCGCTCAGCTTCGTCACACTGTGGCTCGCACAGCACCTGGCTGGTTTCTCCGCCGCCCATCCGCGCATCGAGGTGCGGTTGAACAGCACGATCTGGACCGACCCCAATGTGGAACTGGCGGATCTCAGCATTCTGGCACTCGACCCGCTGCAGCCGGTAGCGGGTGCCGTGCAACTGGGACAAGAGCGGCTGATGCTGCTCTGCGACCCCGAGACCGGTCGCCAGGCCGCAGCGAAGCCCAGTTCGAACTGGCTCAACGCCGCCCGGCTCGTCTATGTCCAGGGCCGGATGCAGTTGCTGGACCTCTGGGCGAAGAAGGAAACCATCGTCGTCGCACCGCAAAAGGCGCCGATCAAGGCCGACAATGCGGCAGCGGCATTGGAGATCGCGGCATGCGCCGGCGGCATCACCGCCGTCATGTCGACCTATGCGGCAAGCTATTTGGCTTCGGGGCGGCTGGTGGCGCCCTTCGGCCCGGGGGAAATCCTGCCCGTCGCCCTGCATGCGGTGCCCAATCAACAGCGCCGGCTTTCGCGGTCCGCGACGCTGTTCCTGCAATGGCTGTCAGGCGAGATTCCATTCCACCGCTAGATCGAGCATTGCTTCAACGGCGCAGGCTGGCGTAGCGGGCACGCTCGCGGATCTCCGAGCGGGAAATGCCGGCATCCGCCAGTGTGCTGTCCGGGATTCGCCGCAAGCTCGAAAGCGTCTGGCGATAGACAAGCCAGCGCGCGAAACGGTCTCGAAATTCATAAAACATGATCGTCTCCTTTGGCGCACGGAATCTCCACGCGCTTGGCTGATCGAAAACGCAAAGCGTCTGTGCAAGGCGCATGCATGATCGAAAGGATTGCACTGGCTACTTGGCCAACCGGGGCGCCTGCCAGTATCTCGGCAGGCAGGATTGTCCAATGCCGCCAACGCCTGCATACTTGCGCATCACGCCCGCTTGGCGCTACAGCCAAGGTCGCAAGGAATTTTTCATTTCTGCAAAATGGATATTGGCTGGGACGATCTGAGGTTGTTTCTCGACGTTGCGCGGCTGGGTGGCCTGAGCGCGGCGACGGCAACCACGCGCCTCAGCGCAGCCACGCTTGGGCGACGCGTCAGCGCGCTCGAGAATCAGATCGGCGAACCGCTGTTCGTGCGTCAGCAGACCGGCTACCGGCTGACGCCGGTCGGTGAAGAACTGCTGCGGCGCGCCGAAGACGTCGAGGCAGCCATGCAGTCGCTGACCCGCTGGCGCGAAGGCAACCTGCCCGATCGCATTGTCCGCGTCTCGGCCGGACCCTGGACCTCGGCTTTCATATCCGCCCATATCGGCGAGGTCTGGACGGTCGATGACGGCATAAGGGTGGAGTTCATCACCACCACCGAGCGGGTCGACATTGGCCGCCGTGCCGCCGACATCGGAATCCGCAGCGAGCGACCGACCGAGCAATGGCTGGCCGGCCGTCAGAGCGGCAAGGTCGCCCACGCCCTTTATTCCGGACGCCATCTTGTGAACGGCATCGCCGCCGGTCTGTTCGTCGGCGTCACCGGCGAAGGGGCAAACATCGCCTCGGCGCGCTGGCTGCAGGCCCATCACGGCGACCGCATCGCCGTGCGCGGCAACAACACCCATTCGGTGCGCGAACTGGTGGCCGCCGGCGCCGGCCTTTCGGTCTTTCCGTGCTTCGTCGGCGACAGCGATCCCCGACTGGTCCGCGTCGCCCAGCCCATCCCCGAACTCGAAACCGACCAATGGATCGTCACCCATCACGAGGAACGTCACGCCCCGCCGGTCCGAAAAGTCGCCGGCCGGATTGCGGCTCTGATACAAGCGCATCAGCCGCTGTTTCGCGGCCAGACGCCGATCCGGTAAGTTCCCGCAACGCGTCGGTCGCGAAACCTGGCTACGTCCATGACCCACATTGATTGCGTGGCCAATCGCAACGGCCCACGTCCTGGAACGAACTACCCAAGAGTCTGACTGGCGAGCGCATACGTCATCGGTGTGATCGCACCGCCGACGGCAAAATCGGTGAGGCGTTTGCCCATCGACATGGTGAGCACCGTGTCGAAAACCGGCATTCCACTGTGCGACAGAAAGGCTGCGAATTCGCCATTGTCCATGTGGGTGTCGATCCGCAGGAAAGACCCCGAATGGTCGGCCACGTGCGGCCGGACGACCGCCACGGCATCTGCATCGCTTTGCGCCACGACCGGCCCCACGACATGGCCCCGCCCGAACGGCCGGCAGAGCGCGAAAGCGGTCAGCATATCGCCCTTGAACAGCCCATAGCCGGCCGAGTGCGCGAAAAGCCTTTCGATGAGCGCCGCCCGCCTCACGCCAAAGCCTGCCGCATCGAGCGCGATCACCGCAGGAATATCACTTGCGTCCAAGATCCGGACATCGCCTCGAATATTTGCCGGCCCACCCGTCGTCTGCAGGCGGGCGATGCCCTGGCATTGATAAACGGTCTTCTCCGGCTGGAAGTCGAGCGAGAGATAGAGCCGCCTTGCCGCGCGCGTTGCATTCAGGCGCAGATCGCGCCCGGCGACCTTCTCGAAGACCCGCTTCATCAGCCATTGCCCCGCCCCCAGCGTCTGGAGCCGCGGCGAGGTGATGACCATCCCCACGGTGGCGAAATCGGCACCATGCGCGAACCACATGGCCGAACCGAGAACCCGGCCGATCTCGTCGAGCGCCACGAACCCCTCTCCCGATTCCCGCAGGAATTGCCAGTCCTCGGCGCGATGCGGCCATCCCACGGCGAGCGAGTGCGCGTGCAAGCGGTCCAGTTCGACGCCTTCGATGTCGCCGATCCGCATCGAGAAGGTGTCGATTTTCAAGCTTCCGGACGGCTTCAAGTCCATGCCCCTAAAAGATTGTCGCACCGAGCGCGGCACACTGATGGCCACCCCCTGCCCACCAACGCTAAACGAGCGGACCGGTACGATTAGCTCGAAAGCCGCCCAGCAACGCAAGATTCAACTGAAACATTTCAGCTTTCGGCACGCAATCGCGAAAGAATGCACACACTCTCTCCGGAAATCTAGCAGCATATGGTCGACGGCACCGATCCCGGCGAACCCGAACGTTTTGAGGGCTGGAATGGACGTCTTCGACATCCTCGATCGTCTCGTCGCCTTTCCATCGGTCGCCGGCAAACCGAACGGCGACATCGCTGGCTGGATCGAAGCCTATCTGGCAAAACACGGAACGCAGGTCACCCTGCTGCCAGGGCCGGAAGGCGATCGTTCCAATCTTTTCGCGACGATCGGCCCCGCAGATGTTCCGGGCTATATCTTGTCCGGCCATATGGACGTTGTCCCCGCCAGCGAGCCGCAATGGAGTTCGAACCCTTTCGAGCTGCGCAAGGAGGGCGAACGGCTCTACGGACGCGGCACCACGGACATGAAGGGGTTTCTGGCCGCGGTGCTCGCTTCCGTCCCTGCGCTGGCGAAACTGCGCCTTGCCAGGCCTGTCCACCTCGCCTTCTCCTATGACGAGGAGGTGGGATGCCGGGGCGTGCCGCATCTGATCGCCCGCCTTCCCGAACTGTGCGCCAGGCCGCTCGGCGTCATCGTCGGCGAGCCGAGCGGCATGCGCGCCGTGCGCGGCCATAAGGGCAAGGCGGCCGCCCGCGTGATCATCAACGGGCGCTCCGGCCATTCCTCCCGACCCGATCTCGGGCTCAACGCCATCCATGCCACGGCCACTGCGCTGAGCGCGGCCGTGAGCGAAGCCGAGCGGCTGACACACGGTCCGTTCGACGCTGCCTTCGAGCCGCCCTACTCTTCGTTGCAGGCGGGCGTCGTGGCGGGCGGACATCAGGTCAACATCATCCCCGGCACCTGCACTCTGGACCTCGAGGCGCGCGCCATTCCAGGCGTCGACCCGGCCAGCCTGCTCGCGCCCGTCAAGGCGCGGGCCGAGGCCCTTGCCACCGACGGCTTTCGGATCGAATGGACACCGATGAGCGCCTATCCGGCGCTGTCGCTGCCGCAGGATGCGGCGCTTGCGACGGTGCTGGGCGAACTGACCGGCGAAGCGCCACTCGCTGCCGTCAGCTACGGCACGGAGGCCGGACTTTACCAGGCCGCCGGGCTCGATGCGATCATTTGCGGCCCCGGCGACATCGACCGCGCCCACAAGCCCGACGAATACATCCTTGCCAGCGAGCTCACCGCCTGTCAGCGATTGATCGAGGCGCTGGGCGCCCGCTGCGCGGCATGAAAGGAACGGAATGACATTCCTGTTCAATTCCGATGCGCGCCGCGGCGAGATCTTCCGCGCGGCATTCGCGAGAGAACTGCCGGAGGTCCCCTTTACGATGGATGCCACGACGGTCGATCCCGACGCCGTGCGTTACCTGATCAGTTGGACGGTGCCGGACAATCTCGCCCGCTACAGCAACCTGGAAGTCCTGTTTTCTATCGGCGCCGGCGTCGATCAGTTTCACCTCGATGCGGTGCCCGCGAACGTGAAGATCGTGCGCATGATCGAGGAAGGCATCGTGCGCATGATGCAGGAATATGTGACACTTGCCGTGCTCGCGCTCCACCGCAACCTGCCTGGATATCTGGCACAGCAGCGCGCCGGCGAATGGGCTGACATCGCGCAGCCCCAGGCCGGATCGCGCCGGGTCGGCCTGCTTGGTCTCGGGCAGCTTGGCCAGGCCGTCCTCGACCGCCTGAAGCCCTTCGGCTTCCCGCTTGCCGGATGGAGCCGCTCGCCGCGGCGGATCGAGGGCGTGACCTGTCATCATGGCGAGCTCGGGCTGAACGAGATGCTCGCGGCCAGTGACATTTTGATCTGCCTGCTGCCGCTGACCGAGGAGACACGCGGTTTCCTCGGTGCCGACCTGTTTGCGAAACTGCCCAAGGGCGCGGCGCTCGTCCACACCGGCCGGGGGCCGCAACTCGACCACGAAGCCCTTGTCGCCGCGCTCGACAACGGCCACCTTTCCGCGGCGATGATCGACGTCACCGATCCCGAACCACTGCCGGCGGGCCATCCGTTCTGGTCACATCCGAAAATCATCCTGACCCCGCATGTCGCCAGCGTCACCCAGCCCACCAGCGCCGCGCAAGCCGTTGTCGAAAACATCCGGCGTTACCGCGCCGGTCTCGATCCCATCGGGCTCGTCGACCGGTCGCGCGGCTATTAGAGCAATTCCAGGAAAAGTGTGTGCGGTTTTCCCGGGCAAAGCGCATGCGCTTTGCCCTTGGGAATTGCTTCAAAAACAAAGAGTTAGAGTCCAACATGAAAGGCAATCCCTTGTCCCTGCTCAAGACCGTCGACACAAACCCGGCCTTCCCGCCGCGCGAATCCGCGGCGCTGCCCGAACGGCTGATTGCCGGCAGCCCCGCCTTCAAGACCTGGGCGCAGGACGCCGCCAAGGACGATCTCGTCCACACCGGCGTCTGGGAAGCGACGCCGGGTGAGACGCGCTCGATCAAGGGCGAGACCTTCGAGTTCTGCCACATCCTCTCCGGCGTGATCGAAATCACGCCCGACGGCGGCAAACCAGTGACCTACGGCGCCGGCGACAGCTTCGTGATGAAGCCTGGCTTCACCGGCGTCTGGAAGACCATCGAAACGGTACGCAAGATCTATGTGACGGTGGGGTAGCCGGAGCCCGCCTCCGCAACAGATTTTGCCGTCGCCCATCGCCGGCACGCAACAATCATCCGCGGCTGATCGTCGAACGGTGCATGCTGCGCCGCTGCTCGCGCTAGGTTTCTCCAGAACAACCGCGAGTAAGCGCCCATGGGCCTGAGCTTCGATCCGGATACAATCTCCCTTCCCGTCGGCCATTTCATTGGCGGGGAACTGATCGCAGCCGAGGGTGAGATCGAGATGCACCGCCCGTCGGACGGCAAAGCCTACACCGCCTGCCCTGTGGCCGGCGTCGATATGGTCGACCGGGCGGTGGAGAGCGCGAAGGCGGCGCTGAAGGCCAGCAACTGGGGCGGCGTACGGCCGCGCGAGCGCACCAGGGCGCTCCAGGCCTGGGCCGACCTGATCGAGGTGGAAGCCGAAACGCTGGCCAGGATAGAGGCACTGTGCTCGACCCGGCCCGTCGGCCAGCTCGTCGCCGGCGACATTGCTATCACCGCCGAGCAGATCCGCTTCTTCGCCGAGTTCGCCGACAAGGAAGGCAGCGAGCTGGTGCCGACCGACGACGCCACTCTCGGCATGATCATGAGCGAGCCCTATGGCGTGGTCGGCGCGATCACGCCGTGGAATTTCCCGATCTCGATGGCCGGATGGAAGCTTGGTCCGGCGCTAGCCGCGGGCAATGCGGTCGTGCTGAAGCCATCGGAAATGACGCCCTTTTCGGCAGTCTATATGGCGCAACTCGCTGTCAAAGCAGGCCTGCCGGCCGGGCTCATAAACGTCGTGCTGGGCGACGGTCCGACGACCGGCACGGCGCTGACCGGCCATCCCGATATCGCCAAGGTCAGCTTCACCGGCTCGACCCGCGCCGGCTCGGCCATCATGGAGAATGTCGCCCGCACCGGCGTCAAGCCGATGACGCTGGAACTCGGCGGCAAGAGCCCGCAGATCGTCTTTGCCGATGCCGATCTGGACAAGGCGGCGACGGCAATCGCCGGCAGCGTCACCTTCAATGCCGGCCAGGCCTGTGTGGCCGGCACGCGCCTGATCGTCGAGAAGAGCGTGGCCGACAGGCTTACGACCGCGATCCTGGAGAAGATGAAGGCGGTGCTGCCCGGCCCGACCTGGGACGAGGCGACGCAGTATTCGCCCATAATCTCGGAACGGCAGCGGGCGCGCGTCGACGGCATTGTGCGCGCCGCGATCGAGGCCGGCGGCGAATGCCTGACCGGCGGCGGCGTCATGGACAGCCCAGGCTATTTCTACGAACCGACGCTGATCGCCGATGTCGACCAGGCCAATCCGGCGATCGTCGAGGAAATCTTCGGCCCGGTCCTGACCATCCAGACCTTCGAGACCGAGGAGGAGGCGCTGGCGCTGTCTTCCCATCCGACCTACGGGCTGGCGTCCGGCCTGTTTACTTCAGACCTGTCCCGAACCATCCGCTTCGCCCGCAAGCTCGAGGCCGGCACCGTCTGGATCAATCGCTACAGCCGCTCGCGCGACCATATCCTGCCGACCGGCGGCTACAAGCGCTCCGGCATCGGCAAGGACCTCGGCCGCGAGGCCTATCTCGCCAACCGCAGGACCAAGAGCGTCCTGATCAGCCTCTAGAGAGATGCCGATGAAGTCCTATTCGATCGCTATTATCCCCGGTGACGGCATCGGCCGCGACGTGACCGCCGCCGCATGGACGGTGCTGGAGACCGCCGCCGAGCATGCGGGCTTTGCCTTGACCGCAACCGAGTTCCCCTGGTCCTGCAAATTCTACAAGGAAACCGGCCGCATGATGCCGCAGGACGGCATCGAGACCTTGCGCGGCTTCGACGCCATCCTTCTCGGCGCGATCGGCTGGCCGGCGGAGGTGCCGGATTCCGTTTCGCTGCACGGCCTGCTGCTGCCGATCCGCAAGGCATTCGTGCAGCACGCCAATATCAGGCCGCACCGCCTGCTGCCGGGCGTGACGGGACCGCTGCGGGCGGAAGGTTTCGACATATTATGCATCCGCGAGAACACAGAAGGCGAATATTCGGGCGCCGGCGGACGCGTGCATCAAGGCACGCTGGACGAGGTCGCCGTGGAGACCTCGATCTTCACCCGCGCCGGGGTAGAGCGCATCCTGCGCTTCGGCTTCGAGCAGGCGCGGTCGCGTCGGGGCAAGCTGGCCTCCGTCACCAAATCCAACGCGCAGAAATACTCGATGGTGTTCTGGGACGAGATCACCCGCAAGCTGGCCGCGGAGTACCCTGACGTCGTCGTGACCAGCTATCATGTCGATGCGCTCGCCGCGCGCATGATCATGGCGCCGGAGAGCCTCGACGTGGTCGTCGCCTCCAACCTGTTCGGCGATATCCTCACCGACATCGGCGCGGCCATCCAGGGCGGGCTCGGCTACGCCGCCTCCGCCAACATCAATCCCGACCGCTCGGCGCCATCCATGTTCGAGCCGGTGCACGGCTCGGCGCCCGACATCACCCATCTGGGCGTCGCCAATCCGATCGCCACCATCTGGTCCGGCGCCATGATGCTCGAACATCTCGGTGAAAAGGCCGCGGCCGACCGCGTCATGAAGGCGGTCGAGGCAACAACCGCCAGAGGCATGGGCACCATTCCCGGCAAGGATCGTACGGAGGCCATCACCGCCGCCGTCGTCGCGGCGCTCACCTAATAGCAAGGTCGTTTTCGATGAAAAACCTCAGAGACAAAAGCCTCTTCCGGGAAGCCGGCCTGATTGGTGGCGAGTGGGTCGCCGCCGGCTCCGGCAAGACCGTCGATGTCATCGATCCGGCGACGCAGGCGGCGATCGGCACCGTGCCCGACATGGCCGGTCTGGAGACCCGTGCGGCCATAGAGGCCGCTGCGTCCGCATACGGGAGTTGGAGGAAAAAGACCAACGCCGAGCGCGCTGCCCTGCTGGAGGCCTGGCATGGCCTGATGCTGGCGCATCTGGACGATCTCGCACTGATCCTGACGACGGAACAGGGCAAGCCACTGGACGAGGCCAAAGGCGAGATCCGCTATGGCGCGTCCTTCGTCAAATGGTTCGCGGAGGAAGCGCGCCGCATCAACGGCCACACCATTCCCTCGCCGACGCCAGACCGCCGCATCATCGTGCTGAAGGAGCCGGTGGGCGTCTGCGGCATCATCACGCCGTGGAATTTTCCCAATGCGATGATCACCCGCAAGGTCGCGCCGGCGCTGGCCGCGGGCTGCACGGTGGTCATCAAGCCCTCCGAGTTCACGCCCTATTCGGCGCTGGCGCTCGGCGTGCTTGCCGAACGGGCAGGCATTCCCGCCGGCGTCATCAACATCGTCACCGGCATGCCGACCGACATCGGCAACGAGATCATGGCGAACGAGACCGTCCGCAAGATCTCCTTCACCGGCTCGACGCGGGTCGGCTCGCTGCTGATGCGCGGGGCCGCCGACAGCGTGAAGCGGCTCAGCCTCGAGCTCGGCGGCAACGCCCCCTTCATCGTCTTCGACGACGCCGATCTCGACCTCGCTGTCGAGGGCGCGCTGGTCTCGAAATTCCGCAATGGCGGCCAGACCTGCGTCTGCGCCAACCGCATCCTCGTCCAGGCCGGTGTCTACGAAACCTTCGCGGCCAAGCTATCCGCCCGCGTCAACGCCATGACGGTGGGACCCGGCACGCAGCCCGGCGTCGCCATCGGGCCGATGATCAACATGGCGGCGGTCGAGAAGATCAACCGCCACGTCGAGGACGCGCTGGCCAAGGGTGCTGTAATCATCACCGAGAAGCCGGCATTGCCTGACGGCCCGCAGTATGTCGCGCCGCTAGTGCTGAGCGGCGCCACAAAGGACATGCAGCTCGCCGGTGAGGAAACGTTCGGCCCGGTCGCGCCGCTTTTCCGGTTCGAGACGGAAGAGGAAGCGATCGCGCTGGCCAACGGCACGCCCTACGGGCTTGCCTCATACTTCTACACCGAGAATTTGAAACGCGCCTGGCGCGTCGGCGAGGCGCTGGAGTTCGGCATGGTGGGCTTGAACACCGGCTCGGTCTCGATCGAAGTCGCCCCGTTCGGCGGCGTCAAGCTGTCTGGCCTCGGCCGCGAAGGCGCGCAGGCCGGCATCGAGGAATATCTCGAGATGAAAAGCTTCCACATGGGAATAGGCAGTAGGTAATAGGCAGCAGGGAATTGGGAGACACCGCCCTACTGCCCTACTGCCCTATCTCACCCGATCGAGCGCCTTGTAGTAGAGGCCGACCATCGGCAGGAACCAGGGTTTGCCGGAATAGCCGGGAATGGAGGGCCATTCGAGCCCCTTCAGCGGATTGCGGTCCTCGCGGCCGAGCATGGCATCGGCCAGGATCATGCCGAGATGGGTGGAGAGCTGCGCGCCGTGGCCGGAATAGCCCATCGCGTACCAGACACCGTCATGGTAACCGGCGCGCGGAAAACGGTCCTTGGTCATGTCGACCAGCCCGCCCCAGCAATAGTCGATCTCGACCTTGGCGAGCTGCGGAAAGATCGCCGCGAGGCCCGCCCGCAGGATCTCTCCGCTCCTGGCGTCGGAGCGCTGGTCCGATGTCGCCGAAAAGCGTGCGCGGCCGCCGAAGATCAGGCGATTGTCCGGTGACAGCCGGAAGTAGTTGCCGATGTTCATCGAGGTGACGCATGTCCGTTTGCCGGGCATGGTGGCGGTGATCTCGGCGTCGCTTAGCGGCCGCGTGGCGATGATGAAGCTGCCGACGGAAATGATCCTGCGACGGAAATAGCTGAAGTCAGGCGTGGTGTAGGCGCCGGTCGCCACCAGCACATTGTCGGCGCTGATCCGGCCGCGCGAAGTGGTCAGCTCATGCCTGCCGCCGGCCTGCTTGCGATCCGTCACCGCCGTGTGCTCATGGATGACCGCGCCGTGGCGGACGGCCGAAGTGGCGAGACCCGCCACATAGCGGCCCATATGCATCATGGCGCTCTTCTTCGACAGCATCGCGCCATGGAAGGGCGAGCCGATCTCCGATTTCAGATCGACCGCCGACAGCAGCGCCGTATCCGGATCCACCTCGGCATGGAGGGCCTCGAAGTTGCGGGCGATCGCTTCGAAATGTTGCGGCTTGGAGGCGAGCTTCAGCTTGCCGGCGCGGCGGAAGTTGCAGTCGATGCCTTCTTCGGCGACCAGCGCCTCGATGGTGTCGACGGAGTCGTCGAGCGCCCGGTAAAGCGCGATAGCGCGCTCCTTGCCGAGCTCCGCCTTGGCCGAGACGTAGCTGTGGGCGAGGCCGTTGTTGAGGTGTCCGCCATTGCGCCCGGATGCGCCCCAGCCCACACGCTGCGCCTCCAGCACGACCACCTTGGCACCGGCCTTCGCCAGCTGGCGCGCGGCGGCGAGACCGGTGAAGCCGCCGCCGATGATGGCGGCATCGTAGTGCCCCTCGACCGGGCCTTGCGCCCCGCCGGTAAAGACGGGAGCTGTGTCGTGCCAGTAGGAGACGAACTTCATCGGCAATCCGCCTGTTTCAGAGCCCAACGACGCCCGCAAGACCGGAAATGTCCGATATCTCGACATAGCCGTAATACGGGTTGGCCGGTTCGTGGCCGCGATTGACCCAGACCTTGTTCTTGATGCCGAGGTCGTGCGCCGACATCAGGTCGTAGCGGAACGAAGACGAGCAGTGAAGAACATCCTCCGGGCCGCAACCCAGCCTGTCGAACATGTATTCGAAGGCCTTGAAACGGGGCTTGTAGGCCTGCGCCTGCTCGGCCGTGTAGACGGCATGGAACGGCGCGCCGAGCTTCTCGACATTGGACATGATCTGCGCGTTCATGGCGTTGGAGAGGATGACCAGCGGAATTTCCTTGGCGACCTTCGCCAGGCCGGCTGGAACATCCGCATGAGGTCCCCAGGTCGGAACGCGCTCATAGACCATTCTGGCGTCGTCGGCGCTGAAGGCAACGCCGTTGCGCTTGCAGGTACGCTCGAGCGCGTTGTGGACGACGTCGGCATAGGGCTTCCAGTCGCCCATGATCTCGTCGAGCCGATAGGCCGCGAAATTCTTGATGAACTCCTGCATGCGTGGCTCGTCGAGGTGGCTGCCGTAGAGGTCGCGCGCCGCTTCCGCCATCTGGAAAAAGGTCAACGTGCCGTAGCAGTCGAAGGTGATGTATTTGGGCCTGAAGGAAGCCATAGCAGTCGATCTCCGGTGGACGCACATCCGCGCTGGGATGTATTTCATCATAGGACGGCAGGCAGCGGCCCACCTGACCGAAATCGCCCTCCCGAAAGCAGAAAGTTCCGTATCCGCCATCCGGTTTGGCACGCTGTAGCATCTGGCGTGCCGATTGCGGGGCCGCGCGCGGCGTTAGGCGCGTCCGCCGCGGGCGATGCCAGCACAAGATGCGGCGCACCCCTCGTGCTACGGCGAAAGATACTGTCCAAGCCAAAGCCTTCAGACGATCTGCGGCGCGCCGATGTCCGAGACTTGGGCTCTAGACGGAAGGATGCCTCATGCCGCAGGGCGAGATCGAACTCCAGGCCTTCGGGCCGGACCATATCGAAGGCGCCGTGGCGCTTTCCCGCCAGGAGAATTGGCCGCATCGCCCGCAGGACTGGCAGATGGCGCTGCAGCTCTCGAACGGCGCGGTCGCGCTCGACGATCAGGGCCGTGTCACCGGAACCATCCTGGTCACGCCCTACGGCATGGATTGCGCCATGATCAACATGGTGATCGTCGACAGGAACGCGCGCGGCAAGGGCCTTGGGCGCCGGCTCATGGATCAGGCATTCGCGCTTGCCGGCAAACGTCCGCTGCGGCTCGTCGCGACGGCGGACGGCATGCCTCTCTATGAGAAACTAGGCTTCGTGCCTTCCGGCACCATTTTGCAGCACCAGGGCAAGGTCGCGGCGCTTGGCGCGCCCGATGGCGTGGAAGCAGCCGGTCCTGACGATCTGCCTGACATCAAGGCGCTGGACCGCGATGCCTATGGCGCCGACCGCGAAGCCCTGATCGATGCGCTGGCGGAGCGTGGCCAGTTCGCGGTCATCCACCGCGACGGCGCCATCGAGGCCTATGCCGCGATCCGCCCGTTCGGACGCGGCGAGGTGATCGGTCCGGTCATCGCGGGAAGCGCAGCCGAGGCGAAGGCCCTGATCGGCTTCTTTGCGGCGTCGCGTCCAGGCGCCTTCCTGCGCGTGGATACCGGCAGCGGGACTGGCATCGCCGGCTGGCTCGAGGAAATCGGCCTCACCCATGTCGGCGGCGGCGTGGCCATGGACCGTCCACCCAAGACGGTCGCGGAACAGGCCAGGCCAAAAATTTACGCCCTCGCCAACCAGGCGCTCGGCTAGGAGGACAACAATGCTCGCCAATTCGCTGATCGAACTCGACCGCGCCCATCTCATCCACCCGGTCTCATCCTATCACGGCCATGAGGCGCTCGGCGTACGCGTCTTGAAATCGGCGAAGGGCGCGACCGTGACCGACGCTTCCGGCAAGCAACTCGTCGACGGATTCGCCGGACTGTGGTGCGTCAATGCCGGCTACGGCCACGACAGCATCGTCGAGGCGGCGGCCCGGCAGATGCGCGAGCTCCCTTACGCCACCGCCTATTTCGATCTCGGCTCGGAGCCGGCCATCCGGCTCGCCTCGGAACTGGCCGAGCGCGCGCCCGGCGATCTCAATCACGTCTTCTTCACACTTGGCGGATCGGACGCGGTCGACAGCACCATCCGTTTCGTCCGCTACTACTGGAATGCCAAGGGCGAGCCGCAACGCGACCAGTTCATTTCCATCGAACAGGGCTATCACGGCTCGTCGGTGGTCGGCGCGGGCCTGACAGCGCTCCCCGCCTTTCACGCCGGCTTCGGCATTCCCTTCGAATGGCAGCACAAGATCCCCTCCCCCTATCCCTATCGCAACCCGGTCGGCGAGGACGGCAACGCGATCATCGCCGCATCGCTCGCCGCGCTGAAGGCCAAGATCGAGGCGATCGGGCCGGAGCGGGTCGCCGCCTTCTATGCCGAACCGATCCAGGGCTCGGGCGGCGTCATCGTCCCGCCGAAAGGCTGGATCAAGGCGATGCGCGAGCTCTGCCGGGAGTACGGCATCCTGTTCATCGCCGACGAGGTGATCACCGGCTTCGGCCGCACGGGGCCCCTGTTCGCCTGCACCGAAGAGGAGATCGTTCCCGATTTCATGACGACGGCGAAGGGGCTGACCTCGGGCTATGTTCCCATGGGCGCCGTGTTCATGGCCGATCGTGTCTATAACGTCATCGCCGATGGAGCGGGCGCTTCGGCGGTCGGCCACGGCTACACCTATTCCGCCCATCCCGTCAGCGCCGCCGTCGCGCTCGAAGTGTTGAAGCTCTACGAAGACGGCCTTCTGGAGAATGGCATCAAGGCTGGCGCCCGCCTGATGGCGGGATTGAAGGGCCTGAGCGACCACCCGCTGGTCGGCGAGGTGCGCGGCCGCGGCATGCTTGCCGCCATCGAACTGGTGGTCGACAAGGACAAGAAGTCGCCGCTTCCGGCGTCTTCTATGCCGGCGCGGCGGGTCTTCGACCGGGCGTGGGAAAACGGCCTCATCATCCGTGCCTTTGCCAACGGGGTTCTCGGCTACGCACCGCCGCTCTGCTGCACCGACGCCGACATCGATGCGATCATCGAGCGCACGCGCCGTACGCTCGACCAGACGCTGGCCGATCCCGATGTCCGCAGGGCACTGGCATGATGGCGGCGAAATATGTCGTGTCTCGAAATATCGCTGGGGCGGACGATTTCGCAATTTTGTGCCGCCCCCTCACGCCTTTTCGGCGAATCCAGCGCGGGGGAAGTGCCAGACTGCAGTTAAGACAAGGCCAGAAAGCCCGGATTTCCGGGCCTTCGAAAAAGGCCGACGCCCCGGACAGCACGGAATTTTGTTCTGTTCAACACATGCAATTCGGCCGCGCGCAGAGGAGACCCAGTCTTGGCCAGGGGCTTTAGCGAATTCAAATACATGACCTTCGATGTGGTCGGCACGCTGATCGACTTCGAAGGCGGCATCACGACCTGCCTGGCGGGAATTGCCGCCGAGGCCGGCGTTTCGATCGATGGCGAGGAGGCGCTGAGCCTCTACCGGCAGGCCCGCTACATGCCCGATGCCGGCCTGTTTCCCGACGATCTTGTGCGTGTCTACACAGTCATCGCACCGCGGCTCGGCCTGCCGGCTGACGAAAAATACGGCGTCTGCCTGCGGGACTCCGCCAGCGTCTGGCAAGGCTTCTCGGACAGCGCGGCGGCATTGGCGGAGCTTGCGAAGTCGCACAGGTTGATCGCCATGACCAATGCAAGGCGCTGGGCGCTCGATCATTTCGAAAAGCAGCTCGGATCGCCCTTTTTCGCCACCTTTACGGCCGACGATACAGGCACGGAGAAACCGGACCCGGCCTTCTTCCAGAAGGTCTTCGATTTCGTCGCCTCCCGAGGCGACAGCAAGGACGACATCCTGCACGTCGCGCAAAGCCAGTACCACGACATCGGCATATCCCGGGCGCTTGGCTTGACCAATTGCTGGATCGAGCGCCGGCACGCCCAGAAGGGCTATGGCGGCACGATCGAGCCCGAGCGCTTCACCGCGCCGGACTACCATTTCACCTCAATGGCCGCATTGGCGGCGGCCGTGCGGGAAAGCCTGAAGGAACGAACCTGAGCCCAAGCCCGGAAAGCCGCAGCAAGACGAGCAACCCGGAAACAAACAGAAAGGGGAATGCTATGACCGACAAGATCACCAACTGGACCGGCGCAGACGATGCCATGGTCGAGAATGCCATCCGGCGGGGCGCGAGCCGCCGCGAACTTCTCAAGATGCTGTTGGCCGGCGGCGCCGCGATTGCCGCGAGCAGCGTGGTGCTTGGCCGAGCCACCCAGGCCGTCGCCGCCACGCCAGTTTCCGGCGGCAATTTCAAGGCAGCCGGCTGGTCGTCCTCGACCGCCGACACGCTCGATCCGGCGAAGGCGTCGCTGTCGACCGACTATGTCCGCTGCTGCTCGCTCTACAACCGCCTGACTTTCCTCGACAAGGATGGCGTCACGCAGATGGAGCTGGCCGAAAGCTTCGACAGCAAGGACGCCAAGACCTGGACCGTGAAGTTGCGCAAGGGCGTCACCTTCCACGACGGCAAGGACCTCACCGCAGACGACGTCGTCTTCTCGCTGAAGCGCCATCTCGACAAGGCTGTCGGTTCCAAGGTCGCCAAGATCGCCGCGCAGATGACCGGCTTCAAGGCCGTCGACAAGTCCACGGTCGAAATCACGCTCGCCGATCCCAATGCCGACCTTCCGACCATCCTGGCGCTGCACCACTTCATGATCGTCCAGGACGGCACCACCGACTTCTCCAAGGGCAACGGCACCGGCGCCTTCGTGCTGCAGACGTTCGAACCGGGCGTGCGCTCGGTGGTCACCAAGAACAAGAACTACTGGAAGTCGGGCAAGCCCTATCTCGACTCGTTCGAGTTCATCGCCATCAGCGACGATAGCGCCCGCGTCAACGCGCTGCTTTCCGGCGACATCAGTTTCGCTGCCTCGATCAATCCGCGCGCAATGAAGCTCATCGGCGGCCAGCCGGGCTTCGAACTGTCGAAGACGACCTCGGGCAACTACACCGACCTCAACATCCGGCTCGACATGGATCCGGGCAACAAGGCCGATTTCGTCGCCGGCATGAAGTACCTCGTCAATCGCGAACAGATCGTCAAATCGGCGCTGCGCGGCCTCGGCGAAATCGGCAACGACCAGCCCGTCTCGCCGGCGAACATCTACCACAACGCCGACCTCAAGCCGAAGGCTTTCGACCCGGACAAGGCGAAGTTCCACTTCCAGAAGGCGGGCCTGCTCGGCCAGTCCATCCCGGTGGTCGCTTCCGACGCGGCGACCTCGTCGATCGACATGGCGGTGATCATCCAGGCCGCCGGCGCGGATATCGGCATGAAGCTCGACGTCCAGCGCGTCCCGTCCGACGGCTACTGGGACAATTACTGGCTCAAGGCGCCGATCCATTTCGGCAACATCAATCCGCGCCCGACGCCAGACATCCTGTTCTCGCTCCTCTACGCCTCCAACGCGCCCTGGAACGAAAGCCAGTACAAGTCCGAGAAATTCGACAAGCTGATGATCGAGGCGCGCGGCTCGCTTGACCAGGCCAAACGCAAGGAGATCTACGGCCAGATGCAGACCATGATCTCCGAAGAAGCCGGCACCATCATCCCGGCCTACATTTCCAACGTGGACGCCCTCTCCAGCAAGGTGAAGGGTTTGGAGGCGAACCCGCTCGGTGGCATGATGGGCTACGCAATGGCGGAATATCTCTGGCTCGAAGCCTGAGAGGCGCCTGCCGGGGACCGGACAGCCGGTCCCCGGCACCTATTGCGCAACATGACTTGGCCGAACGCAACCGCAGGAGCGCTTCAATGACGTCTGGGGTTCTAAACCTCGTGCTGAAGCGGCTGGCGATCGCGGTCGTCACGCTGCTGATCGTGCTGTTCGCCGTGTTTTTCGCCACCAGCATGCTGCCCGGCGACACCGCGTCGATCCTGCTCGGCCAGGCGGCTACACCCGAAGCCGTCGCCGGCCTGCGCGAGGCCATGCATCTCAACGATCCGGCAATCCTGCGCTTCCTGCTCTGGCTTCTCGGCCTGCTCCACGGCGATCTCGGCACCTCCTATGCCAATGAGATGCCAGTCGCGGCGCTGATCGGCGGGCGCTTCGTCAACACCATGGAACTCGCCGGCATCACCACGTTGCTCTCGGTGCCGTTGGCGCTGACGCTCGGCATCACCGCCGCCATGTTGCGCGGTTCCCTCTACGACCGCGCCGTCACCATCCTATCGATCGGCGTCATCTCGGTGCCGGAATTCATGGTCGCGACGCTCGCGGTCCTGCTTTTCGCTGTCTATCTCAAATGGCTGCCGGCCCTGTCCTCGGTCAACGAGGCGCATACGCTGACCGACCTGGTGCGCATCTATGCCATGCCGGTGATCACGCTCACCTTCGTCATCTCCGCCCAGATGATCCGCATGACGCGCGCCGCGGTGATCGAAACGCTCTCCACGCCCTATGTCGAGATGGCGCTTCTCAAAGGCGCCTCACGCGGCCGTATGGTGCTCAAGCATGCGCTTCCCAATGCGCTCGGGCCGATCGTCAACGCGGTCGCGCTGTCCCTGTCCTATCTGGTCGGCGGCGTCATCATCGTGGAGACGATCTTCAACTATCCCGGCATCGCCAAGCTGATGGTCGATGCCGTCGCCACCCGCGACCTGCCGCTGATCCAAAGCTGCGCGATGATTTTTTGCCTCGGCTATCTCTTGCTCATCACCGTCGCCGACATCATCGCCATCATGTCCAACCCGAGGCTCAGGTGACGATGGCGCGCGTGGCAGCTTCCCGACGGTCCTTGCTGGGCCACAGTTACAATCTCGTAGGCGTCGTGGCCGCGCTGGTCATCCTGGCGTGGACGCTGATCGCCATCTTCGCGCCCGTCATCATTCCCCATTCGATCGGCGACATCGTCGACGACGATTATTTCGGTCCGATGCGTCAGGGCTTGTGGCTCGGCTCGGACTATCTGGGACGCGACATGCTTTCGCGGGTGCTGATGGGCGCGCGCTACACCGTCGGCATATCGCTCGCCGCCGTCATCATCGCCTGCTTCTCGGGCGTGGTGCTGGGGATGATCGCGGCCGTCACCGGCGGCTGGCTCGACACTTGCCTCAGCCGTTTCCTCGACGCCATGAATTCCATCCCCAGCAAGCTGTTCGGCCTTGTGGTCGTCGCCGCGGTCGGCTCGTCGATCCCGGCGCTGATCCTGACGCTCGCCGTCATATACATACCGGGCGCCTACCGCTTCGCGCGGGCGCTCGCCGTCAACATCAACACCATGGACTTCATGACCGTCGCCCGCGTCCGCGGCGAAAGCATCGCCTACCTCATCGGCTCCGAGATCCTGCCCAACATCATCCGCCCGGTGCTGGCCGATTTCGGCCTGCGCTTCGTCTTCATCGTGCTCCTGCTCTCCGGCCTGTCCTTCCTCGGGCTCGGCCTGCAGCCGCCGCTCGCCGACTGGGGTGCGCTGGTGCGCGAGAACATAGGCGGCCTGCCCTTCGCGGCACCGGCCGTCATCGTTCCCTCGCTGGCGATCGCCAGCCTCACCATCAGCGTCAACCTGCTGATCGACAATTTGCCACAGAAGATCAGGGACCGCGACGCATGACCAATCTCGTCGAGGTCAGGAACCTGAAGATCGAGGCGACGACCGACTCTGGACGCGTCGTCGAAATCATCAAGGGCGTCAGCCTCGACATCGCCGACGGTGAGATCGTCGCCCTGATCGGCGAGAGCGGCTCCGGCAAGACGACGGTGGCGCTCTCGCTCATGGGCTATGCGCGGCCCGGCTGCCGGATCATCGGCGGCGAGATCAATGTGAACGGCAAGAACATGGCCGCACTTTCCGAAAAGCAGCGCGCCAAATTGCGCGGCACCGACATCGCCTATGTTCCGCAAAGTGCCGCCGCCTCGTTCAACCCCTCGTCCACCATCATGGAGCAGGTCATCGAGGTTACGCGCATCCACGGGCTGATGCCGCCCGAGCAGGCGCGAAAGCGCGCGGTCGAGCTGTTCCGGGCCTTGTCGCTGCCGGACCCGGAAGGGATCGGCGCGCGTTATCCGCACCAGGTTTCGGGCGGGCAATTGCAGCGGCTGTCGGCGGCCATGGCGCTGATCGGCGATCCCAAGCTGATGATCTTCGACGAGCCGACGACGGCACTCGACGTGACGACGCAGATCGACGTGCTGAAGGCCTTCAAGTCGGTCATGCGGGCGGGCGGGATAGCGGGTGTGTATGTTTCGCATGACCTCGCCGTCGTCGCCCAGATCGCCGACCACATTGTGGTGCTAAAGGGCGGCGAAGTGCAGGAGACCGGCACCACGGCCCAGATCCTTTCGGCTGCCCAGCACCCCTACACGCGTGAACTTTTGGCTGCCTTCGAGCCTAAGCCGCGGCAAGCGCATGCGGACGCGGATGCCGGCGCCAAACCGTTGCTGCGCATCGACAATGTGACGGCCGGCTATGGCGCGGTGCGGGCTGACGGACTGCCGCTCATCCGCGCCGTCGATACCGTCAGCCTCGTCGTCGAGAAAGGGCGCAATCTCGGCGTCATCGGCGAGTCCGGTTGCGGAAAATCGACGCTGGCACGCGTCATCGCCGGCATCCATCCCGCGGCGGCCGGCGACATCATATTCGACGGCAAACAACTGGAGCGCGTCGCAGGCAAACGCAGCCAGGACCAGCTGCGCGAGATGCAGATCGTGTTCCAGTATGCAGATACCGCGCTCAATCCGGCCAAGCCGGTCGAAGACATCATTGCCCGGCCGCTGGCCTTCTATCACGGGCTCGACAGGCAGGCGCGCTCGAAACGCGTCGACGAACTGCTCGACATGGTTCGCCTGCCCAGGACGCTGCGCTACCGCCGCCCGTCGGAGCTCTCGGGCGGCCAGAAGCAGCGCGTGAATTTTGCGCGCGCGCTGGCAGCTGATCCCAAGCTCATCATCTGCGACGAGATCACATCGGCGCTCGACACGGTGGTGGCGGCCGCCGTGATCGAACTGCTCAAGGAGCTGCAGCGCGAGCTGGGCCTTTCCTACATTTTCATCAGCCACGACCTCTCCGTCGTCGAAGCGATCTGCGACGAGATCATGGTCATGTACAATGGGCAGCGGGTCGAGCAGATCACACCCGACAGACTGCAAGCGCCAACCCACCCCTATTCCAAGCTTCTGTTCTCCTCCGTGCCGAAGCTCGACCCGACATGGCTCGACGGCCTCGTCCGCGACCCCGAGCTGGTCAGTCAGTACGGCCACCGCTAGAGCAATTCCAGGAAGTGTGAACGGTTTTCCGTCCGGAATTGCGTCAAAACTAATGCATGTCGCCCGAAAATGTACCGCAGTTCTGGGGCAACGACATGCATCAAAACAAAGACTGAAAACGGCAGAGCCTCACCTCGGAAACAGGCTGGGCAGTGGCATGTGCGCCTTGACGATGGGCGACTTCAGCACCACGAAGCTGAAATACTTGTCGATGCCGATATCCATGTCGGTCAGCCGCTCCATGATCGTCTGGTACTCGGCTATGCCGGCGGTCACGAATTTCATCAGATAGTCGTAGCCGCCCGACACGAGATGGCATTCGATGACCTGGTCGATCTTCTCGACGACGGCGAGAAAGCGGGCGAAGTCGACCTGGCGGTGATTCTTCAAGGTGATTTCGGTGAACACGGTCAGCGTCTGGCCAAGCTTGCCGATGTTGATCTGCGCGGAATAGCCCTCGATGTAGCCCTCCGATTGCAGTCTCTTGACCCGCATCAGGCACGGGCTCGGCGACAGATGCACCAGTTCAGCCAGTTCCACATTGGTGATGCGGCCGTTCTTCTGCAATTCGTACAGAATTTTGATGTCGATCCGATCCAGTTTCACGGTCGTCTCCGCAGAACGCACGCCACAGCACAAAATGCTGCCTTGCTCATGGACATTGACACTACCACAGCCCGTTGGCCTGTCCATCCAAGCGGATAGCGCTTTGAAACGCAGCGGCTCCCGATTTCGACCGCGTTGCCGGAATAAAATTCTGCTTCGGCCGCAACTGCGGCAGCGGCTGCCTGCGCAACACGGTAGATTGGCGCTTCAAGGCAGAGAGACCATGGGCGCGCCGCTACAGCAAATCGAGACATCTGGTGACCTGCCAAAGTCCGCGGACGCGGTGGTGATTGGCGGCGGCATCGTCGGTGTCTTCGCGGCCTATTATCTGGCCAGGCGCGGCATGAAGGTCGCGCTTGTCGAAAAGGGACGCATCGGCGCCGAGCAGTCCTCGCGGAACTGGGGATGGTGCCGCCAGCAGAATCGCGACGCCCGCGAGCTGCCGATGGCGACCCGAAGCCTCGATTTGTGGGACAGTTTTGCCGCGGAAACCGGCGAAGACACCGGCTTTCGCCGCTGCGGCCTGCTCTATCTCAGCAATGACGAGGCGGAGCTGGCCGGCTGGGCGCGCTGGCGTGACTTCGCCAGGACGGCCGGCGTCACCACGCATATGCTTGACAGCGCCGGGGCCAGCGAGCGGGGCCGCGCCACCGGCCGGAGCTGGAAGGGCGGCGTCTTCTCGCCGACCGACGGCACCGCCGACCCGTCGCGGGCAGCCCCCTCGGTCGCCCGGGCCATCCTCAAGCTCGGGGGCACCGTGCACCAGAACTGCGCCGCGCGCGGCATCGAGACCGAAGGCGGACGCCTGAGCGGCGTGATCACCGAAAGCGGTACGATCCGGACCAAGCTGGCGGTCCTGGCCGGCGGCGCCTGGGCATCCTCCTTTTGCCGGCAGTTCGGTTTCCGTTTTCCGCAGGCGTCGATCCGCTCCTCGATCCTGTCGGTCTCGCCGGGCGCGGAGGGTCTGCCGGATGCGCTGCACACGGCGAAAATCTCGGCCACGCGTCGCGGCGACGACGGCTACACCCTCGCCATAAGTGGACGCGGCCGCGTCGACGTGACGCCGCAGCAACTGCGCTTCTCGTCGCAATTCGTCCCGATGTTCCTGAAGCGCTGGCGCAGCCTCGCGCCGGGCGGGCTGCAGGGCGTACGCTCGGGCCACGAAACGCTCAAGCGCTGGCGGCTCGACCAGCCGACGCCGATGGAGCGGATGCGCATTCTCGATCCAGTCCCGGACCAGGCGACAATCCACCTGACCCATGCCCGCGCGCTCGAACTTCTGCCCGACCTTCGAAAGACCAAGATAAGTGCTGCCTGGGCCGGCTATATCGACAGCACGCCGGACGGAGTGCCTGCCATCGGCGAGATCCATAGCGTTCCGGGTTTCTTCCTGGCCGCCGGGTTTTCGGGACACGGCTTCGGCATCGGACCCGGCGCCGGTCACCTCGTTGCCGATCTGGTGACCGGGTCGCAACCGATCGTCGATGCGATATCCTACGATCCGCGGCGCTTCGATGCTTCCGTGTGGGGGAAGGTCGCCGATTTCTAGGACGGTATCCTCATCCATGCGCGGTTCGCAATCGCATCAGTCTTCCCGGAGAAAGGCGCCGATAGGCGCAGGCCGTACAGGCGCCTGCCCGCGGAATCGACCGACATCGCTGGGGATACAACCGGCTTGCGCTGCTGCGAGTTCAACGGCCGCCAACTGGCAATAGCGCCCCTGGCATCGCCCCATGCCGACACGCGACAACGACTTCACCCGGTTGGCCTCGCCGCCACCGAAATCCACACTTTGACGTACGGCTCCGGCAGTCACGTTCTCGCAGCGGCAGATGATTGCGTCGTCGGGCAGCGCCCGCATCATCTTGGCCGGCCAGGGAAAGGCGCTAGCCAGACCGCGCGCAAAGCGCTCGAGCCGCTTGAGCTTGCGCAGATTGGCGCTGGTGGCGGGCGCCCGATGTCCGAGATCGGCAAGACATGCCACCGCCGCCAGACGCCCCGCGATCTCCGCGCCGTCCGCCCCCAGAAGACGAACCCCGTCACCCGCAAGATAGACGCCATTGCCGGCGCGACCCATCTCATCGGTCTTTGGCAGCCATTGCTGCCACTGCTCATCATAGGTGAAGGCGCATCCCGCGAGGTCGGCGAGATGCGTCTCGGCGCGTAGATGCCAGCCCATGCCGATCGTGTCGCATGGCGTGAGGTGCTGCCTTCCGCCGGTATCGCGCCAACACATCGCCGTGACACCTTGCCCGTCGGCCTCGATCCTTTCGAGGCTCACGCCTGCATGATAGCGGCCGCCGAGCTGCGCCCGCAGGGCCAGACCGCGCAGCGTGACGAGCGGCCGGGCGGCAAGCTTCCAGAAGCCCCGTATCTGCTGACGCCAGGGCGAGGTGTCGAGCACCGCCGCCACTTCCGCTCCAGCCTTGACGAGTTGCGCGCCGACCAGCGTCAGCAGAGGCCCCGACCCCATCAACACGATGCGCCGCCCCAGCGCCACGCCCTGCGCCTTGAGCGCGATCTGCGCCGCGCCAAGACTGTAGACGCCGGCGCTCTGCCAGCCCGGAACCGGAGCGACACGGTCGGATGCGCCGGTGGCAAGGATCAGGCGGTCATAGCTGACTATCTGCACCCCGCCCTCCCCCAGCACGTGCAGCCGCCCCTCATGCACGGCGATGACCGAGCTTCCCGTGCAATGAGTGAGCCGCCCGTCTGCCACCAAGCGGTCGAACAGCGCATGCAGCGCGCGCGCCTTCGCCGCCTCCGACCCGTAGAGCTGCTCCGTCGTGCGGACGAACCCGTCAGGCGGGCGACGATAGATCTGGCCGCCGGCGCGATTGCCTTCGTCGATCACCACCGGATGGAGCCCCGCATCGACCAGCGCCGCCGCCGCCCTTATGCCGGCGGGGCCGGCGCCGACGATCACGACCCGCGGTGATGAGGTCTCACTCAAGGCCAGTTCCCCGGCGGCGTAGTGCGCAGCCGCATGCCTTCCGTGACAAGGGTGGAGCATGCCCGCAGGCGCGGTCTTTCCTCTTGCCAGACCCAGCAATCCTGGCAGGCGCCCATCAGGCAGAAGCCGGCGCGCGGTTCCGGTCCGAACTCGGATGTTCGCAACGCGTGTCCCGACGCCAGCATGGCAGTCAGCACTGTGTCGCCGGCCAGTGCAGTGCTCACCTGCCCGTCGAGAAAGAAATGCAGCTGCGCCCGATCGCGCTCAGCCAGCCGGACGATGCGGCCGGCGGTGATCATTCCGCGGCCTCACGCACCGGGCCAGGGCGAGGCAGTTCTGGGAACCGCTCGCAGACGGCATCGAACGCCGCCTGGACGCCCTCCGGCCCCGAAAGTCCCTTCATGCGGCGGAAGATTTCCGTCTTGGCGAAGAAGCGCCAGTGGATCGGCAAATCCCCCAGTATGGCGGTGAGCCGGTCATAGGCGGCCGGCGTCCACTGCGCTTCGTAGCCATCGCGCTCCGGACCGAAATGGAAATGGCCGGCGGCCGGCTCGTGATGCGCGCGCCGCCTTTCCGTCGCGTGCTCATCAACCTCGCCTTCGCGAATGACGACACCATAGTCGCGTTCAGCCGCTATCGGCGAAACGTAGCCGCGCTGCACATCCTGCGCGACCCGCCAGGGCTCGCGTTCATACGGATCGCCACGCCCGCCGCCTCCGGCGGAGCGGATATCGAGCACGTCGCCGGGCTGCAGCACCGCGGTGTCGATATTGCCCAGCCGCCGCTCGTGCTCAGTCCCAGGATTGACGATCATGTCGGACAGGCCGGCGGCCTTGCCGCCCAGCACACCCCAGGGACGGAAGAAGCTGCGGTCACGGTTGCGCGCCGTGATCCTGGAGTCGGGAGCAAAGACGCGGAAGGCCATCTCGGTCGCCAGCCCGCCTCGCCAACGGCCCGCACCGCCACTGTCCCTGGCGAGCCCGTATTTCAGGAATTCGACCGGCGTCTCGGTCTCGGTGATCTCGATCGGCGTGTTCTTCAGATAGGCGGCATCCGCGCCTGACCCATTGGTCCCGTCGCGGTGCGGCATCGCCCCGCCGCCGCCGACCACGGGGTTCACCGCCGTGATGACGGTCCGGCTGGTGCGCTCGTTCGTGGTCATGACGTTGACGATGCAGTTGTTGCCGGCGGGTGCTGCGGGCAGGCGCTCCGGCACGGCTTGCGAGAAGGCGCCGAAAATCACCGATCGCAGCCGGGCGCAGGTGAGCGAGCGCATGCCCACGGCGGCGGGGTGGACGGGATTCAGCACCGACCCCGTGGGCGTGATGCAGGTGAACGGCCGGGTCAGGCCCGTATTGAGCAGGATCTTCGGGTTCAGCGTATAGAGCACGTAGTAGACGCCCACCAAAAGCATGGTGTGGCGCGGATCGCCGCCCGAAGGCACGTTGAGCGAGGAACCGAGCTGCGGATCGGAGCCGGTGAAGTCGAGCACCGCCTCGTCGCCCCTGATCGTCAGCCTCAGCTTCAGCCGGCAGGGATTGGCCTCGACAGAATCCTCATCGGCGTAATCGGCGAATTCCCATGTGCCGTCGGGCATGGCCCGCAGTACGTCGCGCGCCTGCGCCTCCGCATGGTCGAGAAGCGCCGAAACACCTTCGATGAAACCGGCCTTGCCGAACTTCCGCACCATCGCCTGGATCTTGCGCTCGCCGGTGTTGAGCGCGCCGACCAGCGCCTTGATATCGCCGATGTTGAGGTCGGGCTTGCGCACATTGGTGCTCATGATCCGCAGGATCATCTCGTCGAAGACGCCTTCGTTCACCAGCTTCATCGGCGGAAAGCGGATGCCTTCCTGATGGATTTCGGTCAGCGCCCGGCTGAGCGAGGCCGGCACCGCCCCGCCCATATCGGTGTTGTGGATATGGCCTCCGGTCCAGGCGACGATCTCGCCGTCGACGAAGACGGGCTTCCACAGATGCGTATCGGGCGCATGCGTGGCGACGTGGCCGGAATAGGGATCGTTGGTGAAGGCAACGTCGCCCGGCCGGTAGTCGTCGACCATCGCGATCGCGCGGCGATAGGAAAGCCCGGGATACCAGGTGGCGCCGAGTTCCATCGGCACGGCGAATGTCGCCCCCGATCGATCCATCAGCATCACCGTAAAATCCTGCGTCTCCTTGACGAAGGCGGAATGCGCGGTGCGATGCAGCGTGTGGGCCATGTTCTCGGCGGCCGCGCGGGCATGGTTGGCCAGAACCTGGAGGTTTGTGCGGTCGAACATGGCGTCACTCCGCGAAGGTCAGCAGAAGGTTGAGATGGCGGTCGACCCGTGCCTGCGCTCCAGCGGGGATGGCGAAGGTGGTGTCTTCCTGAACGACCACGGCAGGCCCTTGGAACCTGCTGCCCGGCACGAGGGCTTGCCGGTCGTGCAGGTCGACCATTTCGACGCCCAAGCCGGTATAGACCGGGAGCCGGCGCGCCGGGATGGCCGCAACATCCACTTCTTCGGTCTCCGGGAGGGAGAGTTTCGGCCCGGCGCCTATGGCGGACAGACGGAGGTTCACAAGCTCGATCTCGCCGTCCGGATCGTGGAAATCGTAGAGCTGTTGATGGGTCATGTGGAAGGCCTGCCCGATTGCGCCCGCATTGCCCTCCGTCAGCCATTCCGGCGAGAGGACGACCTCGATCTCGTAACTCTGCCCGACATAGCGCATATCGCAGGAGAGGTTGAGCTCCGCCGCCGCGTCGTGCCCCTGCGCCGCGAGCCAATCGCGACCCTCCTGTGCAAGCGTCTCGAAGGCCCCGCGAATTCCGGCAAGCGCCACGGACGACAGCGGGCTGAAGATGGTGCGGATGAAATCCCCGCGCAGATCCGCCACCAGTCCGCCCAGCGCCGACACAACGCCGGGGCGGCGCGGCGCCATGACACGCTTCATGCCGAGCTCGCGGGCAAGAAAAGCGCCGAGCATCGGGCCGCCGCCGCCGAAAGGCATCAGCGTGAAATCGCGCAAGTCGACGCCGGCGCGCGAGGCGAGCTTCTCGACCTCGACGAACATTTCCGACACGGCAATGTCGAGGATCGCCTGCGCGGTTTGCTGCGTCGGACGGCCGAGCCGGGCGGCAAGGTCGCCGACCGCGCGCTGCGCCAGTCCGGTGTCGATGCGCAGCTGTCCATAGGCCATCTCGCTATGGCCAAGCCATCCGCACACCACCATGGCATCCGTCACCGTCGCGTGTTCGCCGCCACGGCCGTAGCATGCCGGCCCCGGCGTCGAACCGGCCGATTCCGGCCCGACCCGCAGTACCCCCTGCGCGTCGACAGTAGCGATCGAGCCGCCGCCGACACCGATCGAGCTGACCGATACGGAGGGGATATGCAGCGGGAATTCGCCGATCAACTCGCCGGTGCCAAACTGCGCCTCGCCGTCGATGATGAGCGCGAAATCGGCCGAGGTCCCGCCAATGTCCAGGGTCAGGATCCTGTCCTCACCAGCCTGGCGCGCCAGCCACGAGGCGCCGATGACGCCGGAGGCCGTTCCCGACAAAAGCATGTTGACGCAGGCACGCTTGCCCTCGGCGGCGTTCATCAGCCCGCCATTCGACTTGGTCAGCATCGGGCGGGCCGGCACGCCGCGGCCCTTCAGCCGCTCCTCCAGCGCCGTGAGGTAGCCCGAGACGCGCGGATGGACGTAGCCGTTGAGGATGGCGGTCGAGCTGCGCTCATATTCGCGGATAACCGGCCAGACTTCCGCCGAGGAGAAGACGAACAGATCGGGCGCGAGACGGGCGATCGCCGCCTTGACCGAGGCTTCCTGCGCTGCGTTGCGCCAGGAATGGAGGAAGCAGACGATGACGCCTTGCGCGCCGTTCGCTTTCGCCACGGCCACCGCGCTTTCCACGGCCGCCATATCAGGCGCCTGGGATTCGCTGCCATCGGCGCGCATGCGGGCCGGGATGCCGAACACCATGTCGCGTGAGATCAGCGGATCAGGCCGCGCGCAGAACAGCGAATACATGTCCGGCATGCGCAGCCGCGCGAGTTCGATCACGTCCTCGAAGCCGGCATTGGTGAACAGCGCGAGCGGCGCGCCCTTGCGCTGGATGATGGTGTTGATGCCGACGGTCGTGCCATGCACGAAACGCGTCATGCGGGCGGGATCGAAGCCTTCGCGCTCGGAGAGAAGCGTGAGGCCCGTCATCAGCTCGGCACCCGGATCTTCCGGCGTCGTCAGCACCTTCAGCGAGGCGACGCGACCGGAATTGGCTTCGAGCGCGCAGAAGTCGATAAATGTGCCGCCGATATCGACGCCGACCTTCCAGTCGGCTTCGTTCCGCGCCTCGTCCGCCGCGATGGCACCATCCATGATACGTCCCTTCCTGTCTGCCAACCAAAGCTGACACGACAGGATGGCCAGGGTCCAAGACGTATGATGAGGAACGATATAAGTCTTGCTTATGCCCCCTTCTTGCTTATGCCCTTGTCTTGTCACCGCCCAGCACGACGGAACAGGCCGCGCGGATCTGGTCGCGCATCATCTCATCGGCCCGCGAAAGAGCCCGCGTGCGCGACGTGAGCAGCGCGATCGGAAATTCCGGCCCATTCGCCAGCGGCCGGACGGCAAGCCCGGCAAACTGATGCCAGGGCAGCAACGCGTCGACCAGGGCGACACCCAGCCCGGCCTGGACGAAGCCGACTGCCGAGATGGAGACGTCGATCTCGAGTGCCGGCGAAAGCGCCACGCCCTGCGCGCGCGCCGCGTGGGCCAACTCGTCAGCAGGGCGGGTGTTTGCGCGATAGGATATCAAGTCCTCGCCGGCGAGATCGGCGAGCGTCAGCTCGGTTTTCCCGGCCAATGCATGCCCGGCGGGCAGCAGGCAGGTGAAACCGACGCTGCCGATCACGTCCGCCTCGATATCGGGAGGCAGACGGTCATCCAAGGCCACGCCGAGACTGGCATCGCCGGCGCGCAACATGTCGACGATGGCGGCGATCGGCGCCATATGGGAACGCAGCAAGATGTCGGGATGCTGCGCCCGGAAGCTGGTGAAAGCGCGCGGCAAGATCGCCATGGCCGGCGGCGGCGAGGCCGCGACCCGCACCAGCCCCGTCCGGCCCAAACGCAGGTCGGTGGTCTTGCGGCGCAAGCCCTCCAGCCCCGCCGACAGCCTCTCGGCATCGGCAAAGATCTCTAGCGCCTCCGGGGTCGGCCGCAGCCGGCCCTTCACCCGTTCGAACAGCGTGAAGCCGAGTTCGTCCTCGGTGTGGAGCAGGATCTGGCTGAGCGCGGGCTGGGAAATGTTCAGCATCCGCGCCGCGGCGGTCACGGTGCCCGCGCGCATGACGGCGATGAACACTTCGAGCTGCCGGGCCCGCATGGCCACTCCATAGGTTAAGCTTATGGTTCTTGCCCAAACCCATCTTTGACGCAATGAAGCGGTGCCGACAAGATCGGCGTCTTAAGAGATCATCCGCTCGGCATAAGGAATAACCATGGATGTGATCGTGCTGGGCGGCGGACTGATGGGGACGGCTTGCGCCTATTTCCTTGCCAGGCGCGGCGCACGCGTGACGCTGATCGAGCGCAACCGGATCGGCACCGGCGCGACCGTCGCCTCCTTCGGCAACATCCGGCGCACGGGACGCCATCTGTCCCAGCTTCCGCTGGCCCATCGGTCGCTGCGGCTGTGGGGCGAAGCCGAAAAGATGCTTGGTCGCGACGTGGAATTCCGCGCCACTGGTCATATCAGGCTGATCTTCGACGAGGGCAGCCTTGCCGACATGCGGGCCTATGCCCAAGCCGCGCGGCCCTGGGGGCTCGAGCTGGAAGAACTCGGCCCGCGTGAGATCCGTTCCCGTTTTCCCGGCCTCGGCCCTGACGCGGTCGCCGCGTCGTTCTCGCCGCAGGATGGCAGCGGCAATCCGCGGCTGATCGCGCCCGCTTTTGCCGAAGCTGCCCGCAAGCTCGGCATGCAAATCGTCGAGGACGCTGAAGTCGACACGATCACCCACACGGGCTCCGGTTTCCTCGTCGCCACTTCGAAAGGCGCATTCTCCGCGGAATGCCTGCTCAACACCGCCGGCGCCTGGGGCGCGCGCATCGCAGCACAGTTCGGCGAAGACGTGCCGCTCGACGCCCGCGGCCCGCAAATGGGCGTGACCGAGCCGCTGCCGTATCGGATCCTGCCGGTGGTCGGCATCTGGACGCGCGACAAGCACCATGGCGCCTATCTGCGCCAGGTCGAGCGGGGCAACATCGTCTTCGGCGGCGCGGCCGAAAGGGTGCCGGTGGACCTCGATCCGGGCCATGCGGTCGCCGATCCCATGCGTCTTCCCCTGCAATTGCGCGCGGTCACACGGCTGCTGCCGGCAATCGCGCAGGTCGCGGTCATCCGCACCTGGTCCGGCTGCGAGGGCTATGTACGGGACATGCTGCCGGTCATGGGAGGCTCGGCGACGACGCCAGGCTTGTTCCACGCCTTCGGTTTCTGCGGGCACGGCTTCCAGCTCGGTCCGGGCGTGGGCGACGCCATGGCCGAACTCATCATGACCGGCCGTTGCGAAACGCCACTTGACGATTTCAGGATCGATCGCTTCGCCCGCGCAGGTTTCGCGATGAGTGCTTTCGCGAAGGATGGTTCAGTTCGAGCCTTCGGCTGCGACGGGCTTGGCAGAGCGTCGGCGAAAATCTGACTGGTGTGGCGTTTCGACCAAGCGCATAATTGCCAAGCCTGCGTAGCGTTGAGCTTGCGCCGCAAGGACAGGAGGCCGGCAATGAGCACAGCTCGCGAAAAGGTCGACCGTCAGCGCCGCCGGCTGCTCGGCGCGGTCGCTCTTGCGGCTGCCGGCCAGTTCGGCATGCCGGTCGTGTTCGGCGCGCAGGCAACCGGACAACCGGACGCGTCCTTCGGCCCGCTGAAGCAGGTCGATGCCGGCGTGCTCAAAATCGAGTATGCCGAGGCCGGTCCGTCCGACGGCCCGCCGGTCGTGCTCTTGCATGGCTGGCCGTACGACATTCACAGCTTCGTCGACGTTGCACCGATGCTTGCATCGGCGGGGCATCGCGTGCTGGTACCCTATCTGCGCGGCTATGGGGGAACGCTCTTTCGTTCCACCGGGACATTTCGCAACGGCGAGCCCGCGGCGCTCGCCGTCGATCTCACCGCCTTCATGGATAGTCTCAAGATCAAAACCGCGGTCCTGGCGGGCTTCGACTGGGGCGCCCGGACAGCCGACATCGTCGCCGCGCTCTGGCCCGAGCGCGTCAAGGCGCTGGTTTCCGTCAGCGGCTACCTGATCGGTAGCCAGGAGGCCGGCAAGATGCCCCTGCCGCCGCAAGCCGAGTTCGAGTGGTGGTACCAGTTCTACCTCGCAACGGAACGCGGCCGTCTTGGCTACGAGAAAAACCGGCGCGATTTCAACGAGCTGATCTGGCATCTCGCTTCGCCGAAATGGGCATTCGATGACGCCACCTACGCGCGCAGCGCGGCGGCCTTCGACAACCCTGATCACGTCGACATCGTGGTCCACAACTACCGCTGGCGGCTCGGCCTGGCCGAAGGCGAGGCCGAGTACGCCGAAATGGAGAAACAACTGGCCACCGCCCCGACCATCGGTGTCCCGACCATCACGATGGAGAGCGACGCCAACGGCGCGCCGCATCCAGCGCCGAGTTCATACGCCAAGATGTTCACTGGCAAGTATGAGCATCGGCAGATCGAGGGAGGTGTCGGGCACAACCTCCCTCAGGAGGCGCCGAAGGCCTTTGTCCAGGCCGTTCTTGACGTCGCCGGTTCGTGAGACCGTCCGGCCAGCCATGACGGCGTGACCATGATTTCGCCCCAGCGAGGTGGCCGACGTTCTGTGGAACAGGCGGCACGTGGCTGAACTGGACGAACTGCGAGAGACTTATCCTGCTTTCGGCAATCTCGTGAGATTGGGCGGTCAGGGAGCGTGACGCACATCGTCCGAAGTATCGCTGCTCTGGTGAATATTAGCGCATTTGATAGTATCGCTCCCACGCCGCCCAGCCAAGGCACCCGTAACATGTCGGAAAAGCCTCGAGTAGAGCCTCCAATCGTGGCCCTTACCAACAGCGTCGTGAGTAGGGGCGACAGCAGCGTGTCCGACGTTCGCAGCGAGCGGCGCGTTATGACAGCTCTCTGTTATGATCTGGTCGGATCGACCGACCTGCTCGCAGTTCTGGATATCGAGGACTATGACGAACTGGAGTCGGCCTTTCGGCGTGAGGCAAGACAGGCAATCTCATCGTACTCGGGCGTTGTCGTGGTGGAAGCCGGCGACGGCGGTGTCGCACTTTTTCCAGCAGAGATGGAGGCAAAGGACGCGGCTTCGCAGGCGATCCGGGCCGGGCTCGAAATCATTGAAGCGTGCAAGCGGGTCGGGCTGGAGAAAGACCATACGGACCTACATGTTCGGGTCGGGATCGCTACATCCATGACCCTCGTTCATGAGGACGGCGGTAACACGGCGCATGCCAGCGTCACTGGCCCTGCTTTGGCCATGGCGACGCGGCTTCAGGCCATGGCTCAGCCGGATGCAATATTGGTGTCCGACGAGACCCGAAATCTGGCGCGGCGGTCCCACGTTTTCAGTTTTCGTGGCATTCACGTTATTAAGGGTTTCGCGGAGCCGGAGCGGACCTGGCGTGCCATCAGCCACAAGCGGGACGTCGACCGCTTCTTCGCCTTCGGGCGCTTGAACAATACGTTTATAGGCCGTGGGGACGAACTGGCCACCATCGCCGCATGTTGGCGCGATGCTGTCGCCGGCAAGGGCGGCGTCATTTTGGTTCAGGGTGAGGCCGGTATCGGCAAGTCCCGGCTGCTTTATGAAGTCCGCAAGAGGACACGCTTTCAGCGGGCAAAATTGCTGCTTTTTCAATGTCAGCCAGGCGGCTCTCACTCGGCCCTTTATCCTCTGCTGCAAAATGTTCGCAGTGAGCTGGCTGGCAAAGAGGGGCGGCTGGAGACCTCAGACGTAGCGAAGGTCTTCGGAAATCAAAGCGTTCACGATGACGACGTGGTCGGCATCTTCTCGTTTCTGCTTGGGGCTGAAGGATCGAACCCCACTCTGAAGGAGGCTGATCTCAAGGTCATCCGGGAGAAAGCCACCTGGGCGGCGCGCAGAAGCATCGAAGCCATATGCAAACGCGGACCACTCATCCTGGTGGTCGAAGACATACATTGGATCGACCCCACATCGAGGCAATTACTGGCAGAAATTGCACTCTTCATTCATCGGCTGCCCGTGCTTCTCATAATGACTGCGCGACCTGGATCTGAGACTTATTCAGTGTTCCGGGACGTGTCGCATATTACTCTGAAGCCGCTCGATCGCGAGGAAACGCGACAGGCAATCATCGCCATGCGGCCGGAAATCGGATCAGCCACGCACGCGGAACTCGTTAGCATGGTGGAGGAGGTAACCGGGGGCGTGCCTCTTTTCATCGAGGAAATCTGCCAATGGATCGCCGAAAATGCAGCCTCCATAACGGATCGCCTTGCGCCAGCAGGCTCATCAAGCCGAATATCGGTGTTTGAAGGCATCGTTGAAGCCAGGCTGGAAGCCTTAGGCCCCGCAAAGGATGTGGCACGAGCGGCGGCCGTCGCCGGCAACCGTTTCAATCTGGAATTGCTCCGCAAGCTGCTGCCGGAATACAGTGACGAGACGATCAGGAACGCACTGGACACCCTCATCGAGGCGGAATTCCTCATCCGGGTCAGGCCTTCCGGCGAGCCCGACTATGGATTTCGTCATGCCCTGATCCGAGAGACAATCTACAATGCACTGCTGCGGAGGAGACGGCAGACCCTTCATCAGTCGCTTTTCTCCACTGTCGGCCGCGACCGAAATCTGGCTCCCTGGCTGGGTACGGCTGAACTGGCGGAGCATGCTGAACGCGCTGGCCTTATCGAGGAAGCGATCGATCAGTTCATCGCAGCCGGCCGGGAAAGCTACGTCCGCTCTGCAATGGCCGAGGCGAGACAGATTCTCGACCATGCCATGACCCTTTGCCAGCGAGTGAGAAGGCCGGACAAGCAGGACGTTTTGCGCCTCGCCGCGATGATGCCGCTCGGGCCGATACTTACAGCCACGGAAGGTCCAAACTCGCTGCCGGCCCGCAAACTTTACGAGGACGGGGTAGAGATCGCCAGGCGGCGGCCACTCGCCGAGCGTGCGAAGTGGTTTCCGATCTACTGGGGTTGGTGGTTCACCGACTCAACCATCGACGGGGAACGCGCACGGACCGTCCTCACCGATCTGAGGGATGTCGACGACCCCGAAGTGCAGTTTCAGGCCAGACACTGTGTCTGGGCGATCGAATTTAATCTTGGGCATCACAAGAACTGCATTGCGGCGGTCGACGAAGGACTTGCGCTCTATGGGACAGGCCAAAGGGCAGGAGATGCCACTCTGTTCGGCGGCCATGACGCCAGGGTTTGCGGCCTGTCACACAGGGGTCTCTCTCAATGGTTTACCGGCCGGGCCGCAAGCGCAGTCCGGTCGTTGGCTGAAGCCAGGCACTGGGCAATGCAAACGGCGCATGTTGGTAGTATCGCCCATGCCTACATCAACGAAGCGATGCTTGATTGCTATCGCCGAGATTTCTCGGCGCTGCGCGGCGTCATCGCCGATATCCGCGAATTGACGAAGCGCCACCATCTGCCCTCCCTTGCCGCCTTAGCGCAAATTCTCGAAGGCTGGTGCGAAGGAAATGCTGCTCGGGTTGAGCAAGGCAGGGACCAGATCAGGGAGGGTCTCGCGATCCACGGCGAACTCCAGACGCCGGAAGACTATCCCGTCTACTACGGCATGCTGGCGGAGCTTCTGGCCCGGACAGGCGAGACTGACGAGGCCCTCAGGCTTGTCTCTTCCGCGGCTGCGGAAGCCGAAGCAGGCGGCAGCCTTTCTTGGCTCGCCGAACTCTATCGGCGAAAGGCACATCTGCTTCTACTGAGAGGTTCCTCGGGCACGGATGTTGTTGCCGCGCTCTCCAAAAGCCTGGCTACCGCCGATGAGCAAAATGCGGTGCCAATCCTGCTCAATGCATATGAGATGCTCGGGACATGGGGCGTATCGGAGGAATTATCCCGGCAGTACCGTGGGCGCGTCGCCTTGGCGAAATCAGCCATCGAGCAGGGCGCGGCGTTGTTCGTCAATCTAGAACCAAGCCTGCGCCACTAGCCCGCGCGGCTGGGAGATCAGGAAGGCTCCATGCTGGAACGATACGAGCGCTCGGGTCCTCCGCCGTGCGAAGCGCTCATGCGGCTAATGACGATGCGTGAGCTCTTGGGCATCACACGGATTGCCGACATCACAGGCCTCGACGTGCTCGACATACCCGTGGTTCAGGCGGTCAGGCCTTTCTCCCTTTTAAATTCCGTTTCGCAAGGCAAGGGGCCGACCAGAACTGAGGCTGCGGTATCGGCCATTCTCGAGGCCGCGGAATCCTGCTTTGCCGAGCGCTTGACGCACTACGACCCCATCGCGGCCTCCGCCGACTCCCTGAATATTCCTCCTGAAAGATTCGAAGCCCATCTCCAGCCTGGTGTCGACGCGGGCTGGCGCAGCAGGGACATAGCTTGGATTCATGCCGAGAATATCCTCAAGGGTGGCCTGCAGGATTGGGTCCCGTTCGAGCTTGTACACACTGCCTACGTGTTCCCGCCGCGGCCCCACGAGGAAATCTTCGCTTCATCGACGTCTGGCCTGGCGGCCTCCTTCAAGGAAACGGACTCTATCCTGCACGGGATAATGGAATGCATCGAGCGCGACGCACTCACGCGGGCGGAGCGAATCCATGGCTTTTTCCAGCGCCGTCGAATTGACCCAAGAACGATCGACGATCCGACAGTTGCGGGCCTTCTCGAAAGCCTGGAAGCCAAAGGCCTGCTGGTGGGGCTTTGGCACGCCCCCTCGCCGCTGGGACTGCCGGTGATCTGGTGCCATCTCATGGAGGATCGGCCACCGGAAACTGCAATTCTTCACCATCCGGCAGAGGGCTCGGCGGCAGGTTTCGATGCCGCGTCCGCGATCGTTCACGCAATCTACGAGGCGGCGCAGTCGCGATTGACGGCGATCTCCGGCGCCCGTGATGACCTGACGCGTGTGTCCTATCCAAGATATCCCGATTGGCAAAAAATTGCGGCGCACCGACGCCTCCTGTCCGACGGCCCTCGCGACGTCCATTTCCATGCGATTGCCGGACAGAACCACACCAGCGCGGGAAATAGGATGTCCGCCCTTCTCGCACAGATCGAGGGCGCAGGAATCGACGCGGTGTACATGATTCAGCTCGATACGAGGCCGCTCTGCGACCTGTCGGTCATCAGGATCGTCATACCGGCCTTAAGGCCGCTGTTGCATGGCTAGGCAAATGCGTCCCAAGCTGGTCTTCTCCGGTCCCACCCTGTCACAGGGCGAGGTGCTGGAAGTCGTGGAGGCGATCTGCCTTCCGCCGGCTGTGCAGGGTTCGATCATTGCGGCCGTGCAGCATTTTGATCCGAGCGCGATAGTCATCATCGACGGCGGCTTTCAGTCGGAGCCGGCGGTCAGGCACAAGGAAATCCTTTGGGCAATAGCGAAAGGTGTTCCGATAATCGGCGCAGCGAGCATGGGGGCACTTCGCGCCGCGGAACTCTTTCCATACATGCAGGGCGTGGGGCTCATCTACCGGTGGTATCGTCGTTTTGCGTTTGCGCCTGACGATGCAGTGGCCGTGCTGCACGGACCATGGGAGGTAAATTCCGCGCCCATAACCCACGCGCTGATCGATCTTCGCATGACGGTTCGCAGGGCCTGCCGTCGAGGCATTATTTCGGCTGAATACAGAGCCAGCCTGGAGCGCGCCGCACAAGCTCTCAATTTTCGCCAGCGCACGCTCGCCCGCATGGTCGGTGACGCCTTGTCATGCGAAGGTGATCTCGTTGTCGAGAAATATCAGAAGATCCTCGCCGCAACTTTCGTTCAGCAAAAGAAGCAGGATGCGCGCGATGCACTCCGGCTATTGCATCACGGCTTATTCAAGGAGCCCGCACCCCTGCCGGATTTCCAATTGACGGCGGCTTTCTTTAAGGATCTCGACGAAGCCGGGTTAGAGATTTGAGAGCATCAGGGCGAGAATTCTCAATCTCAACATACGATGCGTTTGGCATTTTGCTAATGTATTAAAAATTGCTAATGTATTAGAATGAGAGGGGCTGAGCTAATAGGAACGCTCGATCGATCCAGCGACCAAGGTCGTTCCGTCGGCACGCGCTTCCTTCTATTCCCCCAGGTACCCCACCTTGCCGACTACGGCACACCAGAGACCGTCTGGATATCGACCCCGCCGGGCCGGTTAAGCGCCGGTCCGGAGGACCACCGCATCTATGTCCGCGATCCGCTTCTCGACAAGGAACCTTACGAGTATCCCTATCTGCCGCCCTTCGTTGGCGAGGCCTTCCCGCCGGCGGAACCCGCCTACGACGGTCACTTCGACCAGATTTCATTGAATTCACGTCAGTTCCTGGCGGCACACGCCTTCGGGGCGGTCAGCAGGGTCCTGGACATCTGGGAGAGCTACCTTGGGCGGCCGATTACCTGGTACTTCGCCGAAACCTATGAGCGGCTGGAGATCATTCCGTGGGTCGACTGGAACAACGCCCAATCTGGCTACGGTTATCTGGAACTCGGCGTGGACAGGGCGCCCGACGGCCGAACTTATCCCTATGCCCTCAACTTCGATACGATTGCGCATGAGGTCGGCCATGCGATTCTGTTTTCCCTTTTTGGGGTGCCGGCAAATGGCTTGAAGACCGGCGACTTCGCGTCGTTCCATGAGGCGAGCGCCGACATAACGTCGCTTCTGTCCTTCCTGCATTTCGACAGCGGCCTCGACCGGCTGCTCCGCCACTGCGACGGCAACCTCCTCGTCCTGAACGAGCTCAACCGCATTGCCGAACTGATCGGCGACCGGCAGATTCGCCTCGCCAGCAATTCGCGCCGCATGTCTGAAGTCTCCGACGAAATCCATGACAGGTCGCGGCCCTTCACGGGGGCCGTATTCGATACGATCGTCGACATCTACCACGCGAATCTCGTGGGTGATGGACTAGCCGACGGGCGGCTTCTCGATATCGATATTAGAGATATCGACGAGGCCGCCATGCACCGCATCTCGAATTTCACGGCGCTGGCCTTCCGTGCCAGGCCGTTCCTGTTCAAAAGCGCGCTGACCCGGGCGCGCGACGATGTGGCGCTGACCCTTGCCCGGACCTGGTCCAGCCTCGACGCAGACGATCTGACCTTTGAGAATGCCGCGATGGCCATTACCGAAGCCGGCAGCCGCATCGCGCCGGCGCTGGGCGCCAAGTTCGAGGAAAACTTCAGGTGGCGAGAAATTTCATGAACTGAATTGCCGAAGCGAGGAGAAGCATCATGAGCGACGACTATCACCGTCCTACATATACGACGACCGATTTGCACGGAGCGTTCAATGCAACGCAGGTGCGGCTCTACGGGGTTCCTGGAGTTCCAAAGCCAGAAGACAAAAATGAATTTGGAGATATAAACACTATTGTAAAAGAAGGTCAGTACGCCATAACTTTTTCCAAATTGGCGGAAAGCACTCCTGACAATAATTATGAAGAATTGCTGCAAATGATAAAAACAATGTTCGAGAATCAAGGAATTACCAAGCAAGAAAGTTCTTACGTTTTTATTAAATCTGTATTAGATAATTATATGTTACTTTTAAGTGCGATCGACACACAACCAACTAAGAAAGATTCGAAGAAATATAGCTGTGGAGTAATTTTCGGATATGCGTACGAGGGGCACACATACGATCTACCAAAACCAAAGATCATGTTGATACCGGCACCTCCGCTACAGATACCCGGCGATGATTCCGGATATGATCTTAAGAAAGACTATTACAGGGTCTGGATTGTCGATAAGCTTGACCAATGCGTCGAATTCGAAATGAACCAGGGCTTTGTCGAACAGCTTGTTCTGGAGGCGAACCTTCCCGGCAAGCGCTCGCCGACCATGTATGCTGCGAAGCAGGCGCTCGGGCACCGCAGTGGCAGGCTGACTGAGTAGCGGTAGATCCTGCTGCTTCGCGGGCCGTCGAGGGGTTGTGTCTGCCGGCCCGAGCTTGGCGCAGTCGGAAACGACAACATCGTGGAGCTTGGGGCGTCGAGCTGGCTGCGGCGCCGTCCAATCAACTTCGGAGCTCGGCACCATGGGCTCGGTCCGGGTCGCTTCGCGGCAAGAACCGACAGCAATTTTCATCAACAAAATCAACGGTCATGGCGGGCCCGGAAGGACGAAGGGCCAGTCGAACGCCTCTACCGCGATTGAATAAGCCTTAATGCGATCGCTGCGCCCCGCCAAGGTTTCGTACACGAGGAAACGACGCTCTCGATCGGTTGCCTGAAAGTCCGCACTGCTCAGAACACGCGCCAGCTGGGCCTTGCGGTCGTCGGGTGGAGAAACGTGCCCCTTCCTCTGCGTGCAATTTCGGCCAATCGATCCCTCGTCCATCTTTCACACCACCGCCGACTCGTCCACGCGAATACGAGGGAGCGGCCGGTAATGAGGGGAACCTTCAGGATAGCGCCTTCCTCACTCCAGTCCTGCATCGGCGATCCTGAAACTGACGGATGCGTCTTCAATACAATCTACAAAATTGTCGGGAAAACCGCGCCCTTGCCGTGCTTAAAATCGCACTCCTTGACAACTCTCAAGACAACATCGCCCCTCGAAGCGATCGCTTCCTACGCTTTCTTCAAAAACTCCGTCCGTAGAACCAGGTTTTTGACCTTTTCGGCCCGACACTCGACCTCATCTTCATTGCCCGTGAGGTGGATGTTTTTGATCAGAGTTCCGCGTTTCAGGGTGACGGACGTGCCCTTGACCTTGAGATCCTTGATGAGCGTGACGGAATCCCCTTCGCTCAGCGGCGTGCCGTTGCTGTCTTTGGCCTTCATGATTTCGCTTCCTGCTTTTGTGCATCCAGCCCGTTGAGGAGATCGGCAAGTTCCTCGGCATCGTGCTGGTTCATTCCAACAATGGTTCGGCTGCCCATCTCGGCAGGCCGCCCGGTCCAGGCATCGTTGACAGCCCAGGTGTCTGTCGGCTCCTGAAAGGGTTTGTAGCGTTGAGTCATGCGGATACGATAATCGCCGAGGTTCCCTGTGCCAAGGGTGGTTCAATATTTTTTCACTTTGTATTGATGTTTCATACGTCAGTGATACCATGAAGAATATCATTTCTCATATTCAAACGCTGATGCCTCAATGATCACTGCTTCCCAGCTTCGTGCTGCCCGCGCCCTTCTCAACATCGACCAGAAAACCCTAGCGGAAATGGCGGGCGTCTCGCTGCCGACGATCCAACGAATGGAAGCCAGCCAGGGCAATGTGCGAGGCGTTGTCGACAGTTTGATGAAAGTGATCAACGCGCTGAGCCGCGCCGGCGTCGAACTTCTCAGCGAACATGTGCGTAGCGACGATGGCGGCCGTGGCGTCAGGTTCCGCCATCCGGACACGCTGCTTGGCAGGCCAAACTAGGCCGTACAAAAGCATACCCTCGGCGCCACGCATTCACCGCCCTCGCTTTTGTCTTCCCTGCTCAAGAAACACTATGAGTCTTTCCCGGCACGTCAGCTTGCGGTCCCGCCTTTCCACGTGGAAAGGCGAGGTTTGCCCATGATCCTATATCTGCGCCGGTTGACTGGCAGGGAACGAAGCGAAAGAACGGATCGGCATCTCGCCCGTTTCCTGACGTTCATAGCAGGAGCTGCCAACGCTGGCGGCTTCCTGGCAGTTCAGCAGTACACTTCCCACATGTCCGGCATCGTTTCGTCGATGGCCGACCACCTGGCACTGGGCAATGTCGGACTGGCACTTTCCGGATTGGGGGCCTTGTTGTCATTTGTCACAGGTGCTGCCTGTTCGGCAGTCCTGGTCAACTGGGGACGGCGGCAGGGTCTGCAGAGCGAATACGCGTTCCCGCTTGTCCTGGAAGCGATCCTGCTGATGTGTTTCGGTCTGCTCGGCAGCCATCTTGCACGTCACGAAGCGCTGTTCGTGCCAATGACGGTGATGCTGCTTTGCTTCATCATGGGGCTGCAGAACGCCATCATAACCAAACTGTCGGAAGCCAGAATCCGGACGACGCATGTCACGGGCCTGGTGACCGATATGGGCATCGAACTTGGCAAGCTGCTTTATTGGAACATCTCAGGCAATGACTCGGACAGACTCTTCGTAAGAGCAGACCGGAGAAAGCTGAGACTGCTTGCGTCGCTTGTAGCATTGTTCTTTGTCGGCGGCGTCATCGGCGCTGTGGGTTTCAAACACATTGGCTTTGCAGCGACGTTGTTTCTCGCGGCCATTCTCCTTGTGCTGGCCTCAATGCCAGTCTTGGAGGATCTCTCCATTCGCATGAGGCGGCTCTGGCAGTAGCTCGACAAAGCTGTGCCACATTCCGGATTTGGCGCCACATTCGCGAAGGCGCTGCTCTTAAATTTCGGCAGCTATCCTGAAGCACGAACACGATAAGACCGGCTCCGACGGCAAGAGCGAGCGAACTCGGCCATACCCACTCCTCACGTAGAGTGAGATCGAAGAGATAGCCGCCCGCTAACGCGCCAGCTGCGGCTCCAACGGTCACAGCTGCCGTGTCCGGTCAGGGGCTCGCGTTTCTGCGCAATGTCTATGCTGACGATGACCTGCGTGCGAACCGGTTGGTGCGGGCGATTGCCGTTCGATGGCCAACACGGTTCGCCTAATATCCCGTTGCCCCCTCCGACGCGTTGCAGCGGCCCGCGGTGCGCCACCTTCGCAACTGGCTCGTGACAGAAGCAATCGAGAGCCCTCTATGAACTTGGCGTTCTGCTCAGCCTTGTCAGTGGCGCCGCACCTTAGGCAGCCCGTCGCGGTCCGCGCCACGGCCTGAATGCCAGCAAGCCGAGCTCATGTTCGATCTCGTCGGCTCCGACCGACGGCGGTATCAGCAGCACCGGCTGGACGAGATCCCGCACCTTGCCTGCCATGACGAGTGCGTTGCGATCCGGAATGCCGCGGATATCGAGCAGTCTCACATCCGTCCAGATATTGGCGAGCTTTGCGGCAACGCGATCCGGCATGATGTCGAGGTCGTGACGAGCATGAACGTTGCCGATCAGAATACCGGAAGAATCCTGGAGACGCGTCTGCGCCAAGCCGAAGAATGTCTCGGCGCACAAGTGATCTGGGATGCGCCCCCCGGAATATGCGTCCATAACGATCGCGTCGTAGCGGTGACGGCCGGCGCGCAAAAAGTCCCGCCCATCGGAGATGCAGCAGTGAACGCCAAGAGGTAGCCCGAAATATTTCCGGGCGATTTGGAAAGCCTTGGGATTGATGTCGACGATCGTAACACGCACACCAACCCTATCCAGCATCGTGCCCAGGCTGCCACCTCCACAGCCGATCATCAGAACATCAGACACCTGCGCCTGTGCGAGAAGACAAAAGATCGCGTGGATGTAGGGCACAACGCTGATGCCGCTCGGATCGCACTCGCTTTGATAGCAGCCACCCTGACGATAGATGAACGAACCGGAGTCCTTGCTCCGCAGAACCTCGATATTGCCGAAATCGGTATGATATTTCGCAACCCGGATCATGACTTTGTCATCACAGCCAATTCCTAAGTCCGCCGCTCGGCTGGTTTCCGTTTGTCAGACCCGTCCAGCGGAGCCGCGGGGGGGCCTCCGGCAGCAGGCTCCGCTTCGCAGTTGCAGGACAACTGCTCGGCGAGGCCCAGAGCCTCCCGGCTCGTGTCACTCAGTTTTCTACAACTTCAAGACAGATGCGTCACGCATCATTAATTGAATGCCCGGCATTTTAATATATGCTGCAGCGCGTAGAGATAATATCTCAAAGCTGATCAAAAAGGGAATGCGACCGTGATAACCGCTCCACAGTTGCGTGCCGCGAGGGCGCTCCTTGGCATCGACCAGCGCAGGCTTGCCGAATTGTCTGGCCTTTCCGTGCCGACGATACAGCGTATGGAAGCCAGCGAGTCGATTATCCGGGGCAATGTAGATTCTCTAATGAAGCTGATCGGGGCGCTTGACCTGGCCGGCGTCGAATTGATTGCTGAAGGCGCCTCCAGCCAAATCGGCGGGCGCGGCGTGCGGCTGAAAGCAGATTTTGATCCCGCCAAGATTCTAGGAGGGGTCGAGGCGGACGCCAAAACCCCCGTGAGGAGTGTGGCGTGATTTCGGGGGCCGCAGTTCTCCTGTGGGGCGTTGCCGCGCTCCTGGGAACTGCGGTGATTGCGACTGCGGGAAGCCGTAGATCGGACGCAGGAACGCGCCTGATCTATAGCCTGACGCTAGGCATATCGGCGGCCGTGCTCCTGGTTCTCGCCAGCCGCATCGCCGACGATCCCGTGACTCCGTCGACTGCCGCGCTGCCGCTTGGGCTGCCATGGATTGGCGCCCATTTCCGTCTGGACGCGCTCTCGACCTTCTTCCTCGTCGTCGTGAACTTCGGCGGCACCATGGCCAGTCTTTACGGCCTCGGCTACGGCAGACATGAGTCTGCGCCGCATCGGGTGCTGCCGTTCTTCCCTGCCTTCCTAGCCGGGATGAATCTGGTCGTGCTGGCGGACGACGCCTTCACTTTCCTGCTTTCCTGGGAATTCATGTCCCTTGCCTCCTGGGCGCTCGTCATGGCGCACCATCGCGAGCAGGACAATGCGCGGGCGGGCTACATCTATCTAGTGATGGCGAGCTTCGGCACGCTCGCGTTGCTGCTTGCCTTCGGCCTGCTGGCTGGCCCGAGCGGAAACTACACGTTCGAAGCGATGCGTGCCGCCTCCTCTACTCCGCCCGTCGCGGTTTTCGTCCTGGCTCTGATGTTGCTGGGCGCCGGCTCCAAGGCTGGCCTGGTACCGCTGCACGTATGGCTGCCACTCGCTCACCCGGCCGCGCCAAGCCACGTCTCGGCCCTGATGAGCGGCGTCATGACCAAGGTCGCTATCTACGGCTTCATACGCGTTATTTTCGACCTGCTCGGCGAGCCGGCATGGTGGTCGGGCGTTGTCGTGCTTTTCCTGGGCGGCCTGACGGCGGTTCTCGGCATTCTTCACGCCTTGATGGAAAAGGACCTGAAGCGGCTTCTTGCCTATAGCACCATCGAAAACGTCGGTGTCATCTTCGTGAGCCTTGGCCTTGCGCTGGCCTTCAGGGCAAATGCGATGCCATCGGCCGCAGCGCTGGCGCTCACCGCCGCGCTATTCCACGTCCTCAATCATTCCTTTTTCAAGAGCCTGCTGTTTTTCGGCGCGGGTGCGGTGCTGACCGCAACCGGCGAACGGGACATGGAGAAGCTGGGCGGTCTTATCCATAGGATGCCGCAGACCAGCTTCGTCTTTCTCGTTGGCTGCGTGGCGATCTCCTCACTTCCGCCCTTCAACGGCTTCGTCTCCGAATGGCTGGCTTTCCAGGCTGTCTTGCAAAGCCCGGATCTGCCGCAATGGGCCCTGAAGGTGATGGTGCCCGCGGTCGGCGGCCTGCTGGCGCTGTCGGCGGCGCTGGCCGCGGCCTGCTTCGTAAAGGCCTTCGGAATTACGTTTCTGGGCCGACCACGGACCTCGGCGGTGGAACACGCGCACGAAGCCGACCGCTACTCGTTGGCGGCAATGTTCATCCTTGCCGCGCTCTGTCTGCTTGCCGGCATTCTGCCGGGCTTTGTCATAGATGGCCTTTCCCCCGTGACGCTTTCGCTCATCGGCAGCCGCATGCCGGTGCAGATGGCGCAACCTTGGCTTTCGATCGCGCCAATCGCCGAGAGCCGCAGTTCCTACAACGGCCTGCTGGTGTTTATATTCATCGCCATTTCCGCATCCGCCGCGGTCTATGTCATCCATCGCTTCGCCTCGCACGCACTCCGTCGCGGTCCCGCCTGGGGTTGTGGCTTCGCCGATGCCGTCCCGGGCTCGCAGTACACGGGCGTCAGCTTCGCACAGCCTATCCGCCGGGTCTTCGGCACATTCGTGTTCCGCGCGACTGAAAGGGTCGAAATGCCGGCACCCGGCGATACCGGTCCGGCCCGCTTCAATCTGGAAATCCATGACGCGATCTGGGAGACGCTGTATCTGCCCATTGGCAAGGCCCTCGACTTTGCGACCGACCACCTGAATCATCTGCAGTTCCTGACGATCAGGCGCTACCTGACCCTTGTATTTCTCTTTCTCATTGTCCTGCTTTTGGTGCTCGCACTATGGCCCTGATCCTTGAGTTGGCCGTTCAGGGCGCGCAGATGTTGCTGGTGCTTTTGCTGGCACCGCTCCTGACCGGCTTCGTCCGCAAGGTGAAGGCAAGGCTGTTGCGGCGCCAGGGCCCTCCTCTCATCCAGCCCTATCGCGATCTCTTGCGGCTCATGCGCAAGGAGGTCGTTCTGGCCGACAATGCATCCTGGCTGTTTCGCGTCATACCCTATCTGATTTTCGCCTTCACCTGGGTCGCCGCCGCGCTCATCCCGACATTCGCCACCGGCCTCGAGTTCAGTTGGACCGCCGATCTCATAGCGATCGTGGCGCTGCTTGGAAGCGCACGGTTCTTCCTTGCGCTGGCGGCGATGGACGTCGGCACGAGCTTTGGCGGCATCGGCGCCAGCCGCGAGGTGATGATCGCTTCCCTGGCCGAGCCCGCCATGCTCCTGATCGTGTTCAGCCTGGCACTCGTTGCCGGAGCGACGCAACTGTCCACGGTGGCGGCTTTCATGGGCTCGCCGCAGGTTGGCCTGCGGGTATCGCTCGGAATGTCACTGATCGCTCTCGTCATGGTGGCAATCGCGGAAAATGCCCGTGTACCGGTGGACAACCCGGCGACGCATCTGGAGCTGACCATGATCCACGAGGCGATGGTCCTGGAATATTCCGGTCGCCATCTGGCGATGATCGATTTCGCGGCCTTCCTGAAGCTTCTGCTCTACGTCTCGCTGATTTCCTGTGTCTTCGTTCCCTGGGGGCTCGTGACCACCGGGGCCGGGCCCTGGGCCTATGTTCTGGGCGTCATTTTCTACATCTGCAAGCTTGCCGCGAGCGGCGTTCTCCTCGCCTTGTTCGAGACTGCCATCGCCAAGATGCGTGTCTTCCGCGTCCCGGATTTCCTCGGGGCAGCGCTCATGCTGGCCCTGCTTGCCACGCTCCTGCGGTTCGTCTCGAGGAGCCTCTGATGAACGGCCTCACCTTCGACATCGCTCATCTGCTGGCCGGTGGCCTGGTGCTGGTCAGTTTCATGATGCTGTACCAGGATCGCCTCTTTGCACTGATCAACGTTTTTGCGGTTCATGCCATCGTCCTCGCCCTGTCGGTGGCTTGGCAGGCCTACATCCAGGACGCGCATCATCTCTACGTCACGGCGGCGATTGCCCTCATTTTCAAGGCGATCATCATTCCCGTCGGGCTTCATCGCATCATTCAGCGGCTCGGCATCCATCGCGATATCGAGACGGCGGTCGGGATCGGTTCGACCATGCTCGCGGGAATAGGGCTGGTGACCCTGTCCATGGTCCTGATGCTGAGGGTCACCCCCTACGCCGCCCCCCTCGCCCGCGAGGACCTGGCCTTCGCGCTGTCCATAATACTGCTGGGCCTGCTGGTGATGGTCACCCGCCGCAACGCCGTCAGCCAGGTTGTCGGATTCATGTCGCTCGAGAACGGCCTGGTCCTTGCCGCCACGGGGGCCAAGGGCATGCCGCTGGTCGTCGAGATCAGTGTCGCCTTCTCGATCCTCATCGCCTTCATCGTCATCGGTGTCTTCCTGTTCCGCATCCGCGAGAGGTTCGACTCGGTCGATGTCGGCGCGCTCGACGACTACAGGGGAGAACACCGTTGACCGCGTTTTCCCTCGATGCGGTGGCCGCCATTTTGCTGATACCAGTCGTCGCGGCCGCGCTTCTGGCGGCGCTGCCGAATTATCGGCTGGCGGCTGGCCTCAATGTCGCCGCGAGCTTGCTGACCTTGCTCGCCGCAATATCGCTTTTCGTCACGGTTCGGCCACCGCCCGGTCAATACCTGCTCGTCGACGATCTCAATATCGTTTTCATCGTGCTCAACACGTTCGTCGGCTTCACGACCAGTGTGTTCAGCGCCTCCTACATTGCGCATGAGCTGGACACCGGACGGCTGACCGCGCCGAACCTCCGTTTCTACCACGCGATGTACCAGATCATGATGTTCGGCATGAACCTGGCGTTCGTGTCGAACAATATCGGCTTGATGTGGGTGGCGGTGGAGCTTGCCACGCTGACCACCGTGCTCATGGTCGGCATCTACCGCACGCACGAGGCGCTGGAGGCGGCCTGGAAGTATTTCATACTCGGCAGCGTCGGCATTGCGCTTGCCCTCTTCGGCACTATCCTCGTCTACATGGCCGCACAGCCGGTCGTTGGCGAAGGCACGAATGCCATGGTCTGGACAGTGCTTATCGAGCACGCAGCGCGCTTCGACCCGGCTTTGCTCGACGTTGCCTTCGTCTTCCTGCTGCTCGGCTACGGCACGAAGGTTGGCCTTGCACCCTTGCATGCCTGGCTGCCCGACGCGCACGCGGAAGGCCCTACGCCGATTTCCGCGGTGCTGTCGGGCTTGCTGTTGAACGTCGCGCTCTATGCCGTGCTGCGCTTCAAGCTGTTGCTTGCCGCAAGCCCGGAGGCGATCCCGCCCGGGCCATTGATGATCACGATGGGGCTGACGTCGCTTGTTTTCGCAGCTTTCATGCTTTACCGCCGCCGCGACATCAAACGTCTGTTCGCATATTCCTCCATCGAGCACATGGGCATCATCGTGTTCGCTTTCGGCATGGGTGGCCCGCTCGCCAATTTTGCCGGACTGCTGCACATGGTCATGCACAGCCTGACCAAGTCGGCGATCTTTTTTACGGTCGGCCACATCGCTCAGATCAAGGGAACACAGAACATTGCCGAGATCCGGGGGTTGACGGAAACGCATCCGGGGCTTGGCTGGGCGCTCGTCATCGGCGTCGTTGCCATTGCCGGCCTCCCTCCGCTCGGCATCTTCATGAGCGAATTCCTGGTCGTGAGTTCGACATTTGCAAGGCACCCCCTTTTGGCGATGCCGCTGGTGTTCGGGATTTTGCTCGCTTTCGGCGCCCTGCTGCTTCGGTTGACCGGCGTCGCATTCGGCGAACCGCGCGGCAGCACCGCGCCCGCCGAGGCCTCCTACGTTCCGATGTATTCCCACTTGGCGCTGGTATTTGCCGCCGGCATCTATCTGCCACCACCGCTGGTCATATGGTTCCAGCATGTCGCCAACCTGCTAGGATGACGCGGACGGAAGAAAAAACATGCCCGCATTGATCGATCTCATCCTTACTGGCAAACGTGTGGACAACCATTTCCCATGGTCGCGCGCAGTGGTAACCCCGAAAAAATGGAGCTTTGCCGTCGAGCAGCTGGCTGAGGGTCAATGGAGCTTGCTCGGTCTCTGGGGCGAGCCAGGCACCGTCCACATGGCACTCCTCGACGAGGCCGCCGGGGACATCGGCGTTGTCAGCCTGGTATGTCCCGATGGACGTTACCCGTCGGTCGGCCGGCTGCATTCGCCCGCATTGCGCCTCGAACGTGCGGCCGCGGACCTGTTCGGGCTCTTGCCACAAGGCGCGCCCGATACCCGGCCGTGGCTTGATCATGGCCATTGGGGCGTCAGCTATCCGTTGAGTGCACGCGTCCGGACGTCTGCTGCGACGGCGACCCCCTACCATTTCCTGCCTGTCGAGGGGGAAAGCCTGCATCAGATTCCGGTCGGGCCCGTGCATGCCGGCATCATCGAGCCAGGGCATTTTCGGTTTACAGCGAGCGGCGAAACGATCGTCCGGCTGGAGGAACGCCTCGGATACACGCACAAGGGCATAGAAGGCCTGATGGCGGGGTCCGATATCGACCGAGCCGCCAAACTGGCGGGCAGAATCTCCGGTGACAGTACCGTAGCGTATTCGCTGGCATTTGCACGTGCGGTCGAAGCGGCGCTGAGCGTCGAGGCTCCGCCGCGCGCGGTCTGGCTGCGAGCGCTCATGGCTGAGCTGGAGCGTCTGGCCAACCATCTGGGCGATATCGGCGCCATCTGCAATGATGCTGCCTTCGCGCTCATGCATGCCCACTGTGGTGTGCTGCGCGAGCGCGTATTGCGGGCAAGCGATGCTGCCTTCGGCCATCGTTTGATGCGCGACCGCATCGTGCCTGGAGGAGTGGCAACCTACCTGACCGACGAGGGGACGACAGCCGTTTGGTCTCTCGTCGCAGAGATCAGGCAGCGGTTTCCTGCACTTGTCGAGCTCTACGACAACACCGCGTCGCTGCAGGATCGGACAGTCGCAACTGGGCGGCTGAAGGTGGAACTCGCTCGACAATATCGCGCCGGGGGGTATGTCGGCCGAGCCTCCGGTCGGGACTTCGATGCGCGCCGGAGTCTGGCCTATCCTCCCTATGACGCGCTCACCTTCAATGTGCCTCTCCTCCAGGAAGGCGACGTGAACGCCCGTGTCTGGATTCGCATTCACGAAGTCGAGCAAAGCCTGTCCTTGGTCGAGCAAATCCTGCGACAGCTGCCGGGCGGACCGATCCGTGTCGACTTTGCGCAGAGAAGCGGCCCGCACGAAGGCATGGCGCTCGTCGAAGGTTTCCGGGGCGACATTCTGGCCTGGCTGCGTATTGGCAAAAGCGGCCTGGTCGAGCGCTGTCACCTGCGTGATCCGTCATGGTTTCAATGGCCCCTCCTTGAGGCGGCGATCGAGGGGAACATCGTCGCCGACTTCCCGCTGTGCAACAAATCGTTCAATTGCTCTTATTCGGGCCATGATCTTTGAAGGCACGCCGTCATGCGCAAGCTTCTTTTTGAAAGCCTGATACGCCCCGCTCTCACCGAGCGTCCGCCGTTGGCTAGCAACGCCGCGGTCGACGAACTTGCACGCGCCCTCGATGGGGCTGCTCGCAAGCGATTGGGGCGAAGCCTGGCGATCCGGGCGGTCGACGCCGGTTCCTGCAACGGCTGCGAACTTGAGATGAACGCGCTCAACAACGCTTTCTACGATATCGAGCGTTTTGGAATCCGGTTCGTCGCCTCGCCGCGCCATGCCGATGTACTGCTTGTCACCGGCCCGGTCACAAAAAACATGCGCGAGGCATTGAAGCGGACCTACGACGCAACGCCCAACCCCAAATGGGTTGTCGCACTCGGAGATTGCGCCAGGGACGGCGGCTGTTTCGCTGGCAGCTATGCCGTGGTGTGCGGAGTGTCGGAGGTGGTGCCCGTCGACCTGCACATTCCAGGCTGCCCGCCGCCGCCAATCGAAATTCTGAGGGGCTTGCTCGCCTTACTTGAGCGAGTGAATTCAAGGGCTGGCGTTGCTCAAGGCTGAATATCGACGTTGAGGCTTTTCGGGGGCCACTTTGTTGATGCAGCCAAGCGGCTAGGGACTACCAGCCGCGCGCAGATAGCTTCCGCTGCTCCTCACCGAACCGATGCGTTCCGCAGTGAACCCTAGTGAACACGTCAGCGAGATAGCCCCGGCAGTCTCTGGTGCGGCCGAGCGAGATCTATGAGCTCGCCGATCATCTGAAACCACAGGGCGCAATAGGCGCGCGGTCAGCCTGTGTCCATGTGGTTCGAAGCCCATGCGGCATCATGCTAGGTAGTGGATATCTAGGCGTTGAACCATCGAGTATCATGTATTATACATTATCATTAATGGACAAAGGAAGCGATAGATTTGCACGGCCGACCCTGCCAGTCGCCCTTTCACGAGGCTTGGTGGGCCGATGCCCCAATTGTGGTCAGGGGAAATTTTATCGCACCTACCCGAAGCAGGTGGAGCATTGCGCGGTTTGTGGAGAACGCTTTGGTGACATAGAATCTGATGACGCGGCGCCTTGGTTCACTGTCCTCATAGCGGGCGTCTTTGCAGCGCCCCTGTATTTCTTGTTCCAAGAGCTTCTTCTGTTATACTTCGCCGTCACAATGATATTGATCTCTCTTATCATTGTAGCGCTGATACTGCTTTTGTTACCCCGCATAAAAGGTGCTTTGATCAGCGCATTCTGGTTTTCGCGGCTTGAAAACGACGAGCCGAGATGAACACTTTACTGATCACAATTGCGCGTTTCCACAGGCTGTCGCGCTGGTCGATGACTGTTGCAGTGCAGAGCAGTCGTAATTAGGAGACCGAAATGTGATTAGCGCTTCGCAGATTCGCGCAGCCCGGGCATTGCTTGGAATTGACCAGAAAAGCCTGGCTGAGCGTGCCGGCATTTCGCTGTCAGCCATCCAACGAATGGAAGCCGGCGAGAGCGATCTACCGGGCGCGTTCGACATGCAGAAGAATGTCGTAATCGCCCTCAGGGCAGCAGGGATCGAGCTGATTGGCGATCATGAGCGCAGTGGCGGCGGAGGCCGAGGTGTGCGCCTGGCGCATCCTGTCGGTATGGCAGGCCGGACACATTGATGTCAGCTCCAAATCCGATCGTCACCCTTCCAGCGCTATAGCATGAGGAACGCGAATGCAGCCCTTGTGTCCGACCAAGGACGAACCTGATAGGCGTGTAGCTCCGGATAATCTCGCGATCGACCCAAGCCGGACTGGGCTTCGCTGCGACTCTTAGCGATAATGGAATCACTGTGATCCTATCTATGTCCGCTTTTGATAAATAAAACCATTGATTGGAATGCCGGATATTGGCCCTAATCGAGGATCTGCTGTACCGAATTTGGTGTGCCGTTTCGAGGTCTATGCCTCCGAAAATATCTTGCAAGAAGTGATTTCTGCTCTACTCAGTGGCGGTCAGCTGATTTGTGCACGCGCACGGCAACTGCGAGCGAGGCATCACCTACCAACACAGCAGCCGAACCAAGACGATGTGAGCCACGCCAATTCTGCACCACGCTGTGTTTTGGGGGTCTGAAATGCATATTGCTCATCTGGAAATCGCCAATTTTCGCAAATTACTTTCGGTGCGGATCGACCTGGCCGATAAGACCACGCTTTTTGTCGGCGCAAACAACAATGGCAAGACCTCGGCCATGCTGGCGCTCCGGCGCTTCCTTGCCAAACGCGGCAGGACTTTCGCGAAGCATGACCTGACATTGTGCCACTGGGCCGGCATCAACGCCCTTGGACAAACCTGGATGACCCAGAGAGAGAGAGAGAGAGAGAGAGAACGCCAGGACGGAACGTAGCTCGCAACTACGCGGGCCATGTTGCGTGCCGGCCGTTCGGTCTAGGGCTCGCTCACGCCGGCTTCGTCAACCTCCGCTTCTATCTGATCACCGACAGCCTTGGCCTTGCCGGCGCCGGAGAGCGTTTTCCCTCTGGCGGAAGTGCCGCCTGGAGACCACCAGCGGGTCATATCCCAGGCGATCATGTGCAAAGAGGGAGAGGACTGGGAGCGGGATCCCGATCGCCAGAAACCCCAGCCAGGCGGCGAAGGTATATGGGACCAGTAGGCGAGTAACCGTTGAACGGCCGTTCTTGCCGTGTGTATGCGCTTCGCCCATGCGTCATCCTTCGGGTGCATCGGCGGGTATTCGCGCGCCCCATGTCCCTGTCTTCGGTTATCAGTCGAGATCGGATGGAAAGGGGATGGTGGTGATTTCCGCACAGCGGTTGAGAAGCTGTTACTGAAGAGCGGGATCACGGGTCTCCGGGTTCGGGCTCCGGCGCTCCATATGGTAGAAATATTCGCCTGAAATCCCCGCCGAGGCCTCGTCGGCGGCCAGCCAGGCCTGGGTAAGGTGGGCTTGCTCCAAGTCGTCGGTAGCGCTTGGGCCGCCCATCCGCGTTTGCACCCACCCGAGGGCCTCGACGGCCGTCCGGAAGCTGGAGGAAGATGTGGGTGTCAGGCTCCTGCACCGGACGACGCGCAGCGTGCAGCTGACGGAGGACGGACGCGCATTTCATGCCCGTGCCCGTGATCGAACCGGCCGACATCGTGGAGGTACGTTGGAGCGGGATTGATGCGTATCAAAGCCGACTGAACTCATCCCTGTTAGCCAAGACGCATGATAGCTCGGAGACGGTCATGGCTCACAAACAGGTGTTGTTTCGCTCAGCGGCGCGCGAAAAGATTCTGCGTGGCGCAACCCAGCTCGCCGACGCCGTGCGCGTGACGCTCGGGCCGCGCTCGAAATCGGTTTTGATCGAAAAGAAGTGGGGCGCTCCCATCGTCTGCAATGACGGGGTGACCATCGCCAAGGAATTCGACCTGAAGGATCCCGAGGAGAACCTTGGCGCGCGGATGCTCAGGCAGGCGGCCGAGAAGACCGGGGACATGGTCGGTGATGGCACCAGCACGTCGACCATTCTGGCCCATGCGATGTTCGCTGACGGGGTGCGCAATGTCGTCGCTGGCGCCAGCGCGATCGACATCAAGAAGGGTCTCGATCGCGCAACAAAACGCGCGATCGACACGCTCAAGCAGATATCCCGTCCGGTCTCGACCCGTCGCGAAAAAGAACAGGTGGCAACGATCTCCGCGCACAACGATCCTCTCATCGGCCAGCTGGTCGGCGAGGCAATGGAGAAGGTTGGCGGCGAAGGCGTCATCACGGTCGAAGAGTCGAAGACCACCGAGACCGTTCTGGACGTCGTCGAAGGCATGCAGTTCGATCGCGGATTCTTGTCACCGTATTTCGTGACCGATCCCGAGAAGATGGAAGCGGTCCTGGAAGACGCGCTCGTGCTCATCGTCGAAAAGAAGATCGCTTCGCTGAATGATCTGATCAAGCTGCTCGAGGCTGTAGCAAAGTCGGGAGCGCCCCTGCTCGTGATCGCCGAAGAAGTCGAAGGCGAGGCACTGGCGACGCTCATCGTCAATCAGATCCGGGGCACCTTCAAGAACTGTGCCGTAAAGGCGCCTGGCTTCGGCGATCGCCGCAAGGCCATGTTGCAGGACATCGCCATCCTGACCGGCGGACAGGTCATCTCCGAGGACCTCGGGCTCAAACTGGAAAATGTCACGATGGAACAGCTGGGCCGGGCCAAGCGCATGGTCGTCGACAAGGACAATACGACGATCATCGGTGGCAGCGGAGACCCGAAGGCAATCAAGGGCCGTGTCGAACAGATTCGGCGCGAGATCGACAATACGACGAGCGACTATGATCGCGAAAAGCTGCAGGAGCGGCTGGCCAAGCTTGCGGGTGGTGTCGCCGTCATCAAGGTCGGCGCGCCGACCGAGGCTGAAATGAAGTCGAAAAAGGAAGCTCTCGACGATGCCATCAGCGCCACCAAGGCTGCGGTCGCCGAAGGCATCGTGCCAGGCGGCGGGCTTGCCCTCTTGCGATGCATCACGACCGTGGCTGACGAGGAACAACACTGCGAAGGTGACGAGCGGACCGGCGTGCAGATCCTCAGGCGGGCTCTCGAAGCGCCGGTCAGGCAGATCGCCGAGAACTCCGCCGTCGACGGTGGCGTTGTTATTGCCAAGATGCTCGAAGGCACCGGCAATTTCGGCTTCGATGCGGGAAGGAAGGAATATGTCGACTTGGTTGAAGCCGGCATCATCGATCCGACCAAGGTCGTTCGCATCGCGCTGGAGAACGCAGTCTCGGTGGCGAGCGTTCTGCTCTTGACCGAAGCGACCATGACCGAAATTCCGGAACCGACGAAAGAACGCACCTTCGAACCAGAGATGGCGATGTAGGCGGCGAGTTCCGGAGCACCGATTTGGATTGGAGGCGAAAGGCGCGAACCGCCGAGGCTGGCAGGCTTTGATGCGCATCAAGGCGCACGATCGGACCTCAGGTGATCCTGCGACAAATCTCATCGGAGGGCACCAAAATGATCTTCAACACCATCATGGTTCAACTCGATGTCGATTCTCCGGCAGCGCCGCGAACGAACTATGCGCTGGAGTTGGCGCGACGCTTCGAAGCCACACTGATCGGTTTTGCCGCGGCCGATTCATATGTCTTTGTCCCCGGTGACGATGGCGGGATGGCGGCGGCGGAAATCATGCGTGAGCGCCGGATCGAGATCGAGGATCGCCTGAAGATCCTGAAGGAGGAATTCCTGGGCCTCGTCGGAGATGACGCCACCTGGCGTGAAGAGATCGGGGACCCGACACGCCTGCTCGCGAAACATGCCCGCGCCGCCGATCTCGTCGTGACGGGAACGCCGGTCTCCGGCGCTGATCACCATCGGGTGGTCGATATCGGAACATCGGTGCTGTCGGCCGGACGGCCCGTGCTGATTGCGGCCGACCGGCTTGTTCCGCCCGACCCCAAGAAGGTTCTGGTCGCGTGGAAGGATACCCGCGAGGCTCGGAGAGCAGTCACGGATGCACTGCCGTTCCTGACCGGCGCACAAGATGTGCTCGTGGCGACGATCGAAGAACAAAACCAGAGGGATGCGCGCGAAAGTGTCAGCGACGTCGTCCGGTTTATGATGAGGCATGGCATCAAGGCGAGTTCGGAAATCCTGGACTCGGATCGTGGGGATGCTTGCGAAACCATTATCGGACTCGCCCACGGCATGGGTGCCGACCTTGTCGTTGCCGGCGGCTACGGGCATAGCCGGCTGTTTGAATGGGCCTTTGGAGGCATGACCCGCTCCCTGCTCAGCAATGGCTCCGTCAACCGCTTGTTCTCGAACTGACGCACTGAATGCAGGCCGTTCGCCCGGTGACGGCCGGCTTGCGCTTGCCAATATAGAATACAACGGAGGGTGCGAAGATGAAGGAACTGCCGCTTGCCGAGGTCTATCGGCTGATCGAACCGGGTCCAGTCGTTCTGCTGACAACGAGGGCGAGAGGCCGCGCCAATGTCATGACCATGTCGTGGCACATGATGGTGGAGTTTACACCGCCGACGATTGCCTGTGTCGTGTCGAGTGGCGATTTCTCGTTTGCCGCGTTGCGCGACACCAAGGAGTGCGTGATCGCGATTCCTGCCGTGGGACTGGCGGACAAGGTCGTGGCGGTCGGCAACTGCTCAGGCCGGGACAAAGACAAGTTCGCGACGACTTGGCTGACGCCGCTGGCCGCCGAGCATGTCGCCGCGCCCTTGGTCGCCGAATGCTTTGCCAATCTCGAATGCCGCGTGGTCGATACCCGGCTCGTCAACAAATACAATCTTTTCGTCCTCGAGGTCGTGAAGGCCTGGGTTGACCCGGGGCAGCCAAGGCCAAAGACCATGCACCATATCGGAAAGGGTACCTTCGTGGTGGACGGAGAGACCATCCATTTCGAGTCGCATATGCCCTGAGGTTGCAACTTGATCGGCATCAAGGATCGCAATGCATGGGACGGCTAGTCTCAGCTGGTCCGACGATATCGAAGAAGAGCGTGAGCGATGAGTTACAAATCCATTCTGCTGAATGTGGGCATAGACGGCCCGATCGCGCCCGTCACCAAGATTGCCATCGATCTTGCCAGGCGCTCCAAGGCTCGGTTGATCGGCTTCTGTGCGGCCGATGCGCCCTTGCCGGTCACGATGGCACCCGAGGGGGCCGCGATAGCCGCCGAGGTCTGGCAGCAATTGAGGGATGACATCAAGAAGCGCTTCGAGGACCTCCACGTCGAGTTTGACAGCCTGGTTGCTGGTTCGGTGGCGACGGAATGGCGCAACACGCTCGACAATCCCAACCATGCCTTGGTCGCGACATCGAGGAGCGCGGATCTCATCATCACCGGAGCTCCGGAAGGGGCTTCCTCCGGCGATTCCTATCGGACTGTCGATCCCGGCAGCCTCGCGCTGCGTGCCGGCAGGCCGGTGTTGATCTCGTCGGCCGGGGCGGAGCAGGCACCGACAGGCAGGATCGTGGTCGCCTGGAAGGATACGCGCGAAGCCAGGCGGGCGGTGGCCGATGCCGTGCCGCTGATGGCGATGGCGGACGATGTGATCGTGGTCACGATCGATTCCGAGCCGGGTGACCGAACGACAGCCGGCATAAAGGATGTCGCGACCTTCCTGGCCGAGCATGGCATCAAGGCGCGCACCGAAGTGCTGAAGGCCGACAACGAGAGCGACAAGCTGATCGACTTCCTGAGTTCCGCCAAGGCCGATCTGATCGTGTCAGGCGCTTATGGACACAGCCGCATCATGGAATGGGTGTTCGGCGGCGTTACCCGCTCGCTGCTCGACGACGTCCAGCTCTGCCGCTTCATGTCAAACTGATCACCCGCCCCTCGACATGCCTTGGCGTGTTCGCCAGCGACTACGGCTATTGGCACCGGTGGGGCTTGGAAGGGAGGATGGCAAATGCCTTATGCGACCGAGGAAGATCTTCCATCGCCCATCAGGACGCATTTGCCCACGCATGCCCAGGAGATCTTTCGCGCTGCCTTCAACAGCGCTTGGGACGAATATGTCGACCAAGGCGAAAAGCGTGAAGAAACAGCCCATCGCGTCGCGTGGGCTGCCGTGAAGCGCCACTATCGCAAGGCAGGCAGGGATTGGGTGCCCATCCGACCAAGCCGTGTAATTTGATCGAGATCAAGACCGTCTCCGCTGCGTTCATTCATAAGATTTGGGATCGGGCACTTAGGCAATGTGGTTTCAATGACGGACAGCGTTACGGGGCTTCTCAATGCGTGCAAAGCGGAGAAGAGCAAAGGGGCGGATTTTCCGACGATCTGGAAAGAGATCCTGAAGGTGCACCCTTGTGTCACGGGATCACCGATTCAGGACAGCAGCGACGACGGTCCGGTGCTGCGAATTCCTTTGATCACAGGGCAATTTCTCGTCTTCCTGGGCTCGGACTTCTCGCTCGTTTAGCGGCAATGGCTGACAGCTATCGGTTGTGCAGGAGCCCTCCGGAGATTCTTGGCTGGGGATTTGCGGCGGACGCCACTGGCGAAAAACACTGCCGCCAGCGATGCCATCCCAATCGTAAGTGCGTGAGGCCAACATCCCGTGATACCAGGCCGCGACGGTCGTCGATATCAGCCTGGTTGTGGGCTGTGCGGGCTACTCAAGCCGCTGCCAACGTGTTCTCGATGGCTTCGACTGAGTGCTTCACGAGATCTTTGCCGAGTTCGCCCGCCAGTTTCGCCTTCAGCGAAGGCTCGACATGCTTGCGCAGTTCGCCGAGCGTCCGCGGATCAGCAACCACGACTACATGCTCGAACGCTTCCGCGAGGGCCTCGCGATTGAGATACTCGGCAACGGCAGCGGCAAAATCGTCTTCCCGCAGGCGAGAGTCGTCGGGATTGGCGGTGGAACTGCGGTGGCGACCACCCGAGCCGGTGTTGGCCGCTTGAAGCGTCGGCTCGCCCAATTCAACCAGATCGATCCGGGGCTCGTGACCCTTGTTGCGAAACAGGCGCAATTTCTCGCCGTCGGTTACCGCGACCAGCGTGCCAGTCGTCATAATCATGCTGTTACTCCTTGACATAGATTGAAGGTGTTGCTCGCCATCATTGGCCGCGATCTTCACCGCCAGCTTCGCGGTGCGCGTGCCTCGGGACTATCGGCGCGGCGGCCGCTTGAGCCGCCGCGTCAACCGGGTCGAACCATCAGACAATCGCAATCCGGTCTTCCACCATCCGGACGCCCGGCGTCGACCAGGCGGCGCGTTCCGCCGCTTGGCGCTCGGACCAGGCCTTGACCTTGCCTTCAAGCGTCACCCTGCCATCCTGCACGTTGACGCGGATCGCCTGGGCTTCGATTTCGGCGTCACGTTTCAGCGCATCCTCGATGCGCTTCTTGACGTCGGGTACCGAGGCACGTGGGGTGATTTCGATCTGATTGGCCACGCCAACGACACCGGCCAGCCCGCGCACAGCCTCGGCCGCCGCGTTCTTCTGGTATTGCCATTCAACTTTCCCGGTCAGCGTGATCCAGCCGTCCTGGACCTTGACCTGCACCTTGTCCCTCGGGATGGAGACGTTCCAGGTGACCGCATCGACCGCCCGCCTGGCGATCTCGTCGTCCGCGGTTCCCTTCTGTCCAATCAGCCGGACTTCGATTTCCTCGGCGATACCCTTCACGCCCTTGACCCGCTTGACCACATTTTCGGCGGTGGTCTTTTCCCAATAGGAAGAAACATGTCCGGTCAGGGTGACGATGCCATCCTCCACGGCGACGCCGATGTGGGCGGCGTCGATGCTCGGCTCGAACTCCAACTCATCGAGAATATTCTGACGCAATGTTAAATCCGTCATGGTCTGTCTCCTCTTGAACGGGGGCTTTCACTCCACCCAAAACAAAGCACCCTCGACAGAGGGTCACATTGATCTGGCTCAACAGTTGGCGACTTTCGCTTGCCCTGCTGTCAGCGGCCATCCTGTCGGTTGGAGACGTCGCTGCTCAAGCGGGAACGGCCTTGCATTCAGCCACCGGCTCGCGAACGGGCTTAGAAAGATCAAGCACCATCCGTCCCTCAACCTTGCCCGCCTTGAGGTTCGCGAAGATCGTGTTGATGTCCTCAAGACGCGCCTTGGTGATTTCGGCCTTCACGCACAGACGCCCGTTCGGCATGAACGCACCGGCGTCTATGCAGGCACGGCTCCATTCCCTTTGTCACAGCACGAAAAAGCCAATTGAAGCCAAGGCCATCACCGCCGTGGCGAGCGCACCGCCGAGAGCCATCCAGCGCGGCAAGGTGAGGTGGCCCATGATCCGGGGGTTCATCGCGATCATCATCATGATCGCCATCAGTGGAGCGGCCAAAACTCCGTTCACCACAGCACTCCAATAGAGCGCTCTTATGGGATCCATGCCGACAAAGGTCAGGGACACTCCACCCAGCGTTGCGACCGCAATCGTGCCGTAGAAGGCCTTGGCATCTCGCGGGGGCCGATCGAGGCCTTCGGGCCAACGAAACATCTCCGCGACGGCATAGGCGGCGGAGCCGGCAAGCACGGGGATGGCAAGCATTCCGGTGCCGATAATCCCAATGGCGAAAACGGCAAACGCAAACTCCCCGGCGACCGGCCTGAGCGCTTCGGCCGCTTCGGACGAAGTCTTGATCTGGGTGATCCCGTTGGCATGAAGCGTCGCCGCAGTGGCGATGATGATGACGATGGCCACCAGGTTGGAGAAGCCCATTCCGAACAGTGTGTCGCCCCGGATCCGCGACAGCTCCGGCCCGGCAGCGTGAGAGTTGGCGCCCAGCCGTTGACGATGTTGCCTGTGCTGCTCCTCGACCTCCTCCCCGGCTTGCCAAAAGAAGAGGTAAGGACTGATTGTCGTGCCAAGAACGGCAACCAGCGCCATGGCGTGATCGCCGTCGAAGACGATCTGCGGAACCAGCGCACCATAGAGCGCCACGCTCCAGGGCACACGGACTGACAGCACCACCGCCACATAGGCAAGCAGGGACATGGTCAGCCATTTAAGCACCATCACGTAGCGCCGATAGCTCACGAAGATTTCCAGGAGACTGCAAATCAAAGCGAACAGCACCGCATACAAGGACTGCGGGCCACCCAAGAGCAATTTAAGTGCCGCCCCCATGGCGCCGAGGTCGGCGCCGATGTTGATGACGTTGGCGACAAGCAGCAGAAGAACGGCGAAACGCAGCAGCCAGGGCGAGTAGTGTCGACGCAGATTGCGCGCGATACCTTGGCCGGTTACCGCGCCGATCCCGGCACTGATCCCTTGAGTTACAGCCATCAGCGGATAGCTGAAGAGCATGGTCCATGCGAGCGTGTAGCCGAATTGCGCGCCCACCTGACTATAGGTGGCGATACCACTTGGATCGTCATCAGCCGCGCCCGTGATTAGGCCTGGGCCCAAGCTTCCGAGAAAGTTGTAGGGTCGGCGGCGCGTGGTAGCCGATGCGTCTGACGGTTCCATCGAATGGTTCCCCTCACTCTTCTGGTCACGCGAACCGAACTCAGCGTTGCCGCGCCGAGTTGTTCCGAGTCTTCGAGCGCGAAGAAGCACGTATTTTCTTCTATCCGGTTTCGAAGTCCGATGCATTGATGCGGGTCAAGGATACGAGGCGTCGAATGGCATAGGAGGGCCAAATCGACACTCTTGAACTCCTGCGCCGAGGAAAGTCATGCCGGAGCCGCTGCAGATCGTGACGCCAAACCCGGGCATAGAGCCAATGACGACGATGGCGGCCACACCAATCCCCGAGAACATCGGGGTGGCAGGAAAATTCCGGGATTTTTCCGATCTCCTCGACAGCCAGGGGGCCGACGGCTTCCGCGCACGGGCCTACAGAAGGGCGGCGGATGTCGTTTCCAGGCTGGAACGGCCCGTGGGCGAAATCCTGGCAAAGGAGGGACGCGACGGCCTCGTCGCCCTTCCGGCCATCGGAACAGGTATAGCTGGGGCGATTACCGAGATGGTTGCGACCGGGCGCTGGTCCCAACTGGAACGGCTGCGCGGCGAGATGGAGCCGGAGGCGCTGTTTCGGTCAATCCCCGGAATCGGACCACGATACGCGCACCGCCTCGCCGAGGATGGGCAGCTCGAGACCCTCGAAGACCTGGAGAACGCGCTTCATAGCGGCGCACTTCATATCAAGGGTATCGGTCACAGGCGCAAGGAGATGCTGGCGGCAGCCCTCGCCGAGCGGCTCGGCAGGGTTCGGCTGAGAACGACCCATCAATCTCAACCCTTGCCGCCAGTGTCGATGCTGCTCGAAGTCGATCAAATGTATCGCGAAAAGGCTGCGGCCGGCGCGCTTCGCAAGATTGCACCGAAGCGCTTCAACCCGAAAGGCGAGGCCTGGTTGCCGGTGCTGCATGCGCGCCATGACAACTGGCATTTCACCGCGTTCTTCTCGAACACCAGGCTGGCGCATGAACTGGCAAAAACGAGCGATTGGGTCGTGATCTATTTCCAGGCCGACGGCCAACCGGAGGGACGGTGCACTGTCGTCACCGAAACAAGGGGGCCGAGCGCCGGCATGCGCGTCGTCCGGGGACGGGAAGACGAACAGCAACTGAAGGAAACGGTATGATGGAAAGAGCTGCGAGCAGCATTGGCGACGGCGAAACGGAACTCGAAGTTCCCCTCGAAACAGTATGCTTCATCATCATGAAGGCGCGCGAGTTCGATGCCAAGGATCCGGTCACCGAACCCAGCCCCGCCTCCAATCCGTCCGACGACCGGTCCGCCGCGATCCTGGAGGATCATGACGACGACCCGGTTCTCGAAGAATTGCAGTCGCTGATTTCCGATCTTTCCGTCGACGCACAAATCGACCTGGTAGCCCTGATGTGGCTGGGTCGCGACGACCAGTCCGCCGACGAGTGGCAAAGTGTTCGCCAGCAGGCAGCTGACGCGCACAACGAGCATACTGCCGACTATCTCTGTGGGACCCCGCTGCTTGCAGACCATCTCGCCGATGGTCTTTCGACACTCGGCTACTCCTGTGTCGAATATGAACGCGAGCACTTTTAGTCATCACAACGCGCTAAGCTTGCTGGCGGACGGCGTTCGATGTCGCCCGCGCACGATCCCTTGATGGCATCGCCATCGGGGCTCCAAGCGGAAGACATTTTCTGACGCCATTGATCCCGATCAATGAGCCGCTCCCTTGCAGGGGCTTTGATGCTGTTCTTGCCAGGCTGAGCTAGATTTGGCGACGCGGGCGCGATGACTGCGGCAAAACCGCGGATTCGCGAAGCAACGGACCAGTTTCGGCGACGACACTTGGCAAGCGGGTCCGCTGACCTCCGGCTCTAGCGCCTCTTGGGAGACCTAAGGTGGAAGGGTGGAGGCGGCGGCACCTGCCTATCAACTCACCTTCAAGGAGAAGACCATGGCTGAAGCTGCCACCAAACTCCCCGTCAAGACAGAGAAGAGCACTGCCCCGACGACAGCCGGCAACTGGACCACCCCGTTCGAAAGCCTGCGCCGCGAAATCGACCGGCTATTCGACGACTTTCACCCGTTCGACTTCCGCCTGCCTTCGACCCGCTCCCTGTTCGGTCATGAACTGCCGTCCCTGCGCAATGCGGGCTGGTCGGTCGCGCCGGCCATGGATCTCGTCGAAAAGGACAAGGAGTATGAGATCACGGCCGAACTGCCCGGCATCGACGAGAAGAATGTCGAGATCAAACTCTCCAATCACACGCTGACGATCAAGGGCGAGAAGAAGGAAGAAAAGGAAGAGAAGGACAAGGACTACTATCTGTCCGAGCGCCGCTACGGCTCCTTCCAGCGTTCCTTCCAGGTGCCTGAAGGCGTCGACACCGGCAAAATCGATGCAAGCTTCAGCAAGGGCGTGCTGACGGTGAAGCTGCCCAAGACCGCCGAAGCCCAGAAGGCCGAGAAGAAGATCACGGTCAAGGCCGCGTAACAGGCATGGTGACCCGCTTGTCTCAGCGCGTCTGTCCGGCGCGCTGAGACCTTCTCCAAACGACGATACGTCAAACTGCGTTTGGATGATACCTAGTCCGGGTGCCGAGACTATTTCGACCCGGGGCCGGTTTGCCGCATCATATCAACGCGATTGTTGGACGACCCTTCCTGGTTTGCCGGGCGCGCCGGACTGATCGCGAGCTTGGCTTTCGGCTATCTCAAGCTTCTTCTGCTCCAACGCCAGCAAGCCTTCGATGACACGCCTTTGTTCGGTATCCGTCTCGCGCGCGAGCAAATCCTGAAAGTGGGCAATGTTGGCACGCGCAATAAAGCGGTCCATGACATTCCTCAATTGCCAAGATAACGACATCCTACTCCTAAGTGCGGGCCGCTCAAAGCCATTTACGCCAACGCAGGCCCGCTGCGGCTGGCTAGGTGAAACCCCGTAAGGATCAAACCGAATTTCGCAATGTCAGACATTGCGCCATTGATGTCATCAGAGGCAGATCGTCGTTTCGATCTTGGTGAAGTCAGCTTCGCCACCGAGAGTTCTCCCGCGCGTCTCACCCCCAAAGCAGGGGAGACACGATCGAACGTGCCGGACCTGCACAGCAGCGAGATGATGAAATGGCAGACCTTGCGGAACGTGGCACCCCAACTACGGGAAACTCGACTACTGATCGCCGTTTGGAAGGCATTCACGTGGCCGGCAAGCTAGATGCCCGGTCTTTGGATTTGACCTGCGTCAAGGACGCTTTGGCCGTTCCTTCCAAAAATGAATCTATGTGGCAACCAATATCGACCGCCCCTTTTGATCGGGATTTGGAATTGGCCGTCATCGACGGGGATGGCGTTCACGCCCTCGTTTTTCCCTGCAGGCGCATACTGACAGGCTGGACCAAGTCGGCCACGAAGGAACGGGTGGACATCTCACCTACCCATTGGAGAACGTGGAAACCTGACAAGACAGATATTTAGCGGCATTGCCGCGTTTTTCTATTTGTTGCTGTGCCCGTTTGTTCCCTTGTCGGCCTCCTCGGCCTTTCGGAGCTTTTCTTCTTCTTTCTCGAGCAATTCAAGCAACGCCTTCCGCTTGAGCTGATCTTGCTCCTCTGCCAAGCGCTGGCGAAAATGCTCGATATTCAGGCGCGCGATCCCCTTGTCCACTCGTCACCTAAGCAGCCGCAACGGCTTCCCTGTTCGTCTGTGCAGTCACATATCATAGCCAAATCGCCCGCGTCTAATCCCGCCGGGATACGTCAGTTCCATCAAGGCATGCTTCTGATCGCGCGGGACCCCGGTAGCTTTGGAAACCACCCGCTTTACGAATGCACCCCCAGCAATCCGCACCTACGGCTATGCCGCATTGACGATTCCGCCGGCACTCGTTGATGCAGGTCAAGGTCGCCACCGCCACCGTGTGATTTCTTTAGCATTCGAAACTCGCTGTGAAGGAGACGATCGATGTTCAATCTACGCAGTATTTTCGCAGCAGGGCTGATGCTGGGCGTTCTCGCGATGCCGGTTGTGGCGGGGGCCGAAGACAATGATTCTGGTTGGTGGCCTCGTTGGGGTATGGGCCGGATGATGATGGGTCAATGGGGCATGGGCGGCCCGATGGGTGGCTATAATTCAGACGAGATGCTCGATCGGATCGACGGACGCCTCGCCTTCCTCAAGACGGAACTGAAGATTACCAACGAGCAGACGCCCTCCTGGGACGAACTTGCCGGCATCATCCGTAGCACGGCCGAGTCGCACAACGCGTTAATGCAGGGCATGCTCAAGGAATTCCAGGACGGTGAGTTCCTGAAGAAGCCCCTGCCCGAGCGACTGGCCTACCAACAGACCCATCTCGAAGCGCGTCTGGAACAGGTAAAGACTGTCAGGGCAGCAGTCGAAAAACTATACGCAAAGCTGAGCGATGAGCAGAAGCAGGCGGCTGACGAGATTGTCCTGCCTATGATGGGTATGGGCATGGGGCGCTCGGGCTTCGGTCCTGGAATGATGTTCAGATAACCTCCATTGCGTCCTGATCGTGTAGTGCCCTGAAGGAGTTGGATAATCGCGGAGGAACTGACGCATGTTCGTCGCACTTCGCCTTGTGGCCGGGCTAGCTTTGCTCGGCATCAACCAAGCCGCCGGCTCGACGATCTTTCCGACGGGGGTCGTCTACAGCAATTGGACTGACGAGAGCGAAGAGGCCAAGGTGTGCGAGATCGTCCTCGACGTCAGCAACCCGCCATCGCGGGAAGTCGTCAAGTTCATCGCGCTTGCCGGTTACAACAAATTCGACGGGACCGTTCTGGCCGGCTTTCTCATGGCTGCAGCCGACATCACGACAGCCGACAAATATCAAATAGCGCGGATTTCAGGCGCAGCATTCAGCTCCCGCACATTCAACTCGCTCGGCCATTTAGATTACGAAATCTATGACGACGGTACAGTCATGGCGACGACACAAGATCCGCTTCTCGCTATTACTTTCATTAACGCGGTGATTTTCGGAACTTACGAATTGCGTTTTGCGCGCCCAGATTCAAACGCCGAAATGCGAACCTACAAGATTGCATCCGCTCCAGGGGAACCCGTAACCAGCAATTTCATGCACTGCATGGATCACCTCGCTGTCGAGTCCCACCGCACTCAATCAGATGCATCAACAAAAGGAAGCCCGCTGCCGGAGGGAGGTGGCAGCGGGCTCAGCATCGCGACGGATCAGGGAGGATAACCGTCGCTTGCCCATGTCAGGGGAGGACATGGGCACCCTAGAGATAGGAACATATTCCTACCATTCAAGGCAGACGTTTCGATTTTTGAGAGACCGTTGTTCGCCGCTTCAGCTTCGCGGATGAGCTCCGGCAATTTTGGCAGTAGCCGCGACATGACGATCGAGGCGTTTGAGATATGGCGCTGATAACTTCGTCATGAAGTTCAGCGCCCAAATATGCCGCAATCGCCGTCGCGTTGAATGCGATCGCATCCGAGTTGCTGTCAGAGTGTGTGACAAGAGGGAGAAACGCCCGCAATTTCACGGGTCAAAATCTTGATTGGATCGACGGCAAAGAGTGGCGCCGTCGAAGACCCACAGTTAGGCCTTATCGGCCACGAGCCATTGATATGGCTCAAATCGGCCAGCTTGAGGCAACACCGAAGCGCCGCGGCGAACGATGTCGGCGTCCAGGCGCGCCCCACGATTGACGCGGATCAAGGCCGTCGCGGCTGCTCTCTGTTTTGGCTTCGTGAAAATCAGCCACCCCAAGCGGAGTCTCGCCATGGTCGACATCAAATCAAGCCCCCAACAAATCAGATCCGCTTCGCCCGAACTGCGGCGACGGCTGGGGTACGAGGTGTCGCGCGTCCTTGTGGAGGAAAACGCCCTGAATCCGGAAAGAGCTTTTCCGAAGCCGGCCGGTGCCGCGGGAGCCCTTCGGTGATGAACTCTCGGCGGACATGGCTGATCGCCGGCCTTCTGATCGCTGTTGGCGCGGGTGGTTACTACGCATGGCAGAAATCCAAGGATGGCGATCTGCCGGAAGGCATAGCGAGCGGGAACGGCCGCATAGAAGCGGTCGAGATCGACGTGTCGACGAAGGCGCCGGGCCGGATCAAGGAAATCCTTGTCGATGAAGGCGATTTTGTCAAAGCTGGCGAAGTGCTTGCCCGCATGGACACGGTGCAGCTGGAGGCCCAGCGCCGTCAGGCCGGAGCCCAGTTGCAACGCGCTATGATCGGCGTGGAGACCGCCAATAGCATGGTAACGCAGCGCGAAGCCGAAAGAACGGCCGCGGCCGCGGTCGTCGCGCAGCGCGAAGCCCAACTAGACGCCGCCGAGCGCACGCTGGTGCGCACTGAGCAGCTTGCCACCAACAACACCATTTCCCAGCAGGTCCTCGACAACGACCGGGCAACCGCGCAGGGAGCAAAGGCTGCGGTGGCTGCGGCACAAGCTCAGCAAGCAGCAAGCGATGCCGCTATCAACGCGGCAAAGGCTCAGGTCATCGACGCCAAGGCGGCGGTCGACGCTGCTCAGGCCGCGATCGAGAGCATCGACGCCGACATCGACGATTCCACGCTCAAGTCTCCGCGCGACGGACGGGTGCAGTACCGGGTGGCGGAGCCTGGAGAAGTCCTGTCCGCCGGTGGGCGCGTGCTCAATCTCGTCGATCTCGGCGACGTCTACATGACCTTCTTCCTGCCGACGGCCCAGGCAGGCCGTGTGGCGATCGGCACGGAGGTCCGCCTCGTGCTCGACGCAGCCCCGCAATATGTGATCCCTGCCAAGGCTACCTACGTCGCTGACGTCGCCCAATTCACGCCAAAGACAGTCGAGACCGAGGAAGAGCGCCTGAAGCTGATGTTCCGGATCAAGGCGCAGATTTCACCGGACCTGCTGCGCAAGTACATCCGGCAGGTGAAGACCGGCTTGCCGGGCGTGGCCTATATCCAGCTGGATCCGCAGGTTGCGTGGCCGGGCAAACTCCAGGGAAAGCTCGCTCAATGACCGCGTGGCCGAGCGCCACCGCAAGTCTTCCCTCACGGCCGGTCGCACGGCTGGAAGGAGTCGGCCATTCCTACAGCAGGACCCGGGCGCTCGACGGCATCACCTTGGACATACCTGCCGGCTGCATGGTTGGCCTGATCGGGCCCGACGGCGTCGGCAAGTCCAGCCTGCTTTCCTTGATCGCGGGAGCGCGGGCAATACAGCAAGGACGCATCGAGGTGCTTGGCGGCAACATGGCCGACGTCCGCCATCGACAGACCACGTACCCCAGGATTGCGTATATGCCGCAAGGCCTCGGCAAGAACCTCTATCCGACGTTGTCCGTCTTCGACAACATCGACTTCTTCGGCCGCTTGTTCGGGCATAGCCGGGATGAGCGGGAGCGCCGCATTGGCGAGCTTCTGCAGAGCACGGGGCTGGCGCCCTTCGCTGCCCGACAGGCAGGCAAGCTTTCCGGTGGCATGAAGCAGAAGCTCGGCCTCTGCTGCGCCCTTATCCATGATCCCGACCTCCTGATCCTGGACGAGCCAACGACCGGTGTCGATCCTCTGTCGCGTCGTCAGTTCTGGGAGCTGATTGACCAGATCCGCCGCGGTCGCACTGGAATGAGCGTCATTGTTGCAACCGCCTACATGGAGGAAGCCGCCCGATTCGACTGGCTAATCGCAATGGACGGAGGCCGCGTGCTGGCCTCTGGATCGCCGTCGGAGCTGCTTGAGCGGACTGGCGCGCCTGACCTCGACGAGGCCTTTATCGCACTCCTTCCGCAGGAAAGGCGGGACGGCCATCAGCAGGTGGTGATCCCGCCCCGATCCGCGGACACCGGCGACGAAGCTGCCATCGAGGCGGAACATCTCACCATGCGGTTCGGCGATTTCACCGCCGTGGACGACGTGAGTTTCCGTATCGAGCGGGGCGAGATCTTCGGCTTCCTGGGCTCGAATGGCTGCGGCAAGACGACCACCATGAAGATGCTGACCGGTCTGCTTCAGGCAAGCGAAGGCAAGGCCCGGCTCTTCGGACGCGAGATAGACCCGAACGACATCGAAGTTCGGCGGCGCGTCGGCTACATGTCGCAGGGATTCTCGCTCTATTCCGAGCTGACGGTCCGTCAGAACCTCGAGCTTCATGCCCGGCTCTTCGGCCTGGCTCCAGACGCCATCCCACAAAGGATCGCGGAGATGGCGCAGCGCTTCGATCTCGCCGGCCATTTGGATGCGCTTCCCGATGCCCTGCCGCTCGGAATCCGGCAGCGCCTGTCGCTTGCCGTGGCGATGATCCACTCCCCCGATATCCTGATCCTCGACGAGCCCACATCCGGTGTGGACCCGGTCGCCCGCGACGGGTTCTGGCAGATCCTCTGCGAGCTATCACGCAAGCAGAACGTCACGATCTTCGTCTCGACACACTTCATGAACGAGGCGGAACGTTGCGACCGCGTTTCGTTGATGCATGCCGGCAGGGTTCTTGTCACCGATACGCCGGCGATGATCGTCCAGAATCGCGCGGCGCCGACGCTTGAGGAGGCTTTCATCCGCTATCTCGAGAGCGCGGCCGCAGCGAAGGAGACCGCACCGCCAGATGCCGGGACTGAACCGGGACACGCCATCGGCGCGTCGGAAGGGTGGACGAAGCATCCGCAGGAAAAGCGTGGCAATCGCTTCTTCGATCCCCGCCGTATGTTCGCCTATACGCGGCGCGAGGCGCTCGAACTCCTGCGCGATCCGATCCGCGCCACGCTCGCCATCGTCGGCACGCTCATCCTGATGCTCGTCGTGGGTTACGGCATCAACATGGACGTGGAGAATATGACGTTCGCCGTCCTCGATCACGACGATACGGCAATCAGCCGCGACTACGTGCAGCAAATCGCCGGCTCGCGATATTTCACCGAAAAGGCGCCTATATCGGACTACGCCGATCTTGACCGGCGCATGGAAGACGGCGATCTCAGCCTGGCGATCGAGATTCCGCCCGGCTTCGGTCGCGACCTGGCGCGCGGCCGCAACGTCACCATCGGCGCGTGGATCGACGGCGCCATGCCGACGCGTGCCGAGACCGTGCGCGGTTACGTCCAAGGCATGCACGCAGGCTGGCTTGCCCAGAAGGCACGCGAGATCTATGGCGACGCGGCCACGGTCGGTGATTTTCAGCTGGCGATCCGCTATCGCTACAACCCCGATGTCCGGAGCCTCGATGCTATTGTTCCGGCAGTGATCCCGATGCTTCTCTTGTTAATACCGTCGATGCTGGCCGTGCTGAGCGTCGTGCGCGAAAAGGAACTCGGCTCGATCATCAATTTCTACGTCACGCCGGTCACGAGGTTCGAGTTCCTGCTCGGCAAGCAGATACCCTATGTCGTGCTCGCGATGCTGAACTTCCTGCTGCTGACAGCCTTTGCCATCTTCATCTTTGGCGTCCCATTCACCGGCAGTTTTCCAACCTTCGCCGCCGCCGCGTTTCTCTATGTCATCGTCACGACGGGGATGGGGCTGCTGCTCTCGACTTTCATGAGCAGCCAGATCGCGGCGATCTTCGGAACCGCGCTGATCACGATGATTCCGGCCTCGCAATATTCGGGCATGATCGATCCCGTCTCGTCGCTCCAGGGCGTGGGTGCCTTCATTGGCCAGATTTATCCGATGACCTATTTTGTCATCATCTCACGTGGCGCCTTCTCAAAGGCACTCGGCTTTGACGACCTTTCCAGCGCGTTTTTGCCACTCGTCATCGCCATCCCCGTGTTGCTCGGCCTCGGAGCGGCACTTCTCAGAAAACAGGCCCGCTGAAATGCGTTTCGCCAACATGTTTCAGCTCGGCATCAAGGAACTGCGCGGTCTTGCGCGGGATCCGATGCTGCTCGTGCTGATCGCCTATGCTTTCACCTTGGCGATCTACACAGCGTCCAAGGCGATGCCGGAAACCCTCAATCGCGCGCCGATCGCGATCGTCGACGAGGATCAGTCGCCGCTGTCCTCGCGCATCGTAACCGCGTTCTACCCTCCCTTTTTCACGACGCCCCGGCTCATCTCCCAGCCCGAAATGGACAGGCGCATGGATTCCGGCATAGACACATTCGCGCTCGATGTCCCTCCGAACTTCCAGCGCGATCTCCTGGCCGGCAGATCGCCCACGATCCAGCTCAATATCGATGCGACCCGCATGTCGCAGGCCTTCACCGGCGGGGGATATGTCCAGTCGATCGTATCGGGGGAAGTGAGTGAATTTCTGGATCACCATCGCGCCGAAACCGTGCTGCCTGTCAATCTTGACTTGCGCGCGCGTTTCAATCCCGAACTCAACATGGGATGGTTTGGCGCCATCACCGATGTGATTTCCTCGATCACCATGCTCTCGATCATCCTGACCGGCGCGGCACTCATCCGCGAGCGCGAGCATGGCACGATCGAGCATTTGCTGGTCATGCCGGTAAAGCCATTCGAAATCATGATGAGCAAGGTCTGGTCGATGGGTCTCGTCGTGCTGGTGGCTTCCGGCCTATCGCTGGTCTTTGTCGTGCAGGGCCTGCTCTCAGTGCCCACGAACGGATCCGCGCTGCTGTTCATGACCGGAGCCGCCCTGGACATATTCGCCATGACCTGTCTGGGGATTTTTCTTGCGACCATCGCGGGCTCGATGCCGCAATTCGGTTTGCTGCTGATGATGGTGCTTCTGCCGCTTCAGTTGCTGTCCGGCGGCGTCACGCCGCGTGAGAGCATGCCTGAGATCATCCAGGCTATCATGTTCGCCGCGCCCAATACACACTTTGTCATACTGGCCCAGGCCGTCCTGTTCCGCGGCGCTGGCCTGAGCGTCGTCTGGCCGCAGCTTGCGGCGTTACTGGCCATTGGCACTGGGTTATTTGCCTTTTCGCTTCGCCGCTTTCGCCAATTCCTGAGATAGGCTCGAAGCAGCCAAGGTTTCGTTCCGTAATCAGCGCCCAGCCACGTTTGCGGTATGAGCATTGTACGGAAAGCCATGAGAAATAGGCCGAAGCCGGCAACCCACAATGTGCCTGCAAGGCTCGTTAAAACTGGGCCGTAGATAGGCAGAAATTCGACCAAGAGGTGCGACAGGCAGCAAATTGTCATCGCTGCGAACGCACCTGTCGCCCGAACCGAGGTCTCGAAGGCGCCGCGGCTGTGCTTGCGGATCATGCTCGCTATGATGGCGAGAGCCATCGTGCCGATGGCGCCGATCGTCCAGGCATGAACGGCAGCCGCCTGCCCCAGCCTGGCAGGCGCGAAAATGTGGATCGCCAGAAGCCCGAAACCGACGGTGATCCAGCCGTACCCAATATGAAGAGCGAAAACTGACGACGACGCCACCATTCGCCACCCTTTCCACTGGGCGACTCGCATCACCTGACTGCAGGCGGCAAGAGCGCAGGCAAGGCCGGTGAGTTGTACCCTGCGGCGCAACAACCCACGAACCACCTGCGCCTGCGGACCACTCGACACATGTATTCTTTCGGATTTCGATCGAGAACGTGTCAGGTCGCGAAGCGAAAGAGCGTACTATCTAGCTGTCGCGGCACACTGGCCGTGCTTTCATCTCGCCATCAAGACCGGCAGCGATTGATCCTGAAGCATTGACTTGGTGGCGCCGCCGAAAATCCGCTCGCGCAACCGGGAATGGCCGTAAGCGCCCATCACCATCAGCTCGGCACTGCTGTCGACCGCGTGCTGGCGAAGAACATCAGCGACGGCATGGTTCGCACTCGGCAGGCGGTCGACTGTTACCTTCACGCCATGCCGGGCGAGGTAGGCTGCGGCATCAGCTCCGGGTTCCTGACCGTGGTGGTATTCGTCCTCCACCGGATCGACCATGACGAGACGCACTTCGTCGGCGCCTGTTAACATATCGAGTGATTCACGGACGGCGCGCGATGACTCAAGACGAGCATCCCACGCGACCATTACCCGCTTCGGCTTCAGTGTCGGCCGAGCTCCCGGGGGAACGATCAGCAGCGGCTTCCCGGAAGAAAACAAGGCGCCCTCGATCACCTTGCCTTTCAGCGTCTCGTCAGCGAGCAACTCCGGCCCGATTACCGTAATGTCGGCGTAACGTGCACGGCGACCAATTCTTTCGTCAGCCCAGCCAATTTCAGGATATTCGCTGGAGACATCGGCCGAAAGCGCTCTGTCGGCGAGGAAAGCCGACACGGCAGTCACTCGCTTCTTCAAGAGCGTCACATCGGCCTGCCGCTCCTTCAGCCAGTCTTCCGAAACGATTGCCGCATACTCTCCGACTGGCGGCGGCGCGGCGATGGCCACAGCAAGAACGGCAAGATGGGCACCAATTTCGTCGCAAAGGTCGGCAGCGAGGTTGAGATCGCCGTCGCTCATATGCGGCCCCGTAACCGTAAGGATCGTCCTGAAAGCCATGGCAGTAGCTCCTGATCTCGGCCAAATTCCATGTCGACGATAGCCAGACCGTTCGGCGTGCTCATTGCGCTGAATCAAAGACTATGCGGACGCCCAATTGATCCGGATCAATGTGTCTGTGAATAGACTCGGTAGGCTCAGCCGATCAATCGGCGGATGCGCACATGAGATTTCTGATCGCAGCAGCTATCGCGGCCATGGCCTGCGAAGCGTCCAGAGCGCAGGAAATGAGCTACGGCCAGGCAGAATATCTGAACTCCTGCGCCGTTTGTCACGGCATAGATGGCAAGGGCGACGGTCCCCTGCGCGATCTGCTGGTCAAACGACCGGCCGACCTGACCCATCTTTCCCAACGCAATGGCGGGACCTTTCCCTATTCGAGGGTCTTCGCAACGATCGACGGTCGCTATGCCGTTTCAAGCCATGGCAACCGCGAGATGCCTGTCTGGGGTCGTGAATTCCTTGAGGACGATGCGAAAACCTACGGCCCTAGCGGCGGCGAGGTTGTGACCACGGAACGCATCCACAACCTTGCGGGTTACATCGCGACGCTGCAGCATTAGATTTAGGCAGTGCAAGATCGCCAAAATGCCCTGATGAGCGATGGATTGTGCACGTTCGAGGCATGCACCGACCATTATCAACGTACTCCACTGCCGCCTCGGCCAAGCGCTAGGTAGTTTCCCGTAGGGATATAACCGAATTTCGTCCCCTGCGGATTCGCGCGATTGCTGTGTCACGGAACAACCGGGAAAACAGCCATGCACGCCTACACGAGCTCCAGAATCTCACTGCCGTCGCATTCTGTGCAACCAAGCCTGCCGGACGCGTTCGACCCAGCACCGCTGCAGCCGGTCAGCTTTTTTCCCGCCGGCGCTGAAATTTATGCTCAGGGCGAGAAGGCCGGTGCTTTCTACCAGGTCGAATTCGGCGCCGTGCGCATCTACCGCCTGCTTGCCGACGGTCGCCGGCAGATCAGCGCCTTCCACCTCGCCGGCGAGACCTTCGGCTTCGAAGCCGACTCGACGCATCATTTCTTCTCCGAAGCGATCAACGCCACCGGAGTTCGCGTCTTCCGCCTGGCTGCCGGGGCGGACATGTCCCGTCAGTTGCTGCCGTTGGCGCTCAAGGGCCTGACACGCGCGCAGGAGCACCTCCTGGTCCTCGGTCGTCAGAACGCCATCGAACGTGTCGCCGCCTTCCTGGTCGACATGGCGGAGCGGCAAGGCGGCTTGCGGCAGGTCGAACTGCCGATGTCGCGCATGGATATCGGCGATTATCTCGGGCTCACCATCGAGACCGTGTCGCGGGTCTTCACCCGGCTGAAGGACAAGGGCGTCATCCGCCTGCTCAACCTGCGCAGCATCGAAATCGTCAAACAGGATGTGTTGCAGACCATGGGCGAATGAGGGTGCCTGCCAGCTCAAGAAGACGACAATGACGCCTCAGAACCGGCCTCAGTTCAAGGGCCAGATGACGATGAAAACACACTCACCACCCATACCGGCTTTCGTTTCCAAGTGTGCCGCGCTCGTCCTGAAGATGAACCAACGCTGGCCGAGTTCTTCACCCATGTAACGCCTGACGACCTGCGCTTTGGCTTTCTCGGCGGAGTGAAGGAAATTTCGCACGAGCGGTTGGTGGCGATGACGCGTTCCACGACACCCATATCCATAATTTTCTGGCCTTCTCGACCAACGGGATGCTGATCGCCATTGCGACGCTGGCAAGCGATCGAGCCGACCGAACCGGCGAGGTTGCGATCTGCATTCGCGCGGATCGCAAGCATCTGGGCGTTGGCTGGGAGCTGCTCGCTTATATCGCGAAATATGCCGAAGAACTTGGCCTAGTGGTCGCTCACTTCTCTATTCCGCAGATGCGTCGAAGAATAATTGTGGCGTGAAGCAGCCGTGATTTGCCGCCTCATTAGATGGGTATTTTGGTGGGTCGTTCCCTGTGGTTCCGCTATCGACCTCGTCCAGTCCACTTTCACTGGCCTATACGCGCCCTAGAGAAGTCCTGAACTGAAGGTCAGAGACTGCGCCCAGATACGGACAGCTTTTGATCAGCCCCGGCCAGTGGCGAAAAATCGGATCTGGCCAGCACCCCGGCTATCCTGGCAAAGCTGACAAATGCCTGTCGCGCCTCTTCGGTTGTCATCTGCTCGGCGATTGCGGCGTTGCAGCTCCTCACCGCGCAGTTGTATACCGGCCCCCGACGGGCCTTCGGCCATTGATTCAAGTATACGAGCGCCTCCCGCACCGATCCGATGTCGTGTCTCACGTCACCGGTCTTAACCTGCACGGGGGTAAGGAAAGCCAGACTGGTCATTTGTTAACTCCCTGGGTTGCAAGGTTGATTCAGCATCCCATGACGGCTCTTTCATTTGAGGCTGTTGGACGTCATTTGACCATCCTCGCTATCTGCGAAGGCCGGGGCTTCATCGAGCCCCGGCCTTGCTTCGCGACCGTCATTTGTTGCCGTTGATTGCAATGCGCTTGGCGTTTGCCTGCGCCTTTTTGGACTTGGGCAATGTCACGGTGAGCACACCGTTCTTGAACGTCGCCGCCACTTTGTCGTCTTCAACCTCACGACCGAGACTAAAGCGCCGCTCAAAACGCCCATAATAGCGTTCGCTGAACTGGCGGTCCTTGTCCTCGGTCTCCGCCTTCTTCTCGCCGCGAAGTGTCAGAACACCATCATCCAGCATGACCTCGACGTCGTTTTCATCGAGGCCAGGGATTTCGGCCGTCACCCGGATTTCCTGATCGGTTTCCGAGAACTCCACGCTTGGCCAAGTGCCGTTGAGAGGGGCCATGCGGCCCAGCGCCGAAGGCGTGTCAAAACCGCGGAACACCTCGTCGAATAGCCGGTTGACATTGCGGTGCAACGACAGGAACGGATCCATGTCGTCACCGCGATAAAGGCTCGGTGCCTGACTGCTGCCACGGCTCCAGGGAATCAAGTCACGTACGCTCATTTGATCCTTCTCCTTTCCGTGTTGGGTCGCACCCGGACCCCAGCCACGACAGGACGGGGTGCGGGCCGACCGCCAAAGATCAGGCCGCTGCGCTTTCAATGCGCTTGGACGCCGCCTTCTTGTCGGTCTCGACATTGATCGCGATGCGGCGCGGCTTCATCTCCTCGGGAATTTCTTTCTTGAGGTCGATAGTCAGCAGACCGTTTTCGAGCTTTGCCCCGACAATGGTCACATGATCGGCTAGTTCGAAGCGGCGCGCGAACGACCTCAACGCCAGGCCATGATGGAGGTACTGAACCTCGTCGTTCTCTGTCTTGGCGCCCTCGATCACGAGCATATTTGGCTCCTGCGTGATCGTAAGCTCATCTTCCCCGAAACCGGCGACCGCGAGGACAATGCGGTAGGTGTCTTCGCCGAGCTTGGCTATATCATAGGGCGGCCAGTTGTCCGCGTTCTGTGGCGGGCTGGCGTTTTCGAGCAGGTTGAAGATGCGGTCAAAGCCGATGCTCGACCGATAGAAGGGGGAAAAGTCCGGGTTCGTTCTCATAACTACATCCTCCTTGGAGCAACATAGGTACGAGGGAACGCAAGAAGCATGGCGCTCCCTGACACATCGGCCCCTTGTGCGGCGACCGACGAGGAATGAGTTGGGAATTGACTTCCGCTGCGTCAAGAGGGACCGCCAAGGCAGTTTCGTGACCGCCTTCGAAATGGCTGGTGGCAAGCGCTCCATCGAATACCCATCTGCTTCGCAGGTATTTCGAACGGAGGAAAAGGATGCCCATGACACGCCAAGAGGTTGTCTCGGTCCTCGGACCCGTGGACAACGCGACGATTGCGGAAATCATCGCGTCCGGTGCCTCGCTTGAGGAATTGAGAGAGGCATGGGCCTGGGCCTTCGGTGACGAGGCGTTGATGAGCCAGGGACGACCGCTGCCGGGAACAAGGGTGGCAGCGCTGATCGACCTGATCGACCCCGACGACGAAGCCGACCTGGTGGATCCGGCCCAAGGGGACCCGGGCGCCGGCCATTGAATGGTGAAGATGCCGTCTATGGCTTCCCATTCAGGCGGACGCGCTCTTTCGTGCGATCTGCTTGGCAAATTGTTTGTGCCGAAGAAGTTATCCGAAATGTATGAACAGGCAACAGTAAGGGGCTTGGCTTTCCCGCGCCCGTTGCCCCCGGTGACGCGCCACTCTGATGCTGCGGCGGCAGATTACCGCCGCAGTGAATTCAGCCGTCACTTTCCATAAGATGGTCTGCATTGCCGATCTTCGGCCCTGTCATCCACGGCGGCGCTACGGGCACGTCCTCGATGACACCGACCCTGCGTGCCCAAGTCGTAAAGGCCTTGTTCGCCGCCTCGACAGACTTCCGACCATCGTAGGCGGAGTAGCATGCATCAGACGCTGCTGCGTGGAGGAGGCCGCGCCTTTCAACCGGCCATTCTTCGAGAAACTCTATCGCATCCATGACACAGCCGATCTTTTGGACACCGTAGCCGTCGTCTCTTACGAAAACCGGCTGTTTGAACGTCGCACTTTCCATTAGTGACCTCCCTTCAAACCGTGGGTAACTGATCCTGCCTCACCGTGTGCGGCGACGATGTCAGTTCCCGGCAAACCCATGCCGGCGAGCTTGGCACAACCAGGACGGAACCGGCATCTTCAAAGAAAATCGTTTCCATGCGATCCTTCCGCTCCTGTTCGACATCCGGCAAGCGCACTCGGCACGTGGGAAAAAGATTGGAAACACGTCTTTTCAGTTCAAGGGGAGCTGGCGAGACGAACGGCACCTTTATGAATCGGATGCCGGCAACTACAAAGGAGCCTGTCCTATTGCCGCTTGGCGGGTCCGGCCCGGGTCCGGCTATTGAACTGTGAAGATGCCGTCGACGGCCTTCCATTCGGAAGGCCGGATCAGGCGGTGATGGGCGACGCGCACGGAATGCAGCGCGCCTTCGAGTTCGCGCTCCCAGTAATCCAGAAACCCTTTCAGGGTTGGGAATTCCGGTGCAAGATCGTATTCCTGCCAAACGTAAAGCTGCAAAAGGCTTGGATGATCGGGAAGGTGGTAGTGGATCTCCGCAGTTGTGAGACCGTAGCCCTCCATCTGCAGTCGGAATTCCCTGCTGACCATGCGTCTCTCCTATCGCGCGCGTTCAGGCATCAAGTCTTTGCGGGCGATCTCGGACCCGCCGCTCCTTGAGGTCACAGCCCACCTCGGCGCGACTATCGTCCAGTCGGCGAAGGGCATCCATGACGGCGTCGAACGTCACCGGGTTCGAAGCACCAGGTGGTTTTCGCAACGCAGGCATGGATTCGACGGCGCAAGCATCCGACGCCCATGATGCAAGAATGGCGCGCTTTTCCAGAATGTCGAGCGTGCGATCGAGCACCACCTCATCGGGGTGATTAAAGTGCCGCGCCGGGAACAGCAGGCGGTCAAGCGAAGGGTCAGAGGCCTCAGGGGCGATCAAGGGCATTTTCGACAAGGTTCGTTCCATCGATGGTCTCCGTTTCCTGACAATCTCCTTGGCACCGTTGGTGTTGCAGTGATCCCTTTCGGGACTCCAACCGCAAAAAATTTCGATGAGTTCGGATCGAATTTCAAGACCTGAAATCGCGCGTTCCAGCGAAAATAGCTTCATGAATTCATGTCCCTAGCACTCTCGAATGCAGAGTGCCAAAATTTTTCCGGCGAGCCCTTGAAACTCGAAAATGCCAAAACTAGCTCGATATGCGCGCGATGCCTGAGAAAGGGGTCGCGACGCCCTGCACCGGCCCGATATTGCCGGTCCGGTGTGGAGGAACCTCAAAAATCTGTTTGTCCTGAAGGAGAACGACATGACGTTCCGTCCATTGCACGATCGTATCCTGGTTCGCCGCATCGAGGCCGAAGAGAAGACGGCCGGCGGTATCATCATCCCCGACACTGCCAAGGAGAAGCCGCAGGAGGGCGAAGTCATCGCCGTCGGCCCGGGTGCGCGCGACGAGAGCGGCAAGCTCACGCCGCTCGATGTCAAGGCCGGCGACCGCATCTTGTTCGGCAAATGGTCCGGCACCGAGATCAAGCTCAACGGCGAAGACCTGCTGATCATGAAGGAAAGCGACGTGATGGGCGTGATCGAGCAGATCGCGGCGGTCAAGAAGGCCGCCTGACCGAGGCTTCAACCGCAATCCAGTCAATGAAGCTGCCTATTGAAGGAGTGATCCAATGGCTGCCAAGGAAGTGAAATTTCATTCCGACGCCCGTGAGCGCATGCTGCGCGGCGTCAACATCCTCGCCGACGCGGTGAAGGTGACGCTCGGCCCCAAGGGCCGCAACGTCGTCATCGACAAGTCGTTCGGCGTCCCGCGCATCACCAAGGACGGCGTCACCGTCGCCAAGGAAATCGAGCTTGAGGACAAGTTCGAGAACATGGGCGCGCAGATGGTCCGCGAAGTCGCTTCGAAGACCAACGACATCGCCGGGGACGGCACCACGACCGTCGCGTGCGGCCACCGACCTGAACTACGAAGCAGACCTGAAGGTTGCGCTTGACCCGATACTGGTCGAGTTGCTCGACAGAGCAGAGGCCGCGGGTTGGGACCGGCGCAAAGCGGCATACACGGTGATGTTTCTGGCCGCGCGGAATCTTACCGACAGCAAAGGCCCTCCTGGAAACGGGAGTTCGGCAGGCTAAGGCGCGACGCACGCAATCTATCGCGCACGCGCCGTGGGAACGGCTTCCGATCGACTGAGCCAATCACGTGAAACGGAGGAAAGCATGGAACGCAATCAATTTCAGCATCCCGTGAGGGTGCTCGTGGGTCTTGGGTTTCCGACCAACATTCAAAGCGTAAAAGACGCCTTTGTCCTGCTGGATGAATGGCCGCCATCGAAGCGAAACCCTGCTCATGGCGTCGCGCTCAATGCCTGTCGGGCAGCCCTCGCCGGCGAGGTGGATGCCGAAACCGCTCGCAGCACTTTTGTTGCCTTCGCCCGCCGCATGGATCTGCTTGTACCGGACGCAGGCGACATCGTCGCGGCCAAGGCAGTCGACGCTTTCGGAGCCGCTTCAACAAGCCCCTACAACGAGTCGATGTAATCGGTCCGTGGGAGCGGAGAAAGCTATGAGGGATATTCGATTTTCCGAACCTGTGAGACTGCGCGTGAGACCCTCAAGGGAGCGGGTGGTTGCCAGCAGTTGGGAAGCACTTGAGTGCCTCCATGACCAATGGCCAGAATGGGCGAGAGGACCAAGCTATCGAGCTGCCTGCCGCACTTGCCGCGACTCCTTGGACGGATGGCGGGCTCCGCAACAAGCAAGAAGGGCATTTTTGAAAGCGGCCCGTCGTGCAGGTTTGGTCCAGGCCTCATAGTGGGCTCAGCGCCGAGGCAAATCTTTGCTTTGCAAACGAGGCAATCTGAACGATTGCAAGCCTCCGTCAGATCGGCAAGGAGCGGATATGACCCGGTGGCCGAGGTCGGAACCAGCGTAATTGCACGTCGTTGCCGCCGTTTACCGCAAGCATCGTTCCCAAGCCTTTCGAAACGGCGAGTATTGAGCTACGTGTGACGAGTGCATCAATGAGACGGACAAGACTGACGAAAAGGCCCAAAATCATTTCGCCTACAACTTATGGACTTACGTCTCGGCCGCATCAGGGGCACTCTCGCGGGCAGCTGCCGCTCGTCACCGATCAACACTGACAATGGCGCAAGTCTCAAGCATTCCTGCTCCGCCTACAATTTCGTCGCAGGCTGGAGACCCTCAAGAACCTCAAACCCTTTGAATACATTTGAAAAATTTGGAAAAACGAGCCTCGAACGATTCAGGCTCGGCCTACCCCATAAAACCAAGGGACTCTGCATCTAGCCGACCACGTTTGCCGTAGTCCGGGCTTCGAATGGAAAGCGGCCGAGGGCAACCCCGCGCTGGCACTCGGCCTTGTGCCAGGACGGACGTGACCCCCCTTTACGCGAACGCCCCATGTTTAGACTCGGGAAGGAGACGCGAGACAATGTCTTTCAGCAAGACAGACAGCTCGATGCTAATTTGCATTTAAGCCGGGAGGCCAACCTTGCTGAGGCCCTCGAACAGATGGTCTATGTCGGCCTGATCGCGGAAGGGTAGCCGTCCAACATGCTCGGCAAAGGAGTATTTCGGATTGATCTCCATCAGTTCGCGCCAGACCCGGCCGGCTTCCTCGGCCTCGCCCAAATGGCCGAGCGCGACAGCAAGAAAGGCGCGGGAGAGGTCGGTCTTCGGGGCGAGCTGTATACGCTCCCTGAACAGCGCCGAGGCAGCTTCGAATTTGCCGGCGACAAGATAGGCAGAGCCGAGAAAGTGGATGTATAGCTGCTTCAACGCAGGATCGAGCCGGATGGCTTGTTCGATATGGGGAATAGCCGCGAGGGGCTGGCCGCCATAGATGTTGACGATGCCGCGCGAGTTGTGCGCCTGAGCGTAGTTCGGATTGAGATTCAGCGCCGCGTCCGCTTCAGCCGCGGATCTGGCGAGATCCTTTTTCCACAAGTAGAAGACCGAGGCGACGTAGTGAACGAAGGCAACCTGCGGACTCTTCTGCAACGCCAAGCCGACATGGCGCTCGGCCTTTTCAAGTGACTCGCTCCAGCCGTCCGTCCAATGGAATTGCCAGTTGAGCACCTCGGCCATTGCGAGGCCGGCATAGGGTTCGCCATAGCTTGAATCCTGGGCGATCGCTTGCGCGAACAGGTCGGTCGAGCGCTCGAACACGTCACGGTTCCTGATGGTCCCCCACAGCGCCTCGCGCCCGAGCAGGAAAAAGTCGTGTGCCTTGCTGCTGGTCGTTTTGACAGCACCAAGCATCGCGGCTTCGCTCGGGCTCAGTTTGATCATCAGCGCGTCAACGATCCGCCGGGTGACCTCATCCTGGACCGCGAAGACGTCGCTCAGTTCGCGATCGAAACGGTCGGCCCAAAGGTGTCCGCCGGTCTCGGCATCGATCAGCTGAGCGGTAATCCTTACACGGTTGCCGGCGCGGCGGATGCTCCCTTCGAGCACCGAGCGGACACCGAGTTCACGGGCCACTTGCCGCACGTCGACAGCCTTGCCCTTGTAGGCGAAGCTCGAATTGCGCGCGATCACCAGCAGGCCGCTGACCTTAGAGAGGTCGGTGATCACGTCCTCGGTTATCCCGTCGGCGAAATATTCCTGCTCAGGATCGCCGCTCATGTTCTGGAACGCCAACACGGCGATCGAAGGCTTGTCGGGCAGCGCGAGCTGCGGCGAAAGCTTCTCCGGCACAGCAGGCTCCGCGGGCTTCGCCTGAGCGGGGACTCCGACTTGCAGCGAATAAACTCGGACCGGATCGGCGATGTTCTTGAGTTGCACAGCGCCGCGATCGTTGATTGCGAGGTCGAGCCTTGCCTTGACCTGCCAGTACGCTTGCTCGGAGAGACAGATGCTGCCAGGCTCGCAAATGCCTTCGAGCCGCGCGGCGATATTGACGCCGTCGCCCATCAGATCGCCGTCGCGCTCCTCCACGACATCGCCCAGATGGATGCCGATGCGAAAGTCGATGCGGCGGTCGGGCGGCAGCCCGGCATTGCGCTCAACCATGCCATTCTGCACCTCGATTGCGCAGCGCACGGCGTCCACGACGCTGCGGAACTCGACGAGGGCTCCATCCCCGGTGCGCTTGACCACGCGACCATGATGCACGGCGATCGTCGGATCGATCAGATCGCTGCGCAGCGCCCGCAGCCGCGCCAGGATGCGATCCTCGTCCGCGCCGGCGAGCCGGCTGTAGCCGACCACATCCGAGACCAGAATCGCTGCTATTTTCCGGGTCTCACTCACGTCGTGCTCCCTCAATCCAGCCTACTGCAGCCAGATCAGCGCCGTCCTTCTCAACATAGAGCCGTTAAGCACAGGGAAGATAGCCCCAAGCCATTGGCCGGATGGTCGGCACAGGATCGACCCGAGTCGTTTGAGACGAATCAGCGAAGCGCCAGACCTGGCGCAATCAAGACGTCCAGCCCTTTCGCTAGCAGCGTCTGCTTTCAAGCAGGCGGCTAAGAAATCTCCAGGGCCGACATGCAGCGCAAAACAGTCATCTCGCCTGGATTAACAAGGATCACTAGTTCCGCGGCCATTTTCCGACGGCAACAGATCGGCGACCGGCTGGCAATCGCGGCGCTTGGAAGCTGGCAGTGCTTTCGGCGGCATTCTAGTGTCGCCCTTTCAGGAACCTAGCCTCGCGAAGCAGCAAATTCCAATCGGTCCCAATGAGCAATCAGTCGCTCGGCTTCTTGCTCGTCGGTACAAGTCTCCCTGGCCAGCCGATCCGCCAACATTTTTCGCTGGGCTTTGGGTTCACCCCATTATCGAAAGTCGGCCACATAGGTTCCGCCAAACAAAAGGAACCGCTGAAACTAGGTTTTGTTGCAGGGCTTTTTCTGGCCCGTGAAGTCCTGAAGCGATGCATGGCGCGTGTCCTCGTCCCCGCGCACACGCTTTACACGGCCGATCTGCACCGGCTTAACCCCATTGTGTGGCCGGCCGCACGAAATCTGCCCCTGCCGTTGGAACATTAGAGATCGATGACGGTTCTTTCGCTTTATATGCCGCTGCGTGGTGTCAGCTGAAGGTCGCTTGAGCAATCCGAGCGGCTCGCGCCCATGATCTCTTAGCCGCGAGCTCTCAGACGTCGAGTTGAAGACCGTAGGTCGAAGACGACAGGCTGCGGACGCCGCTGAAAGCTAAAAACAAAGCTAAGAACAGGAGCTAGTCATGAAACATCAAACACTTGAGGAACTGCAGTCGATCGCCGACATCAATCCGATGGCGCCGGCCCTGCTGATGATCAGAGAGCAGCGGATCGAACGGTGGGCGGAACTGCTCGAAATGAATCCGTCGCGCTGCCTGACCGCGCTCACCGGTACCGAGCATCTTAACTCCGGGCTCCGCGATGAGGCACGGGCAACCGGGTCGCCGATCACGGTTGCCTTCGATGATTCATTGCTGCGTGCATCGGGCCTGAAATCGGACACTTACGGCGAAGCCAAGCGCTTCTTCGAACTGTCCGACTGGCAGTTGCACGACATCGTCTGCAGTTGCCACGCCGGTTCCACGATGCGGGCCGACTGGGCGGCCGGCAGGGTGCGCAGGATGCTCGGAGGCAGCAAGGTTCTTGCATGGCTGAGAAGCTTAATGGCGCACGGTTGAGTGCCAAACGTTAGATCAGCGAAGACGGGCGCCGCCGCCTCAACTGCAAAATTGCCAGCTGGCGAGGCGGCGCTCGCTGGCCTCCCCGTGCGAATTCCGGTAGCCGCAACCATCTTGCGGGGTTGCGGATTACCTGGACTTCCGCTTTCGGCGACATAGCCGACCGGACTTGACTCTGGGTCGACCCAGTCACGACTGACCCTGAAGGGATATCCCGGCCTTCAGACCTTGCGCGAGATCAACACGCTGTTCGAGGGAACGAGTTATGAATAGCCCGTTTCAGGGGGCGACAGATGGCAAAGCGCATCGCAATCATCCAGGGCCACCCAGACCCGGCGGGCCACCATTTGCTGCACGCGATGGCCGACGCTTATGCCGAAGCCGCAACTGCGGCGGGGCATCAGGTTCGCCGTATCGAGGTCGGGAAGCTTGAGTTTTCATTGTTGCGCACGCAGGTGGATTTCGAGACCGGCGCGTTGCCGCCTGCTCTGGTGCAACCGCGCGAAGACATGCGCTGGTCGGAACACTGGGTGTTTCTGTTTCCGCTCTGGCATGGAACCATGCCGGCGCAATTCAAGGGCTTTCTCGAACACATCTTTAGGCCCGGCTTTGCCATGGAATACAGGAAAGAGGGCTTTCCGAGGCGACTGCTCGCCGGCCATTCGGCTCGTATCGTCGTGACCATGGGAATGCCGGTACTGATTTATCGTTGGTATTTTGGCGCCTACGGACTGCGCGCTTTCGAGCGCAGCATGTTGAGCTTCGCCGGGATCAAACCAATTCGCGAGAGCCTATATGGCCTCACCTTTGCCGACGAAAAGAAGCGGGATCGTTGGATCGAGGATATGCGCAAGCATGGAGCACGGGGCGACTGACCGTATCTTCTGCAATTCGTGCGCATGGACTTGTGGCTCTATGAAAGCGTCCCCGCGTCGAGGTTACTTGCTTAGTCCGACTGACGCTCCGCAATGGCAAATGCCTGTAGGTTCTTGGCCTTGCCGATGTCCTGATCCGCGTTCGCGATGATCGAAAAGAAGGCCGCTCTAGCGATATCCTTCTTTGAGGCCTTGGGGGGCTCTTTTTTGACGGCCTTCATTACTCGCATCCATGACGAGTATTGGCCTGTATCGGCTCCATGTCGCCACCTTAGCAAGGGTAATTGGCGAGCGCCACGACGGTTCTAACGAAGAGAAGGCCCCGCCGGCAGGACCGGAAGGGCTTGTTCTGGGAGGATGGGCGTCTCTTCGCCCATCAGTCGAATACCGCCCGCTTACGATACCGGTGTGACACAGGGACATGAGCGATATCTAGCGTTGCAGATCCCCAACAGCGCTTATGGATGAAAAAGAATTCGCCACCGCTGGGGTCAGCGTTCGCACCATCACCGTATGCCCTTGGCATTTCGATAACCTGAGAAACCCCTAAGACCCGCACGGTTTGACCGAGATCAAAGCCAGCGCTGAACCTTGCTGCGAGGTTGTCATGGTGATTTTCCGAATGTTGAACCGCCTGTGCTTGAGGCTGTTAGCTCTAGGGGAACCCCACACACCATCACGACAACTCGATCAATAGCGCCTGATTTACACCATGGAGCAGGGAGCCGTGAAACCACGCCCAGGCAACGTTACTGTTATTGGCGGTGGCATCGCCGGTCTTTGCGCGGCTGTCTACGCCCAAAAATGCGGTTATCAGGTCGACCTTTTCGAACAGCATCAGAGTGCGGGCGGTTTGGCCGCGAGTTGGCGCCGGGGCGATTACACATTCGAAACCTGCCTGCACTGGCTCGTGGGCTCTAATCCGGGCGGCACACTGCACGCCGAATGGCGGGAGGTGTGCGACATCGACGCACTCAGTTTCGTCGATCACGAGGAGTTCGTCTGTCTTGAGGACGCGCACGGCGCAAGCCTGCGCATCTACACGGACGTCGATCACCTGGAGGCCGAGCTTCTGAACGTCGCGCCGGAGGACGAGAGCGAGGTCCGTCACTTCGTCAGCGCCATTCGTCAGCTTGTCGACTTGCCCATGCCACCTATGAGCGACCCTTGGCCAAGGAGGGTCGCAAGCATGCTGAAGATGCTGCCGGATCTGCCGTTGCTGTGGCGCCTGTCCCATGTGAGCGTGGAAGACTACGGGCGGCGATTCAAGCATCCTCTGTTGCAGGCGTTCTTCTGTGGAGGGGCCACGGGCAATCTGTCGGTTTTGGCGCTTGTCCTTTCGCTCGCCTGGATGAGCAGCCGAAATGCCGGCTACGCAATCGGCGGTTCCCAGGCCCTCATCCGCATGATCATAGAGAGGTTCGTCTCGCTCGGCGGGCATGTGCGTTACGAGGCTCGCGTCAGCAAGATCTTGGTCAAGGACGACGTTGCCACGGGCGTTCAATTGGAAAGTGGCGAGATTGTCCCCGCCGACTGGGTCGTCTCGGCTGCCGACGGCCACGCCACCATTCATACCTTGCTCGGCAGCAGATACACCGACAAAGCCTTCGAAAAGGCGTTCGCCCACTACGAAACCTTTCCGTCCTATCTACAGGTCTCCCTTGGCGTGGCGCGCGACCTGACGCAGGAGCCAGGCTACCTGACCCTGGTTCTTCGCGACCCGTTCGAGGTCGATCCTGCGACGCGCCTTCAGACGCTGTCGTTTCGTATCTTCCACTACGATCCGACCTTCGCGCCACCGGGCAAGACCGCGGTGACCTGCTTTCTGCCCACACGCAATTTCGCGTTCTGGGCGGATTTGCGCCGCGACAGCCCGGAACGCTACCAAGCGGAGAAGCATCGCATCGCTCAAGCCGTCATTGCCGTGCTCGAACGCCGGCTACCCGGTGTCCGAGACGAGATCGACATCGTCGACGTGTCGACCCCGGCGACGGTTCTCCGCTACACCGGCAACTGGAAGGGGAGTATGGAGGGCTGGCTGATGACCCCCGACACCGGCTTCGGAGCGTTGCCGCAGACCCTGCCGGGGCTCAAGCACTTCGCGATGGTGGGTCAGTGGGTCCAGCCGGGAGGCGGTCTCCCGAGCGGGCTCTTGACCGCCCGCGCCGCTATCCAGGCGATCTGTCATCAGGACCGGGTATCGTTTCGGCATGGGGCTTTGGCCGCGGCGGCGGCGATCGACGATGAATAGGCGGCGAATGCTGATTGGCGGAGGTGTGGTGGCGTTCGGCGCCGCCGGCGCGACTGCGTTTGGTCTCTCGCGTATGGGCTCGATGACTGATTACACCGCTGCCGTCGCCAAGGCCCGGGCGACGCTACCGGATCATCCGGAACCCAGAGATCTGGTTCGCTACGCAACACTGGCCGCGAGCGGCCACAACACCCAGCCTTGGCGTTTTCACATTGAGGAAGGCCGCATCACGATCCAACCGGATTTCTCACGGCGAACGCCGGCTGTAGATCCCGATGACCACCATCTCTTCACCAGCATCGGCTGTGCCGCCGAGAATCTGGCCATCGCCGCCGCGGAGCGTGGCCGAAACGGAGAACTGACCTTCGACCCTGAAGGGTCGGGCTCAGTCGCATTCGAATTTAAAGCCGCGCAGCCGGAACACTCCATCCTCTTCGAGGCAATCCCTAGGCGACAGTCGACGCGCGCCGACTACGACGGGCGATCGGTCGACAGCGGCGATTTGAGCGCCCTGACCGCCGCCGCTCGCACTCCGGGCGTCGATCTGATCCTGGTCACGGATCGGCGGCAGATCGAGCGCGTGCTCGAACTGGTCATCGCGGGCAACGCCACCCAGATGGCCGATCCCGCCTTTGTGCGCGAGCTGAAGGGCTGGCTGCGCTTCAATCCTCGCCAGGCGCTCGAAACCGGTGATGGACTCTTTGGTGCGTCGACCGGTAATCCGATCGCGCCGGCCTGGCTAGGCAACCTGCTGTTCGATCTTGTCTTCCGTGTCACGGCGGAAAACGACAAGTATGCCAAGCAAGTGCGCTCGTCGGCGGGGGTCGCGGTCTTCGTGTCGGAACGCGACGACAAGGATCACTGGATGCGTGCTGGGCGCGCCTGTCAGCGCTTCGCCTTGCAGGCAACGGCGCTCGGACTCAAACACGCCTTCATCAACCAGCCTGTCGAAGTCGCAGCCTTGCGGCCCGACCTTGCACGCCTCATCGGTTTGCCGGGCCGCAGGCCCGACATCGTGATGCGGTTCGGATATGGATCGGCCATGCCCTTCTCGGCGCGCAGGCCGGTGTCGGCGGTCGTGTCGTCGATGCCGACGCACTCGGGCTGACGGGAAGCAGCACTCCTTAACCCGTCGACGCGCTGGCCTCATGATCTGAAGCCGCATCCCCATTATGGCCTCCCAAGGCCCAAGCTGATCCTAAGGACCGGTGTGACTTAGGGACTTGATATGAATCCAGAATCTGTTTCGTCGCAGACGTACGTCCGACAAAACCTCTTTCGGAATTTCAACGGGAAAGGCGGCGGCTTCGCGCCACCGCCCTTCCCGTTTCTTGTCAAGCGGGAACGGCCGCGCGTTCAGACACCGGCTTGCGAACGGGCTCGGAGAAATCGAGCACCATCCGCCCCTGAATCCTGCCGGCCTTGAGGTCGGCGAATATTGTGTTGATGTCTTCAAGGCGCGCCTTGGTGATTTCAGCCTTTACCTTGCCGTCAGCGGCAAATGCGATGGCTTCGTCGAGGTCGCGCCTGGTTCCCACGATCGAGCCACGCACCGTAATGCGCTTCAGAACGACGTCGAAGATCGGTGTCGGAAATTCGCCGGGCGGCAGACCGACCAGACTGATCGTACCCTTGCGGCGAACCATATGCAGCGCCTGGCTGAAGGCAGGCGTCGAAACCGCAGTAACGAGAATCCCATGTGCGCCGCCTCCGGTACCCTCGATGACCCTGGCCACCACATCCGGCGAGCGCGCGTCAAAGGCAAGATCCGCCCCTGCGGCCTTGGCCAGAGAGAGTTTTTCGGGTGCAACATCCAAGGCAACGACCTTCAGCCCCATCGCCTTGGCATACTGGATTGCCACGTGGCCGAGACCACCGACGCCGGATATAGCCACCCACTCGCCGGGCCGGGCCTCTGTTTCCTTCAGACCCTTGTATGTGGTCACGCCGGCGCACAGGATTGGCGCAATCTGCGCGAAATCGACGCCAGTTGGCAACCGAGCGGCAAAGGGCGCCGCCGCAATGACATATTCAGCGAAGCCGCCGTCACAGCTATAACCGGTGTCGTGCTGGTGTTCGCACAGCGTCTCCCAACCGGTCTCACAGTATTCGCAACGCATGCAGGCATCGTGCAGCCAGGCGACACCGACCGGATCGCCTTCCTTGAAGTCCGTCACGCCGGGGCCGAGGGCCGCGACTACGCCGGCAACTTCATGGCCAGGAATGAACGGCGGCACGGGCTTCACCGGCCAGTCGCCATCTGCTGCATGCAGATCGGTATGGCAGACGCCGCACGCGATCACTTTGACCAGGACCTCGCCCGGCCCTGGCACCGGAACCGGAACCTGTTCGATCGATAGCGGCCTGCCGAATTCACGGACCAAGGCGGCTTTCATCATCTTCACCACAGCGCATTCTCCTTGTTTTCGCGACTGCATCTCTTGCTGGCCTGGCGAACAATCAGCCGCGCCACGTCCTGTTTCATTGACCTAGCGCAATGAGGAAATCTTTCGCCGTTGACCGGGATCAATGTCCGGTCAGCCGAAAGGCAGGAGGGTCTGTGCGAGCAGTCGACGAAAAGCACGCTGCTGAAAGGATACGGTCATGTCTCATCACGCGTTGGAACTCGTGCGCTCAAAAGGAAACCTGCCCGCGCGCTATGGCAATTTCATCGGCGGCAAATGGGTCGCCCCGGTCGAGGGGCGGTACTTCACCGATTTCAGCCCCATCAATGGCGAGCGACTGGTCGACTTCGCCAAGTCGACTGAACGGGATGTCGAACTTGCTCTCGACGCAGCCTACAAGGCCAAGGACGCCTGGGCACGCATATCACCGGCGGAGCGGGCGAAGCTGCTCAACAAGGTCGCCGACCGCATGGAGGAGAATCTCGAACTGCTAGCGCTCGCCGAGACGCTCGACAATGGCAAGCCGATCCGCGAAACGCGCGGCGCCGACGTACCCCTCGCCATCGACCACTTCCGCTACTTCGCCGGCTGCATCCGAGCCGAGGAAGGCGGTATCTCCACGATCGACGAAAAGACGATCGCATACCATTTCAAAGAGCCGCTGGGTGTCGTTGGTCAGATCATCCCATGGAACTTTCCGCTGCTGATGGCTGCTTGGAAGATCGCGCCCGCCCTTGCAGCAGGCAACTGCACGGTCATCAAGCCGGCCTCCAACACGCCGCTTACACTGCTGATATTTGCCGGCCTGACGGCGGACATTCTGCCCGCAGGCGTTCTCAATGTCGTAACCGGACCGGGCGGCACTGTAGGCAAGGCCATCGCGGCCAACCCCCGCATCTCCAAGGTGTCCTTCACCGGCGAGACGACCACGGGAAGACAGATCATGGGATATGCGGCCGAGCACCTCATTCCCCAGACCATGGAACTGGGCGGCAAGTCGCCAAACATCTTCATGGCAGACGTGATGGATATCGACGACGAGTTTTTCGACAAGGCGCTCGAAGGGTTCGCTCTCTTTGCCTTCAACAAGGGCGAGGTCTGCACCTGTCCGTCGCGTGCCCTTGTTCAGGAATCGATCTTCGATAAGTTCATGGAGCGAGCAGTCGCTCGCGTCGCCAGGATCAAGGTTGGCGATCCGCTCGATCCGACCACGCAGATGGGCGCACAGGCTTCGCAGGATCAGATGGACAAGATCCTGGGTTACATCGAGATCGGCAAGCAGGAGCGCGCCAAATGCGTCACCGGTGGCGAACGTGCCCATCTCGGCGGCGAGCTTGAGAAGGGCTGTTTCGTCCAGCCGACGGTGTTCACCGGCGACAACTCGATGCGCATCTTTCAGGAAGAGATTTTCGGGCCAGTGCTTTCGGTCACCCCGTTCAAGACCATCGACGATGCTATCCGCATCGGCAATGACACGATCTACGGCCTGGGCGCGGGCGTCTGGTCACGCAACGGCAACGATGCCTATCAGCTCGGCCGGTCAATTCAGGCCGGGCGGGTGTGGACCAACTGCTACCACGCCTATCCGGCCCATGCCGCTTTCGGCGGATACAAGGCCTCGGGCTTCGGCCGCGAGAACCACAAGATGATGCTCGATCACTATCAACAGACCAAGAACCTGCTCGTCAGCTACAGCACCAAGGCACTTGGTCTGTTCTGACGATTTCACGACTTCATGATTTCACGTCTCAGAATGGGATCGGTGAGCCATGAACAGGCAATGGCACAAGGCAAACGCGATGCCCGCGAACGCGACCATGGACGAACGGATCGCGTGGCACTTGGCGCACGCGGTTCATTGCGGATGCAGGGAAATCCCCAAGGGCATCCGCAGTGAATTGGAACGGCGGCGGGATTCTCGTGACGGCGCAGTCGCCCCTGATGACGGTGGTGTGGGGGACGAGCGGTGATCGCCATATTTGGAGCGTTGCCGCCAGTGTGACACGCCCTCACCCGGCAAACTCAGCGTGACGAGACTTTGGGTCGACGGTGACTTGGTATTCCAAGAGATAAAGCAATTTGAAGAGAAGAATGCGAATGACAGCTAAACATAATAAGGCATATCTGGTGGGCGGCGGCATCGGTTCTCTGGCGGCTGCAGCGTTCATGATCCGAGACGGCGGCATGCCGGGAGAGAGCATTACTATTTACGAAGCTTTACCTGTCCTGGGCGGAAGCCTTGATGGCTCTGGAAACCACGTCGATGGCTACACTTTGCGCGGCGGCCGCATGCTGACGACGGACAACTATGAATGCACCTGGGGATTGTTCAAGTCGATCCCGTCCCTGGTGAACCCGGGCAAGACCGTGTTCGACGAGACGGTTGAGTTCAACAAACAGATCAAGGCGCACTCCCAGGCGCGCCTCGTGGACCGGGACCGGGCTATAATCGACGTGACCTCGATGGGGTTCACAATGACGGATCGGATGGAGCTCCTCAAACTCATGACGGCGAGCGAGCCGAAATTGGGTAAGGACAGCATCACCGATTGGCTCTCGCCGGAATTTTTTAGGACCAAGTTCTGGTATATGTGGGCAACGACCTTTGCCTTTCAGCCTTGGCACAGCGCTGTCGAGTTCAAGCGCTATCTGCACAGGTTCATCAAGGAGTTCTCGCGTATTGAGACCCTCGCAGGGGTCAAACGGACGGTCTATAATCAATATGACTCCCTGGTCCGCCCGCTTGAGGCTTGGCTGCTGGAAAAGGGTGTAAATTTCCAGAAGGGCTGTTTTGTTACCGACTTCGATCTTGTATCCGACGACGGCAAGGTTGTTGTTAGAGGAATCACCTTTGAACGAACGGGAGAGGCTGAGACCGAGACTGTTGCCGTAGGTCCCGATGACTTGGTTTTCTTCCAGAACGGCTCCATGACCGACGCGTCGAGCTTCGGTTCAACGACGCAAGCTCCTGACCAGATGACAAAGCAAGATAGCCGCGGCTGGGCCCTATGGGAAAAGCTGGCCGAAGGCCGTCCCGAGTTCGGCAAACCCGCTGCGTTCAACTCCAGTATCCCGGAGTCCTGTTGGGAATCCTTCACGGTCACGCTCAGGGACACGGCTTTTTTCGACAAGATGGAAACATTCTCCGGCAACAAGGCCGGCACTGGTGGCCTGGTTACGTTTAAGGACTCGAAATGGCTGATGTCGGTCGTTCTGGCCCATCAACCGCATTTCATCCATCAGCCCGAGAATATTCAAGTCTTCTGGGGATACGCACTGCACCCGGATCGAATTGGTGATTTCGTAGCGAAACCGATGTCGGATTGTACCGGCGCCGAGATTCTCCAGGAGCTTTGCGGTCATCTTAATTTTGATCGGAAGACCTTCGCCACGGCGACCTGCATTCCATGCAGGCTGCCATACATCACCAGCATGTTCATGCCGCGTGCACAGGGTGACCGGCCGCTACCTGTCCCCAAATGTTCAAGAAACTTGGCTTTTGTCAGTCAGTTCGTTGAAATCCCCGAGGACGTCGTGTTTACGGTCGAGTATTCGGTTCGGGTCGCGCAAATGGCGGTCTATGAACTCCTCAACATCGATGGCGAGATTCCGCCCATCCTCCACCACGACAGATCGTTGGAAGTCAATTTCGAGGCGGCGGTCAAAGCCTTCAAATGATGAACTATGTTCGCAGCCGCCGCGCCGGCGAACGGGTCATGGCTTCCGGGGCGGAACCATCCAATGAGCTGTTCGAATTGATTCATGTCAAGGCAACAAAGTGCCATCCGGGCATTCTTCTTCATCGTCATGCTGAGACAAACTGGCCATACACTATGGAGAACCGTTCAAGCGAATGGGAACCCCGGCAGGTAAACCAGATTGCCAGTGAAACATGATGGGCGAACCTGCGGCACCACCTAGGCGACTCTGGAGTTAAGTTCAGAGCTGGAAGGTGGGAGTTGCGGGTTCGGTACTCGCCGCTCATGGCGCACCGCCGATGGGCGGTGAAGAGCGGGGGTGGCCCTGCTCTACATCGAGGAAATCCGAGGGCCTTGCGGCGCGGCTTTCCGAGGAGGAGACAATGATCGCACGGATGCTATTCGGCGCAGATCCGTTCCGCAACATACGCCGCCTCCAAGACGAAGCGAGCCTACTGGAATTCCCAGCGGTCAATGTCTTCGTAAGCCAGGACGGCGTCATCATCGCCGCCGAACTGCCTGGCATAAGATCAGAAGACGTGGACATCTTGATACACAGAGATTCCGTTACTTTCAGCGGAGACCGGCAAACCGAAGCTGAGGAAGCCCGGCGAGGATACCACCGGCGAGAGCGTCGTCGAGGCCGGTTTGTCCGGACTGTGTCATTGCCGTTTATGGTTGACCCGAACAAGGTTGGAGCGGATCTCGTCAATGGTGTACTGACTCTCGATCTTCCACGGGCCGAAGAGGACAAGCCAAAGCGCATTCACGTGAAGGCGAGCAAGGAGGCGGGTCATGGCTAAGAGAGAGGCCACGAGAGCGGGAACGAAGGGGAGCAAGCAGTCTCAGGCCACGCCGACTAGCCAACCGGAGCTGGAGGGCAAGCTGTCCGCGGAGCTGGACGTGGGCGAGCGGACCCATGAGAGGTTAGTCTTCGTACCACGGGTTGACATATACGAAACTGAAACGGGCCTTGTCGTCGTTGCGGATCTGCCCGGCGTCAGCCCGGAGGGTTTGGAGGTCACGCTGGAGAAGCGGGTGCTGTCGATCTATGGCCGCGTCGAAGAGGATACGCCGCTGGGCTACAGCCAGGCCTATCGCGAGTATGACGTCGGCGATTTCGAGCGGCAGTTCACTCTCTCCGGGGATTTCGATATCAATGGAATTGAGGCGAACATGAAGGACGGTGTACTTCACCTCGCCATCCCGAGAGCTCCTGAGGCAGCGACAAAGCGGATCGAGGTTAGATCGGTTTCCTGACTGTCGAGGAAGATTGCGCAGACGCCACGCTCGCCAGCGATTAGCAGAGCCTACTCCATGCCTCGCGCCGGGTCCTCTCGGTAAACGACGTGGGCGCTGTTGTCGGAGGATTATCGTGAATATCCTGATTGTCTATGGAACGACCGAAGGCCAGACGGGGAAAATTGCTGCACGGACGGCAACGCATTTACGCGAGCGCGGGCACCAGGTCGAGCTGCGTGACAGCGCAGCGCTCGCATCCGATTTGAAGCTCGGACACTTCGACGCGTTCGTCATTGCCGCGTCGGTTCACCAGGAGCACCATCAAGAAACCGTCACGAACTTCGTATTTGCGCATCACGAACTGCTGAACACTAAACCCTCAGCCCTCATATCCGTCAGTCTGTCGGCGGCGCTGGGAGACCAAAAGACGGAAGCTCAAAAATACGTGGATCGCTTTGTCTCCGTGACAGAGTGGCAACCATCCATGACTCTCCTTCTCGGGGGTGCTTTGCGCTTCAACAAGTACGATTACTTTCAGGAGCAGTTCGTCAAATTCGTCGTCATGAAGAGCGGCGATCCGAGCCCCGAGCGCGACCACGAATTCACTGACTGGAACGCACTCGCTAACTTCGCTGATCGATTTGTTGAGACGGCCGGCTAGAAGATCAGCCAACGATGTAATGGCAATTCTCGCTTATTGCCGACCAAGACGGCATCTCTACTATTTTCGTATCGCAACGGTCATAACACGTCTCATTTCGACTTCGACGGTCGCGACTCCAGTGGAGGCAAGAAGTCCGCTTCATCACGATGCACAGAGCGAGGCGCTCTTTCACCCAGGGGAGTCACGTGACCATCAGTGAGATAACTGCCCATGAATGCAGGATGCACCTGGCCGCAAGCAGGGTCGGGCGCCTCGCTTGCGTAAGAGACGGGATGCCGTACGTCGTGCCAATCAGCTTCGTTTACGAGGGCGGCCACATCTACAGCTTCTCCCTGATTGGTCACAAGGTCTTGGCAATGCGGGGACATCCACAGGTTTGCTTCGAAGTCGACGAGATTCGCAGCCCTCGCAGCTGGTGGAGTGTCATCGCCTTCGGTCGTTTCGAAGAACTCTCAGAAATGGGCCCCCGGCAGAATGAGCGCGACCACGCATGGTCGCTGTTGCAGAAAGCGCGCCCCAACTGGTGGGAACCTGGCAGCGAGACACCTCACTCCGAGGACAGGGTGGCCAGCCCGCCCCACCTCTTCTTCCGCATCAACATCGAGAAGATCACTGGCCGTCGTCGTGCCCTCGTCTGACCGGCCCATCGGCGCCAAAGCAGGCGGCGCCAACATCCTTCGCGCAACGTTGCGCGTGACCTTCTGGAGCGCCTTCGCCATAGCGCTCACCGCCGGCGTCGGCGCGCTGGTCGGCACCGCGGTGTAAGCGGCCGGCCGCCGGACGGTTAGGGATCCGACCGCTAGCCATACGCGGGCTTGCCTTACGCTGTCGCCCGCGGGGCATTTAGCAAGAGGTCATTCCTGTCGCTTGCTGTTGCTGATCTTATCGCGCGCGGCCCATACCTCGATGAGCAGCATCGTCACCGTGACAGCCAGGGGTCCCAGTATGAATCCTGGAGCCCCGAAAAGTGCGAGCCCACCTATCATCGATATGAACGCGGGGATCGTGTGGAGCCTCAGCTGGTTGCCGACCAACATCGGGCGAAGGACGTTGTCGATACCGCCTACAACAATACCGCCCCAGCCCGAGAGGATCAGGGCCTTGCCCCAATCACCATCAAGCAAGAGGAGGATTGCTGCCGGTATCCACACGATGAACGAACCCAACACTGGCACGACGGAAAGCAGACTCATCACCACGCCCCAAAGTAGGGGCGTCGACAACCCGAGGATCCAGAACATCAACCCGCCCAACGAACCCTGAACTGCTGCCACCGCGAGCGTCCCGTACACCGTGGCATGGACGGTATCGAACACCCGCTGAAACAGCCGCTCCGTGTCTGCGCTCTCCAGTGGCATCCAATCGCGCAACAGGCGGGCAACGGCGTGGCGATCGCGCAGGAAATAGAACAGCATGTAGACTGTCAGCAGAACTTCCGCCACCTGCAACACAGAGCCCTTGACGAACGTTGCGCCGGCGTTGCTCAGCCATGTTGCTAGGCTCGCCATCATCGACGGCAGATCGATCTGTTGCTCTATCCACCTCCCAATAGGTGCGATACCGGGATGGGCGTCCAGGAGACGTTGGAGTTCTCCATCAGCCACCCGGGTTCGGACGGAGGCTGCCCCAGAAACAGCTTCCTCTACCAAGCGCTCTACCAGGAAGACTGCCGGGACAACGACGAGCAGTACGATCGTGAAGACCGAAACCATCGCCGCAAGGTTGGGGTGTTTCAACTTCGTCTCGATCCAGGCATGGAAAGAGACAAAGAGGATTGCCAGTGCCAACGCCCATGTGATCGCGCCCAAGAATGGCTCGGCCAAAAGCACGCAGACGACAATCCCGACGATCGCGGCGGCGGCCAGTACAAGTGTGCCCACGTGGCTTCCGCGAATTCGTGGATTGTCGGCGTTCATCTTGCCAACACCGAAACGGTTCGTCCGGGAATTTCCTTCACGTTTCCAACCCTTGTTGACATCCAACTCTTTTCCAACCGACGACTGGTCATGGATCGGCTCATTGAATCTGCGGTTAGGCCTTCAGCCGCTCCCGCCAGAATGGCTTCAGCAACTCCAAGCATGCCAGCACGGCAGTTCCCGCAGCAAGCGTCACTGCCAGATCGTCGAGGTGTAGCGGTCCGAAGCGGAAGAGACTGGTGGCAAACGGCCACAGAAGCGTCCCGCACAACATTGAAGCGACGGCCACGACAACAATCATCAGCGACCGGTTCGGCCTGATCAGCGCGGTCAGAAGCGATGCGCTGAAGGAGCGGTTGACGAAAATCAGTCCCACGATTGTCAGCACCAGCGAGAAAAAAATCAACGCCCTGATTTCGTTCTCGGCCATGCCCTGTCTCAGGGCGACAAGGTAAACGCCGGCGAGAAGCGCGAAGGCGAGCGCCCCCTGGATCAGTCCCCACCCGATCAACGCCCCGGAGAACAGTGACGAGTCCGGATTGCGAGGCGGACGGCGCATGACATCGTCTTCCTCGCTTTCAGCCTCAAAGACCAGCGAGCACACGGGATCGATCACCATCTCCAGAAAGGCGATATGTATCGGTCCGAACAGGATCGGCAGGCCAAACAGCAACGGCAGCAGTGAGAGACCCGCGATCGGTACGTGGACCGCGAAGATGAAGCCCATGGCCTTGCGCAGATTGTCGAAGATGCGGCGGCCAAGCCGAATTGCTTTGACGATTGAACCGAAATCGTCGTCGAGCAGCACGATGGACGATGCCTCGCGCGCAACGTCGGTACCGCGGCCACCCATGGCGATCCCGATATTGGCGGCCTTGAGCGACGGCGCGTCATTGACCCCGTCGCCGGTCATGGCGACGATTTCACCACTCGCCTTCAGCGCGTTGACGATGCGAAGCTTCTGCTCGGGCATGATGCGCGCGAACACGGTTGCGGTTTTCACACCCAGCGCCAGCTCGTCGTCACCGAGCGCTTGCATCTCACTGCCGGTCACGACGCTTTCGACATCGAGGCCAGCCTGGCGCGCGATCATTTTGGCGGTTGCCGGGTAGTCGCCGGTGATCATCATCACCCTGATGCCAGCGGAACGGCAGTCGCTCACGGCTTCTGGAACACGCGCGCGAAGTGGATCCGTCAGGCCGACCAGCCCGAGAAATTCAAATTTGAAATCGTGTTGCGTCTCCGGCAAGTCTGTGCCGCGATAAGACCCACGCGCCACACCGAGCACGCGCAACCCCTCGGCCGCCATGGCTTCGACCGATCCCTTCAAGGCCTTGACGTCCCTCGCGCCCAGATGGCATAGCGCGCCGATCGCCTCTGGGGCACCTTTTGCCGCAACCAGAGAATTGCCGTCGCCACCTGTCGATTGCCAGACATTGGACATCGCCAGCAGTCCGGGTCGAAGCGGATATGCGTGGACCAGTCCCCAATTCGGTCTCCCCAGAACCTTGTGCTTCAATAGCCGTTCCTTACCGAGTTTGTGAAATGCGACCTCCATGGGGTCGAAGGGAATCTGGGCGCTGGCAAGCACACCCGTCTCGACCAGATCGGCGGCTGCGGCTGGCAGACTGGTGCCCGGTCTGTCCGCCATCCGAAACGACTTTCCATCAGCCGTTCGAAGTTCGGCAATCGTCATCCGGTTTTCGGTGAGGGTGCCTGTCTTGTCGGTGCAAAGGATCGTCGCCGAGCCAAGCGTTTCGATCGCGGCGGCCCTGCGGGTCAGGACGCGCGCTTGTGAGATGCGCCACGCCCCCATGGCCATGAAGATCGTGAGCACGACCGGAAACTCTTCCGGCAGCATGGACATGCCGAGCGCGATGCCCGCGAGCACGGCGTCAAGCCAGCCGCCTCGCAGAAGCCCATAAAGCAGGACCGCGACGACGCTGACCGCACCCCCGACCATAGCGAAAATGCGCACGGCGCGCCGCATTTGCGCCTGCAATCGCGGCGGTTCCGTCTCCATTGAACTCAGCGAGTGCCCTATCTTGCCAATTTCACTTCGTGGCCCCGTCGCCAGGACTTCGGCCAGGCCTGAACCGCGAACGATCAGTGAACCCGAGAATATGAAAGGCAGGTCGTCGCCGCCCGGCCGGCGTTCGGCCAGTGGTGAGGCGCCGTCAGTGGCAATCTTTCGAACCGGCACGGATTCGCCGGTGAGCAGGGATTCGTCACTCTGAAGGTCCTGGCTGTGGAGAAGCCTGGCATCGGCCGGCACCCGGTCACCCTCGCCGAGCACGATGAGATCCCCCCGAACAACCTCTCGACCGGCGATGCGCTTGCGTTCACCGCTACGTATGACCAGGGCGCGAGGGCTGGTGAGATCACGCAGCGCCTCCAGGACACGCTCGGTGCGGGTCTCCTGTATGATGGTTATGCTGATCGACATCGTGGCAAAGGCCAGCAGGATCAGGGCTTCCTCCAGATTGCCCAGACTGAGATAGACAACGCCGCCGCCAAGCAGGAGCGCCAGCATCGGCTCCCGAATGACCTCGAAGGCAATCCGCAACGGCGTGCGCTGGTTGGACCTCGGCAGTTCGTTGTACCCCTCGGCGACAAGCCTGACTTGAGCCTCGTCCTCCGATAGGCCGGGAAACACGTCGGCCGTCGAGATAGGCTGGGGCATGTCAAATCTTTCTTGCGGACTGTCAGCCAATGTGTGGACAGCTCTCACGAAACGCTATTTCAGTGCGACAGGAGGATAGGGATCCGCAGATCCGCGAGAACTCCCTCGGTTGCGCCGCCGAGCACAAAGTCCCTGACCCGCGAATGACCGTATCCACCCATGACCAGCAGCTTGCCGCCAATCTTGACGGCATGCTCCTGGAGAGCGGCGCCGATCGAACGGTCGCCAGCTCGGATCGAACTGCTCTCGACGGTCAGGCCACGCACCCGCAGGCCATCGGCAAGGCGTTCGCCGATGTCTTTTCCCGGAAGCGGCTTTTCGTCGGTCACGCTGATGACCGTGATCCTGGCGGCGCCCTCCAGGAACGGCCGCGCGTCAGCGACCGCCCGTGCCGCCACGCGGCTTCCGTTCCACGCGATGACGACATGGTCGAGCAGACGAACATCCGTCGCTTCGGGAAAAAGCAGCGTCGGCCGGCCTGCGCCGAACAGTATAGCCTCGGCAGTCATGCGCGCTGTCGGATTGTCCGCGGCCATGCCGACCAGTGACAGATCGAAATAGCGACACCGTTCTGCGGCCACATCGCCCATCAGAGCCGGCGGCGCGGCCACATCCTCGGTCGTGAGGGTCACATCGTGTTGCGACGCCTCCTTGGCAAGCGCTTCCAGCAAGATCTTGCCTCGCTTGCGGCTGGTCGCCTCGACCTCTCGAATCTTGGCTGGAAGATCGAGCAGATAGCTTGAAAGCGCGTTCGAGACGTCGGGAATGTCGACATTGACAACGACCGTATGAAGCGCGGCCCCCACCTGCCTGGCGAGCGCCACTGCATTCGAAGCGATCTTCACCGTATTCGCCTCGGGATATGTAGCCAGCGGGAGACATGTTATGAGTTTCATCGGATTTCGCCTCTGTTCAGCAGCGAGACGGCCGCAAGCGTTTTTAGCCCAATGGATGGTCCAGGCTTTGATTCACCGCAAATTGCCGGATTGGAGGCCGTAAGCAGACCGGCAGCTGAACTCATTTCTCCCGGAAATCCTGCGGGGAAGCGTGTAGACAATCCTCCTGGCCATGCAGATGCCTCACGCGGCCGAAGATACCGGGCTTGACCCATTGCGTCGCCGGCCGCTTCAGGTGATGGTCAAGCCGCCGGCCCCGAGGATCAAGCTGCATTGACGGCTTGTAGGCGTTGCGAAGCGGGAAGCTTCCGCTGCCCAAGGGAACCCCGTGCTTCGATGGCCAATCATAAGTCGCCGTATCAGGTTTCACAGTGGCTAGCTCCTACGGCTGGGTGGCCCTAGACCGCTAACCACGAAACGCATAGCGTGTGGGCTTGTTTTGGCCCTCCTTGAAAGAGCGAGCTATGTCACGGAGCGAGGCCGAGTTCGTGCACCGCGAGAATATCAAGCACTTTGAAAAGAAGCTGGCGACGGAAAGCGACCCCGCTGCTCAGACGATGCTTTTGGAGCTGCTCGACGAGGAAAAGGCGAAGTTTCGCCACGCAACCAACCGCGCAGCAAAGCCACCGGCTAACTAGGTTTCCTCGTCCTGTTCGGCCCAATTTCGCCAATGGGTAGGGTTCACATCGACCAGAACGCCGGTTGTCGCGTTCCTCCATCCGTACGGCACTCTTTCCCACGGGAATACGAGCGAATGCACACCACCTTCGTTCTGGACGGACAGTTCCAGCCAACGGGAAAATGGAGCTGTCATGATCGGTTGCCACATGGGGCAAAAAAATATCGCTCCAGTTCAAATCTCCCGTCTTTGATTTTGGTCAATTTTCAGTCGCGGTAATCGGGTTTGCTAAACGTCTATTCGCTAGTCGGCTTGTAGGCCGAGACACACAAGCGGCAATTTGATCCACATCATAGTGAGCTCAGTTGCCAAGGTGTGAGATGTAAGAAGATAGAGGTCGCATCGATGCTGGTCCGCACCCTCTCCACTTTGGAATGCACGAAATTGCTCGCTGCCAATCGCGCCGGCCATTTGGCATGCGCTAAGGACGGACAACCCTACGTCGTCTGCTTCAACTACGCCTACGCCGACAGTCACCTCTACGCGTTCTCTTTACCGGGCAAGAAGATCGACTGGATGCGGGCCAACCCCGCGGTGTGCGCCCACATCGTCGAACACACCCAGGGACGAGGATGGAGAAGCGTTATTGTAGACGGCCGCTTCGAAGAACTGCCTGACCAGATCGGCCACAAGCTCCAGCGCGATCACGCATGGTCAGTGTTGAGCAAGCACGCGGACTGGTGGGAGCCCGGCGCACTCAAGCCTGTCATCCCTCCCGTGTCAGATAGCTTGCCACACGTTTTCTTCCGGATTCTCGTAGAAGAGATGTCTGGCCGGGAAGCAAGTGATTAGGCTCACAGCCCGTTTTCGACGGACCAAGCCCGGGGCGTGCTGGTGGCTTACGGTCGTCGGCCAACGAGGATCGGCGCGAGAGCGCGAAAATACGGGCGACTGCTGTCAGCAATGGCAGGATATTCCACGCGGATGCGCTGAAGTTCAACCAAGTCCCTCGAGGTTTGCATCAGGTGCGCGGAAGCTGATCCAGCCAACCACCCTCGAAACCTGCCCGTTGCAGGCCGTCACGAATGTACGGACACAAGCGCATCAACCGCCATAGTAATCCGCTGCGTACGTTCTCAATCATCAATACGACGGGGCCTTCGTCCAGACCGAAATGCCAAGGTGAGACCCACCAGCCAAACGCCCCTTTGGCTTTGCCCTGCGGGTGCGTCGGATTGAAGGATGACGCGAAACCGTACGTCCTGGTGGACTTGAGTTTAGCCTTATGGATCCAGAAGGCGATTGTCGGCAGCACGATTTTCGGAGCAAACGGCAACGAGGTGACGGCGGCCCAGGGCGCGAGTGTTCCATCGTCGGGGCCAAAAGGAACGCCAAGTGCGGCATAGTCTAGGAACCGGCGTTCGATGCCTTTCAGTTTGATTGTGAGGGCCCCGGGCCATCACTCGCGGTAATGCCCAGCAATGTTCTCCATAGCCATCGAAGCCGCGTGGATTTTCCAGGGCGTAGCGGTGCTGGACAAGAGTGGCGCGTCGGCTGTTTTCGAAATAGTCACTTCCCTTGCCGCGCATGTAAGTGTCCTGCAAACCGCGAAGATCAATCCACACATGCGAAAGACATAGTCGTGGCCGTCGACATTCAGCCATCGGAATGTAGCGGTCCATGCCGTATAACTGCTCGAAGGTAGGGGGTGGGTCGGCGAGCCAAGGCCTAATACATACAGCAGAAGCGCCTCATCGTAACCTTCCCAGCGATGCTTCAGGAAGCCAGTCTCGGGAGTCCAGCCGTGGGTGACGGTCTTTCCTTTGTTTAGCGCCCAGCGCCAGTCGGCCCGACGGTAAAGCGCATCCGCCAAGGTGCGGATTTCTGTTTCGGCCTTTGTATCCCGGTCGAAGAAAGTGGCAGCCGCCAATACTCCCGCCAGCAGCAAAGTGCTGTCGATGGTCGACAGGTCGCAGCGCCAAGCACGCCGGCCGGTTTGCATGTCGAGGAAATGATAATAGAAACCGCGATGGCCCGTGGTGTCCGGCTCAGGACCGTGAGGGCTGTTCCAGGAGAAGCGTAGCGTAGCCACCGTCCGCTCCACAGCGGCCTTGCGGCTCATGAAGCCACGCTTGACCCCTACTGCATAGCTTCCCAGCGCAAGGCCAGTGGCGGCGATGCTTGCGGGCCAATTGGCTTCCGTCTTGTCCCGAATCAGACCGTTGGCTGGGTTTGCCTCATGGACGAAGTAGTCGAATGTCTCTCGCTGCAGAGTCTCCAGGTCGTCGTTCATGGCAATCGCTTCGCCCTCCCCCAACTCAGCATCAAATTCGGAAACCTACTACAGCGTCTCCCGCGGCGCGACGCTTCCAGTTGATCACCGCCTTGCTGCTACAGTCTATCTGGCAGGAGCCGATGCTATCGGCCTCACCCCGAAGCAGAAACAGGCCATAAATCCCCAGCCGTCGGACAATATCGCCATGGCAGCCGTCAAGGACGGGCCAGGCGTCAGGCTGCAGCATCCCGCGCGCAGCGTTGATTAAGCACCCGGCGCCCTCGCCCCGCTTGTCGGTACTGCATGCATGCGTGCTCGTGGCCGTTAGCCACCTCTGGATACGTGGTTCCTGGGGTTGCCTTTTTGAAACCCCCTGCCCGACAAGGGCGCAGGCCTTTACTTTTTGCGGCTGTCGCCTCTGGTCAAAACTCAAGGGGAAGGCCCGCCGCGTCCTCGCAATCGGGCCAATGCGTCGACCTATGCGGGACGCACTCAGTTGTCCGTCACCTTTGGCACGGAAGACGAGTCATCGGATCCGTCGTTCTCGGTACCGGAACCTGCGCTGGTGCCAGTCGTGCCGGAGGCACCTGTGTTGTCCTCGCCCTGGTCGTCAGCAGATTCCTTTTCACCGTCATGGCTGCCAGAGGTTCCGCTGCTGCTGTGGCTATCGCCGCCATCGTGACCGCTGTCGCCACCGTCATGACCGCCGTCGCCACCGTTGCCCCCACCACCGCCATTGCCGCCACCGCCCTCGGATTCGGCGTGGGCGGCGGCCGGAACGAGGTTGGCCGCACCGTCAAGCGTCAGGTGGTACGGTGCGATGGTGAGCACCAGCGCAGTCGACGCGCGCAGCGTGAGCCAGGCGAGCCTGTTGAAGGGACTTTTGGTCATCTTTTCCTCCTCGTGAAGTGCTGTGTTAGTGAACCAATTCGGCCGAAGGTGCCGCAGCCATGCTGCAGCTGCCGGCTGGCAGAGCAGGTCCGGCGACCATGGCCGCCAAGCCCGCTAGAACGAGAGTGCTATACATGATGACTTCCATTCGGGAAGTTGCAGTGCTGTTGGCATTTCAACATAGGCCACGACGGCTTGCGACCGCCATTCGTACCGGATAGCGAATCCAACCTGACAACTGGCTGACAGCCTTTTGGAGTGTTGCCGACCAAGCCGTCGAGCTGGCTGGTCGCGGGCGCTGATATCGCCTTCTACACCAAGGTTGCAACCGCACGGTGCCCGCCGATGCCGGTCGCGAAGGCTCGCGTCATGGCGCAGAGGAATTTGGCGAGATGAAATACCTATTGATGGGCGGACCGGATAAATAGCCTGCCGCAGGATCGTTTGCTCGCCCGAATGATCGGCTGTCCCGATTGGGGTGATCCACAACTAAGCGGGAAATGGTTGTGTATAGTCAGCCTAAACTGGGATCCCCTTCCGATTCTCTCTAAGCTGGATTGCTTGAGTACCTTAAGGGTTTCAGCTGGTCTTCCTCAAATAGTTGATTTAATTGTTCTTTTCGTGGGCACAGGTCAGAGATCCTGTCCGTATGGTTCCGCATAGCCGTTCATTGTGTCGGGGTTGGTGCGCGGCCGCGCGACATCGCCGACATCCGCCGAAATCCGAAATCTCCATAGCCGTCACACCTGTGGCCCGCGGGTTCCTTCCTCGGGGACTTTTGTACACCTGCCGGCGCCCGAAACTCTTCACGTGAGCTGACAGTCAGCTTTTGGCTTGGGCCCACTGATGTCGCGTGCACAACTGCTTTGGACGGCCTATGGATTACCCCAAGCAGAAAATATTAGCCCGATCGTCAGTGCCGTCGCTGCGTATACAGGGGGTAAAATCTGACGGTTCACACCAATCCGAAGCAAGATGTGACCAAGGTGATCTGTGCCGCCGACCCAAGGCTTCCGCCCCTGTAGCAAGCGGCGGGTCGTTACGAATACCGCATCAATCAGCGGCACCGCAATCCACGCCAACGAGGCGTCAAAACCTCTCTGCGAAGCGAGAAGCACGATTGCCGCTCCTAGGAAAAGACTGCCGCTATCGCCCATGAAAACGCGGGCGGGCGGATAGTTGAAGCAGAGAAATCCGAGGCATGCGCCTACGCCGGCCATTCCGATATCACCGCCCAGCCCCAGGAAGGCTGCCGCGATCGCGCTTGCAGCAAGACCATCGGCATGATCGAGCATGTTGACCGCGTTGCAAGCTATCCAGATGACAATCGGAACCCACCACAGACCCGTGATGACCCCTGCTAAAACAGCTGCGCCGGCCAATGCCGTTGCCTTGGCACCGACAGAAAGGGATCGGACGTCATCCATCGCGCCGATCAAACAGAAAACAGCCAGCAGCAGGGTATATTCAACAGGGAGCCACGGGGACATCGCGGCTAACATGGCGGGGCCCGCCAGCCGGGGAACCTCGCCTGATGTGTGCCATCGGTCGTTCTTGACCTTGGAGACCGCTCCGATTTGTGTCGCCAGCCGTGCAAACATCCACACACCAACAAGCGCTATGAGCAGAGCCCCGATGAACGGGACCAATATGTCAGGCGTCAAGCGATTGCTCGTTCGGTACGCATGTGCTCAATGCAGTCGACCACGGTCTGCTTGGTGCTTCGCAGAGCCCGCCATCCGGTCATGGTGGTTAAGAGGCTTGTGTCGGGAACGCGGTCGTACGTTACGGCGAACCGATCGCCAAAGACGGCGCTGGAAGGCTTCATGACGATTGGCGCGCTCGTCGCGGTGGCGTCAACCACTATTTTTGCGAGATTTCGTATCTGAATCGCCTCGCTGCCGCCCAGATTGACCGGCCGGCCTCGCAACGACCGGCACTGCATTACAAGGAGCAGACCTTCGGCGGCATCGGCAACGTGCAGAAACGCCCGCCTCTGCTCGCCGTCGTCATGAACCACAAGTGGTTCGCCCCGCAACGCTGCATCGACAAACATCGGCAATACGAGGCCGGTCGCTGAGCGCTGGCGCGGTCCGGCCATGTTGAATGGTCGAACGATCCACGTAGGGATGCCGAAATCAAAAAACAGTCCGGCCACCAAATGTTCAACCGCCGCCTTGGCAGCGGCATAGCCCCAACGCGGCCGCAGGTCCGTCGTGACCGGATCGGACTCGGTGATTGGCCGGTCGCGGCCGGAGCCGTAAACTTCCGAACTCGACGTATAAAGCAGCGGACACCGGTGCACTCTGCATGCCTCGACGATCGCACAGCCTGATTCGAGAATGCCGCTGGTGACAGCGAAACGTTCCTTGTGGGCACGCTGAACTCCAATCGGACTCGCCAAATGGAAGACGGCGTCGGCCAATCCGACTTCGTCGTGGATCGCGGCATTGTATGCCGGATCGCCAATCCTGAAGGTATGGATCGTCAGGCGGGGATCACTGGCTGGCAGATTGCGGAGCATGCCGTTCGAAAGATCGTCGATTACGGTTACGGTGCAATTGCGCGCAAGCAACAAATCGACCAGTGCCGACCCTACGAAGCCGGCGCCGCCGGTAACCAGCACGTGTGTGTGCGGGCCGAATTCAACCATGTCCGCGCCGCTGTGGTTGTCCAAGGTTACCATCCTCCAGAACGACCCGCGGCCTCGCAACGCACGGGACAATCTTCTATACAGTCAGGGATGGAGCAAACAACCCGTGTTTCCATCAAGCGGGCGAGTTTTCGTCGTCCTTGATATCATCAACGAATAAATACCCATCCGAAATGCTGCCAATCCTCCCATGATGTGGGCCACGAGGACAGAACTGATTCTGGCACACACATGCCGATGTTTAGGTTTTCGTGGCCCCGGTACGAAACAAAATGTGAGGGTATCCCCACGTTTCTCGCAAGGCGACCTGTAAGTCGAACCGGATGTGTCGCCATTGCATGCGACCGGCCATCGACTCAGGTTGCGCAATTGGGCTAAGAGGCCGAGGGATTGATGGGGGGAGCTTTGAAGTCCGACTATCGGCCAGATATCGACGGACTGCGCGCAATCGCAGTGATCGCTGTCATTCTTTTCCATTTCGACGTGCCCGGGTTCCCGGGTGGCTTCGTTGGCGTCGATATCTTCTTTGTGATCTCAGGCTATCTGATCACGCGCCTTCTGGTGGCTGAAGGCGGCGGACTGTCCCTCGTCGAATTCTACGGCAGACGCATGCGCCGAATATTGCCGGCGATGCTTTTGATGATCTGCTTCTCGCTCATTGCCGGCTGGTTCCTGTTGCTCCCCGGGGACTATGCCGGTTTGGGACGCAGTGCGGCATATTCCACGTTCGGATTGGGAAACTATTACTTCCTCTGGAGTACCGGCTATTTCGATCGAGAGGCGGCGCTTCTGCCGCTGCTCCATCTCTGGTCGCTCGGTGTCGAAGAGCAGTTCTATCTCGTATGGCCACTGCTGCTTCTGATTGCCAACCGGCTGGCACGCGGCCGCCAGTTGCCGGTAATCGCACTGATCTGCATCGTCGCCGTGGTCAGCTTCTCGATCACCCTCCATCTGGAGGCGATCGATCCGAAACAGGCATTCTATGTTCCCTTCAGCCGGGCCTGGGAATTGGCCTTCGGCGGCTTGCTCATCTTTGCTCCGCCGATAGGCCGCCGGCGCACGTCGGAAGCGTTCGGGCTGATAGGCCTTGGTCTGGTAGTTGCCAGCACCATTTGGATGTCGCCGAGCCAGCCGCTTCCGAACCTTGGCGCCCTCGTTGCGGTGGTCGGCGCTGTTCTGCTCATTTGGCCGCGGACGCACTCAACGATCTCGTCGCTACTTGCGAGCGCGCCTTTGCGATCGACGGGCAAGATTTCCTATAGCCTCTACCTCTGGCATTGGCCCATCCTGGTCTTCTTCCGTCACTACGCCGGCACCGCAATGCCGTCAGGGGTCGAATCGTCGGTGCTTATCGCTACGGCCTGGCTGGCGGCGTATCTATCCTGGCGGTTCGTCGAGGAACCTGTCCGCCGTCTGCGGGTTCCGCCGTCCCGGGCACTCATCGCAGGTGCCACCGCCGTAGCGATGGTTTGCCTGAGCGCCAATGCGATCTTCGAAGCCGGCGGTTTTACCAGCAGGATTTCGAAGGAAGTGGAGGCGATGCGCAGCCTTGATGTGATGTGGGATTGGTCATGCCCACAAATGGTCAGCATTCCTGAACTGGGCAGCACCTTTTGCGCGTTCGGCGCGCCCTGGGACAAAGCGGCGCGCCACGCCATGCTGTGGGGCGACAGCCATGCCGAGCATCTCGCCCCGCTATTCGACAGCGCAGGCAAGAGAGAAAATACCGCTTTCTTCCTTTACCGAGCCTGCCCGGCTGCCTTCGGGGATGGTATCCACCGCGACTTTCCGGGATTGCCCGACTACCGGGAGAGCTGCGCATCGTCGCGAAAGGCTGCGGTCGGCATGCTGAGACAACGGACAGACATCGACCTCGTGGTGCTGTCCGCGGCCTGGACAAGCCTTGGCTACACCGATGTCGTTGCTGACGATGATGGGAGGCAGACGGACAAAGTCCTGTTGTTGCGGGATGGCCTGCGTAGTCTCGTCAAGGAAATCAAAAGCCCTGATCGGCGCATCGCAATCATTGGCCAGGTGCCCGGTCCAGGCATGGATCTGACTTCGTGCGCCGCGATGCGCGAAAGCGGTATGCTGAGGCGTTGTTCGACCGAGATGAATAGCGAGCAAGTGTTCCGGATATGGTCGCCGATGGTGACCGCACTCACATCGCTCGTTCAGGACAATACTGTCGTCTTTGTCGATCCGCTCAAAGGGATGTGTCCCGACAGACATTGCGCAACCTACATCAATGGCGAGTTCATCTACCGCGATGGCTCGCATATACGCAGAAATCTGAGGTCCGAGACAGACGATGCCATTGCGCGGATGATGGGTCTCTATCCGGCCCTTGCAGGCCAGGCGCAAAACCGGTTATCGGCGGCGAACACCGCGCCGTCTCCAACGGCCGGCAAAAGCAATTGAGCGAGGTGCGAAGCGGCGAAGCTCCGCTCTCGATCGCGACTGGGGCGGCCTGCCAGGAAAACAGCAGCGAGCTGCCTGTTGGAGCAAAGGTCGGCTCCCTGTCATCTACGGCTACTGCAGCAGCAGACCATCATCGCACGGACATCGATGGGCTTAGAGCCGTCGCCGTTCTGGCAGTGTTGTTTTTCCACTTGAGAATTTCAGGTTTCAGCGGTGGCTTTGTCGGCGTCGATGTATTTTTCGTAATCAGTGGTTTTTTGATCACCCGCATTGTGGCTACCGACATCGAGGCAGGGCGTTTCAGTGTGTCGCAGTTCTATTCGCGCCGGGCTCGGCGCCTGCTGCCGGCGTTCTTCACGACACTCTCGCTTTCATGCATCGCCGCTTTTCTGGTGTTTACGCCTCAGCATCTGGAGACCTTCGCCAAATCTCTGACGGCAGCAACTTTCGGCATTTCGAACATCTTCTTCTGGCGCGAGTCCGGCTATTTTGATCTGGCCGCGCGGCTGAAGCCACTCCTTCATACGTGGTCACTGGGCGTGGAGTGGCAGTTCTATCTCGTCTGGCCATTGCTACTTTCAGTTTTGCTTGCTGTATTCCCACGGCGAATAATTTGGCCGATCGTGGCGATTGCCATTTTCAGTTTCTGTCTCATTGTCGCATTCCAGGACGGATCGTTTTGGTTGCTTTCACGAACCTGGGCGGCCGACTGGATCGCGGACGGCCGCGCGACAGTCTTTTACAACACGCCCTTCCGCGTGTTCGAGTTCTCTTGCGGCGCGGCGCTGGTCTGGCTTCCGAAGCCGCGGCCCGTCCTTGGTCACGAGTTGCTCGCCTGTCTCGGCTTGGTCCTCATAGCGCTTGCGGTTTTCGTTTTCGACAGCCGTTCGGGCGCGCCCGCCTGGAACGTCCTTGCGCCTGCCATCGGCGCTGGCATGGTGTTGCATGCAGACCATTCGCGATGGGCAGGACTTGTGTTGCGCAATCGTGCGGCCGTCTATCTCGGCCGCATCAGCTACTCGCTCTACCTCCTTCATTGGCCCCTGATCGTGTTCTGCGAATACGGGCTGCTTCGCCCCCTGCTGCCGACCGAGGCGCTTTTGGTTGGGCTGCTGTCTCTCGTCTTGGCCGCGTTGATGTTTCATGTCATCGAGCAGCCTTATCGCGCCGGCCGTGGCTTCGTCGCCTTTCCCGGACTTGCCCTGGCTGGCCTGCTCTTATTTCCCGCGGTCAGCTACGCGATGTCGGGCGGAATGCCCTGGCGTCTTCATTCCGTCGCAGGAACCGAACTGGCCGACAGCGTAGCCTTGAAGGCGATTACCGGCTCTTTGGCTTGCCAGGATTTCTGCGAGTTCGGGAACCTTCAAAGTTCAAACAAGATACTGGTGGTCGGGGATTCGCACATCGACCAATACACACGCGCTCTTCAAGAACTCGGTGGGCAGGAATTCCATTTCCTGCTGGCGGAAGCCGGCAACTGCTATGTTGGAGCGGAGCTCCAGACCAGGACCAACGGCGCGGTCACGCGGCACTGCCGGAATGCTACCGACCAGATCGCGCGCTGGTTGAAGGCCGGTGGCATCCTGGCCATTGTCCAGGGGCAACGCTGGCCCGGATATCGCAATCTTCTCGAACGGAAAGTCGATGGCGCGCCTGTCGACTTGCCCGACCTGGCGAAACTGTTTGCGGCCATGCTCGGCGATATAGCGAAACTCTATGCCGGTTTTCGCGGTCCGGTGATCCTGATCGGACAAGCGCCGGACGCCTATCTGATTTGCCACTTGAGACCGACTTACGTCTCCTTGCCATGCCCGCTTGTCACGCGGGTGGAGCACGTGGCCTTCGATCAGGCCTTCGCGGCCTTCGCCCGCCATTCGAGCTTTCAACTGGTTGATCCCTTCGAGACCATCTGCTCTGCAACTGGCTGTCATGTGACGGACGGCGGAGGGCATAGTCTATACTTGGATGAGAACCACTTCTCGATCTACGGGGCGCGACTCATTGTTCCGAAAATCATAGAGAGGCTTCGGAACGATTTATCCGTGGCGTCACGGCAGCCGTCGTCACAATTGACCACGCGATGATTGTGCCCAGAAGAGTGAAGCACAGTGCGCTGACCGAGAGCGGAACGGCGACCGCGTAGGTTCGCCCATTTCTGCGAGGGTCGCTCGAATCCGTGGCCGCGAACAGCACCGCGTCACGCCGGCGAAAAGTATACTCGCCCGGCCCGACCGCGGGCCATGCATGCGCGGCCCATTCGACTTGGCGGAGCGATGTCCCTTCTTCCCGAAGGTAAGAAGTCTTCAAAGAGGGAATGTCGGCAAAGTTGTCAAACTGGAAAAGGCCGGGAAACTGTGACCGCGGGAGCAGCGTCTCGTACCCGCCTCTTGCGGTAAACATCGCCTCGTTCTGCAGCCGTCCGGCAACAAGCGACGGTGTGATGAGCAATATGGCAATGCAGCCGGCCGCAAAGGCCGCGACGCCTGCAACGGTTCCAAAAGCAACGCTCCAGTGCTCCCCTTTTTTCACCAAAGAATGGCTTTTCGCAAATCCTCGCCGCCCGGCAAGCATGCCGCCAATTCCTAACGCGACCGGAAGAAAGAGACTCGGTGTGAGCAAGAGGTCATGCGACGTCAGCATAACCCCCACGAGTGCGACACCAAGGGCGAGATCGCCGGCGCTGCGGACGAAGCAGAAAGCGAAGCCGACGAGGCCGATCGGGATCAACCAGCCAAGGTGACCAAAAGCAATTGCAAAGAGGAGGAAGGTGTTGTGGGGAGCAAGAGCCTGCGCCTCTTCAAGTCCGCGACCAAAGGGGCCGCCTTCTCTATAAGCGAGCAGGCCGCGCTCCAAAAAGAGTGCTCTTGCCGAAATCGAATTTCTCTTGCCCTCATCCGTAAGACGTTCGCCGAGCGCCTGTATCTTGGCAGCGTTCGTGGATTGGCTTGCAGCGGACGATGGCAGGGAGCTCTCCGGAGGCGGAGATGGGGCAGCGCTTGCCGACTTGTCTGCTGAACTGATCGAAGGTTTTGCCCGAGGCTGGTCAATGACAGCAGACGACCTTCGTCCAGCAAGAGCCGATTGTTTTGCCGGAACTCCCTCGGACGACGGCGCAGCCGGGGCTACAGCGGGAGACGGAACCTGATCGTGTGATGCATCGACAGCCTCCGCTGCCTCATCGAGCGCCTTGCCAACCGATAATACCCCGGCGAAGGATTCGCCGATGGAGACACGAAAATAAGCATTTGTGGCCAGCGCGATACCGATTATCCCCACCAGTGCCAGTGCAACGGCAAGCGGGCGGCTCCAGCCTCTGGCATTGAGCTCCAAACGACGATGGTTGCGAAATTGCTGGTCAAGGCAAACGACGATCGGCACCGCCACCGTGGCAAAGGCGGCAAGAAGGGTCGAACGGGAAACGGTAACGAGCAGCGCGGCTCCCACAAGAACAAGGAAACTGGCGCGCCATTTTTCCGCAACGGCGCGGTAGCTCGCCGAGGCCCCGAGCAACAGTCCAGCAGCGGCCACATTTGGATTGATCGCCAAACCGGCGGCCCGGCCAGGAGTATTGGTGAAGCCGTTGGCGAAGAGGAGGTCGAGGAAGCAGATCGCCGCGTTGAGCGCCGTAACCGCTGCCGACAGGCGCAGCACGATTGCCGGAGCGGAGGCAAGCATGAGGACAATGGCCGCGCCGCCGAGAAAAAGCGTGATCAGATAGCATTTGGCGACGATTCCGACCGGATGAAGCGCAACCGGGACGACTGCCATGGCGGCAGCGGCCCCAAGCAGGAGGATCGCGCCGCGCACGTCCCGACGCGTCGCAAGAACGGCGATCGAAATAACCAGAACGCCGCCATAGAGCGCATGGAAAACCAGCCTCGCGAACTCGTCCCGCCCCGTAAAGAACGGCAGGAAGTATGGCATGAACCAGGACTGATAGATGACGATCACAAAAGCGCAGGCCCCGGCGGAGATGTCCGTCAGGATCGCCTGCGGCGGGCGCACCAAATTCACTGAGCGTTCCAGTTGGGCGCTCACTCACTTGCCCGCGAGATAGAGGCGTTCATAAGCGTCGACCATAGCTTCTATGGAGTAGCGCTCGCGCATCACCCGCTGACGATATTCTTGGTCGGCTGTCTGCTCTGGCAATCGCTGGACAACGGCGAGCAGCCCGCGGGCCAGATCGGCGGGGTCACGAGGCTCAACCAGCACACAACCCGGCATGCCCGACACCGCCTCCGGATTTCCACCGACATTGGTGGCCACGACCGGAAGACCTGCCGTGAGTTTTTCCATCAGGGCATTGCAAAAGCCCTCCTCGTGCGAGGCGATCACGCCGATGTCCATGCCGGCAAGCAAGCCCGGGACATCGTCCTGCACCCCCAGCAGCCGCACCGCCGATCCAACGCCGAGCCGCTGGGCTTGCTCCATGAGAGCCGGGCCGATGCCCCGATCTTGTCCGGCTATGAACAACCTCAGCTCCGGCCGGCTTTGGCTCGCGCGGGCGAATGCGTCGATGAGATCGCTGTGGCCCTTATAAGGAATGAGGTTGGCGACGATGACGATACCGACATCTTCAGGTTCAAGACCGAGACGGCGCCTGATGTCATCCCGACTTTGGCCGATAACATCGAAGCGGCTCAGATCGAGACCATTGGCAATCACGCGGACGCGGTCGATGTCATAGCCATCGCGTGTCGCCATGTCGGCTGCGACTGCATGCGAGTTCGCGACCACCACATGTGAAAACCGATTGGCGATTCGATCCATACGTTTCAGCCGTGGCCATCGCTCCTGATGGTTGCCCAGACCGCGTCTCGAGGTGATGACGCGTGGTGCCAGCGCAAACCGGCCTGCCAATGCGCCCAGGAAGTTGGTCAAAGGCAGGAAAGTGTGGACCACGCGTGGCCGGGTCAAAGCGATGCGAACAACGAGCGAAGTGACCGCGGCGCCGAGCACCAGCATCGCCTTCACGCTCGGTCGCGTCTTCGGGGTAGCGCTCGATTTGACCTCCGCCTTTGCCGATGTCGGCGAAGCGGGTGACGGATTGGGTCGATGAAGCCCGTACAATATGCGGATTCCGGCACGATCCAGCGTTTGCGCAAGAACGCCACCCGATGAAAGGGCAAAGACCTCGACTTGCCAACCCCGCTTCTTCAACTCCTTGGCGAGCAGCACGAGTTGGCTTTCCGTGCCCCCGAGATCAAGCGTCCCGATGACGAAGAGCACGCTGCGCCGGGTCCTTCTCACGCGCGCGGTCAAAGGCGTGGCAGCGCGCTGTTGGCTTTCAGCATTAGTCATCGCAAGGCCTTCTCGCCGCGTCTCGCGCCCCGCCGCCTTTTCTCGTTGGTCCCGCTTGCCACAAGGCGCCGGGCACCCGCAAGCAGAAGTCGCCATTTGGCATACAATTCACAAAAGGTCGCGACCCGGCAAGGTTAGGACGAGCGAACTGACTTGTGAACCCGCCGCGACACAAGCCGGACCAGTCCTTCACGATGCCGCAGCAGCGCACCTATAGTGGCGAGCAAGATGCCGGTTGCCAGAAACGCGAGCGGCGGAATCCATTTCAAGCGTTCGAACTTTGCCTCGTATGCACGCACGCTATCGAAGTCTTCGGCGGTCCCAAGCGACTGCCAGGACTGACCATACGCCTTTTTCAGCAAGGGCAGCATTGGTCCAAATTGCGCGTAGTAGCTATCGATGATCGACGGATCCTGTTGCACGTCCTCAAGCGTGTGAGGAACGAAAACCCCATAGTCAGGATCGAGAATATTGCCATTCGACACGACCACGGTGTGCTCGGGCACACTATAGATGGTCGCGTCGATGCCTTGATCCGAAAGCACGGAATAGACGATTTTCGAAACCTGCGAACAGAACCCGTAGCCACGAGCCAGCCCCTTGCGAGGCGTGACAAACTCATAGTTCTGCAACGTCTCGCGATATTGCGGCCGGAAGCTGAGAATCCAGAGCAGGTAGTTGTCGAAAGCGCTGATGCGTGTGTAGCGCATGTCGGTCGCTGTCCAACTGTCACCTTCCGTCCAATAATGCACCATTCCACCCGCCACAGCCTTTGTCAGGCGCTCGAGATAGGCCTGCATGGGTTCGCCCACACCACGGTAGAGGTCGTCGACATCCGCCACTTTCTCCTCGAACCCTAGCGGCCCCTCGGTTGCCGCGGCAGGCGGTGCCGGGTAAGCGCTGATCAATCCGAGCGGATAGGCCGCGACAAACAGTAGGAAAGCCGCCCCAACTCCTGCCGAGAACAAGCCAAGTGAGCACAGCGATGCAGCAATCAAGCTCAGCCGCGGCCTTTGATCCCGAATCTCGAAGGCATCATTCATAAGTGAAGCCTATCACTTCGTCGCGGCCGTGGCCCCTAGTTCACGACGCGCAAATTTGTGGACGGACCACCTCCGCGCTTCTTTGACAAAATTGTCAATCGACGTGGGTTGTGGCTTGTCGTGGGGCGCTGAACGTGTGCATTGGGCCTTCTGGATGCGGACATCGATTTGGCATTGAGCGGAAACCGAAACCCGGGCAGCACTTTCGACACACTGCGACGCTTGTGGCAGCAGGTATCACAGCGGCGGCAGAGGCAGTTTTTTGGTCTCCTTGTGCTGATGGTGTTTGGTGCTCTGGCGGAAGCCGCCACGCTTGGTGCCTTGCTGCCGTTTCTCGCGCGCATCGCCAATCCCGATGCCGTTGGCGGACAGTCGTTTCTGGCGCGTCAGCTTGCGAGCTTTCGGCTCACCGGTTCTTCTGACAGCCTTCTTGGTCTCACGGTGCTGTTTTCGGTGGTGGCCATCGTAGCCGGCGCCGTGCGCATACTCCTTACCTGGGCCACGAATTCTTACGTCTTCTCGCTGGGGCACGAAGTGGGCGTGAAGGTCTATGACCGAGTTCTACGCCAGCCCTATAGCTACCACGTTTCGCGCAACTCCAGTGCGGTGTTGGCTGCGCTGCGTCAGGTCCAAGCCATTACTGCAGGCGTAATGCTGCCACTGTTGCAATCAATCAGCGGCATAATCGTCGGTGTCTTCGTCGTCGCTGCCCTTTTTGTCCTGAGTTCGTTCATCACCTTCGTTATCTTTGCGGGCTTTGGCGTGGTCTATCTCGCCATGTCGCTTGTGATCCGAAAACACCTCAAGAGAAATGCGAAAATCATCGCAAGCGCGCAGGCCGAAGGCATTCGTTCGGTACAAGAGGGACTGGGTGGCATCCGTGATGTCATCATCAACGACACCCAACCCTATTTTCTCTCACGCTACAGCGAACTCGATTTACGACTGCAACGCGCGAACGCAACGAACGCGCTTGCAGCTGGCGCTCCGCGTTTCGCGATCGAAGCGGCGGGTATGGTGATCATCGCCGCGCTTGCCTATTTCCTCATCATCCGGTCCAACAATGCCGGCGAGGTGCTGCCAATACTGGGAACATTCGTTCTTGGAGCGCAGCGTCTGCTGCCATCTATGCAGCTTGTATACGGCAATTGGGCGCTGATACTGAGCAATCTTGCCGGCGCAGAAGTTGTGCTCCAGGCGCTGGAGGCACCACTTGGCCCAGAATGGAGCCAGCCTCCGGCCAGGCGCCTGCCATTCGATCGAGCGATCACACTCAAGGACGTGTCGTTCCGTTACGCTTCCGACCAGCCCCCGATACTCGAGCGGTTCAATCTCACGATCTCGAAGGGGACCAAGGTCGGCTTCGTGGGCAAGACCGGCAGCGGCAAGAGCACGACGGTCGATCTGATAATGGGTTTGCTCGAGCCGACCAGCGGAGCGATCGAGATCGACGGGCAGGCGCTGGATGGCGCTACGCGACGTGCTTGGCAAAGACAGATCGCGCATGTGCCGCAAAGCATCTTCCTGGCGGACTCGTCGATCGCCGACAATATCGCCTTCGGCATTGACCCTGCCACGATCAACCCCGAGCGCGTGCGCAATGCCGCGCAACAGGCCGCGTTGGCGGACTTCATAGAAAGCTTGCCGCAGGGCTATGAGACACGCGTCGGCGAGCGCGGTGTCCGTCTATCGGGCGGCCAACGCCAGCGAATAGGTATCGCGCGGGCTTTGTACAAACAGGCATCAGTGCTCGTCTTCGACGAGGCTACGAGCGCACTCGACATGGAGACCGAGGCTGCAGTCATGGAGGCGATCCGAGAACTACCCACCGACCTGACTATATTGATCATCGCGCACCGCCTCACGACAGTCGAAAATTGCGACGAGATCGTAACGCTCGAAGACGGCCAGCCGCATATCTGGACGAGAACCGGCGGACAGATCTCTTGAAGTGCATCGTGTTGGCGGATTCACCGACGCTTGGCCGTCCTGCCGCTGTCGATCTCCCGAAGCCGCCGCATCAGTTCGGTTTGGATTGCACCTTGTTCGGGTTCTGAAAGAGAAATTCCGTGCAAGCTTCACCCGTGGATATTCTGATGAGTTCGAAATCGAACCGTTCCTTCAGGAAATCGACCACGGCCTGATCGTCGGCGAACTCCATTGGCCAGCCACCCAGCCAGTCGCGGACGTCGGTCATGTAGCTCATGCCCCGCCCTTTCTTCTTCTCGTAGATCTGCTTCAAAAGCAGCGGCAGTCGAAGCGGATTGCCGCCAAGGCCGAAGCGCCAGATGTACCAATATTCCATCCACCACCTTTGCCGAGGGTTGGCGGCATTGTATCGCCGTTTCACATCGAGCCAGAATTGCGCCGAAGGCTGCACGACATTCGACGAATAGAGAGCGATGAAGAAGAGGCCGCCAGGCGCTACCCTGCCCGCAGCATTTTCGATCGCTTGCCACATGGCGCCGGTGTGGTGGAGCACGCCCCAGGAATAGACAAGGCTCCAGGTGCCGAGCGTCTCCAGAAAGCCGGCATCGAGTACGTCGCCTCGTTCGACGGCCCAGTTCGGCGGATCCCCGGCCAACTTGCGCAGCTTGCCGGTGGTACTTACCGAAAGCGGATCAAAGTCGAAGGAATGTATCCGATCCGCTTTTGCGTCGAAGGCGGCAAGCGAGTGCAGCCCGCTGCCACTTCCGATGTCAAGAAAATCCATCCCTTCGAGGCTCTGTTTGCCTAAGAAGGACAGAAGCTTATCGGCCGCCATCTGCCGACGTTCAGCCGAGTAGTGCTTGTCAATGAACGACGCCCAGTTGGCTCCAAACTCGTACCGGTTCGATCCTGCAAATGTCATTCCGCGGCTCGGTGTCCGACTTCGATAATTTCCATCATATGAGCGGTAACTTTCTGAATATCGTAGCGCTGTTCGGCAATCGATCGGCTGTTCTTGGCCATGCATTCGGCTTCGTCTGGGTTGTCGATTAAGCGGATCATGGCTTCAGCCAGAGGAGTGGTGGCGCCAACCGGCACCAGCAGGCCGTTCACCCCGGGCACGATCGGCGCGCGGCAACCCGGCGCATCCGTCGTGATCACCGGGCGCCCCATCGCCATGGCCTCCAGGACCGAGCGTGACGTCCCCTCGCGATAGGACGGAAGCACGAAGATACGCGAATCTGCGATCACTTGACGGACGTCTTCGACCGGCCCGTGATAGCGGATGGTTCCGTCCGCGACTGCTGCCTCAACTTCTGATACCGGAAAGCCCGAGGGATTTGGATCCTTGTCTCCGACCAGGTCGAAACGAGCGTCAGGTCTGACTGCCTTAACCAGCTTCGCCGCACCCAGATATTCAGCGAGGCCCTTGTCGCGGAGCAGGCGTGCAATCATAAGAAATCGTGGCTGCTCGGGCAATGACGCGACTTTGAACCGGTCCAGATCGACTCCTGAGCCATTGACGACATTGGCTGGCGTGCGCCCGAGCAATCCCAGGCGACGGAAGTCATTCCGGTCGTCGTCGTTCTGGAAGGTGACCGTGGTGGCAACCCGAAGGCTTGAGGCATAAAGAAGCCGAGCTACTGCGTTTACCATCCTCCAGCGTGGTGACTTGTGCCGGTCCGTGAAGGCATAGCCAAGGCCGGTGACAAGCGCGTGCCGTCTCGGTGTCCCAGCAATCAGCGCCGCCGGCATGCCGTAGACAATCGGCTTGATCGCACAGGTCAACACCACCTGGGGCTTGATCTCTCTTAGCCATTTGTGAAGACGAAAGGCCAACAGCGCATCGCCGAACGGAGCAATACCGGCACGCTTCATTGGCAATGGATGAAACTGGACGCCGTTTTCGGTCAGCCAACGAACGGTCATCGCATCGACTGGCGCCATGGCATGAACTTCGTACCCGGCATCGCGCAGCGCAAGAAGCAAATGCCCCCTAGTGGTTGCCAGGGACTTTGGTTCGCTCACAATGACGACGATTCGCTTCATGCGGTCATTTCTTGGGCTGCCTGCTCCCGACCATTTGACCGTTGTAGATTTTTGACACGCGAAACCCAATGCTGCCGCATGTTATCCACAACATCGATGATCGTCGGCAGATGGCACCACGAGAAGTGGTCCCAGACTACTTTTGAGGAGGGACTTTACCCCTTCGCAACAGCGTGTCGTTGAATTGACGTAGCGCCTGCCATACAAGCACTTCGACTCACAAGTTACCTGAGGGATCTGCGGATGTCCGAACGCATTGCAGTTATCGGCCTGGGATATGTCGGCCTGCCGGTAGCCGTGGCGTTTGGAGAAGTTTTCCCAGGCACGATAGCTTTCGATATTAGCGAAAGTCGGATCCAGGAACTGCGAGGCGGCGTCGATCGCACCGGCGAGGTCGACACGACTGCGCTGAAGACATCCTCGATCGTACTTACGACCGACCGGGAGACGCTGAATGGCGCGACGTTCTTCATCGTGGCAGTGCCAACGCCGATAGACGTCAATCGCGCTCCCGATCTTGGGCCTCTGAAACTGGCATCGGAACTTGTCGGAGAAGCGGTGAGCAAAGGCGCGGTCGTCGTCTTCGAATCGACGGTCTATCCAGGCGTGACCGAGGATTTCTGCGGACCAATAATCGAGCGTATTTCCGGCCTTCGGCATCCTCACGACTTCGCGCTCGGCTATTCGCCTGAACGGGCCAATCCCGGTGATCGCGAGCACTCGCTACGACGAATCGTCAAAGTTGTGTCCGGCGAGAACGCCGAAACGCTGGAGCGCGTGGCAAGCGCCTACGCTCGTATCATCGATGCAGGTGTCTACCATGCTCCGTCGATTAAGGTGGCCGAGGCGGCGAAGGTCATCGAGAACACCCAGCGCGATTTGAATATCGCGCTGATGAATGAACTGGCCATGATCTTCGAGCGCCTTGATATCCGCACTCAGGATGTTCTCGATGCAGCGGCGACCAAATGGAACTTCCTCCCCTTCAAGCCCGGCTTCGTCGGCGGACACTGCATCAGTGTCGATCCCTACTATCTGACTGCCAAGGCCGAGGCCGAGGGCTACCACCCGCAGATCATCCTTGCCGGCCGTCGCATCAATGACGGCATGGGAGCCTTTGTTGCCCAGCAGGTCGTCAAGCAATTGATCCGCTCGGACATGCCGGTCAAAGGGGCGTCTGTCGGCGTTCTCGGGTTGACATTCAAGGAGGACGTGCCGGATCTGCGCAACAGCCGCGTTTTCGACATGATCAAGGAACTGAGGCAGTTCGGAATTGTCCCTAAAGTCCACGATCCTCTTGCCGATGCCGAAGCCGCACGACGCGATCATGGTGAAACGATCCTGCCGCTCGACGAAATAGACGATTTGGAGGCGCTTGTTCTGGCGGTGCCGCACAATCATTACCTGCAGAGCGAAAGGTCCCGCCTGTTTCAAATGCTTAAGCCGGGTGGAACACTGTTCGACATCAAGTCTGCTATCAAGCCGAATGAAATTCCTGACGAATTAAAATATTGGAGCCTGTAAGGCTCCACCTGAAATTAGCGCTAGGATATGCCGTGACATCAAGCAGGCCCGTTCTGATCACCGGCACCGCCGGTTTTATAGGGTTTCATCTTAGCCAGAGGCTGCTTGCCGAGGGCCGGCAGGTGATCGGTCTCGATTCCATGAACGAGTATTACGACGTCTCCCTGAAGCAGGCGCGGCTGGAGCGGCTGAAGGCATTCCCGCACTTTCGCTTCGAGCAAGTCGATCTCACCCAACGTGACCGGATTTTGGCGCTGTTCCAGACGGCCATGCCCGAAATCGTCGTCAATCTCGCCGCGCAGGCGGGCGTGCGCTATTCACTGACCAATCCGCACGCCTATGCGGAAAGCAACCTCAATGGCTTCCTCAACGTCCTGGAGGGATGCCGGCAAACCTCGGTCGGTCATCTGGTCTATGCGTCGTCGAGCTCGATCTATGGCGGCAGTACGCGCATGCCGTTTTCCGTGCACGAATCGGCTGATCATCCGCTCAGCCTCTACGCCGCCAGCAAGAAGGCTAACGAATTGATGGCGCACACCTACAGCCATCTGTTCGCGCTGCCGACGACAGGATTGCGCTTCTTCACTGTCTATGGTCCGTGGGGTCGGCCGGACATGGCCCTGTTCATCTTCGCCAAGGCCATCCTCGCCGGCGAGCCGATCGATGTCTTCAATCATGGCAACATGCAGCGCGATTTCACCTATATCGACGACATCGTGGAAGGCATTGTCCGCGTCATGCGGCATCCGGCGACCACCAATCCTGATTGGAAAAGCGTCGAGCCGGACCCCGCGACCAGCGATGCGCCATTTAGGATCCACAACATCGGCGGCAATTCGCCGGTTCAGCTCAATCGCTTGATCGAGGTGCTCGAAGACGCGCTGGGGCGCAAGGCGAACCGCAATCTCATGCCCCTGCAACCGGGCGACGTGCCGGCAACTTTCGCCGATGTCAGCTCTCTCGAGGAGGCGACGGGCTTCAAGCCGCAGATTCCGATCGAGATCGGGGTTCCGCGTTTTGTCGAGTGGTACCGGGAGTTCTATCGAGCATGATGCGCAGAGTCTGTGCTTCGCAAAAAAGACGGCAGGTGGTGAGCCCATGAACGCGCGCTATGATTTCGGCCGCAACTGGTCCGGGCTTGCCGTGCTGTTCGAAGAGGAGCATCTGGACCGGGCTTGCCAGGATTTGCGCCGCCTGGTGGGCGATCTGGAGGGGAAGACATTTCTGGACATCGGCTGCGGATCGGGCCTGCATTCAGCGGCCGCGCTGCGGCTGGGCGCAGCGAAGGTCACAGCGCTCGACTATGACGCAGACTGCGTCGAGACGACCAGGGCCGTGCTGTCGCGATTCGCCCCGCAAGCCGATTGGAGCGTCGAGCGGGCCGATATCCTCGATAGGACCTCGCTTCCGACTGGAACGTTCGATGTCGTCTATTCGTGGGGTGTGCTGCACCATACCGGAGACATGTGGACAGCGATCGGCAACGCCGCCGGCTTCGTCGGCCGCAGCGGGCAACTGGGCATCGCTATCTACCTCAAGACACCGCTTTGCGGACTGTGGACGGTCGAAAAGCGGCTCTATGCCTCGCATCGGTGGCTGCGGCCTCCGGTCAAGGCACTGTTTGTCTCGGCCTATATGGTGGCGAGGACTCTGCGCCACCGCGATCCGTTCTCGTTTGTAAGGAACTACCGCACGCGTCGAGGCATGGAATTCCTTGCCGATATCGACGATTGGCTCGGCGGCTACCCCTATCAATCGACATCGGCCATCGCGTTGGAGACGGCCATGGAGAAGCTTGGGTTTCGAACCAGGCAGCGCTTCAACGTGACACCTGGAATTGGCCTTTTCGGCACCGGTTGTGGCGAATGGTGTTTCGAGCGAACGGATCAATAGCGCCAGATGTGCGGGATCGTTGGCATTGTGGGTGGAACGGCCGCGACAAGCTGCGGCGGCCTCACCGTGCGCCGCATGGCGGACAGGATCCGGCATCGCGGACCGGACGGCGACGGCGTCTGGAGCGATGCCGAAGCCGGCATCGCACTCAGCCAGCGCCGGCTGGCCATCATCGATCTGTCTTCGGCCGGCGCGCAGCCAATGATCTCGCACAACGGGCGCCATGTCATCGTCTTCAACGGCGAGATCTATAATCACGGCGAGATGCGTGCGCATCTCGACCGGCAATTTGGCGTCCATGCCTGGCGCGGGCATTCCGACACCGAGGTTTTTCTGAACGCCATCGAAGCGCTCGGAATCACAAAGGCTCTTGAACTGGCCGTGGGCATGTTTGCGTTCGGAGTGTGGGACCGACGAGAGAGAACGCTCGTTCTCGGCCGCGATCGTTTGGGGGAGAAGCCGCTCTATTACGGCCGGATTGGCAAGGCTTTCGCCTTTGCCTCCGAGCTCAAGGCGTTTCAGCCGCTGCCGGACTGGCGTCCCGAGATCGACCGCGACGCGCTGGCGCTGATGATGCGCCATAACTACATTCCTGCGCCTTACTGCATCTACCAAGGCATCCGGAAATTACGGCCCGGCCACTTTCTCGTCCTTGCCGATCCTCAGCGCGATCCGCGCGTCGAGAGTTATTGGAGCGCGAGCGAAGTCGCCGCGCAAGGGCAGCGGCATCCTTTCCAGGGCAGCCCCGAGGAGGCGGTCGACGAGGTCGAGCGTCAGCTGCGCCGCTCACTTGAGGGGCAGATGATCGCCGACGTGCCGCTCGGCGCCTTCCTGTCGGGCGGCGTTGATTCTTCCGCGGTCGTTTCGGTCATGCAGTCGATCAGCGCGCGGCCGGTGCGCACCTTCACGATCGGCTTCGATGAAGCGGGCTACAACGAGGCCAACCATGCCAAGCAGGTGGCGCGCCACCTCGGCACCGATCACACCGAGCTTTATGTCAGCCAGGGCGACGCGCTCGATGTCGTGCCGCAGCTGCCGGGCATCTATTGCGAGCCGTTCTCGGACTCCTCGCAAATCCCGACATTCCTGGTCTCCAAGATGGCGCGCGGCAGCGTCACCGTGGCGTTGTCGGGCGACGGCGGCGACGAGCTGTTTTCCGGCTACACCCGCTACGCGCTCGCCGATGCGTTCTGGAACAAGCTGTCGCGCATACCGATCGGCTTGCGGCGTGCTTCGGCCAGCCTGGCGACGCTGCCGTCACCCGCGCTCTACAACAACGTCGCCGGCGCCATCATGCCGATCTTGCCGCGACGCCTTCGCCGCGAACGCGTCGGCGACAAGATCCACAAGGCCGCGTCCGTGCTTTCGTTGCGAAGCATGGACGATGTCTATCGTCGGCTCTGCTCGCATTGGGAGCCGTCAGAGATCATCCCGGATTCTGTAGAGCCACCCACCATGCTGACGGGATTGGAAGCGCTTCCAGAATTGTCCGGCAACGTCGAGCGGATGATGTACATCGATATGATGAGCTATCTGCCGGACGACATACTGGTGAAGGTCGACCGCGCGGCAATGGCCGTCAGCCTCGAGACCCGCGTGCCGCTGCTCGACCACCGCTTGATCAGCTTAGCTCTGTCGCTGCCGCTTTCCATTCTGCGCGCCGGCGGCCATACGAAATGGCCACTCAGGCAGCTGCTTTACAGACACGTTCCCAAAGCGCTGGTCGAACGCCCCAAGATGGGCTTTGGCGTGCCCATCGACGCCTGGCTGCGCGGCGCGCTGCGCGAATGGGCCGACGCGCTGCTCGATGAGCGCCGGTTGCGTGAAGACGGCTTCTTTCAACCCGACGCGATCCGGCGCGCCTGGTCCGAACACCTTTCCGGGCATCGCAACAATCAATACCTGCTTTGGGATGTGCTGATGTTCCAATCCTGGCGGGAAGCGAGCCAAGGAGTTTCGTCGGCGGTTGCGGCTTGAACAGATATCAAGGTGGGGCCGGTTTGGTTTTGTCGCATCCGCTCACGCAGTTGGATGAAGGGCAAGACAGTTCCGCACTACCGGATACCAAAGCGAGCGGCTATACGGATTCCGGGCACAGGGCAAAGTACGGTGAGCGCGGATCGTTTGAACGATCCGCGTGTGACCTCGACGACTGCGAAGCAAAGGCATTGAACCTGTTTACATCGCTCCGGCGCCAACTCACGGCCGAACAGGTCAACCGCTACTTTTCGATCGCCTGCTTCTTTTCGCCACCGGTACTCGGTTCGGTGGTGAGCTTCGTCTTCCATGGCGGCGCGCTCTGGTCCTTGGCACTGCTCGCGACCGGCCGACGGCACCTGAACATCGATCGACCGATGCTTGCCATGACCATTTCGATCTATGCCTACTGCGCCGCGCAGATCCTGGCGTCGATCGTAAACGGTACGCTGCGGGCCGATGCCACGCATTTCCTGCCCCTGATCACCTTGCTGTTGTTCCCGATCTCCTATTCGACGTGGAGCATCACCGACAAGGCGACCCTTGCACGCATTGCCGTGCGCGCCAGCGCTGCAGCATGTGTCGGGTCGCTGGCGCTGGCCATCGTCCAATACCACTGGATTGGGATGCTGAGAGCCGAAGGAGGGGCCGGAAATCCCATCGTGTTTGCCACGGTCACCTGCCTGGCCGTGATGACATGCCTGGCAGGTGCTCTATCTGGGGTAGAGAAAGCCTGGAAGCCCCTCACAGCGGCGGCGCTTGCGGGTGTCGTGGCAGCTATTTATTCGGGCTCGCGCATGATTTGGGTGGCCTTGCTGATCGCGGTTGTGGTCGTTCTTGTGATCAATCGCCAAAGGGTTTCCCGATCAGATATGAGGCAGTTGCTGGTGATTGCCGGCGCCTCAACGCTGCTGATAGCGGCAGTCACGTCTCCAATCATCGTCAATCGCACATATGTCCTGTTCGATGACTGGAATGCCCTCGCCGCCAAAGGCGATTATACCACGCCGCTCGGGTTGCGGGTTGGGTTGTGGGACATCGGGCTCGATGCCTTTCGCCGAGCGCCTGTTTTTGGTCAGGGAATGGCTGCCAGCCGGGAGCTTTCAAGGCAGGGGTTCAAGCAGCGCTTTGGGTCGAGCGAAGGCTTCAACCACTTCCACAACGGCTTTCTGACGGCGTTGGTGCAGGCTGGACTCGTAGGTTTGCTAACGTTGGCTGCAATCTTCGTCGTGGCAATCCGGAATGCGACAAGAATCCTGCGCATCAGTGCCGATCCGCTGGAGCGGTTCGGCGCCACCATGATCGTGGTCACCGTCATAATATACGTTATAGGCGGCCTGACAGGCATCCTTGTCGGCCACGATATTCTCGACACGACGCTGATGGTCTTGCTGGTTTCCGGAACATACCTGGCTTGCGGACAGACGCTTTCGCCGATCCGCAAGAGTTAGCCAACAAATCGACTTTCTGCTTTCAGGAAGCCCCAAAATGGGAATGAGTGGCTGGCTTAGCGTCTTGAATCAATTTGGGCGAACCGCCTCATAATCCATTGACAAATAACGATTATGTTAGTCGCTAAGGGTCAACGTTTCCTATAGGAAATCAATATGTTGGCGGATGGTTCGCCAAGCCATTTCCTTCGTATTCTCTCGTATGGTCTGGCGAACATAAGGACCAGGAGAAGGACTAGTTTTCCCTCCACGAGGTGCCTCCTCATCCCACAAAGAAGGTCGATGAACCCGTGACGAGCGCGGCTGGTTTGGGGCCGTTGGCGAACCGTCCGACTTGGATCCAAAGGAACTGCTGTTCGGCAGTGACCCGCCATGCGCCGGTTTTGTTGTGGTCTACGCCGTAGCCGATCTTCGAAGGGCTAGTCGTAAGCGCGTCGTCATAACGCTCAGCGCGTGGCCCGGTGAGACGCGTAGACGATAATCGAGGAGAGAGGAACCGCCCTCTCTCCCCAAGGTCTTACGGACGGATGCGGATGACCGTCTTCCCCCTGTGTCGCTCGCTCGCGTTGAAGGTTGCAACGGCCTCGTCGAGCGCCGAAACCTTGCCGATGTTCGTCCGCAGTCGTCCGTCCCGCACCCGCTGGACGATCTCACTCAGTTGGGCGCGATCGGACTCGACAACGAAGTCAACCGCCAGGCCGTCTGCGGGCCGCGCCTCGGCCGGGCCGACGACGGTCACCAGCGTTCCTCCCGCCCTGATCAGAGCTGCGGACCGCTTCTGGATGTCCCCGCCGATGACATCGAACACCAGATCGACTCCACCGACGTCTTCCAGGGCGTCGTTCTCGAGATCGACGAATTCGTTTGCGCCGAAATCCAGTGTCTTCTGTCGGTCGGCGGCGCGTCCGGTGCCGATGACATAGGCGCCGGCCTCTCGTGCGAGTTGCGTCACCATCGAACCGACCGCACCGGCTGCGCCATGTGCAAGGACGCTCTGCCCCACCTGAAGACGGCCGTGCTGGAAGAGTCCCTGCCACGCGGTCAGACCCGAGATTGGCAGGCTCGCGCCCACTGTGAAATCGACGTCGCCTGGCAGCGGCGCGAGGTTGCGTGCTTCCATGGCAATATGCTCCGCCAGTGTGCCGTCGCGATACCAATCCGCGAGACCGAACACCCGCTGTCCCACTGAAAGACCCGTGGTGCCATAGCCGAGCGCGGTGACCACTCCGGCCAGCTCGTGTCCAGGGATCGACGGCGTACGCGCCTGGTCGCGGCGGTCGGTCCAAGTCGAAGGCCACTCCAACTCGGTCGGAACGAAGCCCGACGCATGAACCTGAACGACGACGTCGTTTATCGCTGCCTGTGGCTTGGGCCGCTCCACCAGTGTCATGCCGGCCGTTCCCGCAAACTGGTTTGTCACAATGATCGCTTTCATAGGTGTCGTCTCCTCAGACATTTGTTGGTTCAGGTTAAATTGCAGGCGCGGAAGGGTCTTCGATCTCACGCAACCAGTTATCGACCCGACACTTTGCGCGACGACCTTGATGTCAATTTGCTCGTGTGCCGTAGTGACACGGATCGCCATTGTGGAGCGAACCTGGGTGGTTCAAGCACCAGCGGCCGAGGGTTAACTCGGCCGCTGCCGCATCATGTTAGCAAAAGGCTCTTAGGGGTGCGCCGTCTTCAGCGCGCGCTCCCCGCTTTCGGGCGCGTTGAGCACGAAGGTGACAAGGAGAACCGCAGCACCGTTCGCCCAGTAGTACCAGGCGTCCAGCCCCTGCAGGCCGAGCACGAAGGGCACGGCGACGAAAGTAACGCCGACGAGGCGGTCAACCGCGATATGCAGCCCATATGGCAGCACTCGGACTACACCGGTCCTGTGATCGGTGAACAGGGTCAGAATGAGGGCGGCGACGCCGGTTGCGACTGACACCCAAAGCGCCAGCGGATTGGCATGGCCGAGTCCGAGCAGGAACGGCGTTCCCATCAGACTCAGCGCGACGGGATAGTCGAGGAAGGCGTGAACGGTCTTTGTGACGAAGCGAATATTCATGGGACTCTCCGGTTGATCGAGGACTGGGACTTGCACACCGCTCATATGGAAGACTATGGGTGACGCTTGGTGCCAATTATTTTGCCGATCGTCCCGATGGACCCTTTCGCTGCCCTGTTCGCCCACGCAACGCCGACGGCCCGGACGTTCTTCACCGGGAAGCTGTGCCAGACGTTGCAGTTCACTGGAGTGGGCCATTTGCACCTGTTCAAGGCAGGCGCGCTTACGGTCACCCAGGACGGACAAGCCGACCTCGAACTCGTCGAGCCGACCCTGCTGTTTTTGCCGCGCGGGCGGACCCACAGTTTCGCAGTTGATCCCGAGCGCGGAGCCGACCTCGTATGCGCGACGGTCGAACTCGGGGGTGCGGAGGGCAACCCGATTGGCCAGGGCTTGCCTGAATGTGTGGTCCTGCCGCTCGCTGCTCATCCGGCGCTGGGCCCGGTTTGTGATCTGCTGGTCGGCGAAGCCTTCTCCGAAGCTGGTGGCCGCCAGGCGGCGCTCGACCGGCTGTTCGACTATCTCCTGATCCTGATCGTGCGTCACGTCGTTGAGAGCGGCGCCATTTCGACCGGCGTGCTCGCCGGGCTCGCCGACCCACGCCTGGCAAAAGCGCTGACCGCGATGCACGAGGCGCCGAAGAAGCCTTGGAAGCTTGAGGATCTGGCCGACGTTGCGGGCATGTCACGCACGCGGTTCGCCGATCATTTTCGGACGCTGGTCGGCCTGACGCCCATTGAGTACCTGACGGTCTGGCGCATGACGATCGCGCGCCAGCTTCTCGGCAAAGGCAAACCGGTCAAGAGTGTCGCAGCGCAGGTCGGCTACGACAGCGCGGCCGCCTTCTCGCGCGTGTTCAGTCGGGTGACTGGGCAGCCGCCGCGGCGACGTCGCGGGCCTGCGCTGGGATCAGAGGGTCACCCGCCGTGTCTTCATTGACGGTGTCGAGCGTCACTTCGACGGGTTTGATATCGTTCAGGCCAAGAACAAGGGACGAACAGGTGGCAAACGGCTTTTCGTGCCGATCACACCGATGCTGTCTGAGATCTTGGATGCGGCCGACAGGCGCGGCGAGACCATTCTGGTCAACGGCTATGGTGAGCCCTTCTCCGCCAAGTCACTGACTGGGATGATGGCGCATTGGTGCAAGCTTGCCGGTCTTCCGAAGGGACTGACCCTGCATGGTCTGAGGAAGTCGCTCGGTGTTTATCTGGCGGAGGCCGAGGCCTCAACCAGACAGCTCATGGACGTATTAGGGCACGACGATATCGATCATGCGGAGCTCTATTCGCGCGAGGCATCGCAAGTACGGCTGGCGGTCCAGGGAATGGATCGAGTCGTGCGTCTGGTGACGCGCAAGCCGATGCTTGGCGAACCTATTGGCGAACCTCGTGGCGAACCACCCCATAAAGCCGTTGATGAACAACGATAATGGTGGGCCCGGAGGGACTCGAACCCCCAACCAAGCGGTTATGAGCCGCCGGCTCTAACCATTGAGCTACAGGCCCCACGCCGGCTGGATTAATGTTTTTCGCTTCCCGGCACAAGGCTTTCCCGACCGGCTTTCGCGGATCGCCCAAATCAACCCATAATCGCGCTCTACGCGACCTTCGCGACTGGATCGCAGACCAAGGAGATTTTCATGACCAAACACCTTTTGCCCCTGGTGCTCGCCGCTGCAATCGCTTTTCCGGCGATGGCTGGAGCCGCCGATTCGCCGACGCCCGCCCGCATCATTGTTTCGGGTGAGGGCGAGGCGACTACCCCTCCCGACCTGGCGTTGCTGTCGCTCAGCGTCATGCGCGAAGCCAAGACGGCGCGTGCGGCACTTGACGCCAACAACGACGCCATGGCCGCCGTGATCGCGGCGATGAAGGCTGCCGGCATCAAGGATCGCGACCTGCAGACGGCGGGCATCCAGATCAACCCGCGCTACAACTACACCAACAAGCCCGATGGCAGCCAGGAGGCCGAGCTTGTCGCCTACCAGGTGACCAACACGCTTGCGGTGCGCGTGCGCGACATCGACAAGACTGGCGAGATCCTCGACAAGGCCGTGTCGCTCGGCGTCAACCAGGGTGGTGGCATCTCCTTCACCAATGACAACCCGGCGGCGACCATCGACGCGGCCCGCAAGAAAGCGGTGGCCAACGCGATCGCCAAGGCCAAGACGCTTGCGGAAGCCGCCGGCGTGAGCATTGGCCGGGTGCTGGAGATCTCCGACCAGAACATCGCCCCGCCGCCGATGGCGATCAACGCCAAGGCCTTCGACGCCGCCGCCGGTGCGGCTGTGCCGACGCAAGCCGGCGAGAACGCCTACAACGTCCAGGTCACCGTCACCTTCGAACTGAAGTAGGCAGCCCGAATGATGCGTGGTCGAGCTTTGCCCGACCACGCATAAATCCTTCGGCAAATGCCGTGCATGAAAAACCCCGCGGGATCGCTCCCGCGGGGTTTTTTCGAGCCGCACCCGTCCGATGGGGAAAGGGGCTCCGCTACTTCAGACTGACCCATAGGGTCATATCCCAGGCTCATCTTCGTAGAAGATGATGCCACTACTGATCTTCCCTCAGCGATAGATGACCGGGCAACCGCGCTCGTTGGCGAACACGATGACGACGCGGTCGCCGTCCTGGCGGCCCATCACCTTCACCGTGCGGCGGTTTACGTCGACGATGCGGGCGCGGTAGAGGCCCATGCGTTCGGCCTTGTCGAGGGCGCGGTCCGGCGAGCAGCCGCGGCGCCAGCCGTCACGGCGCCAGTCGTCACCGCGCCAGTCGTCACGGCGCTCATCGCGGCGATGCCGATAGCCGTCGTCGCCGGCATAGACACCAAAGCGCGGATCCTGGTTGTTGCCGAAGCCGAGATAGAGGCTGTCGGCATGGGCAGGAATGGCCGCCAGCGTGCCGAGGCCGACCAGGGCCGAAAGGGCCGCCGTCTTGATCGTGTTGTACATGGTTCTTTCTCCTTGCTGCGGGCTTGCGCCCGTCCTCGTGAAACCGATGATGGGAGAATGCATCAGCCTGTGTGAACTGTTTACGAACCCGCCGTTCATCTGCGGTTCATGTGGCGGGAAGAGGAAATCTTCGCCAGCTTTCGAACAATGCATCCCCAAAAATCTTGCACCGGTTCCTTGTTACGGAACCGTGCGGACACGGGCCTTACGGCTCGTCGTCCAGCATATAATCAAAATAATCCTCAGGCTCGGCCAGCTCGGTCTCGCTCGCCTTGACCCGGCCGCGCATCGAGATGCCGGCCTCGTGCACGGTCTCGGCGCTGCCCGACACCAGCCGATGCCACCAATAGAGGTCGCGGCCCTCGGCCACCAGCCGGTACGCACAGGTGCTGGGCAACCAGCTGATGGTGCGCACATTCTGCGGCGTCAGCCCGACGCAATCGGGGACACGCGCCAGCCGGTTGGCGTAGTCGGAGCAGCGGCAGGTTTGTGCGTCGAACAACCGGCAGCCGACACTGGTCCAGTAGATCTCGCCCGTATCCTCGTCCTCGAGCTTCGACAGGCAGCACTTGCCGCAGCCGTCGCACAGCGATTCCCATTCGGCCGGGCTCATCGCTTCCAGCGTCTTTGTTTTCCAAAACGGCGTTTCCATTTTGGGGATGTGGCCCCAGCGGCGGCCGAGGTCAAGCGTGACAAGGGTTGAAATGCGGCCGCAACTCGGCCGAATGACACGAAGTTGCCTTCAAAAGGCCGGCCATTCGCCCTGTACGGCATCTATCCCCGGCAAACTGGAACCAATCGGGCTAAGATCGGTTTTGGCAAGGATGGGACCCCACAAGGAGAGTTTTCGATGAAACGCCAACCACGGATTCTGGCAGGCACCGCACTTGGCCTGTTGATGGCATCCGCGCCGTTGGGCGCGTACCCGCTGCAAGGCAATGCCGCATTCGGCCCGGCCCAGCGCACGTCAGCCCCGTTCACTTTGGCGCAAGCCGCTTGCGCCGAGGGCGAGTCAGCCGAAGCCTGCGCACAGAAGCAAGGGAAGAAAAAGCAGGAGCAGCCCGCCCAGGCGGAGCAACCGGCGCAAGGTGAGCAGCAGCCGCGCAAGAAGCGTGACCAGCAGCAACAGCAGCAGACCGAGCAAGCCCCCGCCGACCAGCAGGCGCAGCCGGAACAGCAACCCCGCAAGAAGCACAACCAGCAGCAGCAAACCGAGCAGGCACCCGCCGGCGAGGCCGCTCCCGCAATCGACCAGCAGCAGCCGCGCAAGAAGAAGCGCGATCAGCAGCAACAGCAGATCGAGCAGGCACCCGCCGGCGAAGCCGCCCCCGCAACCGACCAACAGCAGCCGCGCAAGAAGAAGCGCGATCAGCAGCAACAGCAGATCGAGCAGGCACCCGCCGGCGAAGCCGCCCCCGCAACCGACCAACAGCAGCCTCGCAAGAAGAAGCGCGATCAGCAGCAGCAGATCGAGCAGGCACCCGCCGGCGAAGCCGCCCCCGCAACCGACCAACAGCAGCCTCGCAAGAAGAAGCGCGATCAGCAGCAGCAGCAGACCGAGCAGGCGCCCGCCGGCGAGGCCCCTGCTGGCCAGGCTGAGCCCGCCAACGACAACCAGCCGACCAAGCCCGGCAAGAAACACAAGCAGGACCAGCAGAAAGCGGCGCCTGCCGAGCAGGCCCCGGCAGTAACGCCAGAAGCCGCTCCGACGCCGAAGGAAGCCCCTGCCGGCGAAGCAACGACGCCCAAGGTTGAATCGGCTCCGGCCGGCGAACAGCCGGTCCAGGGCGAACAGCCCCAGGACAAGACAAAGAAGCACGGCAAGAAGCCGACGGGTGAACAGCCTGCCAATGGCGAGCAGCCGGCGACAGGCGAGCAGCAGCAGACGGGCAAGCAGCCCGTGACAGGTGAACAACCGGCCAATGGCGAGAAGCCGGCAACCGGTGAACAGCCCGCCAATGGCAACACGGCCGCGCCTGTCCAGGGCGAAAACCCCGTGCAGGGCGAAGCGCCTGCCGACAAGAACGCTGCCCCCATCCTCGACAGCCAGAAGGATGCCGAGCGCAAGGCTGGCGGCCGTAAGCATGGCGGCAAGGCCGGCCAGAACGGCCAGCAGCAAGATGGTGGCCAGAACGCCCAGCAAGGCGGCGACCAGGGCCAGAAGCCGGTGGTCGCTCCCGTCGACCAGGGTCCGCCTCCAACCGACGACAAGGCAGCCCAGCAGGAGATCAAGCCTGAAAAGCTCGTCCCGGTAACGGAAGAAAAGGGCAAGCGCCTCGACCGGGCGCCTGACGAGAACATCCGCGACCGCCGTCGTCCGAAGGGCGTTGACGTGCTCAAGGAGATCGGCGACCGCGTCATCATCCAGCTCGGCGGCCAGACGATCGTCCAGAGCAATGACGCCCCGCGCATGAACCGCGGCGCCAAGGACGTCTATTACGAGGATCTGTCGCAAGGCCGTAGACGCGAGACGATCCAGCGCGACAATGGCGTCCAGATCGTCACCATCCGCAACCGTTACGGCGATGTCATCCAGCGTTCGCGCATCACGCCGGATGGGCGCGAATATGTGCTGAGCTATGTCGACGAGCGGGACTATCAGGATGAGGGCGACTGGCGCGATCCCGGCGATGACCTGCCGCCGATGCGGCTCAACATTCCGCGCCGGCAGTACATCCTCGATTCCGAGGACGTCGAAAGCGATGACGACTACTACACCTTCCTCGACCAGCCGCCGGTGGAGAGGGTCCAGCGTCTCTATTCGATCGACGAGGTCAAGCGTTCGGCACGCGTGCGCGACATTGCACGTCGCGTCGACCTCGATACGCTGAACTTCGAATTCGGCTCCTCCTCGATCTCCGACACCGAGGTGCAGAAGCTCGAGGGCGTCGCCAACGCCATGGAGAAACTGCTGAAGAAGAACCCGGCCGAGACCTTCCTGATCGAGGGCCACACCGACGCCGTCGGCACGCCGGAAGCGAACCTTGCTCTGTCGGACCGCCGCGCCGAGGCGGTTGCCGAAGCGCTGACCAATGCCTTCGGCATCCCGCCAGAGAACCTGACGACACAGGGCTATGGCGAGGAGTATCTGAAGATCAACACGCAGGCGCCCAACCGCGAGAACCGGCGTGTCGCCATCCGCCGTATCACGTCGCTGGTGGCACCGGTCGCCAGCAACAATTAGGTCATGATTTCAAAACCATGACCTGGTTTTTGGACTCAATGCGAAAAGCACCCATCCCCGGCTCGATCGGGGATGGGAAAGGTTCGGATCCGGGTCCCGGACTCAAGAAGATTTGTACCGGCATTAGAGCCGGATCATTGAATCGCGAACCCGCTCACCCCAGATTCAGGGCTGGGCGTTCCCTGCCCCGTCCCGACTCCAGCGGGATGCATTGAGCCCCGCCGGCCCTCTCCGGCGGGGTTTTTTGCTGTCTTGCAAAATGCATCGGCGTGGTCGAAATACGGCCTGATCACCGACCACAATCGGAACCACTCCATGAGGCGTCTCGAACTCGCCATCGAATCGATCAATCTTGCCTCGCGCTGGCTGCTGGTCGTGTTCTATATCGGGCTTGGCCTGGCTCTGGCCGTCTATGCGCTGTCCTTCGGCAAGAAGCTCTACGAGTTCATCACCACGGTGTTCCCGCTCGGCGACACCGACACCATCCTGAAGATGCTTGGCCTGATCGATGCAGCGCTGGTCGCCTCGCTGGTGGTGATGGTCATCATCTCGAGCTATGAAAACTTCGTCAGCCGCTTCGACGACCAGGATGGCGGCGGCGTGCACTGGCTGGGCACGATCGATGTCGGCTCGCTCAAGGTCAAGGTCGCCTCGACCATCGTCGCCATCTCCTCCATGAGGTAGCTCCCTTCTCCCCGTTATACGGGGAGGTGAGAAGCATCCTGCCGAAGGCGGGCCAATCGACAACGATTTGTCGATTGAAGCGACGAACGCCCGGAGCCATAGCGCAGGGGCTGTGCCGGAAGGCGGATGAGGGGCAACGCCGACAGGCCGTGATTTTCGTCAGTAGATGCTTTTGATCTTGCTGTCCGTGCGGGCAAACACCTCGTCCGGCACGAAAAAGTCGCCGGCCAGCGGCCCGGTCGCGCCTGGTGAATAGACCGAGAAATCCGTGACACCTTCGGCGCGCAGCACCTCTTCGTCGATGTAGAAATTACCTGATGTCTCGCGCGACGGCCGCATGAAGATGGCATGCGCGGCATCGGCCATGATGTCGGGCGAACGGCTCATCGCCGCGACCGTGGCACCGCCCAGAAGATTGCGCACCGCCGCGGTGTCGATGGTCGAGATCGGCCACAGCGAATTGACGGCGATACCGTCCTTGGCGAACTCCGCACTCATGCCCAGCGTGCACATCGACATGCCGAACTTGGCCATGGTGTAGGCGACATGGTTCTTGAACCACTTCGCCTTCATGTCGAGCGGCGGCGCCAGATTCAGGATGTGAGGATTGCCGGCCAACTTCAGGTGCGGAATGCACATTTTGGACACCAGGAAGGTGCCGCGCGTGTTGATCTGATGCATCAGGTCGTAGCGCTTCATGTCGGTCTCCAGCGTGCCGGTGAGCTGGATGGCGCTGGCATTGTTGACGCAGATATCGATGCCGCCGAATTTCTCCACCGTCCTTGCAACAGCCTCGGCCACCTGCGCCTCCTCGCGGATGTCGCACAGCACGGGCAGCGCCTTGCCGCCGGCCTGCTCGATCTCTTCAGCGGCGCTGTAGATCGTGCCCGGCAGCTTGGGATGCGGCTCGGCGGTCTTGGCCGCGATCGTCACATTGGCGCCGTCGCGCGCGGCGCGCAGCGCGATCGCCAGCCCGATGCCGCGCGATCCACCGGAGATGAACAGCGTCTTTCCCTTGAGCGACATTTTTCCTCCGCGTGCTGACCCATTCTTCTGGGCCGATCCTTGCCCGTGCGGCTCGCGGATACAAGAGCTTGCCGCGGGAAGCCATGGTGACGCTGCGGAGGCTTTGTTGATCGACAGCGCCCGATATCTATTGGATTTACCGAGGCTCGGGTATATATTCTATACAAACAGGCAGAATATAGAATGGCACTATCGATCAAGAACATGGAAGTGGAGCAACTGGCGCGCGAGCTTGCCCGTCGCCGCCACGTGTCCGTGACAGAGGCTATCCGCCAGAGCCTCGAGCGCGAGGTCGCGCGCGAACGGCTGGTGCCGCGCGAAGACGCCAGTGATCTGTTTCAGCGGTTGATGGCGATTGCCGACAGCGCCGGAAAAATTCCCGAACGCGAAGATGCGATGACCGACGACGAAATCCTCGGTTACGACGAGTTCGGAATCCCGACGAAATGATCATCGATTCCTCGGTCTTGGTCGCTATTCTGCGTCTCGAGCCGGGCTACGAACGTTTCGTGCTCGCGATCACGCAGGCCAAGAGACGGCTGCTGGCAGCGCCAACGTATCTGGAAACAACGATGGTGCTCGCGGGTGCCCGGCAAGATGAAATCCTGGATCGGCTAGACACCTTCCTGCGGACCGCCTCGATCGAGACGATCCCCTTCACCGCCGACCACGCAGCCGTCGCCCGTCAGGCTTTTCTGCGTTACGGCAAGGGCAGGCATCCGGCGGCGCTGAACTTCTGTGACTGCATCGCCTACGCCACGGCCCGGCTTGAAGCCATGCCGCTTCTGTTCAAGGGTGACGATTTCCGGCTGACCGACATCGAAGCGGCGGTATGATCGATCAAACCAGCACCAGCCCTTGCCGCATCGCAATCGCGATGGCATCGGTGCGGTTGGCGGCGCCCAGCTTGATCAGGATCGCGGCGACGTGGAATTTCGCCGTGTGCACGGAAATGTTGAGCCGCCGCGCGATCACCTTGTTGGGCGCGCCTTCGGCCAACAGCGCCAGCACTTCCGCCTCGCGCGGCGAAAGCGTCGGGCGAACGGCGTGGTCATCGACCGGTTCATCCTCGAACGGCGCGCCCTCGCCCGGATGAAAATCCTCATCGCGTCCACGGCCGCCATCGCCCGTGACGCGATAGCCAGCCGCCGCCAGCCGCGCCGCCGCGGCGATCAGCAGATCGTCCGCACCCGCAGGCAGGACGGCAAACACTTCGCCAGCGGGCCGGTCGCCGCCGGCGCGCCCCGACAGCAGCACCCGTGGTACCGAGGCCGGCACGGCATCTCCGCTCCTGTCGTCGACGATGGCGACGTCGGCCCTGCCGCCGCCGGCCACAACCGGCAGCAGATCGTCGCTCGCGGCAAGCGTGGCAGTCAGGCGCTCGGCGCGCGCGGCATCGCCAAGCGCAACCAACACCACCAGCCGCCGCGAGGCGGCGCTGTCAGCCATGATCCGTTCGCCGGCGAGCGCTTCCATCGATCCTCTCAGCTCAGCGGCTTTTCGCCGATGGTCAGCGCAACATCGCGCTGTTCACCGCCACGCACCACGCCAAGCGTCACCGAAGCGCCGGCGCTGTCCGGGCCGAGCCTGCGGATCAGGTCGCGCGGGCCATGCACCGCCTCGCCGTTCCAGGCCACGATGATGTCGCCCAGCGACAGGCCGGCGGCCTTGGCCGGGCCGGCGTCATCGAGGCTCATCACCATCGCGCCATGGGCGTCGCGGTCGCGCACAGGATGCAGGCCGGCGCCGAGATAGCCGCGTGCGACATGGCCTTTTTCGCGCAAGGTCGCCACCGCCCGCTCAATCGTCTCGTAGGGCATGACCAGCGCACGGCCTCGCGGCCCGAACAACAGCATGCCGATCAGCGCCCCCTTGGCGTCCAGCACCGGACCACCCTCGAAGCGGCCGCCGGCACCGACGGCCAGATGGATGCGCCGGTCGATCGTGCCGCCGCGCATCGAACGCCAGGCCGGACCGACTTCCCCGACCGAACCCGACACGGCCAGTGCCGAGCCCTGGCTGTTGCCGATGGCGATGGCGATATTGCCCGGCCGAACGGCATCGGCCTTGGCAAGGACAGGCGCGGTGGCCGCCTCCGCGGGCTTCAACAGGGCGACGCCCGTTGAAGGATCGCGACCGACCAGTTCGGCCTTCACCGCTCCGCCCGAAGCCAGCGTCAGCTCGATCTCCTCGCCGGCCTCGACAGCCTCTTCGGCAGTGACGAAATAGCCGTCGCGCCAGTGGAAGGCGCTCGCCGTGCGGTGGTGATGCGTGGCGAAACTCGCGATCGCCGGTGCCGCCGCGGCGGCGAGGTCGGCAACGGCTTGCGAAAACGCATTCAGATTGAAATCACTCATGATGGTCTCCTGGGGTTCGTCATGTCCCAGATATCGCCCGACGGCGCCCCTGGAGGTACTCGCCTGACGGCTAGTTGGCGGTTTGACTGGCCATCTGGTCAGGTCGCGGCGGTTCCAGCCGCTCCGCACATATAGTGCGTGTCGCCCAAAAGTGCTCAGCGGTTTTGGGACAACGACACACACAGGAAAAAAATCACGATCAAGCCTGAAAACACGGAGCCCTTCCATGGCCCTCGCCGCCGCCAAATTCCAATCTGACGAGACGCTGCTCGACGCCTATTCGACGACGGTGGCCGATGCCGTCGACCGCATCGGTCCGGCCGTCTGCCGCATCGAGCGTATTGGCGGCCAGGGCGGCCATGGGTCGGGTTTCGTCATTGCGCCGGACGGGCTGGTCGTCACCAATTTCCATGTCGTCGGTGACGCAAAAACAGTTCGTGTGTCGATGCCGGACGGCGCCTCCAGCGAGGGCCGTGTGCTCGGCCGCGATCCCGACACCGATATCGCGCTGGTGCGCGCCGACGGCAGTTTTTCCGACGTGGCGCCGCTCGGCGATTCCAAGCGGCTGCGGCGCGGCCAGATCGCCATCGCCATCGGCAATCCGCTCGGCTTCGAATGGACGGTCACGTCAGGCGTCGTCTCGGCGCTCGGCCGCTCGATGCGCGCTTCGACCGGCCGGCTGATCGACGATGTCATCCAGACCGATGCCGCGCTCAACCCCGGCAATTCCGGCGGGCCGCTGGTGTCGTCGGCCGGCGAGGTCATCGGCGTCAACACCGCCATGATCCACGGCGCGCAAGGCATCGCGTTTGCGGTCGCCTCCAACACCGCCAATTTCGTCATCTCGGAAATCATCCGCTTCGGCCGTGTGCGCCGCGCCTTCATCGGCGTCTCGGCCGACACCACCAATCTGCCGCGTCGCGCGGCGCTGTTGTCGCAAGTGTCGACCAGCACGGCCGTGCGGCTGCGCAGCGTCGAGAAGAACGGCCCGGCGGCCAAGGCGGGGCTGAAGGAGGGCGACATCATCGCGGCCATAGACGGGCGCCCGGTCACCGGCGTCGACGACCTCGTGCGCATGCTCGACGCCGAGCGCATCGGCCGCGAGACGCTGTGCACGGTGGTGCGCCGCACCGGCGTCAGCCAGGTGACGGTGACGCCGGTGGCGAGGGCGGGCTGAGCGGAGATCACGACTCTTCGCTCGGAGCCGGTTTCTTCGATGACGCGACGTCGATCAACTGACCACTCGCGGGTGGCAGAATCTGCCTGAGTTTCAGGATACGCGTCGTTGTGATGGCACAGTCCTGCCATTCCTGATCGCCCTGAAACTTGATGATCGCCATCACTTCGGCTTTCGCTTTCAGCGCGACCAAGAACGCGTCGGTATTTTCTACAGGCAGATGAGGCACCGGCTCATCCGGGTGGTCGAGCAAACGATTGGCGAGGCCGGGATAGGTGCTTAGCGTAAACCAGCTTTTTGGCCATTCGATCATCAGGATGATCCACAATGCCAAGATCTTCCAGTCGAACGAGCCAGGTTGTACGCCCTGCTCAATGCGAGCGACCTCTTGCAGAAGCGAGACGGCATTGATGATGCGCTTGATCTGGCGTGGATTGGGGGGCAGTACCGAAGACAAAGCTTCGAGCCGATGTCGCGTGGCGGCCTCGACCGTTTTGTCCGTTGCCGCCCGTAGCGACAGGCGCCTGTCGAGGTCAGTGAGCACAACTCTGGCCGCCGCTTCGCTCACTGCGCTGGTCTTGATGTCTTCGCGCACGGCTTGGGCAGCGCTTTCGCGCTCTAGCGCTTGGTCTTGCCGCAATATCGCCTCCACGCGGCCTTGAAACGCACTGTTCAGGGGCGAAGCAGCCTCGAACTCTGCTTCCTGTGATGGCGGGGCCGGCTTTATGCCCAGCAGATCGCGCACATAGGAACGGCGGGCATTATCCGAAATGTTCGGCAGGACGAAGGAGAACTGGATCGCCTTTTCGGCAAAGCGGGCACCGAACTCATGTTCCGGCCCAACATGAATCCCCTTCATCGCCTCGTTGACCTTGGTGAAACACTCCTCGATCCAGTCGCGGTCGCCAAGCAGGATGAACACCAGACGCGGACTTTTGAGGATGGTCTGCATGCCACGGATCAGTTCGACGACGAATGTCGGCTCACAGCGATCGAGGTCATCGATGACCACCAGGACCGGGCGCTTGAGCGACGCCATCATTTTCGCAAAATGCTCGCGGAAACGATCGAGCGGGTCGCCGGAACCCAGCGCGTAGTTCTTTGCCGCATCGGGAGTGCCGGACAGCAAGGTCGAACTCAGCGTCGACAGCACGGTCCATATCAGCGGTGCCCCTCCCACAAGCGCGGCGATGACCACGGAAACAAAAGGACCGAGGCTAGTGGTGTTCGCATTGACCCCCTTGTCATCGAGTTTGAGCAGGCCAAACCGAAAGAAGAGGATGACCGCAACAATACCCAACGCGGTCACCGCCACCTTGTTGCGGATATCGGGCGTCCACACGCGCCAGACCATTTCGCGCAGCCAGCACCATGACCCGTCAGCAGCGCGCAGCAACGGCGAAAGGTAGCCTTGCCCAACCGTCGGCGGTTGCGGCACCGGCGGCGCGTTGGGCACCGGGTTGCCGGATGCGTCGGTCGCCGGAGCTGGCTCGACCAACAAGTCCTCGGCATAGATGGCGTCGGTCGTCTGCTTGCGGATCGCTTGATAAAACACCCACCATGGCGGCAGCACATGCTGATGCTGCCAGGCGTTGAAGGTGACGATGTGCCAGGGTCGCCGATAGGATTCCGGCCAGAAATTTGGGTCGCCGAGCGGCAAGCCCAGCATCCAGGCCGGCGGTGGGCCGGCCACCCTGTACGGATTGAGCAGGCGGATCAGGAAATTGGCGAAGCTGGTTTTGCCGCCACCCCACGGTGCGTCGATGTGAACGACGAAGCCCGGCGGCGGTTCCCTGGCTGGACGTTTGGGCCAAAGACCTGTCCAGCGCGCACTGTTGCCAGCGTGATTGTCCTGCGGCTTTTCCTTGTTGAGCTGATCCCAGACCTGATTGAGCCGCCCCGCCAGCACGAAGGCCAGATCCGACCGGTTGAGAAAATCGACATCGGGATCGGTGGAGTCATCGAGGAAGCTGGTCTCGACTGCGGAGGTTTCTGGTGACGGCGCCGGCGGTGATTCCGGCGGCGGCTTGGTCAGTGTGGCTTCCGATTCCATCTTTGGATCGGGATCGCCAACGAGATCCTTCATGTCCTCCTGGGGCGCAGTGCGGATGGTCCCGTCGGCGGCGGATGAAATCGGTCCTTTGCTTCGACGTTTGCGAGCCGTCGTCAGTCGTGGACCTGTTATCCTGCTGGATTGTGTAGTGGATTCGGAGCCTTCGGGCGGCAGCATGCCTTCCAGCCCGTCGGAATCATCCGTAGGATTTTCGGAAGCAGGGCTGGCACGCCATCTTGCTATATCTGCATTCACTCTGATCGGTTCGCGGCTCCACCATGTGTTTGATTGAGCGGCTACGCGCAGGTCGACTGTCTCGCCCAAATAGGTTGTTGGTCGCGCTCGATGGCTATTCGGCAAAATCGCCCGATACCATTCTATCCAAAGTTTGAATCCTGCCCTGGCCAGATCAGGATCCTTGACCATGTTGTCGAACGGCGCGCGGACCCAAGGCGGAAAATTGGCCTGAAATCTCGAATCGCCGCGCACGTCAATCAACCACAGCGGCTCATTGATCAGCCTGCGAGCAGCTTCCGCGGAGCCGAGGCTTTCCAGTTCAGACAAGAAGGACACATCGGAAGCAACACTTTCCCTTATCTGGGCTGCGCCGACGCTGCTCGCAACGGCGCTACTGGCATTTGCCGCGAACTCGGCAGTGATCGCTGCCGAGCTTTTCGTTCCTCTATCGCTGAAGTCGGCAGCCGTGACAGCGGCTTGAACGACCGCGACCGGAGCAACAGCTCGAATGTCGCTGCCAACGACCATGGACTCGGCCATGACGGTGCCAGCGTAAGCAGCATCCGAAGTGGCTGACCGCATATCTTGCGTGGGGTACCTGCGGGCAAACCAGGAAATAAACGCAGCCCGAAAAACAACCAGAAGCAAGCGTTCACGGGAAATCGGCGCATCGGCATTGGCCAGCGGGAGCACTCTTAGCGCAAGCCGCGCCGCAATCGCCTGCGCCCATTCCGGCGGCTTGTCCGCCAGCCAGTTCTCAAGCTCTTCTCGACTGCCAATACTGATCCGGTCCGCCACCCTCAGCTCCCTCCAGCCTCGGCTCAGGATGGCCGCAGTCTCGGAGCTGCGCAAGCAGAGAATATGCAGGCCTCTGCCGGGCAACAGTACGTTGAAAATATTGTCGCGGTTCTATTGGCGCCGCCGTCATATTCCTTCAGTCGGACGGTACTTTCTAGCCATTCGTTACTTCAGACCATCACTCAAACCCCCGCCGCCCCCTCCGCATATTGCGCCAGGAATTCCTCGCTGGGCGGGGTCGGCTTGATGACATCGATTAGCACGCCGTTGGGGTCGCTGGTGATGAAATGGCGCTGGCCGAAGGGTTCGTCGCGCAGCGTTCGCAGGATCGGCAGGCCGGCGGCAAGGACCTGCTCGTAGACCGCATCGGGGTCGCGGACCTCGAAATTGATCAGCAGGCCCGAGGTGCGCCCCCGCCCCTCTTCCGGGATCGTCTCGTGGTCGCCCTGGACGATGCCGAGATTGACGCGTTTGTTGTCCACCGACTGCAGATGCACGTACCAGTCGCTTTCAAACAGCGGCTGGAAGCCGAAATGTCTGACGTAGAATGCCGCCGTGCCGGCAACGTCACCGGTCATCAGCACCGGATAATAGCTCGTCGTCTTCATCTTTCCTTCTCCCTGGGCATAACATACAGTCTGTATGTAAATCGAATTAACATACAGGCTGCATGTATGCAACAGGAATCCGCGCGCCGCTCCAACCGCGACCGCACCGAGGCGACGCGCGCCGATTTGATCGCGGCGGCGCGAAAGCTGTTCACCGAGAAATCCTACGCCGAGACCGGCACGCCGGAGATCGTCACCGCCGCCGGCGTGACGCGCGGCGCGCTCTATCACCATTTTGCCGACAAGCAGGCGCTGTTTGCCGCCGTGGTCGAGCAGGAGGCGCAAGCGGTAGCGCAAGAAATCGACCGTGCCTCGCCACCTTCGCTCGAAGCCCGCGATGCGCTCATCGCCGGCTCCGACGCCTATCTCACCGCCATGCGCGCGCCCGGCCGCACGCGGCTGCTGCTGCTCGACGGCCCCGCCGTGCTCGGCCGCGCCGCCATGGATGCGATCGACAACCGCCATGGCAACCGCTCACTGCGCGAGGGCCTGGTCGCGGCGATGCGAGCCAACACGATGACGCGATTGCCGGCGGAGGCGCTGACCGCGCTGCTTGCATCCGCCTTCGACCGCGCAGCACTTGCCATCGAGGCCGGCGCCTCAGCCGAGGATTACCGCGCCGTGCTCATGGCGCTGATTGACGGATTGTCTCCGGATCGTCCTCAGGCACCTCGCCCGGCTCGAACTCGTTGAAGCAGCCGAGCCCGCGCTTGAACCGGTCGATCAGCCAAGCGGCCGCCGGCTTCGGGCTGCGGTCGTTGCGGTGCATGGCAAACAGTGGCGAGCTCACTTCCTTGTAGGGTTCGAGATCAAGTTCCACCAGGCGGCCGGTGGCCAGGTCGTCGGCGATCAGCCAGCGCGGCAGCCCACCCCAACCCAGCCCCTCGCGCATCAGCATGTGCTTGGTGCGCATGTCCGTCAGCCGCCAGGTGCGGTAGGCAAAGACGCCATAGTCACGCCCCTTGGTGCGCTCGGACTGATCGGTGACGACAAGCTGCGTGTGTTCGCGCACATCCTCGATCTTCACCGGCTTCGGCAGCCGTGCCAGGGGATGGGTGGGCGCAGCGGCAGGCACCATCGACATGAAGCCGATGCGCACGAGATGCACGTCGACCTCGCCCAGCAGGCCGCCAATGCCGAGATCTGCCTGTCCATTGACGACATGGTCCGGGATCAACCCGAGCGAGCCGATATGCAGTCGCAGCATCACAGTCGGAAACTGCGCCTCGAATGCCTTCAGCACCCGCACCAGCACCGGCGAAGGCAGCGCCGAATCGACCGACAGCGCCACTTCGGCCTCCAACCCGTGATGGTGGCCATCGACGCGCGAGCGCATGCGCTGCAGCACGCCGATCATGCGCCTTGCGTCCTCCAGCATCGCCCGGCCGATCTCGGTCAGTTGCGGCTCGCGCGTGCCCTCGCGCTCGAACAGTTTCAGCCCAAGCTGCGCCTCGAGATTGGCGATGCCATAACTGATGACGGATTGTGCCCGGTTGAGCTTGCGGCCGGCGGCCGAGAAACTGCCGGTGTCGGCAACTGCGACAAAGATCTGGAGCTGGTCGAGGGTCGGGTTGGGTTGCATCACTGTATCTATTTTGTGGATGGATCGTATAGAAAATATACCAGTTTATCTGATGGATCGATAGACCCATATCTGGCGGGACGATTCATTCCACTGGAGAGACCCGCTATGTCCATTCTTCTCGTTACCTCGAGCCCGCGCGGCGCTGCCTCGCACTCGACCCGCATCGCCACCGAATTCGCTGAAAAGCTTGTCGCCGCCGATCCGTCGAACACGCTTGTCGTGCGCGACCTCGTCGCCAACCCGCTGCCGCATATCGATGCCGACTACGCGACCGGCATCTACACGCCGGCTGAAGCCCGCACCCCGCGTCAGGCTGAGGTTGTCGGCGTCTCCGACGTCGTGCTCGACGAACTGTTCGCCGCAGATACCGTGATCCTCGCCACCGGCTTCATCAACTTCAACATCTCCTCGACGCTGAAGTCGTGGGTCGATCACATTGCCCGCTCCGGCCGGAGCTTTGCCTATGGCGAAAGCGGCCCCAAGGGCCTCGTCACCGGCAAGAAGGTCTATATCGTACTGGCTTCGGGCGGCATCTATTCCGAAGGTGCGGCAGTGCAGTTCGATCACGCCATCCCCTATCTGCGCGGCGTGCTCGGCTTCCTCGGCATGACCGATGTCGATGTCATCCGCATCGAAGGCGTAGGCATGGGCCCTGACGCGGTGACCGCCGCACTCGCCAAGGCGACCGCCAAGGTCGACGCCGTGGTGGCCAGCCAGCAGGTGGCTGCCGCCGCGTAAACAACCGACCATCTGACCTCGAAAGGCAGGCGCCCGCGCCTGCCTTTTTCGTTTCAGCCGGCCTACGAGCGGCCGCCGGTGCCTCACACTTTTCCTGGAATTTCTCTAGTCTTGCGCACTGCGTCTGACCGGCACGACCCGGTCAATCCGCTTGCCGCTCGAATCCTCCACGACCAGATGAATGCTTTGAACCTCAGCTGGAGAAGGTGCCTTCAATTGCACCTGCTTGACGATCCAGCCTCCTTCAAATGCCAGGTCCTTGACTTCGACATTGTCCGTGCCCTGTCCGACGCCATACTGAAGTGGCGCCGTGCCGCCCTTTATCACGGCTCGCACCGTAACCAGCCCTGCAGGGCCGACTGGCTGCGGTGAAAGATCCGGCGTGGACAATTCAAACGGCGCCTCCAGATTTGCCTTCGAAGACTCCGCCCCGAAGTAATAGCCGACGATCGTGCCAAACACGCCCAGCAGGAGGGACAAGACTTCCTTCGCCCTCTGAAAGCGACCGTCATTCGCGTCGCTTGGAGCTGGCCCGACCAGCGTGTTGAGGACGAGTGCGACGGCGATTCCTATGGTCACGATCGCGAAGAGATAGGTAATCAGCCCTCTGGCAAGCTCGGGCCTTGCCATTCCCGAAAGAAAGCCGTGATCGACGCCGAGCATCGAAGCGCCGATCATGACAAACAGACTGAGCAGAATCAGAGTTGCAAGGATTACTATCGGATTTTGAAAATTCGCCTGCGAAACATCCGGCTGGGACTCGGCCGGTTTTGGTGTCCCATCGTCCTTGTCTGCCATCACTCCCCTCCTCAGTAGATGCCCTCCATCAGGCCAAATACCATTCCAGCGGAAGCCGGACACAACACCACCCGCATTCCTCGCTCCAACGAACCCTCTTTGGTTGCCTCACACATAGCCGCAGGAATAGACGCTGATGCCAAGTTTCCGAATTTTCGAAATACTTTGTCATAAAGGCGGTCGCCAACGCCCAGTCTAGTCGCCATGATTTTCAGGGCCGACTCGCTGGAACTGTGTGGGAACCAGATGTCGATGCCAGAAACGTCGGGGTATGCCGCCTTTACAAAAGAGGTCATTTCCCTGCTCGCCGTCTGTGTAAGCTCTGAGCTGTAGGCAACCAGTTGATGGACGCCATTGGCTCCAACTTTTGTATCAGGCAAGCAGAAATCGCGAAAGCCGGGAAGTGGTAGATTGCAAAGCGATGCAAACTGGGGTCTGGTTCGAAAACGAAATTTCCAAGCATCTGGCGACCATGTAACGACGGTGGCAGTGGCTGCTTCGCCGATAGTTAGAGCTGGAAATGTATAAGCGATTTCAGGATCGGTCTGCATTTTGAAGATTTCGGGATATCCGTTTTCGTAGACGCTGAACTCAGCATTTACGATCAGGATCCTTGCGTATGATCGGGTCAGCAAAAAGCCTTGGGCAACCTGAAGCGCCCTTGCCCAACTCATGCACGCCTCCGTAATGTCGAAGGCGTCGCACTCGATGCCAAGTGCAGAAACCAGGAACGTCGCGTTGGCCGGCTCCAGAAAGCCGCGCCCTATCCCGCAGTAGATGACCAGATCTATGTCCCGGGGCACCAGGCCAGCATCGGCGATGGCCGATCGAGCGGCATCACGCAACAGGTCAAAGGCTCTTTCCCCGGCGCCCGTGTCACGGACGTAACGCGACTGTGCGCCGGCTCTTCGGAACAGGCGCTCGATTTTCCGACAATAAGACTCTAACTCTTCTCTATTTTGACTTTGATTGTAATCACGAATATATCTTAGTATATCTTCATTCGAGATCATTCGGGATGGAGTTCTAAGCGCAATTGAATCAATACGCATTCCGGCACCCCGAGCACGTCAGGTAGCCGTATTTTTCACCTCGATCTTGATTGCTTCCCGATTCAGTCATTAGCCCCGCCGGTAGCTCGTCTGAAAAACGACAATGAGAAAAGCCGGAAATTATCTCAATTTCGACGATGGCGCACCCTATAATCCGGTTCGATCCTGCAGCCGGAGTGGAGCGTGACGGCGGAGATCTGCTCCGCACGAGGGGCGGCTGGCCTGACGCGTTGACCGCCGCGCTCGCCAAGGTCGACGCCGTTGTGGCCAGCCAGCAGGCCGCTGCTGCCGCGTAAGACTCTCGATCATCTGAACTCGAAGGGCAGGCGTTCGCGCCTGCCCTTGTTTTTATCAGACATCCTTTGCCTGACCAGCCGTGTCCGTCGCGTCTTGCGTTATTTCCGTCAGCGGCGGCAGCACGACGGCCGGATGGCGGCCTTCGCGCAGCATCAGGCCGAGACTGTAGTCGACGGCCAGCTTCATCGCGCCGAGCGCCGTGCCGCCGTCTTCCAAAGAGCTGACGGCGATCCGTGTCGGCCACGCAAGGTCCGCCGCGACGTGCTCGACCTTTTCCGTCATCAGCGGATTCCTGCCGACGCCACCGCCAAGCACGATCAGGCCGGGGTCAAGCATGCCGATGCAGCCGGCCGCCAGCCTGCCGATATCGGCAGCATGGCGTGCGACGGCTGCCGCCGCCGGCGGTGAACCCTCAAGCGCGCGCGCAAAAAGATCCTTGGCCGAGTCGGGCGGCGCGCCTTCCCCCGCCGGCCAGTCGACACGGCAGCGTTCGATCAGCGCCCGCGATCCGAGATAATGTTCGAGCCCTTCACGATGGGGCGTCTCGCTGGCCGACCACGGAAACGGCATGCGGCCGATTTCGCCGGCGGCACCGCCGGCGCCGCGGAACAGGCGCCCCTCGGTAATGAAGCCGAGACCGACCCGCACGCCAACCTGCAGAAAGGCGAAGGTCTGGTGGCCTTGCGCAGCGCCAAAGTGCATCTCGCCAATGGCAGCACAGTTGACGTTGTTTTCCAGGATGATCGGCACCTCGATGCTGCGGCGCAGCAGGCCAAGCACGGCGGATGGCCCACCGGGCCGGTCGAAACGATCGTTGGAGACGATACGCGGCACGGCCACCGCAATGGCGCGCAGCGCACGAAAACTCTTGGCCACGCCAGCCATGGTGGCACGCGCCACCGACAGCACGACGGCGCCGACCTTGTCGGCATCGCCGGCTATCGCTTCCGCGATCGGTTCTTCCGCCGACGCCAGCTTCTGTGCATCCATCGAATAGGCGACGGCGCGCACCTGGGCCGCGCCGACATCGATGCCGATCGCGTAGCCGGCGCCCGGACCGATGCCGTAGATCGTCGCCGTGCGGCCGATGGCGCCACGCTCAATGCCACGCGAGGCAACGAGGCCGAGTGCGCTCAGTTCCGACACCGCCGCCGACATGGTCGGCTTCGAAAGGTCGAGCATGGCGCCGAGCTTCGGCCGCGTCACCGGCCCATGCGCGGCGAGCACGCGCAGCACGGCGCGGGCGCTGTCGGTCAGATTGGGGATTTCCGCAGCCGCCATCTCAGCCGTTCGACCTTTTGCCTGAAATCCTGTCACCAGTCGGTGAAAGCGCGATCGCCGCCCCGACTCGAAAGCCGCATCCTGTTCTCAATGCCCCATTGCCAGGCGGTTTGGCAATTTCCACGATCCGGACAGCGGCGTCAGACTTCGGTCGGCGACCACGGCTTCAGCTTGATATCGGTCTGGCGGTAGCGGAACACGATGTCGGTGAGGCCGGCCGCGTCCTGCATGTCGCCGACAATGAGCTGGATGGCGATGATCTCCAGTATGGCGTCGGCGATGGCGTTGCCGAGCGCCGGAATGGGGATCACCACCAGCCTGTCTGCTGGGGCGACATCGCCGCGCCGCGTCACCAGCACCGAAGGACAGCCCAGCGCGGCGACATCTTGCGCGATCTTGACCTCGCGGCCATCGCCGATGGCGATCAAACCGGTCGCCGCATCCTGCGATTCCATCGGCCCGTGCAGATAGTTCAGCGTGTCCCATCCCGATGCCGGCACCCGGACGGCCTCGCGGATCAGCATCGCCGCCTCGCCCGCATTGGCGAAGCAGACGCCGGCGCCGACGATGTCGATGGATGTTCTGCCCTGCAGCAGCCGTGCCGCCTGCCCGGCAGCGCTTTGCGCACCGGAGAGAACGGTCGCGACGGCGCTGGGCAAACGCGTCCAGTCAAGACTGTTGCCGGCAAGCTTGTCGGTCAGCATGCCAAGCGCCAGCAAGGTCCCGGTATAGCCGGTGGAACTCGCGCCATTGTCGGCCCCGGAGTCAGTGGCAAGCACTGCGCCGGTGAGTTCAGCCAGCGGATTGTCGCTGCCGCGACAGACCGCCAGGCGCGGCGACGCCGACGCCTCGCGCATGACGTCGGAGATTTCGCGACTCTGCCCGGAGGCCGAGAGCGCGATGAACGCTTCGGCGGCCGCATCCGTCCGGCCATAAAGGTCGGTCGGCGTATAGGCAAAAGCCTTGATGCCGGAGGCGCGCAGATAGTGCGCGCCAACAAGGGCCGTCTGGTAGCTGGCGCCGATGCCGGCAAGCCCGATTGTCTTGCCGGCGAAAGCGCTGAGATCCAGGCCGTCGAGTGCCGAGGCCACCGAACGCCTGCCGATTTCGAGACTTTCCGCCTGGCGCGCCACCGCCTGGCGGTAGCCGATACGCTTCATCATTCAAACAACTCCAATCGACGGGGACAGGTCCTGGCCGACGAGCAGTCGCCTGGCCAAGGCGACCGCGCCAAGCACGGGCTGTTCGCGCAGCAGTAGCACCTGGCTCGACGGCGAGATCTTTGCCATGGCCTCGACAAATGCCGTCATCAGCATCGGCTGCTCTGAAATGACACCGCCGCCAGCCACGACAAGGGCGGGATTGGCGCCGCGTTCGATCAACAGTTCGACCAGCGCGGCGAGCCCTGCCCCACCTTCCCGGATGACCCGGATGGCGAGGGCCGAGCCGGCATTCGCCGCGTCGAACACGGCATTGGCATAGCGGCCCCAGACCGCCGCCCCGCGCGTTTCGTTGAGCAGGATGCCAAGCTTGGTCTGGTCGTCTGTATCGAGCTCGCGCATCAGCGCGGCAATCAGCGGGTCGCCATCCCGGCCCCGGTCGAGGCTGTGCCGGATCGCCTTGGCCGCCTCGCGCACCAAGGCCGGCGCGCTACCCTCGTCGCCGAGGATCCAGCCCCAGCCGCCGGCGGCCAGCATCTTGCCATCGGCCGTGCGCGCCACCGCGATCGAGCCGGTGCCGGCGACGACGCCGATCCCGTCGACATGGCCGGCGGCAGGCACCATCAGTTCGGCATCGTTGACGACCTGCACCAAACCACCGGTCCGGGCGGCCAGCAGCGCCTGGAACCGTTGGCATTGTTCGTCCGTGTCGCAACCGTGGGCGCCGACCGCCATGGCCGCTGGTGCAACGCCATCGCACAATCCGGCAACGATCCCGGCCAGCGTCGTCGCATCGATCTCCATCTGGCGAATGCGCCAGCTCTCCGTCACCAGCACCTCATCGGCAATCGTCTGCTCGCCCAGGCACGCCACGATACGCGTCTTGGTGCCGCCTATATCCACGCCTGCAATGATTTTCTGGGTCACCGATATCCACCGCGCAAGCCGGGACGCAGCAGGCTGCCGCGTCCAATTCACATTAGTTAGGAAACTTTACAAACTATCTTCCCAGACGGCAAGAACTATGATTTGATAATCGTCGTAAAAAGCGCATCAAGCGCGATTGGGAGATTGCAACATGAGCAGGAGAAGGATTGGGCTGGCCCTCGCGGCCGCGTCTTTCGCATGGGGATTGGCAGCCAGCGTGGCGCATGCCACCGACATCTCGTTCTGGACCTGGCGCCAGGAAGACAAGGCTGCCTACAACGAACTTTTCGCCGATTTCACCAAGGCCAACCCGGACATCCATGTGAAGTTCGAGTCGTTCCCGGATGAGAACTATCCGACGATCGTTTCGACCGCGCTGGCCGCCGGCAAGGGCGGTGACGTCATCCACACCCACGCCTATGGCTGGCTCGAGCAGTTCGTGAAGGCCGGCTATTTCGAGCCTCAGGATCTGACCACGGTGCCTTCACTCGCCAACCAGCCCGCCGATGCGCTGGTGGCCGGCACCTACCGCGCCGACAAGAAGGTCTATTCGCTGCCCTTCGCCTCGCAGACGCTCGGCCTATTCATCAACAAGGACGTTTTCGCCAAGGCCGGGCTGACGCCGCCGACCACATGGGACGAGTTCATAACCGTCAGCAAGGCGATGAAGGACAAGGGCATTTATCCCCTGGCCAACGGCATGGGCACCAGCTGGTTCAACGAGATGTTCGTGGCCATCTTCACCAATCCGTTCCTCGGCCAGGAGTTCGTCAGTGACCTGACCTCGGGCAAGACCACCTTCAAGGACCCGCGCTATGTCGCGGCACTCGGCAAGCTGCTCGAATTGCGCGACTACATGCCGCCCGGTTTCGAAGGCATCGACTACGACACCGCCGGCCAGCTGTTTATCAGCGGCAAGGCGGCGATGCTGGCCGGCGGCAGCTTCGACATCGCCACCTACAGAAGCCAGAACCCGGCCATCAACATGGACTTCGTCGCTCCGCCCATGGCCAAGGCCGGCGACACGCCGCAGGTGACCAAGTTCTTCGACGGCGGTTATGCGGTCAACGCCAAGTCAGCCAACAAGGAGGCGGCGCTCAAGCTGGTCAACTGGATGGGCACCAAGGAATTTGGCGACAAGTTTTCCGCCCTGCTCGGCAACATCTCGCCGATCAAGGGTGTCGTCATCAAGGACGAGTTGCTGTCGCACGTCGCCAAGTTGAACGAAACCGCCATGCCGCATATCAATGTCGTCTACTTCCGTTTCGAGAAGCCGACGGGATCGGAGCTGCTGCAGGGCGACATCACCAAGATGATGTCGGGTTCGATCACCCCGGACCAGGTGGCGGCCGACCTCACCAGCGGCCTCGCCAAATGGTACAAGCCTTTCCAGGGCAAGTGACATGAACAGCGGCCGGCGCCACACGAAAAAAGCCTTTCCGTGGCGCCGGTCACTCTGGATCGCGTCCCTGCTGACACCGGCCCTGGTGGTCATGGTGTTGTTCGTGCTCTGGCCGCTGCTCTCGGCCTTCCGCCTTGCCTTCTATGAGTTCAACGGCTTGCAGCCGACCGGATTCATCGGCTTCGAAAACTTCCGCAAGGTGCTGTTTGAACAGCCTTATAGCGATTGGACCTACAATGCGCTGAAGCACAACATCATCGCCTTCGTGGCGCTGATGGTGTTCGAGAACGGCACCGCCTTCCTGCTCGCCTATGCCTTGCTGAAAGCGCTCCCCGGCCACCGCATCCACCAGGTCATCGTCTTTCTTCCCGTCGTCCTGTCGGCGGTCATCGTCGGCTTCCTGTGGAAACTGTTCCTGCATCCGCTGTTCGGTCTGGTGAACCAGACGCTGGCGCTGGTCGGCATCGGCGCCATACCGTGGCTCGGCAATGAACACACCGCACTCGGCAGCATCCTGTTCGCCAATGTCTGGCACTGGCTCGGCTTCCCGACCCTGGTGCTTCTCGCCGGCATGCAGCGCGTCAGCAAGGAAGTGATCGAGGCCGCCCGCCTCGACGGCGCCGGCGACTATGTGCTGATGACCAGGATTATCTGGCCGCTGATTGCGCCGAGCGTCACCATCGTCACCATCCTGACCTTCATCGGCAGCTTCAACTGGTTCGAGATCCCCTACGTCATGGCCGGCCTCACCGGTTCGCCCGGCGGCGCCACCGACGTGCTCGGCCTCTATTTCTACCGCACCGCCTTCGGCTCGACGACGACCGGCATCCAGGATTTCGGCCAGGGCAGCGCGCTGGCCGTGATGATGTTCATCATCGTTGCCGGCGTCACCGCAATCGCGCTTCGCTACTTGCGCCGTCGAGAGATCGAACTGTGAGCGCAGTGGTCGGCACCAAGCAAATAGGCGAGCTGTTGAAGAACGGCGCCATCCAGCTGATGCTGGCGATCAACGCCGTCATCATGATCTATCCGCTGTTCGTCATGGTGATGTCGTCCTTCAAGACCAATGCCGAGATCTTCTCCTCGCCCTTCGCCCTGCCCGCGCATTTTTCGCTGGCCAATGCCGAGCGGGTGTGGAGCGAAACCAATTTCGTCCGTTACCTCGCCAATTCCGTCGGCATCACCATGGCCGCGGTGGCTCTGATCCTTCTGTTCAGCACCATGGCCGCCTACGCGATCGCCCGCTACCAGTTCAGGCTGAGCGCGCTGGTGCTGATGTTTTTCCTGAGCGGCATGACCGTGCCGCTGAAACTGGCGATCATCCCGCTGTTCATCCAGCTGGATTCGCTTGGCCTGGTCGACAGCTATGCCGGCCTGGTGCTGGTCTATGTCGCCATGGGCATTCCCTCGGCGGTGTTCATCATGACCGGCTTCCTCCGGACCTTGCCGCGCGAACTGGAAGAATCGGCGCGCATGGACGGCGCCAGCGAGTTTCGCATCATGCGCTCGATCATGCTGCCGCTGGCGCGACCGGCGCTGGTCATCGTGGCGATCCAGAACGCCGTGCCGATCTGGAATGATTTCTTCTTCCCGCTGGTGTTGATCACCTCGGACAATCTCAAGACGCTGCCGCAGGGCCTCACCGTCTTCGTCGGCGAGTTCACCACCGACTGGGGCGTGCTGTTCACCGGACTGACGTTGGCGGCACTGCCGATCACGCTGCTCTACATCGTGCTGTCGAAGCAGTTCATCTCGGGCATCACCCAAGGCGCAGTAAAATAGACGAGGATCCTTTCACGTGGCGAACCAGAACAAGATCATCATAACCTGCGCGGTCACCGGCTCGATCCACACGCCGTCAATGTCGCCGCATCTGCCGGTGAGCGCGCAAGAGATCGCCGATGCCGCGATCGGCGCGGCCGAGGCCGGTGCGGCCATCGTTCATCTGCATGCGCGCAATCCGGCCGATGGCCGGCCCGACCAGTCGACCGAGGCCTTCGCGCCCTTCCTGAAAGTGATCAAGCAGCGCTCCGACTGCGTCATCAACATCACCACCGGCGGGGCCGCGACGATGAGTGTCGAGGAGCGGGTCAAGCCGGCCGCGACCTTCGCGCCGGAAGTCGCCTCGCTCAACATGGGTTCGATGAATTTCGGTCTCTATCCGATGCTGGAACGCTTCAAGACCTTCGAGCATGACTGGGAGCGACCCTATCTCGAAGGCTCACGCGACCGCATCTTCCGCAACACCTTCGGCGATATCGAGCACATCCTGCGCACCTGCGCTGAAAACGGCACGCGTTTCGAAATCGAGTGCTACGACATCGGCCATCTCTACACGCTTGCCCATTTCGTCGAGCGCGGCCTGGTCAAGGCGCCGTTCTTCGTCCAGAGCGTGTTCGGCATTCTGGGCGGCATCGGCACCCATCCGGAGGACGTCGCGCATATGAAGCGCACCGCCGACCGCCTGTTCGGGCAGGACTACCATTGGTCGGTGCTGGGCGCCGGCCGCAGCCAGTTGCCGATCGCCGCCCAGGCGATCGCGCTCGGCGGCAATGTGCGTGTCGGGCTGGAGGACTCGCTGTGGATCGGCAAGGGCCAGTTGGCGAAATCCAACGCCGAGCAGGTGAAGAAGGTGCGCCAGATCATCGAAGGGCTTGGCGCCTCGGTCGCCACCCCTGACGAGGCGCGGCAGATCCTGCAGCTCAAGGGCGGCGACAAGGTCTCTTTCTAAGGAAAACACGAATGAGTGCGCTCACCATATCTGGCGTCGAGAAAGCCTATGGCAAGGCCAGGGTTATCCACGGCGTGTCGGTCGACATCGCGTCGGGTGAATTCGTCATCCTGGTCGGGCCTTCCGGCTGCGGCAAGTCGACTTTGCTCAGGATGATCGCCGGGCTGGAAGACATCAGTGCCGGCGAGATCGCGCTCGAAGGCAAGGTCATCAACGACGTCGCGCCAAAGTCACGCGACATCGCCATGGTGTTCCAGAACTATGCGCTCTACCCGCATATGACGGTGCGCGAGAACATGGCCTTCGCGCTGACGTTGAAGAAGACCGACAAGGGCGAAATCGACGCCAAGATAGCGCGCGCCGCGACGATTCTCGGACTGCAAGACCTGCTCGAGCGTTATCCGCGCCAGCTTTCCGGCGGCCAGCGCCAGCGCGTCGCCATGGGCCGCGCCATCGTGCGCGACCCGAAAGTCTTCCTGTTCGACGAGCCGCTCTCCAACCTCGACGCCAAGCTGCGCGTGCAGATGCGCACCGAGATCAAGGCACTGCACCAGCGCCTGGGAACCACCATCGTCTACGTCACCCACGACCAGGTCGAAGCCATGACCATGGCCGACAAGATCGTCGTCATGAATGGCGGCATCGTCGAGCAGGTCGGCGCTCCACTCGACCTTTACGACCGGCCGGCCAATCTGTTCGTCGCCCAGTTCATCGGCTCGCCGTCGATGAACATCCTGCAAGGCCGCACCACAGCGGACGGTTTTGCCGCTAGCGACGGCACCGTGTTTCCTCTGCCGATGCTGGAGCCGGGCGAGAGTGCGCTTGCCTGGGGCATCCGGCCCGAACATCTCAGGCTCTCCGACAGCGGCGTGCCGGCGGTGGTCGAAGTGGTCGAGCCGACCGGCGCGGAAACCCTCGTCATGGCCAAGGCCGGCAACAACACGCTGAGCGCACTGTTGCGCGAACGCATTCCCGTGATGCCGGGCCAACAGGTTTTCCTCGCGCCGGACCTGACCCATTTGCATCTGTTCAACGCCGAGGATCGGCGCATCACATCCACGGTGCAGTGAACGAGCGCCCTGCTGGCTTTGGCTGGAGGCTAGCCGATGAAATGCCTGAGCAGCCCCGCCGAGGCGACCCCGATCAGCACGGTCGGCAGCATGGACAACCGCATCGCCGCGACAAAAGTGATGGCCAGCGCCAGCAGATCGGCTGGGTTCTTCGACACGAACGCCGGCGCGATAACCGAGATCAGCACGCAGCCTGGTGCCGCTTCCATCACCGCCGTGGCGCGAGCGCTGAGCACGCGGTTGCGCAGCACGACATAGCCGCCGATCCGGGTGAGATAGGTGACGCCGGCCATCAGCACGATGGTGAGAAGGGTTGCCATGTCGATCATGCCTCACCTGCCATCAGCCAGGCAGCGGCGAGCCCCGACACCGCGCCCGCCGCGACATACCAGGCGCCGGGAATGAAGAGATAGACAAGGGCGGCGGCGACCAGGCTGACCAGCCACGGTCGCGCCGCCGAAACACTTTTCCACATGCCGCGCATCAGCACCAGGAAGACAGCCGGAAACGCCATGTCAAAACCATAGGTCTCGACATGACCGAGCATCGGCCCGAGCAAGGCGCCGAGCGTGGTGAAGGAAACCCAGGTCAGATACATCGCCAGCGCCGCGCCCATGTAATAGCGCGGGCTGAAGGCCGGCGTGAGGCCGGCGCCGGCGCGCTGTTTGGCGTCGGCCAGGCCGAGCGCCCAGCTTTCGTCACACAGGAAGAACAGCGCCGGAAACGCCTTGCGCCGCGGCAGGTCGCGCAGGAACGGCGCAAGTGCTGCTCCCATCAGCAGATGCCGGCTGTTGACCAGGAAGGTGATGGCGACGATGAGCAGGATATGCGGCGGCGACGTCCACAGCTGGATCGCCGCGAATTCCGAGCCGCCGGCGAAGTTCAGCCCCGTCATCATGGACAGTTCGACCGTGCTCAACCCTTTCTGGGTCGCCTGGGCGCCAAGCACCAAGGCATAGGGGATGGTGCCGAGCAGCACCGGCGCGCAGGACGCCACGCCCCGGCGGAACTCGGATCCGGAGCCATCGCCCACCGCTTCGATTGTCTGTGAAATGCTCATGCTCTGCCGTCGGCGGGCCTCGCGGCCGCCGCTTCCCTGCGTTTGAGCTCTCGTGATACCGGCGGCAAACATACCCACACCGCTCCGCAATTTGGTTGCGAAGATTGTTGTTTTTCACCCATTTTTGGCATTGAGTGTCACTCATGGCCGATAAAGTGGAATTCAACACCATGAAGCTCGATGACATCGACAGGCGCATCCTGCGGGCGCTGCAACGCAACGGCCGCATGGCCAACAACGAACTGGCCAACGAGGTCGGCCTGTCACCCTCGCCTTGCCTGCGGCGCGTCAAGCTTCTGGAGGAGGCCGGCGTCATCGACCGCTATGTCGCCGTGCTCAACCCGGCCAGCATCGGCAAGGGCCTCACTTTCTTCACCCGCATCTGGCTGAAGACGCAGGACGAAGATACGGTCCAGCACTTCGCCACCGAAGTGGCCAAGCTGCCGCAGGTCATGGAATGCTACCTGATGCTCGGCGACTGCGATGCCCTGGTGCGCGTGGTGGCGGCCGACGTCAATGATTATCGCCGCTTCCAGTCGGAGCATCTGAGCCGCATCAAGGGCGTCCAGAACGTCAAGACCGACGTTCCCAGCTGGACGATCAAGTACACGTCGGAACTGCCGATCTGACTGGCGCCGGTAAGACGATCCGGCCGGGCGAAAATGGGCGTCATTCCAAACTAGATAAAAAATGCAACCAGATTGTAGGATCGACCTCAACGCCCTCGTCCTTCGGACGCAAGCAGCGCTAAGCGCTGCCTTTGGCATGGGAGATTTGCATGAACCTTTCCTATCGTTGGGTCATCGTCGCGGCAGGCGCGCTGATGTCCTGTGTCGCCATCGGCACAATGTTTTCGCTGGCGATCTTTCTCGAACCGATGGCGCTCGACACGCAGTGGTCGCGCGCCGGCATTTCGAGCGCCATGACGCTCAACTTCCTGGTCATGGGCCTCGGCGGTTTCGCCTGGGGCGCTCTCTCCGACCGTTTTGGCGCCCTTATCGTCGTGGCGATCGGTGCCGTGCTGCTCGGCCTGGCACTTGTGGTGTCGAGCCGCGCCGGCTCGCTGCTGACCTTCCAGATCAGCTATGGCGTGCTTGTCGGGCTTGCGGCCAGCGCCTTCTTCGCGCCGATGATCGCGCTAACCACGGCCTGGTTCGACACCAATCGCGGCCTTGCGGTTTCGCTGGTCTCGGCCGGCATGGGCGTCGCCCCGATGACGATCTCGCCCTTCGCCCGCTGGCTGATCTCGGCCTATGAATGGCGCGCCGCCATGTTCGACATCGGCATCATGGCCTGGGTGTTGTTGCTGCCGGCGGTGCTCCTGGTGCGCCAGCCGCCAAAGCCCGCGGTGGCGGGTGCGGCCTCCACGCCGGTCGCCGAGGGTGCCGGCATGAGCGTGGCGCAGGCGCTGCGTTCGCCGCAGTTCGTCGTGCTCGGGCTGACCTTTTTCGCCTGTTGTGCCGCCCATTCCGGGCCGATCTTCCACATGGTCAGCTACGCCATGCTGTGCGGCGTCGCCCCCATGGCGGCGGTCACGATCTACAGCGTCGAGGGTCTCGCTGGCTTGGGTGGCCGGCTTCTCTACGGCGTGCTGGCCGATAGGCTCGGCGTCAAGCCGGTGCTGATCGCCGGTCTGGCGATCCAGGCGGTCGTCATTGCCGCCTATCTCTCGGTCAGCCAGCTCGACCAGTTCTATATGCTGGCCGTCATCTTCGGCGCCACCTATGGCGGCGTCATGCCGCTCTATGCCGTGCTGGCGCGTGAATATTTCGGCCAGCGCATCCTCGGCACCGTGTTCGGCGCCGCGACCATGCTGTCCAGTCTCGGCATGGCGCTCGGCCCGCTCGCCGGCGGCATGGTGTTCGATGCCTATGCCAGCTACCACTGGCTGTTCATCGGCTCGGCCCTTATCGGCCTGGGTGCCGCGGGCATAGCGATCGCCTTCCCGCCCTTGCCGCGAAAGCAGTTGCAGATGGCCTGAGGCAACGGGACGGGCGGCGGCGACAATTCATCGGCGCCCGCCCTTCTCGAAGGTCAATGCCCGAACCAGCGGGCCTTGCGGCTGGAGCCGAAATTCACCTTGTCGACCCGCAAAGCCTCCGACGGTTCGTAGAAAGCACCGGTGGGTTTCGGGCCGGAGAAGAAATCAACATCCACCCTGGCGATCCGGTTGGCACCGAACTCGATGTAGCAGGATCCCGCGCCCGGGTTCCTTGCCGTCGGTTCCTCATGGCGCAGCATGGCGATCAGGTTGGCCGCAACGGTGCGCGCGGCGCCCTCGGCAAAGACGCCCGCCTTCGGCGCGCCCGTATTGGCCAGATCCCCCAGCGCGTAGACGCCGGGAAATCGGGTTTCGAGTGTGCGCGGATCGATGGTCACCCAGCCGCCCTCGGTGATGCCGGCCTCGACGACGACATCGGGCGCGCGATTCCGGGGCACGCCCAGGAACAGATCGCAGGGCAGTTCGCCGCCATTGTCGAGCGTCACAACCTTGCGGCCCTCGTCCACGGACACCACACGGGTGCTGGGGATGAAGGTGATGCGGCGCTCGGCGAAGGCGGCCAGAAGCGCCTTCGACGTTTCGGGAGAAGGCGGCACCGGGCTCGACATCGCGTTCACATAGGTGATCTGGCAGTCGCCCCGAACGCCCCTCTCGGTCAGGTAGTCATGCAGCATCAACGCGCATTCGCTGGGCGCGGGCGGACATTTATAAGGCGCGCCGCAGACACCGATCACGGCATTACCCCGCGTGAAGCCTGGCAGCACCTTCGCCATGTGAGCGGCGCCCGGAACCGAATAGAATTCGTTGCGGCCAAGCGTGATGCCGGGTGTGCCCGATACGTCATAGTCGGCGCCGAGAGCGATCACCAATATGTCCGCCTCGTGCACACCTTTGTCCGTCGTCACGCGCCGCCGTTCCGGGTCGATGGCGGTGACGGTCTCGCGCTTCATCGTGACGCCGGCCTTGGCGTAGTCGGCGTAGGGCAGCCGCACAGCCGCTTCGGTTGCGCGGCCGAACATCACATCAAGCTTGGCAAAGCCGAACACGAAGGAATCCGACTTGTCGATCAGGGTGACAGCAATGCTGTCACCCAAAGCTTCTGACAAGGACGTGCTGAGTTCGAGCCCGCCGAAACCGGCGCCAAGGATAAGGATACGGGTTTTCATAATGTCACCTCTTGTTGCCGGACGCCTGGAAGAAGGCTCAGGCGTTGCCGTGCGGCTGCGGGACGATGCGGATATAGGGCTTGGGCTGCTTCCAGCCCTCGGGATAGAGCGCCTTGGCTTCATCATTTGAAACCGAACCCGCGATGATCACGTCGTCGCCTTGCCGCCAGTTCACCGGCGTGGCGACGCGATGCTTGGCGGTCAGCTGCATGGAGTCCACCACACGCAGGATCTCGTCGAAGTTTCGCCCGGTGGTCATCGGATAGGCGATCATCAGCTTGATCTTCTTGTCGGGCCCGATGACGTAGACATGGCGCACCGTCTGGTTGTCGGCCGCCGTACGCCCCTCGGCACTGTCGCCGGCCGTGGCGGGCAGCATGTCGTAGAGCTTGGCAATGGCCAGCATCGGGTCGCCGATCATCGGAAAGTTCGGTGCATGGCCCTGGGTCTCGGCAATGTCATCAGCCCATCCGGCATGACGCTCGACCGGATCGACGGAAAGCCCGATGATCTTGACGCCGCGCTTGTCGAACTCGGGCTTCAGCCTGGCCATGTAACCGAGTTCGGTGGTGCAGACGGGGGTAAAATCCTTGGGATGGGAAAACAGGATGCCCCATGAACTGCCCAGCCAGTCGTGGAAGCTGATTGGGCCGTGTGTGGTTTCGGCGGCGAAGTCGGGGGCCATGTCGGCGATACGAAGAGACATTCGATCCTCCTGCGAGAGATGGTTGGAATTGACTACGGGTGCAGACTAGGCAACCTATGTTCCGCCAGCGTTCCCCATCCCACAGGCGCTTGTGACGGCCGTTTTTTGGCGGCAATGGCGGATCGCTTGCTGAAGGGTGCTTCGGGTGCGCGTTCAAGTCCAATTGCTCGGCGGGTTCAGTGTCGGTCTGGACGGTCAAGTCATTCCGGCCGCGGCCTGGCGCCGTGACCGTGGCGCGGCGCTGGTGAAGCTGCTTGCCGTCACCCGTTCGCACCGCATTCACCGAGAACAGGTCATGGAGGCCTTCTGGCCCGATCTTGATCCGGAGGCTGCCGGAGCGAACCTGCGCAAGGCCATCCACTTCGCCCGCCGCGCCTTGGGTGCTCATGACCTGATCGAGCAGACGGCCGATGTCATCGCCCTCGCCCCAGCGGCCGATCTTGAAATCGACGTTGACGCTTTCGAGGCCGCCGCCAAACTTGCCTTGCGAGGCTCCGACCCTAGCGCCTGCGAAATGGCCGCCGATCTCTACATGGGAGACCTGCTGCCGGACGACCCCTATGTCGACTGGTTCGAAACGCCCCGCCAGGCCCTGCGGCAGCGCTATGCCGAGGTGCTGCGGGCCGGCAAGCTGTGGCAGCGCCTGATCGCGCTGGACCCGGCCGATGAGCAGGCGCAATGCGCCCTGATGCAGGCGGCGCTCGACGCCGGCAACCGGGCCGAGGCGATCCGGCTGTTCAATCAGCTGAGCCAAAGCCTGCGCATCGATCTTGGCGTCGGCCCGGGCGCCGAAACCGTGAAGCTCTACGAGAAGGCGTTGGCCGTGCCCTCCATCGACCCCGTCGGCTTGAGCGACCGCATCCGCGCCTCGCTGGCCTGGGGCCTGCTGCACCTGCAAAGCGGCGACTTTGCCAAGGCCGGCCAGGTCGGCCGGGAAACCCGCGAACTGGCGATGGGTGCCGGGCTTGCCCGCGAGGTTGGCGAGGCCAGCGCCCTGATCGGCCTGGTGGCCCACATGCAGGGCCAGTGGCGCGAACTGTTCAGGGCGGAGTTCATCGAATGGGTCCGCTCCAGGCCGGCCTTCGTCTCCAACGTTTTTGACGGGCATCTGTGCCTGGCCGAATTCTGCCTCTGCAGTGCCAAGGGCCACCACGACATCGCCGCCTCGGCACGGGAGCTGCTGTCGGTGGCCGAGGGCGCCGGCTCGATCGCCGGGCGCGGCCTGGCCTCGCTCGTGCTGGGCGAAGCGGCGCTCTTCTCGGGCCAGCTGGCCGAGGCCGAACGCATGTTGACCGAAGCCGAAAAACTCTATGCGCAGGTGGGAGCCGTTGCCGGCCGCGTGCTGGCGCTGCAGCGCCAGACGGAACTCGCGCTTGCCCGCCGCCAGAAATGGCAGGCGGGACGGCTGATCCACCGCGCCACCACCCTTGCCCATTCTTCCTGGCTGGCGCCGCATTTGCTGATCAGCCTGAAAGGGCTCGAGGTGCGCGCCGCCGCCACCTCCGAGAGGATCGCCGAGACCATTCGCGAAGGTGACCGTATGCTGTCATCGGGCTGTAATTGCCAGCCTTGCTCGATGACCTTCCGCACCGCGGCTGCCGTTGCCCTGGCCGAAGCGGGCGAGACCGAGCAGGTCAACCGCCGGCTCGACGAGGCTGAGCGGGTCGCCGGCATGTGGAATGGCAGCCCCTGGGTGGCTGCCGTGTGGGAAGCGCGCGGCGTGCAGCGCCGGGCCGAGCGTAACGAAACCCGGGCGGTGGCGGCGTTCGAGGAAGCAGCCACGCGCTTTGCCGCGCTTGGCAGGCCGATCGACGAGGTGCGCTGTCGGGCACGGATGGCAGAGCTGGGCTAGCACCACCCATCGGCGCGAGCCCATCTTAAAAAGCTAATAATCCCAGTTGGTTACCCAGTGTTGTTCATTCGCGAAAAATGGCTTTGCAGCACGGTGCGGAACTTTTGCATCGTCTTTTCGGTCGTCTGCTCATCGGCCGCCGCAAAGCCCATGACAAGGCCGTTTTGCTCCGTGCCATGGCGATACTGGATCGACAGCGCCGAGACGTTTATGCCGTGCTGGAGCGCCGCTTCGGCAACCGCCCGGTCGCTGCATCTGTCTCGGAAAATGCCGACGACCTGGATGCCGGATTCGGTGGTGTGGAAATCCAGCCATTCGCCGAGATGCCTTTGCGCGCTTTCCAGGAAGAACTGCCGCCTCTCCGCGTAGAGACGCCGCATGCGCCTGAGATGGCGGGTGAAATGCCCCTCATTCATGAAGTCCGCCAGCGCGGCCTGGGTCAGTAAGGGCGCGAACTGGCCGCTCACGCTCAACGCCGAGACGATCGTATGGTCGATTGCCTTGGGCGCCACCATAAAGCCGAGCCGCATCGCCGGGAAGAGGATCTTGGCGAAGGTGCCGACATAGACCACGCGGTTTGACGCGCCGATGCCTTGCAGTGCCGGAATGGGCTGGCCCTGAAAACGGTATTCGCCGTCATAGTCGTCCTCGATGATCCACGAGCGCCAGCTTTCGGCCATATGCAGGAGATTGAGCCGCTGTTCCATCGGCATGGTTATGCCGAGCGGGTGATGGCAGGACGGCGTCACGAAGATCATGCGCGGAATGATAGCCGGCGGCTCGAGGTGCCAGCCCGCCTTGCTGACGCGCAGCGGTGCCAGCCTCGCCCCGGCCGAGACGAAGGCCGACCCGGCGCCATAATAGCCCGGCTCCTCCATCCACACCGTGTCGCCGTCATCGATCAGCAGCCGCGCCAGGAGATCGAACGCCGACTGCGCGCCATTGGTGACGACGATCTGCTCGGCCGTGCACTTCACGCCGCGCGACGCGGTGAGGTAGCGCGCTATGGCCTCGCAAAGCGGCGGATAGCCTTTGACGTGATAGGTGCCGAAAAGATCGATATGCGCGAATTTGGCGCGGCGGCTGAGCAGTTTCGACCAGGTGTTGAACGGAAAATTGTCCGGGTCCGGCATGCCGGGATGAAAGGCGAGCATGCCCGGCCGGCCATGGTGATAGGGTTGGGCAAGCATGGTCTGCCCGCGCCGCGATATCGGATTGGCGTCCTCGACCGACACCTGTTCCGCCGCCACCGAACGGGTCGGCAGGTCCATGACCACCGAAGGCCTGCGCGGCCGTATCGCCAGATAGCCTTCCAGTGCCAGCTGGTCGCATGCGGCAATCACCGTATTACGGCCGATATTCAGATCCCGCGCCATGACCCGTGTCGAGGGCAGTGCGTGGCCGCTCGGCAGCACGCGCCGTTCGATCAGGCCGCGCAACTGGACATAGAGCTGCCTGTGCAGATTGGCGGGGCTGTCGCGATCCAAAGCGATGCCGTCGACGGGAAAACTGGTCTTCATCTGGTTCCCGAAAATCATTGGAATCTGGTTCTAACAATGGAACCAAAGGCGGCCTAGGCTCAAGAAAAAAGCGTTCGGGTTCAGATGGGGCTGGCCGATGCAGTGCATAAGGGTGGGAGTGATCGGTGCGGGCGGCGTCGCCCAGGTCGAGCACATCCCGAATCTGCTCAAGCTGCACCGGCAGTTCAAGATTCTCGGCGTCTACGATCCGTCGCGAAAAGTCCGCGCCTTCGTCGGCGAGGAATTCGGCCTCGAGACATTTTCAGATCTCGACGCACTCCTTGCACTGCCGCTTGACGCCGTGGTCATCGCCTCACCGGACGCGCTGCACCGAGAACAGAGCCTCGCCGCCTTCGCCAGGGGGCTGCATGTCTTCTGCGAAAAGCCGCTTTGCTACAGCACGCAGGACATCGATGAATTGATCGCCGCCAGGGATCGCGCCGGAAAGGTACTCCAGGTCGGCTACATGAAGCGTTTCGACCCGAGCTACGAGGCGGCACTGAACATGCTGCCCGGCACGGCGCATACGCTTCGCTACGTTTCGGTCGAGGTCAACGATCCCGACGCCTGGCCCTTCATTCGGCACGCCTCCACTTGCCGGGGTGATGACGTCGCGGCGGGTTTGATTGCCTCGACCGAAGCCAGGCAGCGCGAGCAGGTGGAGCGTGCCGTGCCGGGGATGGACGATCCCGACACCTTTCGCGGCTTTGTCGGCGCCTTTTCCTCGTCGATCGTGCACGACGTCAACGCCGTCCACGGCTTGCTCGATGCACTCGGTGTCGCCGATGGCGAGATCGTCGGCGCCTCGCTCTTCGCCAAGGGCGAAGGCGGCCAGGGCGCCGTGCTGCTCCTAGGCGGCCAGGCATTGTGGACCATGGTCCACATCGCCACTCCGGGGCTGCCCGATTATCGCGAGCGCATCACGCTCTACTTCGACGACGCCGCGCTCGAGCTGGAATTCCCCTCGCCCTATCTCAACCACCAGCCAACGCGGCTGACACTGCGCACCGGCAACGGCCACACGCTTTCCAGCCGCGACATCCGCAGCGGCTACGAAGAGGCATTCGTCGAGGAACTGAAAGGTTTTTGGTCGGCGATCGTCGAAGGCTCAGCCGTGCGCAACACCGCCGAACATGCCCGCCGCGACATGACGCTGCTGGCCGGGCTGACCCGCCATCACCTTGCCCAATCGAAGCAATCAGGAGTTCGCCCGTGACGGTTCGCATCGGCATCAATCCGATCACCTGGACCAATGATGACGTGCCGGAACTCGGCGGCGACACGCCGCTTGAAGTCTGCCTCAGCGAAACCAGACAGGCCGGTTATTCCGGCACCGAACTTGGCGGCAAGTTTCCGCGCCACTCGGCCGAGTTGAAGCGTATCATGGCACAGTATGGCCTTGCTGTGGTTTCCGGCTGGTATGACGGCCGTTGCGACGAAAAGGACCTCAGTGCGGAGATGGATGCGATCACGCCGCATCTCCAGCTTTTGAAGGATATGGGCTCCACCCATGTCGTCTATGCCGACACCTCGCGCGGGCGCCACAACGCCATCTGGGGGCCGATCTCGCAGCGTCCTGCGCTGAGCCCCGAGGAATGGCCGGCCTACGGCCGCAAGCTGACCGCGCTCGCCGAAAGGATGGCGGATTTCGGCGTTCGCATGGCCTTTCACCACCATATGGGCACCATCGTCGAGACCGATGCCGAGGTCGGCCTGTTGATGAGGCACACCGGCGAAGCGGTCGGCCTGCTTTACGACACCGGCCATTCGATCTTTTCGGGCGGCGACCCGCTGGCGCTCATCAAGGCGCAGGTCAAACGCGTCGTGCATGTGCATTGCAAGGACGCCCGCAAACCCGTGCTCGAGCGTGCCCGCGCCGAGGACATGAGTTTCATGGGCGCGGTCATGGAGGGGATCTTCACCGTCCCCGGCGACGGCTTCATCGACTACTCCGCCATTTTGCGCGTGCTGGCCGACAATGATTACAGCGGCTGGCTGGTCGTCGAGGCCGAGCAGGACCCAAACAAGGCCAACCCGCTGACCTATGCGACAATGGGATTTCGGAACCTGTCGCGCATGGCGCGGCAGGCCGGATTTACCATCATGGAATGATTGGGGCCGCATGCGGCCTCCACGAAACCAGTGCTGAGGAATGGAACTGGAATAAAGGGGCAACTGGACTGCCGACCGTAATTGCGGCGGCGGAAAACAAACAGGAGGTTGTTATGTTTTCGCTTGCGAAATTAGTAAAGCCTGCGCTCGGCCTGCTGGCCGGCTTCACGATGATGGCGGCGGCCACGACCCTTGCGGCCGCCGACGAAACGCGCGTGGTGTTCGTCACCCATGGCCAGAGCGGCGACCCCTACTGGTCGGTGGTCAAGAACGGCATGGACGATGCCGCCAAGACGCTGGGCGTCAAGGCCGAATATCTGGCGCCCGAAACCTTCGACATGGCCAAGATGGCACAGATGATCGACGCCATCACGGCCTCGAAACCGGACGGCATGGTCGTTTCGATCCCCGATGCGGCCGCGCTTTCAACGCCGGTCAAGAACGCCGTCGCCGCCGGCATCCCGGTCATCATCATCGATTCAGGCGGCTCGAAACTCACCCATGACCTTGGCGGCCTGCTGTTCATGGGGCAGGATGAATTCCAGGCGGGCGTCATGGCCGGCGAACGCATCAAGGCGCTCGGCCTCACCAAGGCGGTCTGCGCCAACCACGAGGTCGGCAATTCGAGCCTCGACGACCGCTGCGCCGGCTTTGCCAAGGGGCTGGGCGTCGACGTTCCGGTGATGAACGGCGTCATCGACCCGACCGAAATGAAGAACCGCGTGATCGCCTACATGACCGCTCATGCCGATACACAATTCATTCTCGCCGTCGGCGCCAGCGGTGCCGAACCGACGCTCGCCGCGCTTGATGAATTGGGCCTCTCCGGCAAGGTGAAGACCGGCACGTTCGATCTCTCCCCCACGATCCTGCAGGCCGTCGTCGCTGGCAAGATGGAATGGGGCATCGACGCCCAGCAATATGCCATGGGCTACATCCCGGTCGCGATGTTCGACCTTTGGAAGAAGTACAAGATCATGCCGATCGCCGACTATCCGACCGGCCCCGGCTTCGTCACCAAGGACACCGCCGCCTCGGTCATCGAGCTGTCGAAACTCGGCAAGCGCTAGCACTGGCGGCCGGGGCCCCGCTCCGGCCGCTTCATCAGAGCAATTCCAGGAAAAGTGTGAGCGATTTTCCGTCCGGAATTGCGTCAAGGCAAGGAGATAGAGCTGTTCAGCGTGAAACGATGAACGGCTCTATGTGAAGGGCAAGCAGCCATGGTTTCAGAGATTCGCGACGAGCGGGTCCGGTCCGTCTCACGCCTCAGCCGCCTGTTGAGCAGGCCGGAGCTTGGCGCGGCGGCCGGCACGGTGCTGGTCTTCGTGTTCTTCGCCATAACGGCGGGAAGCTCGGGACTGTTCAGTGCCAAGGGGATCGTCAACTTCCTCGAAGTCTCGGCCCAGCTCGGCATTCTCGCCGCCCCCGTGGCTCTGCTGATGATCGCCGGCGAGTTCGACCTCTCGGTCGGCTCGATGATCGGCTTTGCCGGCATCCTGATCGCCATCCCCGCCGTGTTCTGGGGCTGGCCGATCTGGCTGTCGCTGCTGTTCACCTTCGCCGTCTGCGGTGGCATCGGCGCGCTGAACGGCCTCGCCGTCGTCAGGACTGGCCTGCCCTCCTTCATCGTCACGCTCGGCAGCCTGTTCATGCTGCGCGGCCTCACCCTTGGCCTCACGCGCGGCATTTCAGGGCGGACCCAGGTGTCGGGCGTGCACGAGCTGGCGTTGCACGATCCGCTCAACAGCCTGTTTTCGGGACAGGTGTTTTCCGGCCTGATCGCCGTGCTTGCCGATATCGGCCTGATCGGCAAGCGGGCGGACGGCCTGCCGTCGATCTCAGGCATTCCGGTGTCGATCGTCTGGTGGATCGTGCTGACACTGGCCTGCACCTGGCTCTTGACGCGCAGCCGCTTCGGCAACTGGATTTTTGCCGCCGGCGGCGAAGCCAATGCCGCGCGCAATCTCGGCGTGCCGGTGGCGCGCACCAAGATCACGCTGTTCGTCATGACGGCGCTCGCGGCAGCCCTGTTCGCGGCGATCCAGGTGCTGGTCACCGGCTCCGCCGACACGCTTCGCGGCACGCAGAAGGAATTTGAGGCCATCATCGCCGTCGTCATCGGCGGCACGCTGCTCACCGGCGGCTACGGATCGGCCGTCGGCGCCATGTTCGGCGCCCTGATCTTCGGCGTGGTGCAGATGGGCATCTTCTACACTGGCATCGACACCGACTGGTTCAAGCTGTTCATGGGCGCCATGATGATCATCGCGGTGCTGTTCAACAGCTATGTGCGCAACCGCGCCATGAGGAGCCGGTGATGGCCGAGCCCTATGTCGAACTGAAGTCGGTCAGCAAATATTTCGGCTCGGTCGTGGCGCTGAAGGACGTGTCCTTCGACGTCTGCCCCGGCGAGGTGCATTGCCTGCTCGGCGACAATGGCGCCGGCAAGTCGACGCTGATCAAGACGCTGTCGGGCGTCTACACGCCCGACGAGGGCGAAATCCGCGTCCAGGGCAAGCCGACACGGTTTGCCTCGCCCGCCGATACGCGCGACAGCGGCATCGCAACCGTCTACCAGGACCTAGCGCTGGTGCCGCTGATGAGCGTGGCGCGCAACTTCTTCCTCGGGCGCGAGCCGATGCGCAAATTCGGGCCGATCAGCCAGTTCGACGCCGAGTTCGCCAACCGCACGGCCTATGACGAGATGTCGGCGATGGGCATCCAGCTGCGCGACCCCGAACAGCCGGTCGGCACGCTGTCGGGCGGCGAACGGCAATGCCTGGCCATCGCGCGTGCCGTCTATTTCGGCGCCAAGGTGTTGATCCTGGACGAGCCGACATCGGCGCTGGGCGTCCACCAGGCATCCGTGGTCCTGAAGCTCATCGTCCAGTCCAAGGCGCGCGGCATCGGCGTCATCTTCATCTCCCACAACGTTCACCACGCCTATGTCGTCGGCGACCGTTTCACGCTGCTGAAGCGCGGCAGGAGCACCGGCACCTACGCCAAAGGCGAAATCACCCGCGACCAGCTGCTCAATTTGATGGCCGGCGGCAAGGAACTGGTGGATCTGGAACAGGAACTGGCGAAGTCGCCGAGGAATGGGCCGGCCTGAGACGCGGCGCCGGTTTGGAACGGAGCACGCTTCTCGTCTACCCCAGCGTAAGCTTGTTATTGTGCAGTGCAGCAACGATGTTGCCGTAAGTGCGTTGTGCTCGGGCTTCCGCCATTCCGGCGGTCTAGGATTTCGATTTGCGGAACATCTCAGATACGATCGCTCGCCTTTCGGCCATGCGAGGCCGGCCGGCATTTTCCCAACCGGGCCATCTCGACAGTCTGTCCGACCTGGCCACGTTCGGGTCCAATCCAGGCACCTTGCGGGCACGCTTCTACGTTCCTGAGAACTTGCCGCGCGGAGCAGCGCTGGTCGTCGTCTTGCACGGCTGCACGCAGACGGCTGCCGGCTATGATCACGGGGCGGGCTGGTCTCGCCTGGCAGAAGAGGAAGGGTTTGCCGTGTTGTTGCCCGAACAGCAGCGCGCCAACAATGCCAATCTCTGCTTCAACTGGTTCGTGCCCGAAGATGTCACCCGCGATCGCGGTGAAGCGCTCTCCATCCGCCAGATGATCGAAACCATGGTGACGAAGCATGGCCTGGACCGCCGGCGCGTTTTCATCACCGGTCTGTCCGCCGGCGGCGCCATGGCGGCGGCAATGCTGGCAACTTATCCGGACGTGTTCGCCGGCGGCGCAATCATTGCGGGACTTGCCTATGGCAGCGCATCGACGATCCCGGAAGCGTTCGATCGCATGCGTGGGCATGGTGGCCCGTCTCAGTCGGAACTCCAGCGACGTCTGGCGCAGGCGTCGCCGCATCAGGGAAGCTGGCCGAAAATCTCAATTTGGCAGGGCACGGCCGACCACACGGTGGCGCCGTCCAATGCGGACTCCCTTGTCGCCCAATGGCAGAGCGTTCATCGCGTCGGGGCAAGCCCTGTTCGAAAAGAGACCGTCGATGGACAAACGCGGCAAGTCTGGTGCGACGCCGATGGCCGTGAGGTGATCGAAAAATACACAATTGCCGGCATGGGCCATGGCACCCCCTTGAAGACAGGCGGTGCCGACGGCTTGGGCCATGCCGCGCCGTTCATGCTGGAGGTCGGAATATCGTCGACGAGACGTATGGCGGCCTTCTGGGATCTTGCGAGCCGGAATGCACCAAGAGGGGCGAAGTTTGAGGCGGCCGCAGCGAACCCCACCGCAGGTACGGACTTGCGCCCATATATAGCGCCCGAAAAGTCGAGGCCAGCGCGGGTCGAACCTGCCGAACAACCGCGTCCAGATGGTTCACGCGCTTCTGCTACAGGCATTGGCAAGACTATTGAGGATGCGCTTCGCGCGGCTGGCTTGATGCGTTAGCCGAAGGCTGTTCGGCAGAATGGCCCCGCCGCCTTTCGGCAGCGAGGCCCTGTCGATCAAACTCGGTTTACATCGCGAGCACCATCGCGGCCGATTTCGTTCGAGCGGTAGTTCTCCGCGTCAGCGTCGAAGCCGGTCCAACCGTCGGCCTGGTATTCGCCACGCCGTGCTTCCAGGTTAACAGACGTAGCCTGTCCCAGAATCCTTTCGGCCTCCGGCACCAACTGGTCGTCGACCTTGGCTGTGACCAGAGTGCCGCCGCGGCGCACACCCTCGGCGTAGACATGGGCATCATGTTCCGGGACACCGGAATCGGTGAGGGCACCGACGATGCCGCCTGCCGCGCCGCCAACCACGGCACCACCAACGACACCGACGGCAGTGGCAGCCAGCCATCCGGCAGCCACCACCGGACCGACGCCCGGAATGGCCATCAAGCCAAGCCCGGCGAGCAGTCCACCGGCTCCGCCGATCGCGGCTCCCAGTCCAGCCCCACCGGCGGCGTCATCGGCAGCCTTGGAACCGTCATTCTCGTGCTGATTGTCCGAATTGCTGGAAACGATGCTGATGTCGTCACGCGCGACACCGCTGGCTTCCAATTCGCCGACGGCGTCGGAAGCATCATCGTAATTGTCGAAAAGTCCGGTTACGGTTTTCATGGTTTTGATCTCCTGGATTTCAGTGTCAGTTGGTGCCGGCAACGACGTTGCCCTTGTAGTCCAGCGCCACAGTGGTGTTCTTGCCGTCCTTGTTGGCCTGGCCGCGCCAGATGCCCCGGTCGTCCTTGGTCAGCTTCGACACATCGGCGAAGCCGGCGTCCTGGATACGGCCCTTGGCCTGGTCCTCGGTGAAGCTGTTGGCCCCGGGAAACGGAGGCATGGGGTCGGGTGCGCCGCCGACCGTGTTCTTGGGCGTCTGCGAATCCGAGGACTGGGTGCCCATGGTCGCGGCGATCTTCTCGATCATCTCCTGGTGCATCTTGAGCGTCGGCACCGTCTGCTGGGCGAACGCCTTCAGCTCGGCGTTGTCGCCGTCCTTGGCGTAGCTTTCGAACAGCTTCACGGCATCGGTGTGCGCGTCGCGCTGCATCTGGACGTAGGGGGCGTCGATCGGATCCTTGCCGTTCTGCAGAGTGTCGACATCACCCTTGAGCTTGGCATCCAGTTCCTTGGGAACCGTCAGCTTCTGCTCGCCGGCGATCGTCTCCAGCTTGGCGTTGGCCGCACCGTGATCGTCGATCATCTTGTGGGCGAAATCCTTGACGCTCTGATCCTGCACCTTGCCTTCGGCGACCTTGCTGGAATCGACCTCGAACATGCCGCCCGCAGCGGCCTTGTTGACGAAGTCCTGCGCGCTGTCGGCGGCAAGTGCAGGCAGGGCAAAAGCCATGGCTGTAGCTGTGGCCAGTGAGGCCAGAAATAGGCGTGTTTTCATTGGGGAAGGTCCTTTCATGCACACATGTGCTGGGGACCTAACCTGCGTCAGTCGGCTTTGTTCCGGACGGTCACAGATAATCTGGCGGTGACCTTCGGCGCACGGCGCGTGCCGGATGGCGCGCTACATCCGCGCCCTGGTCGAGCTCGGATCGTAAGGCGAATCCGCAATAACCGTAGCGGTCTTCCATTCCCCCAGTATCGCGACGTCGAGCTTCGTGCCGGGCGTGCTGTGACGCTCGGGCAGCAGCGCCAGCGCCACATCATGCCCGAGCGTGTAGCCATAACCACCCGACGTGATGCGCCCGACCAGCTTGCTGTCGATGTACAAGCCTTCGGAAGCGAGTGTGCTGGCGCCGTCGGTCTCGATCTTGAGTGTCACCGACCGGCGCTGGTCGTTTTTATCCTTGTATTTCAGGATCGCGTCGCGGCCGACGAAATCACCCTTGTCGAGGCGGATGAAGCGCTCGAGCCCGCTCTCCAGCGCGTTGAGATCGGGATTCATGTCGCGGTACATGGCGCGGTAGGATTTCTCCAGCCGCAGCGATTCCAGCGCATGCAAGCCGACGAGCCGCATGCCGTGCTTCTCGCCCTCTCTGAGGATCGCGTCGAGCAATTGCCGCTGGTAGGCCATGGGATGATAGAGTTCCCAGCCGAGTTCGCCTTCATAATTGACGCGCAGCAGCCGCACATCGCTGGCAAGCGCCACGCTGCCGGTCTTCACGCCGAACCAGGGAAAGGCCGCGTTCGACAGGTCGATCTCGGTGAGAGGTTGCAGCACGTCTCGCGCGTTGGGGCCAACGACGGTGAAGCAGCCGCGCTCGTCGGTGACGTTCTTCAGGCTGACGCCGCCATCGGCGGGCAGCAGCTTTGAGAGATCGTCGAAATTCCAGCGTTCGGCGCGCGGCGTCGAAATGAGATAGAAACTGTCCTCGCCAAGGCGCGCGACCATGTATTCCGCCTGAACGCCGCCCGCAGCGGTAAGGTGATGCGCCAGCACGGCCCGGCCGGTCGCCGGCAGGCGGTTGGCGAGGATCCTGTCGAGCCAGGCGGCGGCGTTTGGTCCCGAGACCTCGAACTTGGTCATCGGCGTCATCTCGACCAGGCCGACGGCATTGCGCACGGCCCGCACCTCCTCGCCGACGAACACGCCCTTGGCGGTCCAGCGCCAGCTATACTGGTCCTTGGCCTCGACGCCTTTGGGCGCGAACCAGTTGGGCATCTCCCAGCCGTTGAGCACGCCCCAGGCCGCACCCAGTTCGGTCAGCCGCGCATAGGACGGCGCGGTCTTCTGTGGCCGGGCGGCGGGCATGTCCTGCCCTGGATATTTCTGCTCGGCATGCGTGCCCCAGGCCTCGCGGACTTTTTCGCGCGTCCAGGCCTTGTTGGCGTAGTCGCCGAAGCGGCGCGGATCGAGATCGGAGGTGTCGAGGCTGTTGCCGCCCTCAACGATCCGCTCCGACAGGTAATAGCCGATCGTGCCGCCCCACAATATGCCGCCCGGCACGCCCTCGGCCAGCCACACATTGGGCAGGCCCCAGGCCGGTCCCATCAGCGGAAGCTCGTCCGCGGTCATCTGGAAGGGGCCGCGGACATTGGCCTTGATGCCGGCGCTTCCCAGCGCCGGCACGAGCTGCGTTGCCTGCTCCCAGTTCCACGACACCGCCTCGAAATCCTCTTCGACGAGGTCGGCGCCGAACCAGGCGGGAACGCCGTTCTCGGCGAACAGTTTTAAGTGTTCGGTCCGCTCATAGGGGCCGAACATGAAGCCGTCGCCTTCCTCGCGCAGATAGCCTTCAAAACCCTCGTCGCGCAGGATCGGCATTTCGGGACGTCCAGCACGCTTGCGCTCGACGATCTCCGGCACCGGCTCGGTGATCCAGTACTGGTGCAGGATCGGGATCGCGGGGATCTCGAGGCCGAGCAGCGCGCCGGTCTGGCGCGCGTAATTGCCGGTCGCGCAGACCACATGCTCGCAGATGATGTCGCCCTTGTTGGTCGCGACCCGCCATTCGCCGCTGGCGGTCCGCTGAAAGCCGGTGACCTCGGTGTTCAGGTAGATCTTGGCGCCCAGATCCCGCGCGCCCTTGGCCATGGCATGGGTCACGTCGGCCGGTGCGATATGGCCGTCATCGGGATGATAAAGCGCGCCCAGCATATGCTTGTTGTCGAGCAGCGGGCACAGCGCCCTCGCCTCCGCCGGCGACAGCAGATGCGCCCGCATGCCCTGGACGTCGACGACGCTCATATAGCTCTTGTATTCGTCGAGCCGATCCCTGGAATTGGCGATGCGCAGCTGGCCGCATTTGTGCCATCCGACCGGCTGCCCGGTCTCGGTCTCGAGCCCCTCATAGATCTCGATGGTCTTGTTGATCATCCGGCCGATATTGACGTTGCGGGCATAGGACGGGACGAGGCCTGCCGCGTGCCAGGTCGAGCCGGCGGTCAGCTGGGTGCGTTCGAGCAACGCCACGTCGGTCCAGCCGCGCTTTGCCAGGCCATAAAGGATGCCCGCGCCAACACACCCGCCACCGACAACAACCACCCGCGCATGCGTCTGCATCGACCCACCAAATCCCAGTTATTCCAACGTGTAGCGTCGAAGCTACAGGCGGCGAAAGGGCCTGTAACGTCTTCAAAAACTAGGGATGATGATAAGCTGGATTTATGCAACAGGGTCCTTTCGGCAGTGCATATGCGCCATCGCTAAAGTCATCGCCCATGCGTTGCCGCTGCCGGCTGGTAACACTATAGATGTACGATCGTGCGCGAAGACATTCACACGAAGGGCATTCCTGTTCTCTGCGTTTCATGCGAAGCGCGGCACCGCGGCATTTGTGGCGCCCTCAACCCCGATCAGCTTGTCACGCTGTCCAGGTCGACGAAACGGTACAAGGCGGAAACCGGCGAGGAACTGATGAGTGACACCGAAAACGTCGAGCGGTTCTCCAACGTTCTTTCCGGCGTCGTGAAACTCACCAAGACGCTGTCCGACGGCCGCCAGCAGATCGTCGGCCTGCAGTTCGCTCCCGATTTTCTGGGAAGACCGTTCCAGGCCGAGAGCACATTGACCGCGGAGGCCGCGACCAATGTCGAGTTGTGCTCTTTTCCACGCCAGGCGCTGGAGCGAATGATGAAGGAGCAACCCGACCTCGAGCATCGGCTGCTCGAACAGAAATTGCGCGAGCTCGATCAGGCGCGCGACTGGATGGTGGCGCTCGGCCGCAAGACCGCAGCCGAGAAGATCGCGAGCTTCCTGTTGATGATCGCGCGCAACATCGATCCGGCCGCCGGCCCGGAGCTCCGCGCCGCCGCTTTCGACCTGCCGCTGTCGCGCGCGGAGATCGCGGATTTCCTCGGCCTCACCATCGAAACGGTGAGCCGGCAATTGACCAGACTGCGAGGCAACAACGTCATTCGCATCGACAACAACCGTCACATTGTCGTCGACGACCTCGCGCGCCTGGAAGTGCGTTCCGGCGACTGATCGCCGACCAAACGCGATGCGATGAAGCGCTCAACGCTGCTTGAGAATGCCCGGCAGCACATGGTCGCGCTCGAAGGCGATATGGCGCCGCATGGATTCAAACAGCGCGCGCAACATGTAGCCGAGCGCCTCGGGGTTCTCGATAGGCCTGCCGTGGCCATGCGCAAGCAGGACCTCACTAAGGTCAGCCGCCGCGCAGTCGTCCTCCAGGTGCTCCATCTTGAGCCGCGCGACGATATCTTCCCCGCCCTGGAGCCGCGCGAAGGCGGGGAAGACAATCTCTTCCTCGAAGCGATGGCACTCTCGCAGCACCGGCAACAGATCGGCCGCCACCGCAAGGCACTGGAAGCGGTCGACGCGCGACGGCAGATCGTCGGCGATACCTTCAAGCATGTGACAGAGCGCAAGCATCCGCACATGCGCCCGCTTCATGTCCGCCGGCCCGCGCAGCGGCCCCAGCTCAGAATCCGTCATGATGGCTCCTCCGCCCGGCTAGGCTCAAGGCGTGGGCAGCGCGACGGTGTCCTTGGCGGGCTCCTCGCGGACGGTGCGCAGCTCGTACCAGAGCGCATTGAGGATGCCGACGGAGGCGGCCAGTCCGAGGCCAAGGATCCAGGCAAAATACCACATGGTCAAAACTCCGGTTGAATCAGTAGGCCGACGAACCGGCCTTCTCGACGCTCTTCTCGCCGACCTTGCCCCACAGCACGCTGTAGACCCAGCCGGTGTAGGCGAGGATCAGCGGCAGGAAGATCACCGTAGCGATCAGCATGTTGCGCAGCGTGGCGCGGCTCGAGGAGGCATCGAACACGGTCAGCGAATGGCTGGGATTGCTGCTCGACGGCAGAAGGATGGGAAACATGGCAAGCCCCACCGTCGCGATGATCATCGCAACGCCGAACTGCGAGGCAAGGAAGGTCCAGCCTTCGCGCCGGGCCTGGAAGCCGATCGCCGCCAGCAGCGGTGCGACGACACCGAGCGCCGGCACGATCCAGAGCAGCGGATGGGCATGGAAATTCGCCAGCCAGGCACCGCTGTCCGCCGATACCGTCTTGAGCAGCGGATTGGACGGCCCGTCCCACACGATCGGCGAGGTCACGCGGTAGCCGCCGAGCAGGCCGAGCCAGACCAGCACGCCACCGCCGGCAAAGAGCAGCGAAGTGATGACGGCGGACCTGGCGCCGATCGCACGCGCGCGGTCTTCGACGATGCCTTCCGCCTTGAACGCGAGCCAGGCCGCGCCGTGGGTTATCAGCATGGCGACCGAGACGAGACCGCAATAGAGCGCGAGCGGGTTGAGCAGGCCGAACAGGCTGCCTTCATAGATGGGGCGCAGGTCCGGCGTGAAATGGAACGGCACGCCCTGCAGCGTGTTGCCAAGGGCAACGCCGAAGATGAGCGCCGGCACCGCGCCACCGACGAAGAGCGCCCAGTCCCAGCGCCTGCGCCAGGCCGGATCGGGCCGCTTCGAGCGATACTTGAAGGCAACGGGGCGCAGGATCAGCGCCAGAAGCACCAGGAACATGGCAAGGTAGAAACCGGAGAAGCTCAGCGCGTAGAGCGCCGGCCACGCCGCGAAGATGGCGCCGCCGCCGAGGATGAACCACACCTGGTTGCCTTCCCAGACCGGGCCGATTGTGTTGATCGCCACGCGCCGTTCGGCGTCGGTCCTGGCGACGAAGGGCAGCAGTGCGCCCACGCCCATGTCGAAACCGTCGGTCGCGGCGAAGCCGATCAGGAGGACGCCGAGCAGGATCCACCAGATCACGCGCAGCGTTTCATAGTCGAAGAGAAAGTCGATCATCGTCGTGATCCTTTTTCACTCTGCGGGTTGCAGTGCGGGTTCGGCGTTCGGGCGCAGGTCATCGATGAGGCTGACGACCTCGGGCCCCTTGCGGATGGCGGCCAGCATCAGCTTGACCTCGATGATGGCGAGCACGCCGTAGACGAGCGTGAAGCCGCAGATGGTGAGCGCCAGGTCGGTGACGCCAAGCTCGGACGTGGCGAGGAAGGTCGGCAGCACGCCATCGATGATCCAGGGCTGGCGTCCGAACTCCGCCACGAACCAGCCGACCTCGATGGCGATCCAGGGCAGCGGCATGGCGATGAGCGCGGCACGAAACAGCCAGCGCGGCGCTTCGGTCTCCCGTGTCGTGTGCCACAGCGACACCGCGAACAGCGCGGCGAGCACGAAACCGCAGGCCACCATCAGCCGGAAGCCGAAGAAGAGCAGCGGCACGTAAGGCACGGTCGACCAGGCGGCATCCTTGATCTGCTGCTCGCTCGCCTGCCTCGGATCCGGCAGGTACCGCTTGAGCAGCAGCGCATAGCCGAGATCCCCGGAGCTGGCATCAAAGGCCGCGCGGGCGGCGGTGTCGGTGCGATCCGCCTTGATCTTCTCCAGCGCGTCATAGGCGACGATGCCGTTGCGGATGCGCATTTCGGCACGGGCGACCAAATCGTCGATGCCGGCGATCTGCCTGTCGATCGAGCGCGTGCCGATGATGCCCATCACCCACGGGATGCGGATGGCGAAATGTGTCTCGCGGTCGCTTTGGCTGGGAATGCCGAATGCCGTGAAGGACGCCGGCGCGGGCTCCGTCTCCCACATGGCCTCGATGGCCGCGAGCTTCATTTTCTGGTTGTCGGTCAGCGCATAGCCGCTTTCGTCGCCGAGCACGATCACCGAGAGTGACGAGGCCAGGCCGAAGGCCGAGGCGATGACGAAAGAGCGCTTGGCGAGCTGGACATAGCGTCCGCGCAGCAGGTACCAGGCCGAAACGCCGAGCACGAAAGTGGCGGCGCAGACATAGCCGGCCGAAACGGTGTGCACGAACTTCGCCTGCGCCACCGGATTGAAGATCACCGCCATGAAGTCGGTGACCTCCATGCGCATCGTGTCCGGGTTGAAGGCCGAGCCGACCGGGTTCTGCATCCAGCCATTGGCGATCAGGATCCAGAGCGCGGAGAAATTGGTGCCAAGCGCCATCAACCAGGTCACGATCATATGCGCGCGGGCCGACAGCCTGTCCCAGCCGAAGAAGAACAGCCCGACAAAGGTGGCTTCGAGGAAGAAGGCCATCAGGCCCTCGATGGCAAGCGGCGCGCCGAATACGTCGCCGACATAGTGCGAGTAGTAGGCCCAGTTCATGCCGAACTGGAATTCCATGGTGATGCCGGTGGCGACGCCGAGAGCGAAATTGATGCCGAACAGCACGCCCCAGAACTTGGTCATGTCGCGCCAGATGGCGCGGCGGGTCATGACATAGACGGTCTCCATCATGGCGATCAGGATGGAGAGGCCCAGCGTCAGCGGCACGAACAGGAAATGGTAAAGGGCTGTCAGCGCGAACTGCAGCCGGGACAGGTCGACGAGGAGAAAGTCGGGCATGGGAGTATCCCTTCTGGATACCCGCTCATAACGCGCCGCGAACATCCACGGCTTGATCTGGATCAATTCGTTTCATCATCGCGCGTGGCAGAACCGGGGCATGAAAACGTCAGCCGTTCCCGCGCCGGATCCGAAGGCCGCCTCCTCCGGCCCCGCCCTTTTCCAGGCACTGTCGATCGGCGAACGGCTGGCAAGGCGCGGCGTGCGTCGGCTGCTCATCCTGCAGGTCGCGCGCACCGGGTTGCGCCTCGGCTTCGCCGCGTCGGCGGCGATCGGCACAGGGCGGCTGGTGATGGGCGATCCCGTCGACCCATGGCTGGTCGCGGCGGTGCTCGTGCTTCTCACTTCTGCCTGCCTCGCCGGGCTCGCGTCCGACAGGGCGCAGGCGTCGGCCGAAACCGCCGTCTCGGCCGGGTTGCGCGGGCATGCGGGCGAGCGCCTGAACGACATGCCGGTGCGGCAATTGCAATCGCTGTCGGTCGGCGGCGTCATCGTCTCGATGCAGCGACATCCCGAGGCGGTGGCCGGCCTTGTCGTCGGCCATCGCGCGGCCAGCACGATGATGGGTGCCGGACCGCTGCTTGCGGCCATCGCACTTTTCCTCGTCTCCTGGCAGGCGGCGCTGCTGGTCATCTGCCTGACGCCGGTGATGATCCTGTTCCTCGCGCTGGTGGGCAATGCCATCCGCCGGCGCGCCGACGCCCAGGAACGCGCCTTCGGCCGGTTGGCGGGCCAGTTCGCCGACCGCATCCGCACGCTGCCCACGATCCTCGCCAACCACGCGATGGCCACCGAGGACGCCAAGTTGGCTCGCCGCCTCGAAACCTATGCGGACAACACGATGGGCGTGCTGCGCATTGCTTTCGTCAATGCCGGCATCATCGACTTCTTCGCATCGCTGTCGATCGCCATCCTCGCCGTCTTCCTCGGCCTTGGCCATCTGAAGCTCGCGATGATCCCCGGCTTCTCCAACCTCGCGCTCTGGCAGAGCCTGTTCATCCTGATGATCGCGCCGGAATATTTCGCACCCTTCCGGCGCTTTTCGGAACAATATCACGCCAAGGCAGAGGGCCTTGCCGCGGCGGCCGCACTTGACCGGCTGCTCGGTGCCGAGCCGGTCGCGGCACAGAGCTTGCCGATTCTCGACCGCCTGTCCCTGGCATTGCCGGAACAGGGCATCGTCGCCATTGTCGGTCCGAGCGGGTCCGGCAAGTCGACATTGCTGCGCCGACTGGCCGGGCTCGAACCAGGCGGATCGCTCGACGCCGATGCACTCGCCGGCCGGGAAATCGCCTGGGTTTCCACCGACAGCTGCGTGCCGGAGGGAACGCTTGCCGAAGCCCTTTCATGGAGTATCGCCGCGCCTGCCGGGGACAATCTCGAGGCAGCCGCCAGCGCGATCGGCCTGTTCGACGACGCGCTGTTGCCGGGCGGCCTCGAAGCCAGACTGGACCGGGGCGGAGCCAACCTTTCCGGCGGGCAACGCCTGCGCATCGCGGTCGCCCGCGCGCAGCTTTCCGGGCGGACCGTGCTGGCCGACGAACCCACGGCAAAGCTCGACCGCCAGACGGCCGAAGCGGTGCGGCGCATGCTGCTTGCGATCTCGCGATCGCGGCTTGTCGTCGTGGCCACCCATGACCGCGACCTCGCCGCCGCCGCGGACATGACGGTCGACCTCACTCCCAACGATGCCATCGAGGTGGCGGCATGAACACTCTCCTTCAATCCTCAAGCCGGAAGTCGTGGCGGCTGGCGACGGGCTTTGCTTTCTCGGCACTCTGCTGCGGCGTATTGCTCGGCGGTGTTTCCGCCTGGCTGTTGGGATCGGTGGCGATCGCCGGCCTTTCCGCCACCGCCTTCACCTTCAACTTCCACATACCGGCGGCGCTGGTCAGGTTGTTCGCGGTGGGCCGCACGGCCGCCCGCTATGGCGAGCGGCTGGCCGGTCACAAGGCGGCACTTTCGGACCAGGTCGCACATCGCGTCGAACTCTTCGCCGCGATGGCGGCGGCGCCTGCCGTGCGCCGGGCCGGATGGCAGCTCGGAGATGAGGCGCGGCTGGCCGACTATCTCGACGATGTCGAGGACCTCGACTACGCCCGGCTGCGTGCCGGGCTGCCGGCGCTGACGCTGGCCTGCGGCCTCGCCGTCCTCATCGCGGGTTCGGCGATGCTCGCACCGCTCTCCCTCCTACCGATCATGCTTCTGCTGCTCGCCATCCTGTTCGCGGGGAACCGGATGGCCAAGGCTGGCGCCGTGGCATGGGAGCGCGCCAGGTCGATGCGTCGCGGGGGCGCAGGCAGGCTTGGCACGGCCATGGCGTCAGCCGTTCCGCTCAAGGCCGAGGGCGCCTGGCGCCATGAGTGTGGCGAAGCGCTTGCCGCGCTCTCCCGCGCGGATGGCGAGATGCTTGCGCTTCGCCGCCTGCAGGCCGGGCTCGACACGCTCGGCGCCGCCCTCGGTCCGCTTGCCGGCATCAGCGTGATGGCGGCCGCCTGGTATGCGGGACGGCAAGGCACGGAGCTTCTCCTGCCGATGCTGCTCGGCTTTTCGTGGCTGGCGCTGGGCGAAGCGTTGAACGGCGCGTCGCGGATGCTGGTGGCCGTGCTTCGCCGCAACGCCGCCCGGGCCGAGATCGGCAAGTGGACCGAGGTCGGTTCGGCGGACAGGCAAGCGCACATGCCGGACGAACCGCGCCAACTGCGCCACCGCGCCCTGCAGCGCCGCGCGCCGGACGGCCGGCCCATTGGAGCGCCGGTCGCGCTTTCGCTCGAAAGAGGTCGGCCAACGGTGCTCATCGGCGCAAGCGGTTCGGGCAAGACCAGCCTGCTCAAGCAGGTTGCCGGCTGGATCGGCGAGGATGGATTGGCCGCCGGCGACCGCATCCTGTCGGCAGGCGAGCGGCGGGCGCTCTCAGCACTGGTGTTGCATGATGCGGTCATCCTCGAGGACACGGTGCGCGCTAACCTCTTCGTCGGCAACGCACCGGACGCGGCCCTGTGGCGTGCGCTGGAAGCCGTCGAGATGGACAGGCGAATCCATGAAGCCGGCGGGTTGGATGCCTGGATCAGGCAGGACCGGTTTTCGCTCGGCGAGGTACAGCGCATCAACCTCGCGCGCGCGTGGCTGTCCTCCATGCCGCTGGTGCTGCTCGACGAGCCGACAGAGCATCTCGACGACGAGCAGGGCGAGCGCATCCTGGAGCGGCTGCTCGCCCACCTGAGCGACCGGATCGTCGCCATTTCCACCCATCGCGCGTTCCCGCTTCGCGACATGGACACCATCGATCTGAAACCGTGAACCGTCGGCAAGTGACGGGCCTCTCATGGCCAGGACGGTCGCCTCGCATTTCGACGCCTATCCGGCCTCGGGCAATGCCCGGCATTCAAGTGCTGTTTGAATGAGCAGACGTTACCGAGGTTTGCTCCGCGAGCAAGCGTCGGAACAAGCTTGCCCGCGCCAGCATTTGCCGCCTCTGGTGCAATGCGGTCGGTCGCCTCGACCAGTCTGCCTACCCGAAGATCCGATCGCCCTGCTCATCGACCAGCTGGATGCCCTTCTTGATCGAAATGTCGACGGCGTCGTCGAGGCCGGCGAAGCGGTCGGCGCGGATGAATTTGTGTTCCTTCACCACGCCGTCGATCTCCTTGGAGACGATGCCGCAGGTCTGGTACTGGCCGTCGTTCTTGTAGGGCGTGGCGCTGATCAGGAAACCCTTGTGCTCGACCTGCTTGGCGGGTGCCGCACTTTTGGGCTCGGCCGCTTCACCGCCGCCGCCACCGAAAAGACGTTTCAGAAAAGACATCGCTCAAATCTCCTTGTTCGTCCAGCAAACCGCGGTCCGTTCGCGATTCACGACGCTGTTGTTCCAGCATGCGCGAATGTGCCGTCGCGTTCCAGCCCCCTGATGAAGACGGCGACCAGGAGCTCGATCTGCTGGTCGATCTCGTCCGCCTGCCGGCGCACTGACCTGGCCGCATAGCCGCTGGTGACGATGCCATGCACGCTTGACCACAGCGTGCGCGCGGCGATCCGGCGCGTGTCTTCGTCGAGGTCGAAATCGCCGCCGGCGAGCACACGGGCAATGATCTCGAACAGCTGGTCGAGCCGCGCCTCATAGGCGTCCGGCTCGGTCAGCGTCGGACGCCGCCTGTTGAAGGCGAGCAGTGCCGGCCAGCTGCCCGGATGCGCCTCGACAAAGCGCACATAGGCGCCGGCCAGCGCCAACAGGCGCTGGCGCACATCGGTGATGCCGCGCTCGGAAAGATCGGCCATCGCCGCCGCCCCTGCCGCACCCAGCCGGTCGAGCAGCCGCATGTTGACGGCACGGTGCACCCCGTCGAGATCGGAAAACAGATTGTAGACCGAGCCGACCGAGATGCCCGCCTGCTCGGCGATGGTTCTCGCCTTCAGATTGTCCATGCCGCCCTCGTTGAGCAGCACCTCGGCAATCGTCAGCACCCGCTCGCCTATTTCTTCCCTGTCCAGTGCCATGCTTGTCCTTATAGATGCCCGTGCCCTCGCTCGGGCTGTTCGAACCATGATCGTCCCTTCGTTTACCATATCCGGGATTTCATGAACAGCGTTCAAAAAGCTCTTGAACAATGTTCATTTCCTGTTATGTTGGCCTCGTGAACATTGTTCACGGCAACATTTCGAAGGGAGAAGAACCATGCTTAGCCTGATCAGAACACTGCTCGACGGCGCCAGCGCACGAGCCGAGGACGGCCTCAAGGATCGCTTCGCCATCGACCTTCTGGCACAGCGCATCCGCGACGCCGAGGCGGGCCTTGCGGCCGCCAAGCAGACACTCGCCTCACTGATTGTCCGCCAGCGTGCCGAGCAGGCCGGTCTCGACCAGCTCGAACGCCGCCACGCGGACCTCGAAAGCCGCACGCTCAGCGCGCTCGCCGCCGGCAATAACGGGCTCGCCGAAAACGGTGCGGCGGCCATCGCCGAACTGGAGAATGAACGCGAAGTCCGTCGCGCCACCGTACAGAGCCTTGGCGAAAAAACGTTGCGGATGCGCGTTTCGATGGAACGAGCGCATCGCCGCATCATCGACCTCAACCAGGGCATGATCTCGGCCCGGGCCATCGATGCCGAGCGCAAGGCACAGTCACGCCTGGTCAGGTCGATCGGCCACTCGGCGAGCCTCAACGACGCCGAGGAGCTTCTGGCTCGCATCAAGGGAGCCAGCGACCCCTTCGAGGAGGCCGGCATCCTCGACGAGATCGACGGCGAACTGCGTCACGAAGCGATCCGCGACCGTCTTGCGGATGCCGGGCACGGCCCGGCGGCGAAGGTGCGCGCCAAGGACGTGCTCAAGCGCCTGAAGACCATCAACTGAAAACCAGACTTTGCAGACCTGACTTCCATCCAATCCATCATCATCGAACCAACGGAGAACTCCAATGAACGCCAATCAGACCTACATCATGTTCAACACCGCCTCGGTCGGTGCCGCCTATTTCATGCTCGGCCTGTCGCTGTGGCTGGCGCCGGTCGACCTCGCGACCAAGGGTTATTGGGCCATGGGCATCCTGCTCTTGACCGGCAGCCTGGTGAACCTGGTCAAGTACCGCACCGACGAACGCCTGTCGGCCGAGATGACCGCCAAGATCGAGAAGGCGCGCAACGAAAAGCTGATCAGCGAATATGTCGGCAAGGAATGATGCCATCCGCATCATCGCCAACAAAAAAAGGCCCGGGTCTCCCCGGGCTTTTTTGCGTACCGCAAAGTGCCGCCCGCCTCAGCGGGGCGTCAGCGCTTCCAACGCTTCCGCCGCGGCTTCGAGGATGGCGATCGCCTCGGCCTGCTTTTCAGCCGGGGCATCGACGATCTCGCCCAGCGCCGCGCGCAGGCGGCGACGGATGGCGCGGAATTCGTCGCGCGTTTCCGAACGCTCGCCACGGCCACCACGGCCGCCGCGCCGGTCGTCGCCATCGTCGTTCCAGCCGAACCAGTCCCGCGCCTTGGCCATCTTGCGGCCGAAACGTTCGAGGTGTTCGAGCACGCCGTCGATCATCTCGCGGTTGTCGGCAAGATGCGCCTGCCCGGCCTCGGTGATGGAAAACACCTTCTTGTTGCCTTCGCTCGACGAGACGGCATAGCCGGCCTCTTCCAGGAAGGTCAGCGTCGGGTAGACCACGCCCGGGCTCGGGCTGTAGATGCCGCTGGTGCGCTCTTCCAGCGCCTTGATGATGTCGTAGCCGTGGCGCGGCGCCTCGGCCAGCAGCGACAGCGTGATCAGCTTGAGATCGCCGTCAGCCAGCATGCGGCCGGCGCGAAACATGTCGCCCGGGCCACCACGACCGCCACCGCGACCGCCATGTCCGAACGGGCCAAAGCCGCCGCCCCCTCTGCCGAACTTTCCGGCCATGTGCATGAACATGCGCTCGCCGAAATGGCCGCGCCCGAAATGATTGTCTTTGTGCATTGATTGCTCCTTGAGTTCTATCTTACGATATATCTTAAGTAGGCGCGCGCCGCCATGGAGTCAAGATATATCTTACGATGTATCTGAATGCCGCGCCAGCCCGGTCAATCTCTCCGTGAGGCCGGTCCCGTTCGACGGATGAATTCGCTACCAGCGGCCTTTGCGCCGGTTCCAGGCGTAGAGCAGGTCGGCGAAGCGATCATAGGCAAAGCGCGTCAACGGCAAGGCAAACGGATTGCCGAACAGTTTCGCCAGCCAGCCCTCGCCCGGCGTTACCGCCCACACGGCGATGGCGACGTCGGCGCCGACCAGCAGCCGGCCGGCCGCATCGGTGGCGTGCAGCCGCCGGCGGATATCCTCCAGCGAGGCGCCAAAACGGCCAAGCGCCGCCGGCTCCAGATTGATGTCGCGAAATTCGATCCGCCCGGCCCTGACCGCTTCGATCAACCGACGCTTCTGCCTGCTGATGCCGGCATCGCAGACCGGGCAACGCGTGTTGTACCAAACGGTCAGTTCAGGCCTGGGTGTTTGCTTGAGCATGATCTTGGCATGCTCAGCCGTGGCTATGCCGATGATGCAGGTCTGGATAATGCGGATGCCGGTGGCGCATCGGCGCATGCCGGTGCCAGTGCGAATGCGGCTCGCTCACCGGCCCGTCATGATCGTGCTGGTGGTGCTCGTCATGCACATGGCTGTGCTCGTGTTCCAGCGCCTCATGGTCATGCTCGTGCTCATGGCGCTCCGACAGGTGCAGCCACAGGCCGATGCCCATCAAAAGCCCGGCGATCGCCAGCTTGAGCGTGACGGCATCGCCCAGCATGACGATGGCCAGCAGGGCACCGATGAATGGAGCCAGCGAATAATAGGCGCCGGTCCGCGCGGTGCCGAGATGGCGCAACGCCACGATGAACATCACCAGGCTGACGCCGATGCCAAGCAAGCCGACGGCGGCCGTTGCCGCCACGATCGACGCTGGAGGAAACGAAGCCCCGGCGGCAAGCGCCAGCCCGACATTGACGACACCCGCCACCAATCCCTTGAGCATGGCGATCACCACCGGATCGGTGGCCGAGATCTTGCGGGTGAAATTGTTGTCCAGCCCCCAGGCCAGGCAGGCCCCGGCGACCAGCATGGCACCAAGGTTGAAGGCGACGCCGTTGCCTTGCCACGACAATAGAACGGCGCCGGTCAGGATGGCGAAGGCGCCGAAAAGCAGGCGCCGGTCGACATTCTCGCGGTAGACGAGCCAGGCGATCGCCATTGTCGCCAGCCCTTCCAGATTGAGCAGCAGCGCCGAACTGGACGCCGTGTTGAGGCTGAGGCCGAACATCAACAGCACCGGCGCGAGGATGCCACCCATGCCGATTGCCAGCGCCAGCCAGGGGATATCCCTGGCGGCCAGCTGCGCTTCGCCGGCGGCGGCCTGCTTGCCGCGAAGCAGGCGGTAGAGAGCGAGGCCGACGCCGGCGCCGAGATAGAGCAGCCCGGCCAGCATGAAGGGATTCACGGCATCGAGCAGCAGCTTGGAAAGTGGCGGCGTCGCGCCGAACAGAGCGGCGGAGCCGAGGGCGAGCGGCACGCCGGGCCAAAGATGCGAATGCGTTTCGGACATGATCTCACCTTATAGCGTGCGCGTCACTTACCGCGCATGGCAGCCTTTGGCCCGACGCATTTGTTGTCGCGAAACAGCGCCCACTCCTCGCACAGGCGCCCCTTGGGCAACCGGCAAAATCCGTATTCATTGCCGGCTTTGTCCTTCCTGATCACCAGGCGCCCGCTGATCTCGCCGCAATGCACCGATGCCGGATTGGCCATGCCGACCGGTTTTTGCGCGGCGGCACCGGCGGCGAACGGCATCGACGATATCAAGGCAAGGCTGGCAGCCAGTAGCGAGACGTTCTTCATCGCGATCTCCCCTGGCCGCAGTCTATCATGGCGACGCGTCCTGTCCTGCGGCAAAGCGCCGTCAGGCCGGCACCTAGCCGTCGCCTTCGAGAGCCCTGCCGCTTGCTTCATCCAAGCGACGAGATGATCTCGCGGTAGGCGAATTCCGGGAAAGCCTTCAGCGTCCGTGATTTGAGGTTTCCGTTCGCGGCCAGCATCAGCGCGAAACGCGCCAGCACCGCATCATCGGGCGCTTCGACCACCGCCACCATGTCGAACTCGCCCATGGTCAGGTAGAACGCCTTGAACGATCCTCCCATCTCGCCCAGCTGCTTCCTGGCGGCGTCGAGGCGCTTGGGCGAATCGCGCACGTTCTTCGCGCCCTGCTCGGTCCAGTTCATCAGCATGATGTAGGTCGTCATGGTACGCCTCCTTCCGGAGCCACGGAGCACGGCGGCTTCGCCGGGGCGGGCATCCGGGTTGTCGCCCAGAAAATGCATCCGACGCGAAATTATCCTCCCGCAGCGAACATCCCGCAAGGACTACCGCGCGTCGGCGCCGACAAGGGAAAGCCGGTTTAAAAACCCGGCTGATTGCGGCATCTTCGTCATAGCCGTCAGCCTGGGAAATCCTCAATGTCCGGAGCCGATCCGGGCCCGCAGGAGAATGTCATGCGCGAGACAACAGACCTGCCGCCGGATCGGATCGACATTCCCGCCGCTTGGACCGGCGAGGCCATGGCCAGGCATCCGGAACAATGGCTGGTCGAACTGGGCCCGCTGGATGTCGCGGAGCTGGAATCGGCGGCAACCGGCTTTCTCGCCCGCTCGCGCGATATTGGTGGCCTGGCCAAGGCCGATTTCCCCTTGCCTCGGCTTGCCGGCCATCTTGCCGCCCTTCGCCAAAAACTGATCGCCGGCATTGGCTTCGAGGTGCTGCGCGGCCTCCCGGTCGAAAAATATTCGGCTGAAATGGCGGCAACGATCTTCTGCGGGATTGGCGCGCATCTGGGCAGCGCACGCTCGCAGAATGCCCAGGGCCATATTCTCGGCCATGTCCGCGACATCGGCGCCGACGCCAGGAGCCCCACGACGCGCATCTACCAGACGGCGGAGCGTCAGACATTTCACACCGATTCCGCCGATGTCGTCGGCCTGCTTTGCTTAAGGGATGCCATGCAAGGCGGCGAATCCCTGCTGGTCAGCACGGTGACGATCTACAATGAGATGCGCAAAAGCCGGCCCGATCTGGTCCGCCTGCTGTTTGATCCGATCGCCACCGACCGGCGCGGCGAAATCCCGGAAGGCGAAAAACCCTATTTCGAAATCCCGGTCCTCAACTGGCATGCAGGACTGCTGACCGGCATCTACCAGCGCCAGTACATCGACAGCGCGCAGCGCTTCCCCGATGCCATGCGGCTGAGCACCGCGCATGTCGAAGCACTGGATCTCTTCGACAGCCTCGCCAATGATGTCAGGCTAAACCTGTCGATGCGGCTTCGGCCGGGCGACATGCAGTTCGTCTACAATCATTCGCTGCTACACGACCGCATGGGTTTTCGCGACTGGCCAGACCCGGACAGGCGGCGCCATATGCTCCGCTTGTGGCTGTCGGTTCCCGGCGACCGCCCGCTGCCCGAATGTTTCAGGCAGCGCTATGGCTCGATCGAGATCGGCGATCGCGGCGGCATCATCGTCAGGGGGACACGGCTGAACGTACCGTTGTAGAGCAATGATGAACCGCTCCAGGCAGATACGATTTAACGCTTGAAACGAAAAAGGGCGCCAATCGGCGCCCTCAATTCTTCGCGACAGACAAACTCAGCTGTCAAGGAAGCTGCGCAGCTTGCGCGACCGGCTCGGGTGCTTGAGCTTGCGCAGCGCCTTGGCTTCGATCTGGCGGATACGCTCGCGGGTGACCGAGAACTGCTGGCCGACTTCTTCCAGCGTGTGGTCGGTGTTCATGCCGATGCCGAAGCGCATGCGCAGCACACGCTCCTCGCGCGGCGTCAGCGAGGCCAGAACCCGCGTGGTGGTCTCGCGCAGATTGGCCTGGATCGCCGCGTCGATCGGCAGGATCGCCATCTTGTCCTCGATGAAATCGCCCAGATGCGAATCCTCCTCGTCGCCGACCGGCGTTTCGAGCGAGATCGGCTCCTTGGCGATCTTCAACACCTTGCGCACTTTTTCGAGCGGCATGGCGAGCTTTTCGGCCAATTCTTCCGGCGTCGGCTCGCGGCCGATCTCGTGCAGCATCTGGCGCGAGGTACGTACGATCTTGTTGATCGTCTCGATCATATGCACCGGGATGCGGATGGTGCGCGCCTGGTCGGCGATCGAACGCGTGATCGCCTGCCGGATCCACCATGTCGCGTAGGTCGAGAACTTGTAGCCGCGGCGGTATTCGAATTTGTCGACCGCCTTCATCAGGCCGATATTGCCTTCCTGGATCAGGTCAAGGAACTGCAGGCCGCGGTTGGTGTATTTCTTGGCGATGGAGATGACGAGGCGCAGATTGGCCTCGACCATTTCCTTCTTGGCGATCGCGGCCTCGCGCTCGCCCTTCTGCACCTGGTTGACGATCTTGCGGAATTCCAGGATCGAGATCGCCGTTTCGGTGGCCAGGTGCTGGATCTCGGCGCGCAGGTCCTTGATCGCATCCTTCTCGTTCTTGGTGAATTCCTTCCAGCCTCGCGAGGTCAGATTGCCGATCGCGCGCGTCCAGTTCGGATCGAGCTCCGATCCCTGATATTCCTTCAGGAACTCCTCGCGGCGCACGCCATAGCTTTCGGCGAGGCGGAGCAGCTTGCCCTCGTTCTGCACCAGGCGCTTGTTGATGTCGTAGAGCTGCTCGACCAGCGCCTCGATGCGCGCCGTATTGAGCGACAGCGACTTCACCGCCTTGATCAGCTGGTCCTTCAGCTCCTTCAGCCGGCGGTCCTGGCTGGGCGACAGCGTGCCGGCGGCGGCCAGACGGTTCTCGACCTGCTGGTCCTGCAGCTTGCGCAGCTTCTTGTAGGTGTCGGCGATGACGTCGAGCGTCTCCATCACCTGCGGGCGCAGTTCGGCTTCCATCGCCGCCAGCGACAGGCTCGCCTCGTCCTCGTCTTCCTCGTCATCGTCGCCAATGCCGCGCGTATCGGCGCCGACATTGGTGATGTCGTCTTCCTCGTCGCGTCCGCGGCGCGACTTTTCCTCGGGCTTGGGCGCTTCCTCGATGCGCTCGACCACCGGCGCCTGCTTGGCTTCGGGGCCGGCATAGGTGGCTTCAAGATCGATGATCTCGCGCAGCAGGATCTTGGATTCGTTGAGCTCGTCGCGCCAGATGATAATGGCCTGGAAGGTCAGCGGGCTTTCGCACAGGCCCGCGATCATCGTCTCGCGGCCGGCCTCGATACGCTTGGCAATGGCGATTTCGCCTTCGCGCGACAGAAGCTCGACCGAGCCCATCTCGCGCAGATACATACGCACCGGATCGTCGGTGCGGTCTGTCGGCTCTTTCTTGGTGGTGGTGGCGGCAACCGCCGTGCCGGTCTGTTCGGCCAGCTCGTTGGCGTCTTCCTCGGCATCGGCCGCGGTGTCGCCGGCCTCGGCCTCTTCGCCCTGCTCGTCATCCTCGACGACATTGATGCCCATGTCGGACAGCATGGCCATCGTGTCCTCGATCTGCTCGGAGGTCACTTCCTCGGAAGGCAGCACCGAATTCAGCTCGTCCATCGTGACATAGCCGCGCTTCTTGGCGGCCTTGATCATCTTCTTGACAGCATCATCGGAAAGGTCGAGCAGAGGGCCATCGGTGGCGCCTTCGCGTTCGGTCTCGACCTCTTCCTTTTCCTTAGTCGCCATTTTTTTTATCTTCTCCAAGCGGCTGCCATCGAAGCCGCGTAAACTGTCGGACCAGTCAAAACCGGATGTGCTCGCTTATGAAACGCGCTTCACCGGGCCAGTAACCGTATCTACCGTTAAGTCCAGATTAACCCTGATATCTGTGGCAGACGGCCTGCCTGTCCAGTGACCAGTACCTCACATCGCTCATTTCCCGTCGGCGCGGGCGCGGGTTAACGTTTCGAATCGTCCTGATTCCGCCATTCTGTCGGAAGGTCAAGCGCCTCTGGCATGATTCGCATGAAAAAAGCGAATCAATTACCCGACTTAGCGCGCCTTGCCCCCTGGGGAAGCCCGGCCACGCTCTCATTCCTGTATTCAGCTGCACTTAGGCTCGCCCAGCCCTGCCCGACGAAACGCCGAATCCTTCGATCAGCGCTTCCGTCGCCTGTACATCCTGAAATTGCGCCTGAATTTCGATCAGATGGCGAAAGTTTTCGTCCGAGGGGTCTGCTTCGAGCGCCGCTTCCGCCTGTTTCAGCTCCTTATGTAAGGTGCGCGCGCTGCGCTGCAAGTGCAGTGCCTGGTTCAGAGCGTCGCGGGCATCCTCGAGTGCCGCCGTCTCCAGCGCCGGCCATTGCCGCGCCCGCCGGATCAGGCCGACAGCGCGCTCCCAGATCTCTGCGCAGCCGGCGCGCTCGATCGTCGCCACCACCGCGTGGCGGTCATTGGCCGTGTCATGCGCCATCGCGTCGAGGATGGCGGCATGCAGCCGCTGCAGATCGGAATTGGCGAGGTCGAGAAATTCGACATGGGCGAAATTCTCGTCGATCAGCGGCGGATGGTTGACCAGCGCCACGATGATCGTCGCCTCGCGCACCGACATGCCCTCGCTGCCGCGCTTGACCAGCGCGGACTGGCCGAGGCTTTCGGTGATCGCCATGCGGCCGCCGCCAGGCTTGGCGAATTGTCCGCCGGGTGCGGCTGCCTTGCCCTGCCCCGGTTTCCAGTCCTGGCGCCCTTGCCGCGCATCGCGCTGCGAGCCGAAGAAGCTCTTTTCCCGCTCGCGCATTTCCTGCTGGTAGTGATAGCGCGTGCTTTCGTCGCGGATGCGGCTGGTCAACTCCCGCAGCGTCTTTCCCAGTTCCGCCCGCCGCTCCGGCGTGTCAAAGACACCGCCAGCTGTCTCGCGCATCCACAACAGGTCGACCAGCGGCCGCGCATCGGCAAGCACGGCGCGGAAAGCGTCCGGCCCCTCGGCCTTGACGAGGTCGTCGGGATCCTTGCCTTCCGGCAGCAGTGCAAAACGCGCCGAGCGCCCGGCCTGCACCGACGGCAGCGCGAGATCGGCAGCCCGCCATGCCGCCTTCAGTCCAGCCTTGTCGCCGTCGAAGCACAGCATCGGCTCCGGCGCCATGCGCCACAACAGTTCGAGCTGGTTCTCGGTGAGCGCTGTGCCGAGCGGCGCCACGACATTCTCGAAGCCGGCCTGCGCCAGCGCGATCACGTCCATATAGCCTTCGACGGCAATGACCGTGCCGCCCTTGGCGAGCGCCTTGCGGGCCCGGGCGAAATTGTAGAGCACATTGCCCTTGTGGAAGAGCTCGGTGTCGGGCGAGTTCATGTATTTGGCCAGCGCATCGGGCGCCAGCGCCCGGCCGCCAAAGGCGATGATCTTGCCGCGCGAATCCGGGATCGGGAACATGATGCGGTCGCGGAACCAGTCATAGGAGACCGGGATATCGTCGCCATGACGCACCAGCCCGCACGCTTCGATATCGGCTTTCGGCACGCCTTTTGCCGCGAGATGTTCCTTCAGCGCATTGCGGCTATCGGGCGCGAAGCCAAGCCGGAACGACTGCTGCGTCGCCGGCGTCAGCCCACGATCACGCAGATAGGCGCGGGCTTTGGCTCCCTCAGGCCCCTGCAGCCGCTCCTGGAAAAAGGTGGTCGCCATTTCCATGACGTCGGTCAGGCTGGCGCGTTCCTGCTCGCGCCGTTCCTCCCGCTCGTCTCGCACAGGCATCGGCACGCCAGCCATATCGGCGATCTTCTCGACCGCCTCGGGAAAACTCAATCCCTCAAGTTCGGTGAGGAACTTGAAATGGTCGCCCGACACATCGCAGCCGAAACAATGGTAGCGGCCTTTCTTGTCCTCGCAGTGGAAGGACGGGCTTTTCTCGCCATGGAACGGGCAACAGGCCCAATAGTCGCCTCGCGACGCATTGGTTTTCTTGCGATCCCACGCGACGCGCTGGCCGATGACCTGTGAAATCGGCACGCGGTCGCGGATCTCGTCAAGGAAGGCGGGCGGAAAGCGCATTGAGGGAACTCGTTTCCCCACCATATAATCACGCCGGCGAAATCCGACGACCCCCAATACGGGCCATACCCGGTTTCCACAGGGCAAAAAGAAAGGCGGCCGTAACGGGCCGCCCCTCCTTCTCAGTCCAGCTGCCAGAACTTACTGCGCGGCAAGCGCGCCGAAGATGACGCCCGACAGGATGCCAACCAGCACATAGTCGTTGCCGACGCGGATCCATTCCTGGCCGCGGCCGGGGCGATGCAGGCCGTAGCGGCCATAGTCGCGGATCGGCTGGTGCTGCCTCCAGCCCGAATATCTCTGGCCGTTGCGCCAGTGGTTGCGCTTCACGACGACCTTCTTCTTGAAGACGCGCTTCCTCACATCGTTGTGATGGCCGGGCTTCTGCCAATCGACCTTGGTGTAATTCGACTGCGGCGCGACCGGCGCGTTCATCGGCGCGGCCTGGCCGGTAAGCGACGTGGCGGCGAGCATCGCGACAGCGAGAGCAGAAAGAACAATGCGCTTCATGGGAAGTCTCCTTGGTTGTCGATGCCCCGAGGATTAACCGCCGGCGGATGAACTGAAACTGAATGCCAGCATTACAATTGTGTAATGAAATCTTCTACTTATTCCCGGTATTTGAACATCATCGCAAGCCGGACGCCAGAAGTGCGATAGGTGCGGCGGATCCGCCGCACCACCATGGGCCGGCAATGCAACCATTTTGCGCACCCGTCCATTTCCCGACACGGCCTGTCGCGCTGCGACGACCTCCTAAAATCGACAAGATTTTATTATCCGGCTAAAATATTCCGGCTATTATCCACGGCTGCCATGACCATGATTCGTACCCTTGTTTTCTCACCTGATCGCCGCGATGTCCGCATCGCGCGCGCCATTCGCATGAAGGCGCCTCAATGAGCGGTTCCGTCGTTCTTCTGCATCTGGCCGGCGCCGTTGCGCTGATGCTGTTTGCCACCCGCATGGTCAAGACCGGCGTCGAACGCGCCTATGGCGACGTGCTGCGCCACAGGCTGCGCGCCACCATGCGCAATCCGATCATGGCGGTGCTGGCCGGCACCGGCCTCGCCATCGCGCTGCAAAGCTCGACGGCGGTGACGCTGCTGGTCGGCTCCTTCGCCGGTTCCGGCATCGTCTCGGGTGCCGCCGGCCAATTGGCCGTGCGCGGCGCCGAGATCGGCTCGGCACTCGTGGTCAAGCTCTTGACCTTCGATCTCACGCTGCTGGTACCGCTCTGCCTTATCACCGGCACGGTGATGTTCATGGCCACGGAGCGGCGCGACTGGCGTCAGACCGGCCGCATCCTGGTCGGCATCGGCCTTCTGATCCTGTCGCTGGAAATGATCGGCCAGGCCTCCGAGCCCCTGCGCAACAGCCAACTGATGCCGGTCATCATCAACTACTTCTCCAGCGATTCCATCACCGCCTATCTCTTGGCGGCGCTGATCACCTGGCTGTTCCAGTCGAGCATCGCGGCGGTGCTTTTGATGGCGACGCTGGCCGGCCGCGGCCTGATCAGCCCGGAACTCGGCGTCGTCCTCATCCTCGGCGTCAATCTTGGCTCCTCGATCATCGCGCCGATGCTGACGCGCTCGGCCGGGCCCGCCGTGCGCGTCGTGCCGATCGGCAATCTCCTGATGCGCGGGCTGGGCTCGCTGGTCATGCTGATCCTGTTCATGATCGTCCGCCCGCATGTCGGCTTCCTCGGCGCGACGGCGGCCGACCAAATCGTCAACGCCCATATCCTGTTCAATGTCATCATCCTGCTTGCCGGCCTGCCGCTGGCCGGTTTCGTCTACCGTGCCTCGGAAAAGATCGTGGCGCTCGGCACCAAGCCGGCGCCGGCGGCCTCGCTCGACGTCATCGAATTGTCGGCGCTCAACGAAAGCGCTCTGGATGTGCCGAGCCAGGCACTGGCCAACGCCACGCGCGAGGTGGTGCGGGTCTGCGAGACGGTCGAGATCATGCTGAAGCGCATCATCGAACTCTACGAGAGCGCCGACAGCGACAAGATCAAGGCGCTGGCCGCCCTCGACGACCGCGTCGACCGTAAGCACGCGGCGATCAAACTATACCTCGCTAAGGTCACCAAGAACCCGCTGACCGAGGACGAGGCGCTGCGCTGCCAGGAACTGATCGGCGCCTGCGTCAAACTCGAGCAGGTCGGCGACATCATCGTGCGCAACATGCTGGTGCATGTGAAGAAGAAATTCGACCGCGGGCTGGAATTCACCGACGAAGGCTGGAGCGAATTGTCCGCCTTCCACAGCTCTGTGCTGGCCAATGCAAGGCTTGCCTTCAACGTGCTGGTCTCGCGCGACCCCGAAACCGCCCGTCAGCTGGTGCTGGAGAAGGATCAGTTGCGCGACCGCGAGAAGGAAACCAGCGCCAGCCATTTCCTGCGGCTGCGCGAAGGCACCGCCAAGAGCGTCGAAACCAGCTCGATCCACCTCGACACCATCCGCGACCTGAAGCAGATCAACTCGCTGCTGGCGTCGATGGCCTATCCGGTGCTGGAAGAGCGCGGCCTGCTGACGGGGTCGCGGTTGAAGGCGAGCTGAAGTCGCCTCACTGCGCCTCGCTTCGACAGCAAAATACCTTTGCTCCGCTTCCGCCAGTCAGGATAAGGATCGATTGGGCCAGGCTTTCGGAGGAATCGATGGACACCCATTCGCGCAGTTTCGCCAAGGCGCTTTCCTGGCGCGTGACCGGTACCATCGACACGCTGATCATTTCCCTGGTCGTGACAGGAAGCGTCAAGCTCGCCGCGGCCATCGGCATAACCGAGGTCTTCACCAAGTCCCTGCTCTACTATTTCCACGAGCGGGCGTGGTTGAAGATTCCCTATGGCCGCAAGCCTCGAGCCTAAAGCTGCCAGTCAAGAAAACCTAAACTCGCGACAAAAATTTCTGGATTGCCCCGGCCGTCCATCCATGGTTTGAGGCCGTTGCAGCCAAGGCTTTCCCCATGTCGCTTCCGCTCATCGCCCTGTTCATCGCCGCTTTCGCCTTCGGCACCACCGAATTCGTCATTGCCGGCGTGCTGCCGCAGGTGGCGGAAGGGCTTGGCGTCTCGGTTCCATCCGCCGGCTATCTCGTGTCGGGCTATGCCTGCGGCATCGCCATTGGCGGGCCGCTGCTGGCGCTCGCCACCAAATCCTTGCCGCGCAAGACCTTGCTGCTCGGCCTCGCCGTCGCCTTCACCATCGGCCAGGCAGCCTGTGCGCTGGCGCCCGATTTCACCTCGATGCTGCTTTTGCGCATCGCCGTGGCCGTCGCGCATGGCGCCTATTTCGGCGTCGCCATGGTGGTCGCCGTCGGCCTCGTTCCGGAGGACAAACGCGGCATGGCGGTGGCGGTCATCCTGTCCGGCCTCACCGTCTCCAACGTCATCGGCGTGCCGGCCGGCACCGCGATCGGCAACATCTGGGGCTGGCGCGCGACCTTCTGGGTGATGTGCGCGCTGGGCGTGGCGGCAACGCTCGCGATGACGGCCCTTCTGCCGCGCACTACCGGATATCAGGCCAAGCCCGCCGGCCTGGCGCGTGAGGTCCGAGTCCTGGCGCGCCAGCAGGTCTGGACCTCGCTGATCCTTATGCTGATGCTGATGCTCGGCCAGTTCTGCCTGTTCACCTACATCACCCCGACTTTGCTGGAGGTCACCGGGCTCGACGAAGACCTGGTGCCCTGGGTGCTGCTGCTCAACGGCGTCGGCGCCACGCTCGGCGTCTTCCTCGGCGGCAAACTGTCCGACTGGAAGCTGATGCCGTCGCTGATCACCATGCTTGGCCTACAGGCGGTGACGCTGGCGGTCATCTATGCCGTCAGTCCCTACCCCGTGCCGATGGTTGTCGCGATCGTCATCTGGGGCGGCCTCAACTTCGCCATCGGCACGCCGATCCAGACCCGCATCCTGGCCTGGACGGCGGATGCCTCCAACCTCGCCTCCTCGCTTATCCCGTCCGGCTTCAATGTCGGCATCGCGCTGGCCGCATCACTGGGCGCCGCCATGCTCAATGCCGGCTACGGCTATCGCAGCCTGCCGGTGGCCGGCGCTTTGGCGATGCTGGTCGCCGTGCTGGTCGCAGTCGTCTCCCAGGTCTGGGAAGGCCGCAGCAACGCCACGCCGCCGCTGACGGCGCCGGCCGAGTAGCCACGACAAAGCCCTCACCCGCGCCAACGCAAGAGACGCATGGCGTTGGCGGTGACCAGCACGGTAGCGCCGGTGTCGGCCAGGATTGCCGGCCACAGGCCGGTAATGCCAAAAATGGTGGTGACCAGGAACACCGCCTTCAACCCCAGCGCTACGGTGATGTTCTGGCCGATATTGGCCATCACCGCTCGCGACAAACGCACCATACGGGCAATGTCCATGACACGGCCATGCAGGATCGCCGCATCGGCCGTCTCCAGCGCCACGTCGGTGCCGCCGCCCATGGCGACGCCGATGTCGGCGGCGGCCAGCGCCGGCGCATCGTTGATGCCGTCGCCGACCTTGGCCACCTTGAGCCCTTCGCGCTGCAACTCGCCGACGATGCGCTGCTTGTCCTGCGGCAGCAGTTCCGCCCGCGCCTCGATGCCGAGCGAAGCGGCGATGGCTTCAGCCGTGCGTCGGTTGTCCCCGGTCAGCATCACCGTGCGGATGCCCTCGCCTTTCAACGCCGCGATGCCGGCCGCCGCATCCGGCCGTGGCTCGTCGCGCATGGCGATCAGCCCGGCCACCGCGCCATCGGCGATCAGCACCGAGACGGTCTTGGCCTGGCCGTTGAGGCTGTCGATGGCAAGCCGCTGCGCTTGCGTCATCTCGGCACGTTCGCCCGCCGCTGGGCCGGAGCCCAGGAAGACGGCCACGCCGCCGACGCTGCCTTCGACGCCCTTGCCGGAGATTGCCTTCGCTGCGAGCGCCGGCGGCACCGGCGCCTTGTCGGCCCTGGCCCTGTCAAGGATCGCCACCGCCAGCGGATGACTGGAGCCTTGCTCGAGCGCCGCCGCCAGTGCCAACACGGAGCGCTCATCGCGGCCATAGGCGACGATGTCGGTCACAACAGGCTTGCCCGCGGTCAGCGTGCCGGTCTTGTCGAACGCGACCGCCGTGATCCGGCGAAAGCCCTCCAGCACCGCGCCGCCCTTCATCAGCAGGCCGCGTCGGGCGCCGGTCGCCAGGCCGGCGGCGATCGCCGCCGGCGTCGAGATAACCAGCGCGCAGGGGCAGCCGATCAAGAGGATCGCCAGGCCCTTGTAGATCCATTCGTTCCAGCCGCCGCCGGCGACAAGCGGCGGCAGCACGGCCACGAACGCACCAACGACCAGCACACCGGGCGTATAATATCGCGAAAATCGGTCGATGAAGCGCTCGGTTGGCGCCTTGGCCTCCTGCGCCTCCTCCACCAGCCGCACGATGCGGGCGATGGTGTTGTCGGAGGCGGCCGCCGTCACCCGCACTTTCAGCACGCCATCGCTGTTGATCGTGCCGGCGAAGACCGATTCCGCGACACCCTTGTGCTTCGGCGTGCTCTCGCCGGTCACCGGAGCTTCGTCGATATCGCTCGAGCCTTCGACAATCTCGCCATCGGCCGGGATGCGGTCGCCGGGCCGCACCACGATGACGTCACCGACGGCAATCAGGTCCGCGGGTACTTCTGAAGTGCCGCCTCCCCGCTCGACCAGCGCCGTCTTCGGCACCATATCGGCCAGGCCCTGGATGCTGGCACGCGCGCGGCCGGCGGCGACCCCTTCCAGCAGCTCGCCGATCAGGAACAGCACCACTACGGCGACCGCTTCTTCCGTGGCGCCGATCATCACCGCGCCAATGGCAGCGATGGTCATCAGCGTCTCGATCGAGAACGGTGTGCCGGCCAGCGCCGCCATCAGCGCCCGCCGTGCGATCGGCACCAGGCCGACCAGCAGTGCCGCCAGGAAGACCCAGCGCTCGGTCGACGGAAACAGATGGCCGATACCGTAAGCGGCCAGAAGCGCTGCCGCACAAGCCAACGTCAGCACCGCGCGGCGGCTGCGCCACCACGCCTGCCCCGGCTCGGCGTGGCTGTGCAGATGCGATGACCCTGCGGCCTCTTTGGCGATTTGTTGGCCGCCGCCATGGTCATGGCCCGCATGGTCATGCGCCTTGGCCGCTGGCCCATCGGCCCTGGCCTCCGCCCTAACGATGCCATAACCCAGCCGCGCCACCTGCTGCAGCACCTTGTCGTCATTGAGCGGCACGCCATGGCTGACCGTCATGCTGGCGCCCGTCACGGAAACCGAGACGTCGACGACGCCGTCGAGGCGGCGCACAGCCGTGTCGATCTTGGCCGCGCACGAGGCGCAATCCATGCCGCCGATCTTGAACCTTGTCTGCTTTAGAGGAGCCGTCATCCCATCACCTGTCTGCTCTCGCGCGGCGTGCCGCCGCATGGGCCTTGAACCCTGATGTCAGGCACTGTAATTGCTCTAGTCACTAGAGCTTCAAGAGGCAAAATGCATGTTTTCGATCGGTGATCTCTCGCGCCGCACCGGGGTCAAGGTGCCGACCATCCGCTATTACGAGCAGATGGGCCTGGTCGCAGCGCCCGAGCGCTCGGAAGGCAACCAGCGCCGCTACTCAAGGCAAGAGCTGGAGCGGCTGGCCTTCATCCGCCACGCCCGCGACCTCGGCTTCGCCGTCGAGGACATCCGGTTGCTGATCGAATTGAGCGGCCATCCCGAGCAGCCTTGCGGCCACGCCGACAAGATTGCCGAAGAACAACTGATTTCCGTGCGCGAAAAGATCGCCCAGCTGAAGCGGCTGGAAACCGAGCTGGAGCGCATCGCCTCCTGCTGCGACGGCAAAACTGTCGGCGACTGCTACGTCATCCGCGCGCTGTCCGACCATGCGTTGTGTGCCGACGAGCACGTCTGACGCATGTCCAGAACTGTCAGCGATTTCGGCCTGATCTGCGGCACCTTGCCGGCGGGCATGCACAATGCGATCACCGATGTGCCCGGTGTGCGCGTCGGTCACTGCACGCTGCGCAACGGCGACGTCAACACCGGCGTGACGGCGATCCTGCCGCATGGCGGAAATCTGTTCCGCAGGAAGGTGACGGCGGCAAGCCACGTCATCAACGGCTTCGGCAAGACTGCCGGCCTGACACAGGTGCAGGAGCTCGGCACCATCGAAACGCCTGTTCTCTTGACCAACACGCTCTCGGTGGGCACCTGCGCCACGGCGCTGATCCGCGACGCCATCCGCATGAACCCGGATATCGGCCGCACCACCGGAACCGTCAATCCGGTGGTCGGCGAATGCAATGACGGTCCGCTGAACGACATCCAGGCCCTGGCGATATCAGAGGAACACGCCCTCGCCGCGCTGGCCGACGCGCATGCGGGCGAGGTCGAACAAGGCAATATCGGCGCCGGAACGGGAATGACTTGCTTCGGCTTCAAAGGCGGCATCGGCTCGGCGTCCAGAAGAATCGCGCTCGGCGGCGGCCATCACCTCGGCGTTCTCGTTCTGTCGAACTTCGGCAGGTCCGGAGACCTCGTTCTGCCCGATGGGCGCCGGCCTGACCCCAGACAACCGGCCGAGGTCGAGCGCGGCTCGGTCATGATCGTGCTGGCAACCGACGTGCCGCTCGAACACCGCCAGCTTGAAAGGGTGGCGCGCCGCGCCGGAGCCGGCATTGCCAGGCCCGGCTCTTTCTGGGGCCATGGCAGTGGTGACATCGCCATCGCCTTCAGCACCGGCAATCTGGTCGATCACGATGAAAGCCGCGATCTGGTGCCCCTGCTCGCGCTCAACGAAGCGCGCATCGACATGCTTTTTCGGGCGGCCGTGGAAGCCACGCAGGAGGCGGTGTTGAACTCCATGCTGTCCGCCGAGGCCTTCACCGGCAGGGCCGGCAAGCATCGCGCATCGCTGGCCGACTGGCTGCGCGAGCAGGAACTCTAATGCATGTTGCCCAAAAGTGACCTCGGTTTTGGGGGGACGACATGCATAAAGACCTAAAGCGCGTCGCATGAATCCGTTTCGATGCGACGCGCTTTAAGGCGACCTACAAATCGATCCGGAACCGCAAACTCTCCACCCCGCCATAGGCGGCATCCTCGAAGAAGCGCTCTACGAGCTTGCCGCCATTGGCCAGGATCACCTTGTGCGAGGCCGGATTGCCCGGCTTGGCGGTGATCTCGACATAGGGCAGGCCGACCGCCCTCGCCTCATCGAGCATCAGCCGTAGCGCCTCGGTCGCGTAGCCGCGCCGCCGCTTCCACGGCACCACCGCATAGCCGATATGGCCAAGCACATGCGAGGGCAGTTCCGCCGTGCCCTTCTGCCAGCGAAAACCGATCGAGCCGGACGCCTCGCCATCCCAGATCCAGCGGCGGAACCCCGGCAGGCGCGGCACTTGCGTGCCGTCGGGCAAGGTGATCGGGTCACCCCTGGCTTCTGGGTCATCGAGACTGGCCAGGAACGCCACCGGATCCTGCTCTATCGCCGCGAGTTGCTCGCGCGTCGCCTCCACGAGCCGCACATTGTCCGGCGACCAGCCGCGCTCGAGCGCCGCCTTGTAGGACGGCAGATGTTCAAGCGCCGGTTTGACGATCTCGACCATGATCCATGCTCTCCCAACCACGTAGGGATAGCCTTGGCCGCCGGAGCGCTCAAGCCGCATGGAAGCGGATCTCGCCCTCGTTCAGGAAGCAGGCTTTGTCGAACAGGGACAAATCAAGCGGGTTGGGCAGGCGAACATCACTGATATCCGGGACCGGCTTCTTCGCCGGATCGTAGGACCGGTCGATCTGCGAGATGAAGACCAGGATCACGCCGCTATCGCGCGCGAAAGCCTTCAGCGTGCGGACCTGGTCCATCAGGCCGGGGTTCTCTCGTTTCTGATCGAGCAGTTGCAGATAATCGATGACCGCCAGCGTGCCGCGCGGCGCCGACCCCAACATCCTGACGATATAGCCGGCGCTGATTGCATCGGAAGTGTCGAACTCGAACAGTCCGTCGAACCGGGCCGGCTCGACGCCGACAGCGCGGAACCGCTCCAGCACATCGCGTTGCGTATATTCCAGCGTGAAGAACACGCTGCGATGGCCCGACTTCATCGCTTCGACCGCCAGTTCGAGGCTCATCAGCGTCTTGCCATGGCCCGGCCGCGCGCCGACCAGAACCAGATCACCAGGTGCCAGTTGCGCGAACAACCTGCTGGCGGGCGCCGTCTCGGACAGCTTCGCCGCAAGCAGGCTCCAACTGGCAAATCCCTCTTGCGCGGCAATCCGGTCAAGCGCCTGGTGGAGCGGGATTTTTGCCTCGCGCGACAACAGCCTTGCTTGACGCTTCAGATGGTAGACAGGCGCGGATAGAATCATCTCAAAAACCTCCTGGTGCGAGCAGTTTTCGCAACCCCTCCTTATGCCTGGTGCTCGATCAGTCGGTTCGGTGATGAGAATGCCCCGCATGAACGAATGCTTTCCCAGCGGAGGGAGGAGGCGTGGGCCACGCCAGAATCAAATCATAGCCCAATCCCGGCGGATCGAAAATCGCGGGTGCGCGGATGGCCGACGCAAACTGGCTCAGCCCCCCGAAACAGCAGGCCGAGGCCGACAAAGCATCCGAGGCGCGACTGGGAGACTTCAGCCAGCTTTTGCCAACGCGACCGCGTCCGGGCCAGCCGGAAAGCGGAGTTGGCCTGAAGTGTCGTGGACCGCGGCCCAGACAGCTTCGGCGACGTCGCTTTCCCTGGTGGTCAGCGCAGGCTGGGCGAAGGCAGCGAAGATCGGTGCAGCGAAATCGGCGTAGGCTTCCGGGATCATGTCTTCGATGGGCACCGAAGTGTTTTGTGTAAACCGCGTCGTTGGCGCGTATCCGGGCTCGACCAGCTTGGCGCGAATCCCGAAATAGCCGAGTTCGTGCGCGAGCGATCCGGTGAAGCCCTCGATGGCCTGCTTGCTGGCGGTGTAGGCCGCCGCCAGGGGCATCGGCGCCAGGGTGGCACTGGAAGTGACGTTGACGATCGCCCCGGACCGACGCTCGCGCATCTGCGGGATCACGGCCTGCGCCATCGCCATCACGCCAAAGCTGTTGGTGTCGAATATCTTGCGGACGTGCGACATCGTTGTCGCTTCAAAGGCGCCGACCACGCCGATGCCTGCATTGTTCACCAGAACATCGATCTGACCGGCGGCTTTGACCACCGCCGCGATGCTGGCCTCGCTGGTGACGTCCAGGGGCAGGATCCGCAGGCGCTCCGAGCGCGGCAGTATGTCCTGTCGCGGCGTCCGCATGGTGGCGATGACATTCCACCCGTTGGCGAGGAAATGGCGGGCCGTCTCCAGGCCATAGCCAGAAGAACAGCCAGTGATGAGGATCGTTTGCATGGTAAGCTCCGTTGGTTTCGATAAACCCTCCGTAGGCTTGCCAAAGCAGACGATCTATAATTGATAGTCCTAGTTTTATTTCCAACTGTCCAAAAAAATCGCTTAGGCCGAACGAGAGCAGGTCGGAGTTATCAACGGAAGCGTTTGAAGAGGCCTCGCCGTGAGGGAAGAGCCTCAGCCGGTTACGCCGACACCATTGCCGCGGGCGAACCTTCCCGGTGAGCAGCCAAGCCGCTTCCTGAAGGCCGTGCTGAAGGCGCTGGCGGACTCGTAGCCGATCTCATCAGCTATTTTGTCCAAGGTTTTCGAGCCGCGGATGAGAGCATCCTTGGCCAGCGCCATGCGCCAGCGAGCCAGATACTCGATCGGGCCGCAACCCAGCACGGCCACAAAGCGAGCCGCGAACGCCGACCGCGAAAGCCCGGCAACCTTGGCGAGTTCCGCGACCGTCCAGCCCACCCGGACATCCTCGTGCATTGAGCGCAGCACGCGCGCGAGCACCGGGTCCCGCATCCCGCTGAGCAGGCCAGCCGCGCCGTGGGCGATGCCATGCCATCGGAGCGCTTCCACGAGCAGAACCTCGAGCAATCTCTGCAAAACCATTTCCTTGCCCGGATCTTCGTTCTCGCACTCTTCCATGATGAGCTCGATAACCTTGCCAAGCCTGCCGGAACGCCCCTGCGATACCGGCACGTGGATGACGCTCGGAAGGAGCGCAACTAGGAGCGGGGCGTTGACCGGCTCGATCCGGAACGTACCGCCGAGCGCGACGAAGTCGGGCTCTCCATCTGGGTCGCCGTGCCGGATGGCAATGTCCATCGGCGCCCTGAGCTCACAGTCGATGCCCGGATGGCTGCTGAGGGAGAATGGCGGTGTGGAAGGCAAGAGGAGGAAGTCGCCTTTCTCGAACTTGACTGGATCCTTGCCCTCGAACGCGATCCAGCACGTCCCCTCCACGATTATGGTGAAGCCGGGTGCATCATAGGCGGCGTAACGCACGCCCCATCGACCGCGTCCCCTGATGGGCTTGGAGATCGCCGTGCTGGGTTGCAAAAGGGAGATGACGTCGCTGAGGGGGTCCATCTTCAGACGGTCGATAACTATTTTGTAGGAATCGATTATAGAGCGTCCTTTTGCCATCTCCAAGCTTGTTGCACGGACGCTGCGAGGAGATTCAGGAAGGCTGGCCCGACATACTTCTCCGCTGGACTGATCGCAAAACGACCCCGCCGCGACACGTTAAACAAGATGTGTCTCGCCGATCGGCGCACGGCCTTTTATGATCGGTTGCGGATATAACACCCGCAAAGATTCGCATGGCTTCGGCAGGAGAATTGAACCGGTGCGGTTGAGATTTGTCCCTCTGGGTATTGTCGTCACCCTCAGCCTTCTTGTCATCGTCATAGCCCTGACGGCGACGGTCCGGTCCTTCGCCGCGCCATCCGGCATCCCGGCTTGGCTGCAGGCCCATGTCGGGGACAGCGACGGCCAGATCTCACAAGTGGTGCTGGAGCGGGCGCGCGCGCTCTACCTGAAGAAGGTGGCGCAAGGCGCAGTCAGGAACCCCTGCTATTTCGCCATGGATGCGACACGTCCCGGCGATCTCGGCAATGGCGTGCTCGGGCGCCGGTATTATGTCGTCTGCGAAGCCAGCCAGTCGTTTCGTGCTATCGCATCGGGTCACGGGGCCGGCAAGAACCTGAAAGGCACGGTCGATTTTTCAAACGGCAGGCGGTGTTCCAAGAATTTTGGCAATGCCATGGATTCGGAACTAACGGCTGGCGGGGCATACATGACCCGGGAGTCGAAAACGTCGTTCAAGGGTTTTTATCGCACCGGTGCGAAGCAGGACGCTGCCTTCCTGCGAACCTTCATCCAGTTCGACGGCGAAGGCGAAGCCGCCAACGCCAGGCAGCGCGTGATCGGCGGCCACGCGGCGCAGGTGCTGCGTACCATGTGCATGCGCAAAAGCCCCAACAGCTCCTATGCCGATCACGATGGTCTGGTGCCGTTCGGCAAGCTGGTGGACTATGCGGGCGGCCGCAGCAATGGCTGCACCAGCTGGTCGCCGACGGATGCCCAGCAGATCATCGCGATGGTCAAGGACAACCCGACGACGCTCTACATCTATCCGGAATCGCGCGACATCGCCGCCGTCGCACAAGCAGCAAAAGGCCATTCACCCTCCGGCGAAGCGCCCTATTGGAACGCATCCTGCCTGAAGGAAATCGGCGCGCCGAAATTCTGGCCGCAAAAAACCCTTGAGCCGATGATCGCCCAGTACAAGAAAGATCATCCCGCGCCACCCGCGCAGCCGCTGCCGATGTGCAAGCCGTGAAGTCCGCTCTATAGCAGGCTGCGAACCTCCCTCACCCCGCGCCGGCTCAGCGCAGAAAATCGAGCACCGCCTCTATGAATTCTGCCGGATACTCCACATTCGACAGGTGAACCGCGGGCAGCACAACCAGCTTCGCGCCGGGCACCGCCGCCGCGATCATCTCACTGTGGCTGGCCGCCGTCACCGTGTCGTGCTCGCCGGCGATCACCAATGTCGGCCGGTTGATCAGCGCGACCGTGCGGCGAAGATCGGCATCGCGGACCGCCGCGAACAGACCTGCCAGGCCTTGTCGGTCGATCGCGAGCAGCATCGTGCGAAATTCAGCGATGACGGGTTCGTTGGCCGCCACCATCCGCGCGGGGAACCAGTTGTTGAGGAACATTTCGGCGGTTTCCGACATGTCCGGCGCCTGCCGGACAACGCCAATCCGCTCGTCGAAATAGCTTGCCGGGCCGAGATGGGACGAGGTGTTGCTCAGGATCAGCCGGTCGATGCGCTCGAGCGCATGGATGCCGAGCCACTGCCCGACGAAGCCGCCGAGCGACAGGCCGAGAAAATGCACACGTCCAAGGCCGAGCGCATCGAGCAGCTCGATCACGTCGCGGCCAAGCCGGTCGAGCGAATAGGCGCCAGCTGGGGCGCTTGACCCGCCATGGCCGCGAAAGTCGTAACGCAGAACACGGAAATGTTTCGACAGCTCGCCGACCTGTCCGTCCCACATGTGCAACGTGGTGGCGATGGAGTTCGACAGCACCAGCACCGGCTTTGCGGCATCGCCATCGAAGCGGTAGGCGATACGGGTGCCATCGCCGACAGTCACGAAATTCAGCTCACTCATGATGAAAAGTCCTTCTGGAAGGTTGAATGAGGCGGAGCGTAGCCGCGACGTGTTTTTGTTGATATTACAAAGATAGGATAAACTCTGTAATCAAAGATGACATGGCCGAATTCACCTTGCACGATTTGCAATGCTTCGATGCGGTGATCCGCACCGGCGGCTTTCAGCCGGCGGCCGCCCTGCTGCATCGCTCGCACCCGGCCGTGTTCGCCGCTGTCGCCAAGCTCGAGCGCCAGCTCGACCTCGTTCTGCTGGATCGCGGCGGCTATCGCGTGCGCCCGACCGAGGCGGGGCTGTCGTTCCACCGCCGCGCGCAATCGCTGCTGCGCGAACTGGAGGGCCTGCGGGTGCACGCCGCCCAACTCTCGATGGGCGAGGAAAGCGAGATCCATGTCGTGATCGGCGATCTCTGCCCGCGGCCGCGGGTGCTGGGCATGCTCGGACGGTTCTTCGCCCAATGCCCGGGCACGCGCCTGCATCTGCATTTCGAGGCCGTCGGCGGTCCGTGGGAACGGCTGTTCGACGACGAGGCCGATCTGATCCTGCACTGGGTCGACAAGGGCGATGCGCGGGTGGAATGGGTCGATCTTTGCAAGGTGCCGTTCATTCCCGTGGTGGCGCCCGGCTTTCTGCCGGAGCGTATCAAAGAGCCGATCACGCCCGATCAGCTGCAGGCACTCACCCAATGCGTCATGCGCGACACAGCCCGCCATTCGCCGCAACAAAACTACTCGCTGATCGAGGGCGCGCCGCAATGCCTGGTGGCCGACCAGGGCATGAAAAAGGAAATCATCCTGCAAGGCCTTGGCTGGGGCCACCTGCCCCGCTTCCTGATCGAGAAAGAGCTGGGTGACGGACGCCTGCACTCCATCGCCGGCCGCCATATGCCGGGCCGCACCGACGAACTCGTGGTAGCGCGCCGCCGCGACCGGCCGCACGGGCCAGTCGCCAACCGGTTATGGGATCATGTCCAGCAGGAAGCGCCTGCGTTGCGCCGCGCATTGGAGCCCCGGAGGTCCACCTCGTAAGTCACCGACCAACCAGCCAGCGGAAGGCGCGGCGAATAAAGGCCTGCCCACCTTCGGTGACCGGATCGCCATGCGCCATCAGCACCTTTTCGGCCGGCCATGCCAGGACGCGCTGGATGGCCGCGCGTGCGGCGGCCCGGTCGGTAAGGGCGGCGCGGAACTTTCGCGGCACCGAGGGCTCGGCGGCCACCATCAGGTCCAGCCGGGCAATGAGTGCCCGCCAGCCCTTGAACCATCCAGGGCGAAAATGCTGGATGAGATCGGTGAACAGCACCGTGCTGCTCTTGCGATGAAAGAAGACAATCTCTGTCGTGATCCTGTTGCCGCGGATGACGACCTGGTCGAGATCGTCGGCCCAGTCCGCCTCCGGCGCATCGCCGAGATCGCCGTCGAAGCGGATATCCCCGCGCTTTTGGCGCAGGCCGGGCGGCGCATAGACCCTGGCATCGGGATAGAGACCCTGCCAATCGGCCAGGAACACATGGTGCAGCGAATTGGGCGCGATCAGGAAGCGCACTTTGCCCAGCGCATCGACTTCGGCGCGAACCGAGCGGTCGCGAAACCTCATCCTCGACTCCGCCGACCTGGCGTTCCGGGAATTCGGCTTCGCCAACACCTCGATGGAAGAGATCGCGATCCGCGCGGGTCTGACCCGCAAGACGGTCTACAATCTGTTCCGTTCGAAAGAGGAGATTGCGCTGAGGCTCATCGCCGGCGTGGAGGCGCAGGACACCGCCTATCGCGCCCGCATGGCGGCGAATGAAGACGTCTTTGGCCTGCTCGAAACAGTCTTTCTCGACAGCGCCCGCTGGTGCCTCGCCAACCCTTCGCTTGCCAGGCTGGCCCTTGCCCCCGCCGAGCGGCCGTCCCTGCAGCCGCCGCCCGATCGCCCATCCTTCCAGCGTCTGGTGCGAGACCTGCTCGTGCTCGGCCAGCGGCAAGGTGTCATCCGCGGCGATGACGACGCCAATTTCATGGCGCTGGTCCTGCTCGGCATATACGGCCAGGCGATGCTCTCGGCGCTCTCGCGAGGCGCCTTCAGCGACGACGAGATCAGGCATCTGATCAGCATCGTTGTCGAAGGCATTGGCGAACGCTCGCGAGACAACAAGGAGCAATCCATCCTGATCGACAAATGACATCGCTGCGACTTACTAATCGACAGCGCTGGAATATTAAGAGGCGGCCACAGCTCAAGCAAAAAGGGGGCGAAGCATGGATACTGAGAATGCGAGTTTGACGGTCGAACAGACCAGGCTCAACAGGATGCTCACGCGGGGCGTCGTCTTTTCCGTTATTTGGCTCGCCGGGTTCGGGTCTTCCTATGCGCTTTACCAGGGTCTTCTGGCGCGACGGATGATAAAACTGAATCCCATGCTGCAGGGAAATGGCCGCGCCTGGTGGTGCATCATTGTGGGAGGGCTTGGGACCGCAGCCTTATGTGCGGTAGTTGGCGCCGGCATTTTCAACGCCATGACCCAACCCTAGGTCAAACTGTAACACCGGCTGCCTGCGCGCCCAGCTATGAAAATCGGCAGGGGTGACCGCAACAGCCCCCTACTGCAGCAGCCCCTTGACGATGCCGCTGGCCTTGCCGAAATCCATCTGGCCGGCATATTTCTGCTTCAGCGCGGCGATCACCTTGCCCATGTCCTTTTGGCTGGCCGCACCGGTGGCGGCGATCGCTTCGCGCGCCGCGGCAGCAATCGCCGCATCGTCGAGCTGGGTCGGCAGGAAGCCGCGGATGATCTCCATCTCGCCGCGCTCCTGCGCCGCCAGTTCCGGGCGCTTGCCGTCCTCGAACGCCTTGGCCGATTCCTCGCGCTGCTTCACCATCTTGGCCAGGATCTGCAGGATCTCCTCGTCGCTGGCGGGGTCCTTGCCGGCACCGCGATTGGCGATGTCGCGATCGTGGATGGCGGCCTGGATCAGCCGCAATGTCGGCAGCCGGTGCTTGTCCTGCGCCTTCATCGCGCTCTTCAGGGATTCGGCGATTTTTCCGCGCATTGTGCTTGTCTCCTTCGAACGGCGCGGACCATAACCTCGCCGGGAGCACAAGGCAAATCTCGAATGGGCCGGCAAGCCACTGATATTGTTCGACGAAATAAATCGATGTCGGTCCCTGGCTGTATCATTGACCGTTCTGGCACCTTCCCCTATGTACTCGGCCTTGCATAAGACAATGAATTGACGCGCTGAGGCTCGAGAAATCGCTGCCGCGTCGTTTGCTGCGCGGATGGCCCGCCATCGAAGCGCACAGCCTGATAGGAGTGCCGCCATGGCCGAGATGACGCCCGCCTGGGCCACGGAAAAGCCGACCGCCCTGCTGGTGCTGGCCGACGGCACCGTCATCGAGGGTCGCGGCCTCGGCGCCACCGGCTCCGCCGTCGCCGAAGTCTGCTTCAACACCGCGCTCACCGGCTACCAGGAAATCCTCACCGACCCGTCCTATGCCGGCCAGATCGTCACCTTCACCTTCCCGCATATCGGCAATATCGGCACCAATGGCGAGGACATCGAAGACCTCAACCCGGCCGCCCGCGCCGGCGCTGTCGGCGCCGTGTTCAAGGCCGATGTCACCAACCCGTCCAACTACCGTGCCGCCGGCCATCTCGACCAGTGGCTGAAGAAGCGCGGCATCGTCGCGCTCTCGGGCATCGACACCCGCGCGCTCACCGCGCTGATTCGCGAAAAGGGCATGCCCAACGCGGTCATCGCGCATGCACCCGACGGCGTCTTCGACCTCGACGATCTCAAGCAGCGCGCCGCCGCCTGGTCTGGCCTGATCGGCCTCGACCTCGCCAAGGAAGTCACTTCGGGCCAGTCCTCGGTCTGGCGCGAGACGCCCTGGGTGTGGAACGAAGGCTTTGGCGAGCAGGCAGAGCCGTCGCTGCACGTCGTCGCCATCGACTACGGCGTCAAGCGCAACATCTTGCGCCTGCTCGCCGGCCTCGGCGCCAAGGTGACCGTGGTTCCGGCCAGCACCGGCTCGGAAGAGATCCTCGCCATGCAGCCCGACGGCATCTTCCTCTCCAACGGCCCCGGCGACCCGGAAGCCACGGGCGACTATGCAGTGCCGGTCATCCAGGATTTGCTCAAGACCGACATTCCGGTGTTCGGCATCTGCCTCGGCCACCAGATGCTGGCGCTGGCACTCGGCGGCAGGACCGCCAAGATGCACCAGGGCCATCACGGCGCCAACCATCCGGTCAAGGACCACACCACAGGCAAGGTCGAGATCGTCTCGATGAACCACGGCTTTGCCGTCGATGCCGACTCGCTGCCCGAAGGCGTCGAGGAAACCCATGTCTCGCTGTTCGACGGCTCGAACTGCGGCATCGCGCTGACCGGCCGTCCGGTGTTCTCGGTCCAGCATCACCCCGAAGCCTCCCCCGGCCCGCAGGATTCGCACTATCTGTTCCGCCGCTTCGTCAATTTGATCCGCGAAAAGCGCGGCGAGGAATTGCTGGCAGAGCGGGCCTAACCCGATCCGTTAGCGCCGCATCGTAAAGTGCGGTGTTGGTTTGAATCGCTTTTCCATGCGAAACTCACGTCATGGGAAAGCAACCTTCTCAAAACTTGGGGAGTATGACGGTCAACGAGCGCCTCACTTCCGTTGGCCTGATGGATCGATGGGACGCAGCCGTTCGCGATCGAGACCGTGAGGAAATGCTGAGGATCATGGAGCAGGTAGAGGTCGCAAACCCGGCCTTTACCGTGGATACAATTCTGTCAAATCCAAAAAAATACGGCTATTGACAGTATATTGCTGCCCCTAAGCCACCGGCCGGCCTTCACTCGCCTCCAATATGGCGAACCATTGCTGGCGGTCGAGGGTGATCTCCAGCGCCTTGACCATGGCCGCCAGCCGTTCCGGCTTCATCGACCCCAGCGCCGGCACCAGCCGGGCCGGATGCCGCAGCAGCCAGGCGATGGCAACAGTGGCGAGATCGCCGGCGCCGACTTCGGCCGCGACCGCCGCGAGCGCTGCCCGCACCCGTGCCTCCCGGCTTTCCTTGCCGGTGAACAGCGAGCCGCCGCCGAGCGGCGACCAGATCATCGGCGCGTAGCCCAGGCGCTGCGCGTGGTCGAGGCTGCCATCGGTCAATGCTGACGTTTTCAGCACCGACATTTCGATCTGATTGGTGGCGAGCGCGAACGGCAGCCGCGAGGCCAGCAGATCGAACTGCGACGGCGTGAAATTGGAAACGCCGACCGCCCTCACCTTGCCCGCCTTGATCAGTCCGGCCAGCGCCGCCGCCGTCTCGTCGGCATCCATCAGCGGATCCGGCCGGTGCAGCAGCAACAGGTCGAGATAATCGGTGCCGAGATTGGCGAGCGAGCGGTCGACCGAAGCATTTATGTGGACGGCGCTGGTGTCATAGTGCTTCAGCCGGTTCTGCGGCCGGTTGGCCGAGGCCAGCATGATGTCGCATTTCGAGATCAGCTCGATCTGATCGCGCTTGCCCTTCCAACGCGACAGCCCGGCGCCGAAGGCCGCCTCCACCTCGTAATTCCCATAAATGTCGGCATGGTCGAAACTGGTCAGGCCGAGATCGACGGCGCTGCCGATCAGCCGCGCGACCTGATCGGCGTCCGGACGGGCGTCGCCGTCGAGCAGGCGCCAGGCACCGAAGACCAGCCGCGACAGCGACACCCCGTCCCTGGTCAGCGCGATGCGGCTGTCATGGCTCATGCCTGCGCTCCATCTTCCGCCACGTCGGTGGCGACATTTGTGACCGTCGCCGGTCTCGCCACCTTGGTGACGAAGACGATGAGCGCCAGCAGCAGAAAACACGCACCGACCAGATAGGGCGCGCCGCCGAAGGTCACCGGCGCGCTTGGCCCAGTGAACCAGGAAAAGATCGCCGTGTAGAGCAGCGGCGTGATGATCGAGGTGATCGAGAAGAGCGAGGTCATCGCGCCCTGCAGTTCGCCCTGTGCCGAAGGTCGCACCTTGGCGGCGGCAAGGCTTCTCAGCGGCGGATCGGCCAGCGCTTCCAGGCAGCCGACGACGATCACCGCATAGATCATCCAGCCCTGCGAAGCGAAGGCATAGCCGAAGGCGCTCGCCGCCGTGAAGGTCAGGCCGATCACCGCTGTCCTCCACTCGCCGAGCCTGGGGATCACGCGCGGCAAGACAGTGCCCATGACGATCGCGCCGCACAGGCCGAAGGCACCGAGCGAGAAGCCGATCTGCTGCTCGCTCCAGCCATAACGGTAGTTGGAGACGAACGACCAGACCGCCGGATACATCATGTGGCCGAGCGTCATCAGGAAGAAGACGAGCCCGATCCAGCCGATGCCCTGGTACTGGCGCATCTGCAGCAGCGTGCCGACCGGATTGGCGCGTTTCCATTCGAAGCGGCGGCGATGCTTTTCATCGAGCGTTTCCGGCAGGAAGAACATCGCGATCAGGAAATTCACGAAGGCGAGGCCGGCGGCGAAAAAGAACGGCACGCGCGGTCCGAACGTGCCGAGCAATCCGCCCAGCACCGGCCCGATGACGAAGCCGACACCGAAGGCAATGCCGAGCAGGCCGAAATTCTTCGCCCGGTTCTCGTCGTTCGATATGTCGGCGATGAAGGCCGACGTCGTCGAATAGCTGGCGCCCGAAATGCCGGCCAGAACGCGTCCGATGAACAGCATCGGATAGGACCAGGCGATGGCGCAGATCAGATTGTCGATGGAAAAGGTCAGCACCGAGGCAAGCAGGATCGGCCGCCGGCCGAAGCGATCGCTCAACCCGCCCATGATCGGCGCGAAGAAGAACTGCATGGCCGCATAGACGAAGAACAGCCAGCCGCCCTCGATCGCCGCTTCACTAATGCCAACGCCGGTCAGTTCCCTGAGAAAGGCCGGCAGCACCGGCATGATCATGCCGAAGCCGATGATATCCAGCAGCAGCGTGGTGAAGACCAGCGCCAAGCCCCGCCTGGCGGTTTTGGGATCGATCATGATGGGTCAAGCTCCTCCGGCCGCCCGGGGCGCAGGCGGACGAACCTTATAGGCGAACCCGCAAAAAGGAACAATGCGGGAACAGGCAGGAATCATTGATCCTGACACCCCCTGACGGCGTCTCATCGCCGGATCAGGGCCAGGAAACGCTGGCCGAGACTGTTTCGAAATTCGCTCTGGCGAGTCATATAGTGGTGGTTTCGAGAACCGGAGCGCAGCGGACATTTGGGTCCGTGAGCACCGGAAGCGCAGAAAACGCCGCCAGATGGCCGCCGGAGTAGAATTTCCAAACAGTCTCGTTAAAGCGCGCCGGTCATCGTATTGCAGTCCGAAAGCTTGCCGCTCTTGTAGCCGCGCGCCAGCCAGGTCTGGCGCTGCTGCGAGGTGCCGTGGTTGAAGCTTTCCGGCACGACATAGCCCTGCATCTTCTTCTGCAGCGTGTCGTCGCCGATCTGCTTGGCGGCGTTCAGCGCGCTTTCGATGTCGCCTTGCTCCAATATGCCCTTCTGCCCGGTGTAGTGCGCCCACACGCCGGCGAAGCAGTCGGCCTGCAGCTCGATGCGCACCGACAGCTGGTTGGCATCGGCTTCGCTCATGCCTTGCCGCATCTGGTTGAACTTGCCCATGATGCCGGTGAGGTTCTGCACGTGATGGCCGACCTCATGTGCGATGACATAGGCTCGCGCGAACTCACCGGAAGCGCCGAACTTTTGATCGAGCTCCTGGAAGAAGGTCATGTCGAGATAGACCTTGTGGTCGCCCGGACAGTAGAAGGGGCCAGCCGCCGCCGAAGCAAAGCCGCAGGCGGAGCGAACCTGGCCGGAAAACAGCACCAGCTTCGGGTCCTCATAGGTAAGGCCTTGCGACTTGAAGATGCCGGTCCAGGTGTCCTCGGTCTCGGCCAGCACGGTCGCCACGAACTGCTTCATCTCGTCATTGGCGGGAGCGGTGCCGCTGTCTTGGCCGCCACCGCCATTGTCGGTGATCTGGCCGCCACCGCCCGGCAGCAGGCCGCCATCGCCACCACCCAGGATCGCTGAGGGATCGAAGCCGAAGTACCATCCAGCGATCACCACGAGGATGACGAGGATGATGCTGCCGCCGCCACCGGTCCGGCCGCCTATGGGGAGCTGGAACTGACCGCCACCGCCGCCGATCCCACCACCGCCGCTGTCGCTGCGGTCGTCCTCGATATTGTCACTCTGACGACGGCCTCTCCAGAGCATGGCAACTCCCCGTGATGAACTTCTTCATTGCTCCGGCAAGGCCGGCTCAACCCAACAAACAATTATCCCAATGGTTGCGCCAAGTCACAGTGTTTTTCGATGGCCTTTAGGCGATCAAAACCGGCGAGTGGCCTGTTCATGCCTTGGACTGAAGCAGACGGAACTCTTGCCGCCGGGTTCGTTGCTGCGACTGTCGCCCCATGGCCGAAGATCGGGAAGACCGCTAGTGTTTGATTTTCTGTGTAGCGAGGGGCGCTTGCGGATCATTGGCCAATTCCTGCTGTTGCTGATGGCATTGAGTTGCCTTGGAATCGGGCCGGCCGGCGCGGTGACGCTCGATTCCAGCGTTGCCGTCACCGATCCGGCCACCTTGCAGGCGCTGGAGCGCGGCGGCCTGTCGATCAGCCGCCTGCTCGGCCCCGTGCTCGGCCTCACCCGCGACGTCGACAATCGCGGCCTGTTTTCCGTGCCGGCGCTGGCCACGGTGCGTGACACGGTCAAGCAAGAGATATCGGACGAGCCGAAGACCAGCCCCGATCCCTACGTCGCCGCCATGGCCAGATCGAACGACACCAGCCAGAAATTCAATCCGAAATACATCGACGACGACGGCTCGACGCTCGACCTGACCGGCGTCGTCAACCGCATGGATCGCGGCTATCTCGGCCACACCGAATGCGGCGAGATCCGGCTGATCTATCGCTTCCACTATTCGGTCGCCGAAAAGCCGGCCAAGGGCAAGCCAATCGGGGGGAAGACTGGGCAGCGCATCTCCTCGCGCCTGCCGCTGACTATGAGCCTGGTGTTCAACGCCAAGCCCGGGCGGACGCAGGCGCGTGCCTCGAAGGATCTGCCGAGCACAACCGACGTGTCCTGCGCCGACGTCGCCCAGCGTTGGCTCGCCGCCGGCCAAAAAGACCTGCCGCCCGAACAGCTTGCCGCCTGGCTGCGTTCCGACCAAGGGCCGCTGTCAGGCGCCATGTTGAATTCCTCGCAGATCATGCGGCTCGAGCTCAACATGCAGGTGCTGCGGCTGTCGGCCTCGACGCGGCGCGATTTCGGCGGCCATGCCGAATATCTCCTGAAAATCTTCAAATGGAATCCGGCGACCTCGAGCTTCTATGAATCGAGGATGGAGAACCAGATCGACCGGGCAGCCGTGCTGGCCAACAAGCCGTCCTTCGCCAAATGGCTGCTCACCGACCGCAACATCTACGACCTCGACCATGGCCGGCTGGTCATCGACGAAAAGTTCTTGGCCAAGAGTGCCGTTTCCGTCGCGCCCGGCGGGTTGAGCCGCTCGCAAAACAACATCGCTTATGGGCTGGTCGACGACGCCGATATCGACAAGGCGCTGAAGGATTATGTCGCCAAGGGCAACACGCTCGCCACCATCAAGTCGGTGGCGGGCTTCAATTTGCGGCTCAACGAGATGAGCTGCACAGGCTGCCATCAGACGCATGGTATTGCCGGCTTCCACTATACTGGCGCCGATCCGGCGAGCGAGCCACGCCGCAATGCCGTCTTCGTGCCGGGCTCGGCGGTGTTCTTCGCCGACCTGCCGCGCCGCCGCGCCATCGTCGAGCAATTCGCCGCCGGCGGCCATCCCGATTTCACCAGGGGTTTCGCCGCCCGTCCGGACCAGAAATATGCCGAGGCGCTGAAAGGCACCGACCTCTACAATGGCTGGGGTTCGATCTGCTATCGCGGCGAGGACGCAAGCTTCAAGGACTGGACCTGTGGCGCCGGCCTGCGCTGCGCCGGCGTCCACGAAAGCGCCATCCATCCGGGCTTCGGCACCTGCGTCAGCGAGAAGGGCACCGCGGTCGGCGACCCCGTCGAGTTCGGCGAGATCAAGATGTCGACATGGGGCAACGACCAGTATTGCCGCCTGTCGCCGGCCACCGCCAAGGCCTGCGCCATCGACCCCGCGCGCGACAAGAAACCGGTGGTGAAACTCGCCGGCTATGGCGCCGCGCGCCAGCGCTACGACAACCCCGGCCAGAAGACCGGCGGCTTTCCCGGCGGCATGCTGCGCAAGGCGACCTGCGACAAGCTTCCCGACGAGGCGACATGCGGCCGTCTGGCCAAGACCGGCTTCAACGACTGTATCGCATCCGGCAAGGACCACAAATTCTGCACCCGGGAATTCACCAAGACCGCCGGCCTGCGCGCCTGCGACAAGGCGCATCCTTGCCGCGAGGACTATATCTGCACCGCTGGGTATGACGACCTGCCCCAGGCCAAGCCCGGCGAAGGCACCTGCATCCCGCCCTATTTCATCTTCCAGTTCCGCGTCGACGGCCACCCCAGAAGCTGGGTGCAGGATGTCCGTGAGTGAGAGAACGGTCGCAGGCAAATTGCAAGGTCCAGTGGACCCTTCAAAAGGCTCGCACGCCCGGGAGCCATAGCGGACGACAACCGGCCGCTGAACAGACAGATTCCGCCTGCCTTGACCTCGGCGCGGCCTCAGCTTTTCTGCTTGGCCCCAGCGCTCTTGCCGTCGGAGCTTTTCGAACGCTCCTCGAAACGCGCAGCGCCCTTTTCCAGCGGGCGGCCGGTCTCGGCCTCGGTCTTGCGCTCGTCCTTCGCCGCGGCTTGCTTCAATCCCTTGGCTGCCTGCTTGCCCTTTGCGGTCGGTGCCTGTTCGACGCCCATTGCTTCCTCCTAGGCGCGACAATCGCGCACTGTCAGGAGCAACGTGCGTAAGGTGCGGCGGTTCCACCTCTCAGAGAAGGGTTGGGTGCCTTAGCGCGGCGCCGTCATCGCCTTGCGGAACGCTTCCAGCGTCTCGGCGCTGACATGGTGCTCGATGCCCTCGGCATCTATGCGCGCCGTCTCGGCGCTGACGCCGAGCGAGCGCAGGAAGGCTTCCACCGTCTGATGGCGGATGCGGCTTTCGTCCGCGACCTTGCGGCCGGCCTCGGTCAGGAACACGCCGCGATAGGGTTTTCTCGACACCAGCCCATCGGCGCACAGGCGCGTCAGCATCTTGGCCACCGTCGGCTGGGCGACGCCAAGACGGGCGGCGATGTCGACCTGGCGCGCCTCGTTGCCGTCCTCGATCAAATCGGCGATCAACTCGACATAGTCCTCGACCAGCGCGCTGCGGCGCGCTTGGCGCTGCTGCCGGAACCCTTCCGAATGGACATCGGCGTCGGGCAACGGCTCACGCGGAACTGGTCTGTTCTTCAGCGCCAATGCGCGCTCCTCCTCGGGCGTTCAGCCATCGCCGCTTTATAGCACGGGCTCTGATTCTTCAGGCCGTTTATTTGCATTCCCCCACAGGCGCAACCGGCGTTTCCACTTCGCCGCTTCGCAAACCCGGCTGAACGCCGGCAAAAAGCACAAACAATGAAATATAGCCTATTGCATAATGTTGAGCCATGGCATAGCTTAGCGACATCCCCCGGAAGTCGCGGAAAGCCTTTTCATGTCAGACGCAGAAGCCACAGCCCCTCGATCCTCATGGCGGTTCGCCGGACGGGACGAGGACGATCAGCCCAGCCTGCGCGAAGTCAATTCCACCATCGCCGTGCCGAGTTCGGGCGTCTGGTTCCGCCGGCTGTTCGCCTTCATGGGGCCTGGCTACATGGTCTCGGTCGGCTATATGGACCCCGGCAATTGGGCAACCGATCTCGCCGGCGGCGCTCAGTTCGGCTACACGCTTTTGTTCATCATCATGCTGTCCAATTTGATGGCGATCCTTTTGCAGGCTCTGGCGGCGCGGCTTGGCATCGCCACCGGCCGCGACCTCGCCCAGGCCTGCCGCGCCTATTACCCCCGTCCCGTCAATTTCGTGCTGTGGATCGCTTGCGAACTCGCCATCATCGCCTGTGACCTCGCCGAGGTCATCGGCACCGCGATCGCCTTGCAGCTGCTGTTCGGCATTCCGCTGATCGGCGGCGCCATGCTCACCGCGCTCGACGCCTTTCTTGTGCTGCTGTTGATGAACAAGGGTTTCCGCTATCTCGAAGCCTTCGTCATCGCGCTTTTGATCATCATCTTCAGCTGCTTTGCCATCCAGATCTTCTTCGCCGCCCCGCCGGCCGGCACGATCCTGCATGCGATGTTCGTGCCGTCGGCCGAAATCGTCGCCAACCCGGCAATGCTCTACATCGCCATCGGCATCATCGGCGCCACGGTCATGCCGCACAATCTCTATTTGCACTCTTCGATCGTGCAGACCCGTGCCTATGAGCGCACTGAAAAGGGCAAGCGCGACGCCATCAAATGGGCGACGACGGACTCCACCATCGCCCTTATGCTGGCCTTGTTCGTCAACGCCGCCATCCTGATCGTCTCGGCCGTCGCCTTCCACGACACCGGCCATCAGGACGTCGCCGAAATCGACCAGGCTTTCAAGCTTCTGTCGCCGCTGCTGGGCCTCAGCATCGCCTCCATCCTGTTCGCCGTGGCGCTGCTGGCGTCGGGCCTGAACTCGACGGTGACGGCGACGCTTGCCGGCCAGATCGTCATGGAAGGGTTCCTGCGCCTGCGTATTCCCAACTGGGCCCGTCGCCTTTTGACGCGCGGCCTCGCCATCGTCCCGGTGGTGGTCGTCACCGCGCTCTATGGGGAGAAGGGCACCGGCCAACTGCTGGTGTTCAGCCAGGTGATCCTGTCGATGCAGCTGCCCTTCGCGGTGGTGCCGCTGGTGCAGTTCGTCTCCGACAGGAAGAAGATGGGCAATCTTGCCATCCCGCGTGGCGTTGCAGCCCTGGCCTGGGTGGTCGCGGCGATCATCCTCGTGCTCAATTTCAAGCTGCTTTACGACACGCTGTTCGGGGTCGGTTGAGGTTCCGCCGGATAGCGCGACAAACCGCCAGACCGCGCTATCTTTCCTGGCGTCATGAGCAACATTGAAGACATCCGGAGATTCTACGCGCGGCTGATGGCGGCCAATGCCGGCTCATCGGATCCGCGCCTGGAGGAGGTGTTCGCCAGCGTGCCGCGCGAAGCCTTTCTCGGCCCAGGACCGTGGACGATCGTCGCCAGCGGCGACAAGATCACCACGCCGAGCGCCGATCCGGCCCATGTCTACCAGAACGTGCTGGTGGCGCTCGATGCCGACAAGGGCATCAACAATGGCGAGCCGTTCCTGCACGCCATGTGGATCGGAAAACTGGCGCCGAGACCCGGCGAGACCGTCACGCATATCGGCGCCGGCACCGGCTACTACACCGCCGTGCTGGCCAGGCTGGTTTCACCTGGCGGCACCGTCACCGCCCTCGAACTCGACGGCAGGCTGGCCGAGCTGGCGCGCAAAAATCTCGAAGCCTATGGCAATGCGACTGTCGTCCACGGCGATGCCGTGACCACGCCTTTGCCGCCATCCGACATCGTCTATGTCAATGCCGGCGTCGTCGCCCCTCCGGCCGGATGGCTGAAGGCGTTGCGCCCCGGCGGCCGCATGATATTTCCCTGGCGCCCGGCCGAGCGCGTCCCGCTGGCGGTGCTGGTGACCCGCACCGAAAAGGGCTTGACCTGCAATCCCTTCATGCGCTCCTGGTTCATCCCGTGCTTCGGGGCCTCGGTCGCGGATCTGGCGGCGAAGATCCCGACTCCGAAGCAGGCCGCGCGCAGCCGTTCGATCTGGTTGACGAGCGACAAGGCGCCGGACCGCACCGCCACGGCCATCTTCGGCGACGTCTGGTTCTCGACGAAAGACGTCCGCGCCAAACCCGGCAGCTGACGCATCGATGCGCCGATTGTCCAGAATTTCGCAGGCCCTGTCGGAATGGGTGCGGGCCGGCCGTCCTTGGGCCATAGTCCGGCCGCGACGGCGTGGATGGAACAAGGGAGAGCACTATGAGAAAGATCATCGCCGCCACCTTCGTCAGCCTCGACGGCGTCATGCAGGCACCCGGCGGACCCGAAGAGGACCCGGTCGGCGGCTTCAGCTTCGGCGGCTGGACCTTCCATTACTTTGACGAAGTGGGCGGCGCGGCAATGAACGAGCTCTTCTCCAAGCCCTTCGCCCTGTTGCTCGGCCGCAGAACCTACGACATCTTCGCCGCCTACTGGCCGTATCAGAAAGATCCGATCGCGGATGCCTTCAACCCCGCGAGCAAATATGTGGCGACGCATCGGCCTGACACACTCACCTGGCAGAACACGCAATGGCTCGGGCAAGACATCGTCGCGGCGCTGCGCCGCCTCAGCCAGGAAGATGGACCTGACCTGCTCATCCAGGGATCAGCCGACCTGATCCAGACCTTGCTCGCCAACGGCCTGATCGACGAGATCCGACTGATGATCTTCCCGCTGGTGCTGGGCAAGGGCAAGCGGCTGTTCGGCGACGACGCGATGCCGGCCGCCTTCAAGCTTGCCAAATCGCAGACGTCGAGCACCGGCGTCATCATCGCAACCTACGAACGCGCGGGCAAAATCGAGGTCGGGTCGTTCGTCACGGGCGAGCCGTCCGCCGCCGAACTCGAACGGCGCAGGAACTGGAAGTAGCGGGACGGCCTTGGCTCCTTTCCTCTCCCTCCGGAGGGGGGAGAGCGACGGGGGAGAGGAAACAAGTTCTTCCAGGTCTCAAGCCGCCTGTGGCCGTCGCGCCAGCCCGTCTCGTATATGCCGCGCGAATTCCTGTGCCGCAGCCCCAACACCATGCCTCGGCAAATGCAGATTGATGGCGAAATTCGGCAGTGGCGGCAGGCCGACATCGAACGGCAAAATGTCGAGATCGGCCGGGACGGTGGACGCCAGCCAGGTGGTGACCGCGAGGTCGGAGCGCACCGTCGCCGTCGTCGCGTCGATGTTGCCGTTTTCGAACACCGTGCGCCATTCCAGCCCATGCTCGTTGAGCGCCGAGAGCACCACCGGCCGGAAGGCGCAGGTGTCGGCGACGATAGACACCGGCAGCGGCCGCTTGGCACGGGCAGTGCCGCCTCTGGCGCCGACCCAGACCAGCCGGTCGACGGCCAGGCATTCGCCTGATGTCGGGCCGACCCTTTCCTCGATCACCGCAAGGTCGATGGTGCCCGCCGCCAGCGCTGCCGCCAGTTCCGGCGACGAGGCGCAGACCAGCGAGATCTCGACCTGCGGATAGGTCTCGGCATAGGCCTTCAACACCGGCGCCAGCAAGGTGCCGACAAGGTCGTAGGGCACGCCGAGCCGCACCTGGCCGGCCACCGCACTTCCTGCCATCTCGGCCCAGATTTCGTCGTTGAGACTAAGCAGGCGCTTGGCCTTGTCGAACAGCCGCTCGCCGGACCGCGTCAGGCGCAGGCCGCGCCGGTCGCGCTCGAACAGGCTGCAGCCGAGCGCCTCCTCCAGCCTTTTGACCTGTTGGCTGACGGCGCCCTGTGTCAGGTGAAGCACGTTGGCCGCCGCTGTCATGCTGGCCTTGTCGGCCACGGTGACGAAGGTGCGCATCAGCGCCGTATCGAGGTTGCGGATCATGCTCTGCATTATAGATACTAATGCTTAGCATCGCAAACATTGCATTTACTGATGTTTGCCGGCGTCTACCATGGAGCTTCCGACAAAGGACGTCCCATGCTCCAGTCCATCCTGCCGCTCATCCTGTTTGCCTTTGTGGCTACCGCCACGCCCGGCATTGCCACGACCTTGTCGACCGCCTCGGGCGCGCAGTTCGGCTTTCGCCGGTCGGTTCCACTGATGATCGGCAGTGCCGCCGGCCTCGCCACAGTGACGGCGGCGGCTGCCGCAGGGCTCGCCGGTCTGCTGCTTGCGGTGCCGTCACTGCAGCTTGCCATGAAGATCGCCGGCTCGCTCTATCTTCTGTGGCTAGCGCTCAAGATCGGCCGCGCCGGTCCGCCCAATCTCGACGTGACGATGGCCAGGCCCAACAGCTTTCTTGGCGGCGCTGGCATCCAGTGGATGAACCCCAAGGGCTGGGCGATGGGACTGGGCGCAGCGGCCTCGTTCGCCGCCCTTGCCGACGGGCCGGGACAGCTTGCCCTGCTGCTCGGCTCGACCTTCGGCCTGACCGCCGCCATCTCGCTGTCCATCTGGTGCCTCGCTGGCATGGTGCTAGCCCGGCTGCTGAAGACCGAATGGCAATGGCGCGCCCTCAATATCGTGCTGGCGCTGGTGCTGGCGGCATCGATCATTCCGACGTGGCGATCGGCGTAAGGCGCGACCCTAGTTCCTCGCCCCCAGGAAATGGGGGCGAGGAACCCAAGCATGGATAGCCTTCAAGCCGCGTAACGCACCGCCGGCTTGTCGGCGTGCAGGCTGCCGTAGAAGGCTTGGCGGGCGCCGAGGAACGTGTCCAGCTTGCCGGCATCGGCAAGTGCGGGCACGGTGACGGCTTCGCCCCTGGCAAGGCCGACAAGCGCGGCATCGACCATATCGTCGGCGGTCATGATGATTTCCTTCGGAAGCTGGTCGATATCGCTGCCGGCAAGTTCCCAGAAATCGGTCCGGGTCGCGCCCGGCAGCACCACCTGCACCTTCACATTGGTGCCCGCGACCTCGCGGTGGAGCGCTTCGGTGAAGTTGACGACATAGGCCTTGGTGCCGCTGTAGATACCGCCAAACGAGGTCTCATAGGCGAGCACCGAGGCGATGTTGACGATGGCGCCGCGGTTGCGCGCCAGAAGACCCGGCAGCACGGCACGGGTCAGACGGGTCAAGGCGATGACATTGACCTTGATCATGCGCTCGGCCGCGTCGGCGTCGGCCGTTGCCACCACCTGCTGGCCGCCAAGGCCGGCATTGTTGACCAGCAGCGTCACGCTGTCGTCAGCCGATATCGCCTGCTCGACCCGGCGCACATCATTGTCGTCGGAGAGATCGGCGCTGATCACGCTGACCTTGCGGCTGTAGGCGTAGCGCAGCTTCTCGGCCAGTTCCTCGAGCCGGTCGGCGCGGCGCGCCACCAGCACCAGGTCATAGCCCTGCCCCGCCAACCGGTCCGCATAGACCGCGCCGATGCCCGATGAAGCGCCGGTGACAACCGCCGTGCCCTTGTTTGCCTGTCCACTCATTGTCCTGTTCCTTCTATCTCGAAATGTTCGCTTCGACCTGGCCGTCGGCACCGTGGACAATCGCCCTCTGCTCGCCTACAAGCCGCCTGATTGATTTAGTGGCATATACCACTATCGACAAAATAGGCATATGCCACTATCTTGTCAATGAGCGCATCCGGGATTATTTGTCAGGCAGCAGCCGGACATCATGTCAGCGCCGCTGAGGGAAGCATCATGTCGAAAGAGGCCCTGCCCGGACTGTCGCTCTGCAACAACGCCATGCTGCGTCGCGCGACGCGCAAGATTGGCCAGTACTATGATGATGTGCTGGCGCCCTCGGGCCTGAAAGCCACGCAGCAGGGCCTGCTCTATCAGATCCACATTGGCGATGAACCGGCGATGGGCGCCATTGCGTCGGCCCTGATCATGGACCTGTCGGCGCTCGGCCACACGCTGAAGCCGCTGATCCGCGACGGCTATGTCGAGACCGTCGCCGATCCGGACGATCGCCGCATCAAGCGGGTGCGGCTGACGCCTCAAGGGCTGGTCAAGCTCGATGGGGCGATGAAGCTGTGGCAGGTCGCCCAGCAGCGTTTCGAGGACGTGGTCGGCAAGGAGAAGGCCGCGAGGTTGCGCGCGGCGCTGGATGATATTTCCGCACTGGATTTTGATCTGCCGCCGGCCAACTAAGCTGGCCGGCGGGTTCAAGACGGGGACTACTCGGCCGGCATCGCAACCGGCCGTGCCGCCCAGCGGCCGGCCAGCACAATACCCAGACCGATCAACGGGAAGGCCGCAGCGACCAGGCCGAGATCGGCCGGCGCGCCAAAGCGCAGCACGCCACCGCCAACCACCGCGCCCAACGCCACGCCGAGATAAAGCGCCGAGCCGTTGAGCGACAGCACGATCGGGGCGGCATCGGGCGCCAGCTTGATGATGCGGCTGGCCTGCGCCGGCGGGAACGCCCAGCCGACGATGCCCCACGGCACCATCATCGCCATCAGCGCCGGGCCGGCAATATGCTGCGGCAGGAAGGCCGGGATCACGGACAGCATCACCAGCATGGCGGCGCTTAGCGTCAGCGACCAGCCAACGGTGCGGGTGGCGCCGAACCGGTCGGCCGCCTGGCCGCCGGCGATGTTGCCGATGACGGCGCCGACGCCAAAGGCGAGCAGCATGCCGGGCAGCGCGATCTGGCTGAGCCCGCCGCCCTCGATGGCCAGCGGCGCGACATAGGCAAAGACGGTGAAGGCGCCGGTCAGCGCCAGCAATGTCGTCAACAGGATCGGCATCACGCCGGGACGCATGGCCGCCGCCAGCCTGCGCTTCAGCGGCAGCCGGGTGCCGACAATGCCGCGCGGCAGCCTGTACCACAGGATGGCGCCGGCGAGCGCGCCAAGCCCGGCAATGGCATAGAAGGTGCCGCGCCAGCCGGCGATCGTCGCGACCAGCGCGCCGAGCGGCGCACCGACGGCGACGGCCACCGTGGTACCGCCAACGACTACGGCAATGGCGCGCGCCCGGTGATGGTCATCGACCAGCGCCACCGCCGTGCCTTGCGCGGTCGCTGCGAACAGGCCCGACGACAGCGCCATGATGATGCGCGCGATCAGAAGCACTTCGAAGGAGGAGCTCAAGGCGGCGGCAACGTTGCCGATGACGAAGAACACCAGCGTCCACAATATGACGCGGCGCCGGTCCCATTCGCCGGTCAGCGTCGCCAGGATCGGCGTGCCGATGGCATAGGCCAGCGCGAAGGCGGTGATCAGCGTGCCGGCGAGTGGAATGGAAATGCCGGCATCCCTGGCGATGTCGGGCAGAAGGCTGGAGATGACGAAGCCCTCGGTCGAGATCGTGAACGATCCGAGCGCAAGCCAGAAGAGCCGCTTGTCCATGGCAAATGTCCTTAGTTCAAAAGTTATTGAACAATTGGACATAACAGGGCATGATGTCAATGAAGCCAGGGCAAAATAGCTGAAGCCTGCTGACAGCCCTGTGTCAGCACGGATCGTAAGTGGAGAGGCAATGTGTACCGGCAGAGCGGGAGGGGTGCGTTGAAATCGGCCCGAACTGTGCTTAGGTTCGAGCCATGACGTTACCCCATCCCAATACGGACCAGATCAGCCTGCCGATCGTGCTTGGCGTGCTCGGTGATCCGACGCGGCTCGCCATCGTGCGCTATCTCGCCAGCAAGGAAGGCGTGGCGCTGAACTGCAGCCAGTTCCTCGATCTCGGCTCCAAGACCAATCTCAGCTACCACCTTGCCAAGCTGCGCGAGGCCGGCGTCACCCGCGCCGAAGTGGTCGGCACCAACCGCATGATCACGCTGCGCCGCGCCGACCTCGACGCCCGCTTCCCCGGCCTGCTCGACAGCGTCATCGCCGCGGCGGTGGACGACCCGGCACTGCCGGCGGTCGGCGGGCATGATATTGAGATGCCGGCCTAGGTCTGCAGGTTCCGAGCCAGACTTCTCTCGCCCCTAGCGCTGCCAGAAACCGATATGCGGGGCGAGAAGTTCCTCCTCCATCTCGGGGATGGGGCCGTGGACCTCGACCGGCTTCTGCCCGGAGCCGAGGACCGTGCGTGACGAGAGATTCATCGTCGGATTCTCGGCATGGTCGCCAGTCAGCGCGAGAAGCTTGGTCTCCTCGAAGCCATAGACCAGCCGGCCGATATTCGCCCAGTAGAGCGTTCCGGTGCACATCGCACAGGGTTCGCCGGTCGAGACCAGCGTGCAGGACCACAGGAATTCCGGCGCATAGGCATCCGCGGCACGCCGGCTGAGCTCGGTTTCGGCGTGGCGCACGGTGTTGATGTTGCCTTGCCGCATGAGGATGCGATCGTCGGGGCCGACGAGCACACAGCCGAAAGGGTGGTGCCCATGCGCGGCAGCCTCGCGCGCCACGTCATTGGCGGCGCGAAGGTGGGCGAACATCTGGTCGCGGGTCATCGCCTTGGTGCCTTTCGAGGCTGTCTAAGCGGATATTCCCCATATGGACTTCGGGGTGCCGTGGACGCTAGCAGATGGAGGGTTTCCGCGATAGCCGCGGGGCGCGCGGTGCTTCCCGCTGTCCCGAACGATCTCAAGGGGTTGATAACGAAGGCGGGGGCTTGATAACGAGGCCGGAGCCCCCAATGGGGCTGCACCAAGGAGCCCGCCGCATGCGCATCGCCGTCCTCGCCGACATCCATGGCAACGTCCTGGCACTCGACGCCGTGCTGGAGGACCTGGCGCGGCGCGGCGGCGCTGATCTCACCGTCAATCTCGGCGACAGCGTTTCGGGGCCGCTGTGGCCGCGCGAGACGTTTGAGCGCTTGCAGGCGCTGAAGCTGCCGACGGTGCGCGGCAACCACGACCGCCGTGTCGCGGCCGATCCCGCGGACGAGACCATGTGGGCTTCGGATGTCTATGCGCAGGAACGGCTGACCGAGGCGCAGCGTGCGGTGCTTTTCGCCCAGCCGCTGACGCTGGAGATCGCGCCCGGCATCGTCGCTTTCCATGCCCGACCCGACCACGATGAAAAATATCTGCTCGACGCGGTTGTCGATGGCCAGTTGGTGCGCGCGCCGCTGGCGGCGATCCGGCGGCGGCTGAAGGCGCTCGACCCGGCCTGCCGCATTGCGCTGTGCGGCCACAGCCACCGCGCGGAGCTGGTCCGCATCCCCGGCGGCCCCGTCATCTTCAACCCAGGCAGCATCGGCTGCCCCGCCTATGACGATTCCACCCCGCCGGCGCATGTCTCCGAACAGGGCTCGCCGCATGCGCGCTACGGCATCGTCACCTTGGGTGGCGAAGGCCAGCCCGACCGCTTTGAGAGCATCGCCGTCGACTACGACCACGAGGCGGCGGCACGGCAAGCCGAACAGGCGGGACGGCCGGAATGGGCGCATGCGCTCAGAACCGGATTCATGCCAGGCTGAAACCGCGTACCTGCCGCCTCGCTGAGCGCTTCACATTCGGGCTGAAAAAGGCGTGAACATCTCGCTTGTAGACACGGCGGCGCACCGTCGCTTATAAACCGGCTTCGCGTGCGGCAGCGTTTTTGGGTTCTGGCGGTGCCTTTGTTAATGCAATTGATCGCCGACAGCCAAGGGCGCCGAATTACGTCGCGGACAACGCTCTTGGCGCTGATGGCCGCTCCGTCCCTGCTGGCGGCGCTTGCGGCTGTTGTGCCTGCCCATGCCGAAGAGACGCCCTTCATCTCCATCGTCACCGGCCTTGCGCCCGACGACCTGCTCAATGTCCGCGCCAAGCCATCGGCGATCGGCAAGACCGAGGCGCGTCTGGCTGCTGGCGCGAGCGTCAGGAACCTCGGCTGCAACGACATTGACGGACACCCCTGGTGCAAGGTCGAGTCTGACAATCCCAAAGCCAGCGGCTGGGCCCCGGCGCGCTACCTTGTTCCCGTCAACCCGGCGACGGTGCCCCCCGACCAGGCGGCGGACGCAGGCGCGACGCCCGATGCGGCGACGGCCGCTGCTGGCGGACCAGTCGCAACGCCTCCCGCCGAGAGCGCTGCCAACGCCGCCCAGCCGCAGCCCGATCTGACGGCGCGGCTCGGCGGCGCGGCCCATCCCGTCACGCCGGAAGCCCCGATGAAATCCGCCGCCGACATCGCCATGCAGGATGCCTACGGCCTGGCGCTGGCGGCGAGCGCAACCCCGCCGACCGGGGAAATCCCTGCCCTCGCCCAGGATGCGGCCGCCGGCTCGGTCCCCGTTCCCACCCCGCGTCCTGACGGCACCGCGCCCGCCCTCGACACCCAGACCGTCGCCGAACTGCCGCCGCAGCCCACCTCCCTTGCCTCGGGCGGTGCCGTCGAAATCCCCTGCGCCCGCTATGTCGGCCAGCCGATGACGAGCTGCGCGGCCGCCATCGTGCGCAAGGGCGCCGACAAGGCCGACATCACCGTGACCTGGCCCGACGGCGGCTCGCGCCTCATCTCCTTCGACGCCGGCCGGCCGGCCGGCTCGGACGCCAAAAGCGATTTCCGCTTCACCCGCGAAGGCAGCCTGAGCATGATCCGCATCGGCGTCTCCGAACGCTTCGAGATTACGGACACGTTGGCGTTTGGGAACTAGGAGGCAGGGCAGTAAGGCAGTACGGCAATAGGGCAATATGTTTTAAGGGCACTGGAGCCTCCCCCTACTGCCCTACTGCCCTACTGCCCTACTGCCCTACTGCCCTACTGCCCTACTGCCCTACTGCCCTACTGCCCTACTGCCCTACTGCCCTACTGCCCTACTGCCCAATCCCTCATTTTCGGGGTTACATCTCCCAAAACTCTTCCCTATAAGGCCCACCTAGCCTGATACCAGAATCGCGAGCACAACCGGCCGGGTCTTCCCGTCCCGGTTTTTTGTGCAAGCCGCCCGCCGAACGGACCTATGACATGCCAAGACGCACCGACATCAAGTCGATCCTGATCATCGGGGCCGGCCCCATCGTCATCGGCCAGGCCTGCGAGTTCGACTATTCCGGCACCCAGGCCTGCAAGGCGCTGAAGGAAGAGGGCTTCCGCGTCATCCTGGTCAATTCCAACCCGGCCACCATCATGACCGACCCGGAACTGGCCGATGCCACCTATATCGAGCCGATCACGCCCGAGGTCGTCGCCAAGATCATCGCCAAGGAGCGGCCCGACGCGCTGCTGCCGACCATGGGCGGCCAGACCGCGCTCAACACCGCGCTGTCGCTGCGCCGCATGGGCGTGCTCGAGCGTTACAATGTCGAGATGATCGGCGCCGACGCCACCGCCATCGACAAGGCCGAGGACCGCGCGCTGTTCCGCGAGGCGATGAGCAAGATCGGGCTGGAAACGCCGAAGTCGATGCTGGCCAACGCCACCGACGTCAAGAACGCCGACCGCAAGACACATGAGGCCGAGCGCGCCGCACTCAAGGCCGAGAAGCCGGAGAACCTCGACGCCGAACTCGACGCGCTGGAAACCCGCTGGAACCTCGGCGAAGGCGACCGCAAGCAGCGCTACATCAGCCATGGCATGGCGATCGCCGCCCAGGCGCTCGACCATGTCGGCCTGCCGGCAATCATCCGCCCCTCCTTCACCATGGGCGGCACCGGCGGCGGCATCGCCTACAACAGGGCCGAATTCTACGACATCGTCCAGTCCGGCCTCGACGCCTCGCCGACCACCGAAGTGCTGATCGAGGAAAGCGTGCTCGGCTGGAAGGAGTATGAGATGGAGGTTGTCCGCGACAAGGCGGACAATTGCATCATCGTCTGCTCGATCGAGAACATCGACCCGATGGGCGTGCATACCGGCGATTCGATCACCGTTGCTCCTGCCCTCACCCTCACCGACAAAGAATACCAGATGATGCGCAACGCCTCGATCGCGGTGCTGCGCGAGATCGGCGTCGAGACCGGCGGCTCCAACGTTCAGTTCGCCGTCAATCCGGCCGATGGCCGCCTCGTCGTCATCGAGATGAACCCGCGCGTTTCGCGCTCGTCCGCTTTGGCTTCGAAGGCAACCGGTTTCCCCATCGCCAAGATCGCGGCCAAGCTCGCCGTCGGCTACACGCTGGACGAGCTGGAGAACGACATCACCGGCGGCGCCACGCCGGCTTCCTTCGAGCCGAGCATCGATTACGTCGTCACCAAGATCCCGCGCTTTGCCTTCGAGAAATTCCCCGGCGCCGAGCCGGTGCTGACCACCGCCATGAAGTCGGTCGGCGAAGTCATGGCCATCGGCCGTACCTTCCAGGAATCGCTGCAGAAGGCCCTGCGTGGCCTCGAAACCGGCCTCACCGGCCTTGACGAGATCGAGATCCCCGGCCTCGGCCATGGGGCGGCGGTAGCCAACCACGCCGACGACCGCAACGCCATCCGCGCAGCACTCGGCACGCCGACGCCCGACCGGCTGCGCATGGTGGCGCAAGCGATCCGCATGGGCACCTCGCTGGAAGACGTGCACGCAATGTGCAAGATCGACCCGTGGTTCCTCGAGCAGATCGCCGGCATCCTGGCCATGGAAGCCCGCATCCGCGAGCACGGCATCCCGCAGGACGCCGTCAATCTGCGCATGCTGAAGGCGATGGGTTTCTCCGACGCCCGCCTCGCCTCGCTGACCAGGACCGACGCCGAGGTGGTCGCGAAAATCCGCGACAAGCTCGGCGTTCATCCCGTCTACAAGCGCATCGATACATGCGCCGCCGAATTCGCCTCGCCCACCGCCTACATGTACTCGACCTATGAAGTGCCGTTCGCCGGCGCGCTGGCCAACGAGGCGCAAGTTTCGTCGCGGAAAAAAGTCGTCATCCTCGGCGGCGGGCCGAACCGCATCGGCCAGGGCATCGAGTTCGACTATTGCTGCTGCCATGCCGCCTTTGCGCTCCGCGACGCCGGCTATGAAGCGATCATGATCAACTGCAACCCGGAGACGGTCTCGACCGACTACGACACGTCGGACCGGCTCTATTTCGATCCGCTGACGGCGGAAGACGTGCTGGAGATCCTGCGCGCCGAGCAGGCCTCGGGCGAACTGGTCGGCGTCATCGTCCAGTTCGGCGGCCAAACGCCGCTGAAACTGGCCGACGCGCTGGAAAAGGCCGGCATCCCGATCCTCGGCACCTCGCCCGACATGATCGATCTGGCCGAAGACCGCGACCGCTTCCAGAAGCTGCTGCACAAGCTCAACCTCAGCCAGCCGAAGAACGGCATCGCCTATTCGGTCGAGCAGGCGCGCCTCGTCGCCGGCGAGCTCGGCTTCCCGCTGGTGGTGCGCCCGTCCTACGTGCTCGGCGGCCGCGCCATGCAGATCATCCATGACGAAGGCATGCTGCAATCCTATCTGCTCGACACCGTGCCCGGCCTGGTGCCGGAGGACATCAAGCAGAAATACCCCAACGACAAGACCGGCCAGATCAACACGCTGTTGGGCAAGAACCCGCTGCTGTTCGACACCTATCTCAGTGGCGCCATCGAGGTCGATGTCGACTGCCTCTGCGACGGCAAGGCGACCTTCGTCTCCGGCATTCTCGAGCATATCGAGGAAGCCGGCATCCATTCGGGCGACTCGGCCTGCTCGCTCCCGGTTCACTCGCTGCCTTCGGAACTGGTCGACGAGCTGGAGCGCCAGACGGCCGCCCTTGCCCGCGCGCTCAATGTCGGCGGGTTGATGAACGTGCAGTATGCGATCAAGGACGGCACGGTCTATGTGCTGGAGGTCAACCCGCGTGCATCGCGCACCGTGCCCTTCGTCGCCAAGACCATCGGCCGGCCGATTGCCAAGATCGCTGCCCGCATCATGGCCGGCGAGACGCTGGAAGACGCCTTCGCCCATTACGGCGCCATGCCCGACCCGCGCAATCCCGGCCACATCGCGGTCAAGGAAGCCGTCTTCCCCTTCGCCCGCTTCCCCGGCGTCGACATCCTGCTCGGCCCGGAAATGCGCTCGACCGGCGAGGTCATGGGCCTCGACCGCGATTTCGCGCTGGCCTTCGCCAAGAGCCAACTGGGGGCAGGTGTTGATCTCCCCCGCGCGGGCACGCTGTTCGTCTCGGTGCGCGACGAGGACAAGAAAGGCATCTTGCCGGCGGTCAAGCGCCTGGCCGGCCTCGGCTTCAAGGTGCTGGCCACATCGGGCACGCAGCGCTTCCTCGCCGAAAACGGCGTCGTCGCCGAGAAAATAAACAAGGTGCTGGAAGGCCGCCCCCACATCGAAGACGCCATCCGCAACCGCCAGGTGCAGATCGTCTTCAACACGACGGACGGGCAGAAAGCGGTGTCGGACTCGAAATCGCTGCGCAGGGCGACGCTGATGCAGAAGGTGCCGTATTACACGACGCTGTCGGGCGCGGCGGCCGTGGCGGAAGCGATCGCGGCGCTGAAGGCGGGGAGCCTGGAGGTCAGGCCGCTACAGGAGTATTTTGCGTAGGGGCACTTCCCTTTCCCCTTAGAAACAACTTAGCATAGTAAGTTAAGTCAAATCTGGATTGTGACGTTTTAGCGCAGATTCAAGCCAGCCATGGACCTGTGTAGGCAAACTCTCGTAGCAAATGCTGACTGCGACGCATATTGGATCGCGAACTCGTAGCGCCTAGGAAGCCAACGTCGAAAGACAAAGTGCCTTCCAAAATTTAAATTCGATGATAGCCTATGGCAGCTTTCTTGCTCTGCATTCATCGATGGGACCAATGATTAGGTACCTCAGACTACGAAGTTTTCGCGCATATCGGGATCATAAATTTGAATTCCGTCGACTTAATATATTCATAGGCGCAAATAATTCTGGAAAATCGTCGATTCTAAGTGCGATAAATTTAATCGCGCAAACTCATTTCGCAAGCCGAGGAAGCTCCAGTCCACTAGTCTTAAATGGACCATACGAAGAATTGGGAACGTTTCAAGACGTAGTACATGGAAATAATGTCCGAACACCTATTGGCTTCGATCTTGGTATTGGAGAATTTGACATTTCCTTCGACGTCAAGTTCAGATTACAACGCAGAGAACTAGAAATATCTAGATTTAGCTTATTAGAGAATAACGAAGAAATTTTTTCTTACCAAGCCAGGAAGGACAGCTCGGACGTAAAACTCCTGCGGCGAAGTGTGGAGACAGTACTGGGAAGCAAGAGTGCCAGGCGCCCTCTATTTCTTGGATTTTGGCCATTTGATCCGAGTCTTTCTAGGTTGGTCGTTCCGGAGAACGAATTTCCAAAATCATCAAAGGACATAATTGAGCGCGTTGCTCGAGCTTTGCGCAAAGCCGACATGTTGCTTCGAGATAATTTCCGCAACTTCGATTCCCTCAGCCCCTTTCGAGCTCAGCCACAGCGAACTTATCTCTACAGCGGGGAAACTCCTACGGAGATCGGAAGGACCGGGTCAAACGGCATAACGCTGCTGGTAAATGACACCGCAAAACGCGGCGCTCTGCGAATTGGACTCGAGGAGCAAATTTCGGATTGGTTGCGCGTAAACAAGATAGCAGATCGAATTCGTGTAAAAAATTTAACTACAAGGCATTTCGAGATATGCATCGTAGATTTCAAAGGGAAGGAGCACAATATTTGTGATGTTGGCTTTGGATGCAGTCAAGTCCTCCCCGTACTGATTGGCGGACTTAACATATTTGGTTCTCACGTATCACAGAGAAAAAGTCCAACCTTTGTGGTTCAAGAGCCTGAGATACACCTTCATCCAAATGCTCAAGCTTCTCTTGGATCATTTTTTGTTGGATTGGCTAAGTTTGGTGGTCAACAATTCATAGAAACTCACAGCGATAATTTAGTATTAAGAATCGCACGACATGTCGCCCTCGGAGACATACGCCCATCAGACGTTAAGATATTCTTTGTGGAAGATCATAACGGAGAGAAAATCGTTACGGATATTGATATTCGCCCCGATGGAATCTTCAAACCGGATTGGCCAGGTGGATTCTTCCCGCAAAGGCAGGTTGAATCACTTCAGCTCGCTAAGGCAAGGGCTCACCCGGAAAGATCTGAGTCAGAACGTCAACTACGTTTTATATATCCAGAATAATGCCTACATTCCTCGACGCTAATTCATTTAAAGCCTACATAGACGGCATTGTAGGCGGAACTCAGAACAATTGTTCTGCGTCTGTCGAGATTATAAAAAATAGAGATCACCTTATCTTGGATCTAGGTGGGTTATTTCTTCAAGAATGGCGCTCGTGTACCGGCGGTGATGGAAATATTTTCGTGGCCGACCATATTGCCGATTTGATGCAAAATGGCGCGTTGCGATTGGTCGCTTTTGTGCGAAACAATCCGCTGAGAAGACACCTGATTCAAAGTGGGATTCCTGCAAAAGACGCTCGAATAGTCGAATTTTCTGCGGGAGCGGAAGTGAGCATTGTGGTCACACAAGACATCGATCTTTTCGAACCTCAAAAGAAAGGATGTCAATCAAAGGAAAGACATAAAATTATACATGAAAGGAAAGGGAGCATATGCAAAATGATTGAAAAGGAGCTTAAAATATATATCGTCTGCTGTTGCAGAGTAGAGGAATTTTTACCCCAAACTTAAGTCGAGATTGTTTATCAAATTTTTAGCGTCTCTAACGCTAAGAGACTCGCTTCTCACGCCACCGCCACGCACTCGATCTCGATATCAAACTCCATCGGCCAAGACGCCACCGGCACAAACGTCCGCGATGGCGCGTTTTCGGGGAAATGCCGCGCATACACCCGATTGATGGAGCCGTAGAAGCCGGCATTGACGGCGTAGATGCGAACCATCACCACATTGTCCAGCGAGGTGCCGGCGGCTTCCAGGCAATGTCTCAGCGCCTTCAGCGACGCCTCGGTCTGCACCTCGATGTCGCCCTTGACCAGTCTGCCGGTCGTAAGATCGAGCGGTGGCGTGCCGGAGACGAAGACCAGCCCGGCGGCCTTGGTCACCAACGACAACGGCACGCCCAGCGCGCGCACCGCCGCCGACAACACCGGCACTTCGACGATTTCCTTGGTCATGACGATCTCCCTGAGGTTCCGACGAGAGAAGGAAAACTCACGCCACCGCAACACATTCAATCTCGATATCGAACTCCATCGGCCACGAAGCCACCGGCACAAAGCTGCGCGCCGGCGGGTTGGTGGAGAAATACTTGGCATAGACCCGGTTGATGGCGGTGTAGAAGCCGGAATTGACGGCGTAGATGCGCACCATCACCACGTTGTCCAGCGAGGTGCCGGCCGCTTCCAGGCAATGTTTCAGCGCCTTCAGCGATGCCTCGGTCTGGGCTTCGATGTCGCCGCGCACCATCTCGCCGGTCACCATGTCCACTGGCGGCGTCGCCGAGATGAACACGAAACCGTTGGCCTTCACTGCCGTCGAACAGGGCAGCCCGAGTGAGCGCACCTTGTCCGACATGATAGGTACTTCGATGACTTGTTTTTTCATGGTGATGCTCCCTGGGTTTGGCAGGGAGCTTATCGCGCTACCGGACGAACGCCAGCGCCGTTCTTCCCTTCTCCTCTTGTGGGAGAAGGTGGCCTCGCGAAGCGAGGTCGGATGAGGGGTGCTCCAGATGCCACCAGCGTCTCACTTCGCTGGAACACCCCTCAACCGTCTCGGCGCTGACGCGCCGATCCACCTTCTCCCACAAGGGGAGAAGGGAAGATCGCGCTCACCCCTGCCTCCGATACGGTATGCCGTCCTTGTGCAAAAACCGCCCGTCGGAGTTCGGGCTCATCATGTCGATGTCGGAGCAGGTGATGACATCGTCCGGATTGCGCGAGCCGACTTCCAGGTAGCGCGCTGTAACCGACGACCGGTTGATCATGTGATGGCCATTGCCGCTGCTCCTGGCGAAGGTGGCACAGTCGCCTGCCTTGAGCAGTGTCTCGCCGCCATCCTCGACCAGCGTCAACTCGCCTTCCAGCACATAGACGAGCTCGTCCTCATGGCTGTGCCAGTGGCGCTGGCTCGACCAGCCGCCGGGCGGCAGCGTCATCAGATTGACGCCGAAATCGCTGAGGCCGCCGGCATCGCCCAGGCGCCGGCGCGTGCGGGTGGCGCAAGGGGCGTCGAAGGGCGCGGGGTAGCCGGAGCCCTTGCGGACGGGGACGGCGGAGAGGTTGATCTTGGGCATGGGTGCTCCCTCGATTTTTGTATTTACGTAGGGCACTACGGCGCCCCCCTCGTTCTCCAATCCACCGCCACCAGATCCAATCCACCGCGACCAGAAAGGAACAAACAGCCTCACGCGTGCAGCTTCACCTCGCCCTCGTCCTCGCCATCCCAGTAGTGGGCGCGCGTGGCCTCCACCTTGATCATGGCAAGCCCGGGCGTGTCTGTGCCCTGCTCGAACCACTCGTCGATGTCCTCGTTCCAGTGGTCCTCGAAGGCGGCCTTGTCGCGGATGATCTCGGCCTTGCCCTCGACCGCAACCCAGAAACCGTCATCGCCCTTGAAGGCCAAGGACACATTGGCGTCGCGCTCGATCTCGGCCACCACCTCCGACTTCTCCCAGGTGAAGTAGTAGGAGGCGCCGTCATAATCGACGTCCTGGTTGTTGCTCATCGGCCGGCCGGCAATGACGCCGCCTTCGGAGTGGGTGGACAGCATGGCGACATCGATGTCGCGCATTTTTTCGGCAATCTCGGCAAGGCTGCGGTCGGGCATGGCGTGCTCCTGTCAAAGGGGGTTGGCTAGGGCAACGTCCGACTTCCCCTTTGGTTCTCAGGAACTGTTGGCGAGCCAAACATTCATCCGCCAATGGAACATGGGGCGCCTGGGAAGGGGGCTCTTGGCCCTACGGGCGACGAGGCCCCAGAAGAAAGGCTGTCATCGTTGCGCTCACGCACGCCACCGCCAACAACGCAACGATGCCCGAAGAGCTGGCCTTTCGAATTGAAACAAGGTTATCCGGAGCGGGAGCATTTTGAACCAGCCCGTCCAAGTCCGACCGGCTGCCATGTCGAACGGAATAGGCGCGGGTCAACTCCGCACCGAGCAGAAAGATTTCCGACGAATAGTAGACCCAGAGCAGTATGACGAGCAGCCCTCCGGCCGCACCATATGACGATGCGATCGCACTTGTGCCGATATACCAACCGATAAGCGACTTCCCCAATGTGAACAGTGCGGCGGTCACCACGGCTCCGATCCCGACATCCCGCCATTCCAAGGCACGATCCGGCAAGACCTTGTAGATAGCGGCAAACATCACGGCGATCAGGGAGAAGGAAATCAAGGTGTTGATCGCGCTCAGGACAAATTCGCCGAACGGCAATTGGGCGCTGATCACGTTGCCCAGAGCCGAGATCGCCGCGCTCGCCACCAGGGACACCAGCAACATAAAGCCGAGGGCGGCGACCAGGCCAAGACTTGCCGCACGGGCGCGCAACAGCCGCGACAGCGAACTCCCTTTCGCTTCAACCTTCCATATTGCATTCAGGGCCTGCTGCATCTCGCCAAACACCGCCGAGGCGGTGACGAACAAAGTGGCCGTGCCGATGATTGCCGCCAAGGTCCCCGATGATTTGCTGGATGCCCCTTCGAGCGCGGTTTGAAGGAGCGCAGCACTTTCTGAACCCATCAGCCCCGAGATCTGAGCAGACAGAGCCAACTGCGCTGCGTCATGCCCAAACGCAATGCCTGCTATCGCGACAACAATTATCAGAACCGGGGCCAGCGACGTGGCGGCATAAAAGGCCATCGCCGCGCCATGACTAAGGGCATTGTCGTTGACAAAGCCAACCACGCTTTCTCGCACCAAGTCCCATACGTTTCTAACTGTGAGTCGCACTTCGAATCCGTGAAGGGGGTCGCAAACCGTCTCCTATCAATGCAGCGCATCTTCCGATGTTCCGGCCGACTTGAGCGAGAGCTTCACCGGCGACGTGAAGTGCTCGCTCAAGGGCGCAGGCGGGTGGCGACCACTTGCTGAAAGACCGTTCCGATCTGAAACGCAGCGGCTGAAGTTGAAACGCCCTGATGTCAGCGACAACAGGAACCGACATACTGCAGCTGCTCATGCCAATCCGGCCTGCCCTCCGGCGTGAAATCCATCAGGTTCCACAGGATCTCGCAGGTGCCGATGGCGCGCGGGTCCTGGCCGGGTTCGGGTGGCGCGAAGCCAAGCTCCGACGACCAGAAATGCCTGATGCCGTCGCCATCGCGGTGGAACACCGACAGCAGCGGCATCTGCGCGCCGTCCGCCGTCTCGGCATTGTAGTCGCGCTTGAAGCTGTTGGCGGCCGACGACACCAGCCGCATGTTCTTCCAACCGCGATCGCGGCCGAGCGTGACCAGATTTTCCAGCGCGGTTTTCGCCACCACGGCGAAATTGAAGCTGGCGGCTTCGAGATGGCCGACGGCGCCGTCGAACTGGTCGAGCAGCGCCGTGCAGGACGGGCATGGCTGGTCCGGTCGGGCGAGCCTGGCCGTGCCGCCGCTCACCGCGACATCGCGCGTTTCCTGGGGATGGCGCGGAAACATCATCTGGTAGAGGATGAGACTATCCTTGCCCGGCACGAACAGCTCCGACAGTTTTGTCTTCGCCGGCTTGCCGTCGGCATCGAGCGCATCGAAGACATAATCCTGGCGGATCAGCCCGCCCGGGGGCAAAGCGCGCCGCGCCTCGGCCACGGCTTCCATGGCGCGGCGCAGCTCGATTTCCTTCTTCAAGAGCTTTTCGCGGGCGGTGCGGTATCTGGCGGATTCGTTGGGAAAGGTGATCATGATCGGCTCCCTAGTCGGCGCCGGCGTCCCGGCGCTGTTGCTCTGCGACCCAAGGACGTTTGGCGAAGACCGGTTCCCGACATTTTTTGCGGATGCCACACAGCGATTGTTGCGGGGAACCTCTCTGGCTTTCCAGCATTCTCACCACGGGTTAAAGCCAGTGGTGGGTCCGGGGGACAAAATGCACGATGACGAGATCGACCTGCGCTGCCCGCAAGTGGTGGCCGACAATGCCGCCAAGGGCTTGCGGCTGCGCAAGCAATTCGGCCGTGGCGGTACCGAGATCGGTGTGGCGCGCGCGACGGAACTGATGAACCGCGAGAAGCTCGCACCGTCCACCATCCGCCGCATGGTCAGCTATTTTGCCCGTCACGAGGTCGACAAGCGCGGCAAGAATTACGGCAATGAGGCAAACCCATCGGCCGGCCACATCGCCTGGCTGCTTTGGGGCGGCGATGAAGGCCGCGCTTGGGCGCTGGAGCTCAAGCAGAAGATCGGCAACGCGCCGGATATTTAGTCAGGAGTACCAGTCCACCTCGAACATCCCCAGCCGCTCGTAGAGCCTGACGGCGGCGGCATTTTCGACCGTGTTGGTCTTGAGGTCGACATGGGCCGCGCCGCGGTCGCGAAAACTGGCGAAGGCATGCCACATCAGCGCTTCGCCGATGCCCTTGCCGCGCGCCTCGGGGTGAACGGCAAGATCCTTGACGAAAGCTCTTGTCCAGCACAGCGCCGCCGCCGCCAGCCGGCCCTTGGCGTCGATGACGAGGAAGCACAGCGCCGGGTCGAATTCCGGGTCGCCTGAGATGCGCGGCCACCACTCGTCGAACGGGCCGTCTGTGCCGTCGTCGAACACCTCGCTCAGCAGCGCATGCAGAGGCGGCGCATCACCTGGCTCGAAGCAGCGCATGGCAAAGCCATCCGGCCAGTGCGGTGCAACGAGTGTCTCGTCGAGGATCTTGCGCAGCCGGATGTCGTTCGGGGCCGGCGGGCGCGGTTCGGGCATTGCGCTCAGGCGTCGGGCTGCAGGCGATGCCGCTTGCGGTCGACACCCAGCCCGGTCGCCTCGAGCAGGCCCTTGCGCTTGGCGTCGAAATAATAGCCGGTCTGGTAGAGCCAGTCGGCCTTCTTGGCGTTGCCGTCCGCCACCAGCCAGGCGCCACGCAGATATTTGACCGCATATTTCAAATTGGTCTCGGCATCGAACAGACCCTTGGCCGGCCCGTCATAGCCCATGCCGCGCGCCGTCGCGTGCTTAATCTGCATCAGCCCCCAATGGCCGTTATTGTAGGCCTTGGGGTTGAAGGTGCTTTCGCGGTTGACGACATGGCGCACCAGATCCACCGGCACCTGGTAGAGGGCGGCATATTTGACGATCAGCCGGTCGACGTCACCGCGCATGCCTGTGTGTTCTTCCGGAGCGGCAGGGCTGAGCGGCGCGGACGGGAACTGCACCAGGGCAGCCGGGTTCTGCGGCACCACATAGGCCACCTGCTGCACGCCAGGCAGTTTCTGGCCGCTGCCGGCGACCGCCGGCACGACGAGGCCGGCTGTCGTATAGGTCTCGGCGGACTTGATCACGGGCTGAGCTGCCTTCACCGGCTGGCCTGCCTTGGAGGGCGCCGGCGCCTGCCAGGCACTGGGGCTGGCGATCATGATGGCGGGCACGGCCGGAGCCGTCGGCGTCGCGCCGGCAAAGGCGGCGGTTGCGGCAGCCGGTTGGGCGGCGGGATCAAGCGCCGGCGTTGCAGCCGGGCCAGGTGTCATTTCGGCGGTCTGGACGGGTGCGATGCCCGAGGATTGCGGCAGCACCGAAACCGTCTCCGGCAGCGGTATGGTGAAGCCGGCATCGCTGCCGGCAACGGTCGCGGTTTCGGTCAGCGACGGCGCGGCCTTCATCTGCGAGGTCGAGGTGCAGCCGCTGATGCCGGCCGCCGCCATGATCACGCCGATCGCGATAAGGGTTTGTTTTGCTGGCAAGCCGCGCACGGGTCCGGTTCGTCGGGGTGTTAAGAAATCCCTTACACCAGCGATTCCAGGGTAGCAATCGGGGCCATCTGGTGGTTTTCGGGTGGCAGGACTCGGGCCGAACTGCCATATTGTTCCTGATATGTACCAGACGGAATCCCGGATTCCGCCGCTTTGCGGAAAGGAGCGCATCATGGAAACGACATCGTCGATCACAGCCGGCCACGCAGTGTTAGAAACAGTGATCGGTTTCATGGGCATTGCCTGGAGCGAAAAGGGCCTGATCCGGCTCTGCCTGCCCGAACGCAGCCGTGAATCAGTGGAGCGGCGGCTGATGCGCCATGCCGGCGTTTCCGCCGACACCAAGCAGCCGCAATGGGTGGTCGACCTCATCGCCTCGATCAAGGCTTACGCCGCGGGCGAGGATGTCGATTTCTCCGGCGTGCCGGTCGATCTCGACGGCATCGACGACTTCCGCCTCGCCATCTACGACGCGGCACGAAAACTCGGCTATGGCGAAACCACGACCTATGGCGAACTCGCCAAGCTCGCCGGTCATGCCGGCCTGCCGCGTGAGACGGGCGCCGCCCTTGGCGCAAACCCGGTCCCGCTGGTCATCCCCTGCCACCGCATCCTGGCCGCCGGCGGCAAGATCGGCGGCTTCTCCGCGCCTGGCGGTTCCGCCACCAAGGAAAAGATGCTGGCCATGGAAGGCGTGCGCGTCGGCCCACCGCCGCCGGCGCAGGTTTCGTTCGGGTTCTGAACCGCTGGCGCGGACGGCGTCTAGTTGTTGTGGAAGAACCGCCGGCGGAAATGCCGGTCATTGTCCGGCCGCTTGCAGTTGTAAACCGGGCAGGACTTGGTGTCGGCGCTCGGCACATAGGCTCGCATCCTCACCTCGCCCATAGTGCAGAATTGCTGGCTCTGCACATAGCGGTCATAGAGCGGCAGCCCCGGCACCCGCTTCGACTGGTAGCGCAGGATGACCGCGCCCTGCCTGGCGATCGTCGACTGCACCTTGCCGCAGCTCATATGCGTCGGGTCGTAGCGCGAGATCGCCTGCGCCTCGGCGGCCATCAGCGTCAGGCAGGCGGCAAGCACAATGGTTTTCATGGTCTCCTCCCGTCCGGACCGAACGGCCTCGGCCTCCGACCCCGTTGCGAGGCTTTTACCAGATTGGGGCAATCATTGGGCAACCCTTTGATCACGGCTTTTTTACGCAGTCTTGTTTTTGGAACGAAAGCAGCCTATATCAGTCCCATTGATATTTCGGCCGATCGATCCGGGCCTCGCGATCTTCGCGTTTGCTGACGTCTATCTCCAAAATCTCGATGCACACCGGCTGGACTTTGTCTGGTCAAACTAAAGCAAATGTTGAAGGACTATCTAAAATGGCAACTGGAACGGTCAAGTGGTTCAACGCCACCAAGGGCTTCGGTTTCATCCAGCCTGACGCCGGCGGCGCGGACGTATTCGTCCACATCTCGGCTGTCGAGCGCGCTGGACTGTCGACCCTGGTCGAAGGCCAGAAGATCAACTTCGAGATCGAGCAGGACCGCCGCACTGGCAAGTCGTCCGCTGGGTCTCTGAGCAAGGCAGCCTGATTTTGCGAATGGCGCGCGCCGGGCGAGAGCCCGGGGCGCGCGGCAAGTCACGGATGTACTGACGGTCGCGCGAGAAGCGGGCCCGGAGCGGAAAGACCCGAAACGCTGGATCAGCAGATAGCTGCCAGCCCGGACCGGACGCTCCCAATCAGGCTACCAAGCATGGGAAGGCGGGATTTATCCCGCCTTTTTGTTTGTCTGGGGTTCAGGCCATTTCGCTTCGCAACGCCGATCATGTTATTTTCAATGCATGACCAAGCTCGAACAGATCGAGAGATCCATCGCAGCTCTGAGCACCAAAGAACTAAAGGCCTTTGCCAAATGGTTCGAGGCGTTCCAGGCTGACGTATGGGACAAGCAGATTGAGGCCGATGCAAAGGCAGGTCGACTGAACGGGTTTGCCGAAAAGGCGTTGGCCGAGGTTCGAGCCGGAAACTGTCGACGTCTTTAGCCGCAGCGCCGAGACCGTTTCAAGAATTCGCTCTGGCGAGTCAGATAGCGTGGTTTTCGAGAACCGGAGTGGAGCGTACATTTAAGTACGTGAGCACCGGAAGCGCAGAAAACCGCGCTAGGTGGCCGCCAGAGTAGAATTATTGAGAAGGTCTCAACCCACCCACCCGATCGGCACATGCCCCGGATCCGCCTCGACGCGGCCAAGCCAGGCCACGACAGCCGGATAGGCGTCGAGCTGGAACCCGCCCTGTTCGGCCGTATGCGTGTAGGCATAGAGCGCGATGTCGGCGACGCTGAAGGCGTTGCCGGCGAAGAAAGCGTTGTTCTCCAGATATCTGTTCATCACGCCGAGCGCCTTGTGGCCGCGCTCCAGCGTCATCGCCAGCCGCTCGGGCGTGGCATCCCTGGCGCGTTCGGGAAAGGTCAGCAGCGCCTTGCGCACGGCGATATAGGGCTCGTGGCTGTACTGCTCGAAGAACAGCCATTGATAGGCGAGCCCGCGTTCATACTTGTCCGCCGGCAGGAAGCGCGTGCCTTCGGCGAGATAGAGCAGGATGGCGTTGGATTCGGCCAGCCGGCAGCCGTCGTCGAGTTCGAGCAGCGGCACCATGGCGTTCGGGTTCTTGGCGACAAAGTCGGCTTTTCGCGTGTCGCCGGTATGCGAACTCACCTCGATCGTGGTGAAGGCGAGGCCAAGCTTGGCCATCAGCAGGCGCGGCTTGTAGCAATTGCCGCTGTCGATCATGCTGTAGAGTATCATGGACGGTCCCCGGAGCGCTGCCTTGACCAGGCGATTATCGCAGCAGCCGTGCCCTCAACCAATGATTTGTTTTGGCGCGACCATCATCGGCGCTGATATGTGACAGCGCTCGCCCAAGGGCATGTCGAGATTCAGGTCAGGCCGAGCCGAGAATGGTGGTTTTCGAGAACCGGAACGGAGCGTACTTTTCGTAGGTGAGTACCGGAACCGCAGGAAACCGCCGTTCGCAGGCCGGCATCACCTGAATATCGGCATGCCCTAGCCGAACAACGGCACGACCTTGTTGTCCCGGCCCAGCAGCGCATCGACTGACAGCGGCTCTTCGTTGAAGATAGTGCCGGCCAGCGCCGGCCGGGCGAGAAGAAACCCCTGCAGCAGGTCGACGCCACCGTCGAGGGCGACGCGCAGATGGACGGGCTGCTCGATGCCTTCGACCAGCACCCTCGCACCGCGGTCGTGCAGGCTGGAGACCAGCGGGCGGAAGAAGCGCTCGGCGGCGGTGTGGCGGCAGAACTCCCCGAACCAGCCGCCATCTATCTTGACGATATCCGGCTGAAGCAGGCTTACCCGTTCCACGGTCGAATGACCGGTGCCGAAATCGTCGATGGCGATGCGGATGCCGTCGCGCCGCATCTCGCGCACCAGCCTGGCGAGAAGCGCGTCGTCCGCCGCCTGTTCGGTGATTTCGCAGACCAGCATGCCCGGAGCGAGGCCGAGCTCGCCGAGATGCCGGCTCATCAGCCGGATCTCGGCCAGCGCCCGCCCGGTATGGTCGTTGATCATCGGATTGTAGTTGAAGAACAGGTCGAGCCCGTCGACGCCGATATTGTGGAAATTCCTTAAGTGCAGCATCCGGCACATGGTCTCGACAAACAGCCGGTCCGGCGCGGCGACACTTTCAAAGAACGCCCGCGGCGACCCTGCCCGGCCAGCACGGTGCGGCTCGATCAGCCCCTCGACCGCCACTGCGTGCAGTGAACGCCCAAGCGGCGCGAAGATCGGCTGGTAAGCGCTGCGCAGGCGGAACTCGCCACAGACGCCGTATTCGATACCGATTTCATCGGCAAAGATCGCGTCGCCGACCGTGCGCCGCCGCTCGAACCTCATGGCGCGGCTCTGCGGCCGAAGGCTTTTGCCTGCCGCCCTGTACGCGGCGCGATGGTGGGGGCAGTGGACGCATCACCTGCAGCGGAAACCGGGTCCGGACTGCTTTTGCCGAAAACGCGGAAGCTGGTCGGCGCCAGCTCCGGCCGCGCCAGCACGAAGCCCTGCACCATCGAAGCGCCGGACTTCTCGGCGAGCTCCAGTTGCCATCCCTCCTCGATGCCTTCGAACACCGTGCGGATGCCCTGGTCCTCGAAGCTTTTCACCATGGTGGTCAACAGCGCGAAGCCGGCGCCGGACTCCATAAGCTGCGTGATCCAGGTGGCATCGAACTTGACGATGTCGGGCTTCAACTCCTTGATGCGGTTGATGTCGGAATCGTCGGCGCCATAGTCATCCACCGCGATGCGGAAGCCGTTGGCCCTGAGTGCGGCGACGAAGCCATGCAGGGCCTCCTGCGATGCCGATCTCTGCTCGGTCACCTCGCACACGACGCGGCCAGGATCGATGCCGGCCTCGTGCAGCACAAGCCGCATCTCGCGCAAGGCATTGTCGGCGATCGACCGCTCGGTGAACACCGACGGGTCGAAATTGACGAAGATCGATGCCTCCTGCGGCAGGCAGGCGCCGGCATTGAGGAGATGCAGCGTCCTGGTCAGCGCCTCGACATGCAGGCGGTCGGCGGCCGGACATGTCGAGAAGAACGCCATCGGCGATTGCGACTCGCCGTCGCGAAACGGCCGGATCAGCCCCTCGAAGGCGGCAACCGACAGTTTGCCTTCCTTGAAAGCGAAGATCGGCTGGAAGGCACTTTGCAGCGTGTAGATACCCCAGACACCGGTAGAGGTGCCGTCATCATGACGGATGATATGGGCAAGCCCGATGCTGCGCGACACGGTTCCTCGCTCCGCAAAATGGCGGAATGGATTGCGATCCTGCCACTCAAGCCCTTACCGCCCGTTAATGAATTTTTTGTTGCCGCCCACAGGTTGCAATCACGGCTCCTTGAGGCCTGGATCAGCCGACAATGCTTGCACTGAGCGAAATCATGCGACATGAGAAGCGCCGCGGCCGCTCCTGGCCGCGCCGATCTTCTCAAGGAGAGACAGAGGTCATGGCCTTTCTTGCCGACACCCTTTCCCGCGTAAAGCCTTCCGCCACCATCGCGGTGACGCAGAAAGCCCGCGAGCTGAAAAATGCCGGCCGTGACATTATCGGCCTCGGCGCCGGCGAGCCGGACTTCGACACGCCCGACAACATCAAGAATGCGGCGATCGAGGCGATCCGCCGCGGGGAGACCAAGTATCCGCCGGTGTCGGGCATCGTGCCGCTGCGCGAGGCGATTGCGAAAAAGTTCAAGCGCGAGAACAATCTCGACTACAGACCCGAGCAGACCATCGTCGGCACTGGCGGCAAGCAGATCCTGTTCAACGCCTTCATGGCGACGCTGAACCCCGGCGACGAGGTCATCATCCCGCGCCCCTACTGGGTCAGCTATCCCGAAATGGTGGCGATCTGCGGCGGCACGTCGGTGTTCGCCGACACCTCGATCGACAATGGTTTCAAATTGACAGCTGAAGTGCTGGAGAAGGCGATCACGCCGAAGACCAAATGGCTGCTGATGAACTCGCCGTCCAACCCGTCGGGCGCGGCCTACACGGAAGCCGAGCTGCGCGCGCTGGCCGATGTACTGTTGAAGCATCCGCATGTCTGGACGCTGACCGACGACATGTACGAGCACCTGACCTATGGCGATTTCGTCTTCAAGACCATCGCCGAGGTCGAGCCAAAGCTCTATGAGCGGACGCTGACCATGAACGGCGTGTCGAAAGCCTATGCCATGACCGGCTGGCGCATCGGCTATGCCGCCGGCCCGGTCCAGCTGATCAAGGCGATGGACATGATCCAGGGCCAGCAGACCTCGGGTGCCTGCACCATCGCGCAATGGGCTTCCGTCGAGGCGCTCAACGGCCCGCAGGACTTCATCGCCAAGAACAAGGCGATCTTTCAAGGCCGGCGCGACCTCGTCGTCTCGATGCTCAACCAGGCGCGCGGCATTACATGCCCGTCGCCGGAAGGCGCCTTCTATGTCTATCCGTCCTGCGCCCAGCTGATCGGCAAGAAGACCAAGGCCGGCAAGGTTATCGACACCGACGAGGCCTTCTGCTCGGAATTGCTTGAGGCCGAAGGCGTGGCGGTGGTGTTCGGCTCGGCCTTCGGCCTTGGCCCCAACTTCCGCATCTCCTACGCGACCTCGGAGACGTTGCTGGAGGAAGCCTGCACGCGCATCCAGCGTTTTACGGCATCGCTGACCTGATCGGATCAATCTGAAGACAGAAAGAACCCGGCGCCATCATCGCCGGGTTCTTTGTTGGAGGCCCCTCACGCCTGCTGCTTGGCCTGCCTGGCCGAACGCGCTTCGGCCGGCGCGAGAACCACGCTCAGCAAAGCCGCGGTGAGGAACGCGGCAATCGCCGCTGTCAGCATGGCGGCGTGGAAGCCGCCGGCATAGGCGGTGGCGAAGAGCTGGTGCACGCCCCCCTCGCCGATTGCCGCCTCGGTTGTGAAAACATGCTGTGAGATGGCCGCACGCGCCACTGCTTCGGCATTGGGCACATTGGCATCATCAAGATATCCTGTCAGCAGGCTGGTCGCCCGCATGCTCATCAAGGCACCGAGCAAGGCGATCCCGATGGCCAGTCCGCTCTGGCGGGTGGCGTTGATGACCGCCGACACCATGCCCGAGCGTTCGCGTGGCGCGTAGGACATGGCGGCGGCACTGCCGGTCGGGATCGCCAGCGAGTTGCCGAGGCCGTTTACGGCGAACAATACGCACAGCACCGCATAGGGCGTCGATGGCCCGGCCCAGCACATGCCGAGCATGGAAAGGCCGATCAGCACATAGCCCACCGTCATCAAAAGCGAATGTCCATAGCGGGCGCTGAGCCGGCCGATCCAGGGCGACACCACGATCTGGACAAGGAAGGCCGGCGCCATGCGCAGGCCGGTCTGCGTTGGCGACCAGCCCTGCACCTGCTGCAGGAACATCGAGAAGAAAAAGACGCTGCTGTAGGAGGTGAAGCCGAGCGCGAACGAGGCGACATTGGCGACGGCAAAGCGCACGTCGCGAAACAGGCCCAGCGGCAGCATGGGCCGTGGCGTGCGCGCCTCGAAGCCAAGGAAGACCGCCAGGCCAACCACCCCGGCGATGATGGCCGCGATGGTCCTGGGATCGCTCCAGCCGGTCTCGCCGGCCGAGATCAGGCCGAAGGTCAGCGCGCCGAGCCACAGGATCGAGAGCGCCAGGCCGACAAGGTCGAGATGGGCATGTTCGGGATGCGCCGTCTCCTCGATCGAAGCCGCACCGAGCGCAATGGTGAAAAGGCCGAGCGGCAGGTTGATCAGGAAAATGCTCTGCCAGCCGACGGTCTGCACCAATATGCCGCCCAGCACCGGGCCGACGACCAGCGAAACGGCGGCGAACGAGGCCCAGCCACCGATGACGCCAGCCCGCTCGCGCGGATCGGGGAAAGCCTGCGTCAGGATCGACAGCGCACCCGGAATGAGCAGCGATCCGGCAATGCCTTGCACCACCCGGCCGGCCAGCAGCGCCGGCAAATTGGGCGCGATGGCGCAGATCAGCGAACCGGCGACGAAGATGCCGACGCCGGCCAGCCACGAGCGCTTGCGGCCATAGCGGTCGCCGATCAGTCCCGACGACAGCATGAAGGCCGACAGGCAGAGCGTGTAAGCATCGACCACCCATTGTAGGCCGCCGAAATCGGTGTGCAGTGCCTGCTGGATGGTCGGCAGCGCGACATTGACGATGCTGACGTCGAGCAAAGCGACGAACGAGCCGAGATAGACGGCGGCGACCAGAGGCAGGCGGTTCTTCGGCATGATGATTTCTACAGGCGGCCAGGCTCAGCTGCCATATTGCTCGCCGGAAACCGCTTCCAGCCAGTCTGCATGGACGCCGTCGAGCGCTTCCTGCATGGCGATATGCGTCATCGCCGTCTTCGCCCCGGCACCATGCCAGTGCTTTTCGGCCGGCGCGAACCAGATCACGTCGCCTGCCCTGATCTCCTGGACCCGGCCGCCCCATGTCTGGGCAAGCCCGGCACCCGAGGTGACATAGAGCGTCTGGCCGAGCGGATGTGTGTGCCAGTGGGTGCGCGCGCCCGGCTCGAAGCTGACCAGTGTCGCTCTCAGCCGCGCCGGCGCCTCCGCCTCGATGATCGGCGTCTGCAGAACCCGGCCGGTGAAGTATTTTTCCGGCGCTATGATGGTCGACACGCTGCCGCAAGCAATGATCTTCATCGTCTGATCCTGAAACTGGTGGTGAAGCGACCGGCAGCAAACGCCGCTGTTCGTCGAGGCAAACACATTGTCGACCGATATCGCCCGAGGCGCAACCGGCTGTTTCGGCTGCCTGGAGGGAGACGCGGTTTTCTCTCCTTAACCATGAACCTTTCGCCCATGACGGCACGTGGCGAAACAACGGCGAATTCAATGTCTTCTTAACGGCTCGCCACTAGCCGTGAGCCAGCATTGCGGGGGCCGTCGGATGAGCATACTGGCGACGATCAAGGACCATAGCGGCCGGATCTATCGCGGCATCCAGGCCCTGCTTGTGCTCAGCATCGGCGCGGCCGCACTCGGCGCTTTCGACATCTCGCGCAACCTGCCCTCGGGCAGCCCCTTCGCCGTCTCGATCCTGGCCACAGGCCTTGCCTTGCTGGCGCTGATGTATATGCGCGCCAGCGTCGTCCATCGCTTGCGCTCGGCGGCGGCGGCCGAGGCGGAAAAACATCATTTCCTGACCAGGGACGTCATGACCGGGGCGATGACGAGGCGCTACTTCCTCGAAGCGTTGCGCGACAGCCTGGGCACGATGCGCGACCGGCGCGAAGCGACTTTGCTTCTGATTGACGTCGATCACTTCAAGCAGCTCAACGACACGTTCGGACACCAGTTCGGCGACGTCGCTCTGGTGCACTTGGTCAAGACATCGGAACGCATCTTTGCCGGCGGCATGGTCGGGCGGCTGGGTGGCGACGAATTCGGCGTCATCATTCCGCATAGCGACCTTGCCGCCGTCAACAAGGACATCAGGCAGTTGCTCGACACGATGCGGGCCGGCAAATCGCATGAAGGCAAGACCATTCCGCTCTCCATCTCGGTCGGCGTGGCGCTGGCGCCGGCCCATGCCTCCAACACGGCGGAGCTGATGCTGGTTGCCGACCTGGCGCTCTATGAAAGCAAGGCGGCGGGCCGTGGCCGCGTCACCGTGTTCGACGAAGAGATGCTGTCCGACAAGCGCTACCGGCGGCTGGTCGAGCGGGAGTTGCGCGCGGCGGTCTATCTCGGCGAGCTCGAACTCCACTACCAGCCGATCGTCAACCCGGACGGGTCCGCCTGTGCTTTCGAAGGCCTGATCCGCTGGCGTCATCCGGTTCGTGGGCTGATCTCGCCGGCGGAGTTCATCCCCATCGCCGAACGCTCGACGCTGATCGACATGCTCGGCGAATGGGTGTTCAAGCGGGCTTGCGCCGATATCGGCCATTTCCCCGGGCGCCGCATCTCGATCAACGTCTCCGGCGAGCAGCTGAAGCGCGATGAGATCGTCACCATGTGTGAGCGCGTGCTCAGGGAAAGCGGCCGTTCGGCGGCGCAGTTCATCATCGAGATCACCGAGACGGTGGCAACCGCCGCCACGCCGGAAATCCTGCGGCGTCTCGAAGCGCTGCGCGGCCTCGGCTTCCACATCGCGCTCGACGATTTCGGCACCGGCCACTGCGGCTTCAACTATCTGAAAACCTTGCCTATCGACAGCATCAAGATCGACCGCTCCTACATACGCAGCCTTGCCCACGACCAGGTGGCGCAGATCTTCGTTTCGGCGCTGGCGCAGATCGCGCGCATCCAGGATGTCACCATCGTGGCGGAAGGCGTCGAGACACAGGAAGAGTTCGCACTGGCCAAGGCCGCCGGCTGCAACCGATTCCAGGGCTATTTCTTCGGCAGGCCGGCGCCGCGCGACAAGGTCGCCCCCTTGCGCGCCATCAGTGGAGAACCCCTGGCACTAAGTGCCTGAGGCCGCCGCACGGCCGCGGATTTCTATTTTCCTTGCCCTGCCGGCAAACAAGTGGGACGATGCATCAGGGCAGGTGGCGACATGAAAAAGAACCCCGCCCGCGACGGTCGAACAGGCCGGCCGCCGCTCAGGACCGATTGACCACGCCTGAACCATGCAAGCCAGTCGGTCCCTAGGGAAACGCCTGAGTGGAGGTCAGCCATGGGTACTCGCGCCGGAGGACGACGCACGGGACCGAAATGCATTGCCATAGTCGGTCCCTTTGCAAGCGGTAAGACGACACTTCTCGAAGCCATATTGGCCCGTACGGGCGCCATCCCCCGACAAAATCCCGTTTCATCAGGCAACACCGTCTCGGATCATTCGCCGGAAGCGCGCGCCCACGCCATGAGCGTCGAGGCGACCATCGCCACCACCGATTTCATGGGCGAGCAGATCACCTTTGTCGATTGTCCCGGCTCGATCGAATTCTCCTTTGAGGCCGAACCGGTGCTGGCCGCCTGCGATCTCGCGGTGGTCGTCGCCGAGGCCGATGAAAAGAAGATCCCTGCTTTGCAGCTCATCATGCGCAAGCTCGACGATCTCGGCGTGCCGCGCATCCTGTTCCTCAACAAGGTCGACAAGGCGATTGCAGGCGTGCGCGACACGCTGAAGATGCTGCAGCCGGCAAGCTCGGTGCCGCTCCTGCTGCGCCAGATTCCGCTGCGCAAGGACGGCGTCGTCATCGGCTCGATCGATCTGGCGCTGGAGCGCGCCTACATCTACCGCGAATATGCCGAAAGCGAAGTGGCTGAAATACCCGGCGACGACAAGGCGCGCGAACTGGAAGCGCGCTTCTCCATGCTGGAAACCCTGGCCGACCATGACGACGAGTTGATGGAACAATTGCTCGAGGAGATCGAGCCGCCGAAGGACGCGATCTTCGACGACCTCGCCGCCGACCTGCGCGAAGGCGTCGTGACGCCGGTGCTGATCGGCACGGCGGAAAAAGGCAACGGCGTGCTGCGCCTCCTGAAGGCGATCCGCCACGACGCGCCCGACATCGAGGCGACCCGCAAGCGGCTTGACGCCCAAGACGGCGGCGCCACCGTGGTCCAGGTGATGAAGACCATCCACACGCCGCATGGCGGCAAGCTGTCGGTGTCGCGCATCCTGTCCGGCCAGGTCGCCGACGGCTCGGAACTCTGGCTGCCCGGTGGCGGCGACACGGCGAAGGTTTCCGGCATCTACAAGATGCTCGGCAAGGACCAGTTCAAGCTCACCGCCGCCAAGGCCGGTGACACCGTGGCGCTGGGCAAGTTGGACGAGGTCAAGACCGGCCAGACGCTGACCTCGGCCAAGGGCGGCACCAAACAGCTGTTCACCTTCGAGCCACCGCAGCCGGTCTTCGCTTTCGCGCTGCGGCCGAAAGAGCGCAAGGACGAGGTCAAGATGTCGGCCGCCATCCAGCGGCTGGCGGAGGAAGATCCCTCGCTCAGCCTGCGCCACAACCAGGACTCGGCCGAGACGGTGCTGTCCGGCCATGGCGAGATGCATCTGCGCGTCGTGCGCGAGCGGCTGGAGGGCAAGAACCAGATCCCGGTCGAAGGCCACGCGCCGGCCGTGCCCTATCGCGAGACGATCCGCAAACCGGCACAGCAGCGCGGCCGCCATAAGAAGCAGTCGGGCGGCCATGGCCAGTTCGGCGATGTGGTGATCGAGATCAAGCCGCTGCCGCGCGGCACCGGCTTCCAGTTCACCGACACCATCACCGGCGGCGTCGTGCCGAAGACCTACATCCAGTCGGTCGAAACCGGCGTGCGCGACTATCTGAAGTCCGGCCCGCTCGGCTTCCCCGTCGTCGACGTAGCCGTCAACCTGTCGGACGGCTCCTACCATGCGGTCGATTCCTCCGACATGGCCTTCCAGATGGCGGCCAAGCTCGCCATGAAGGAAGGCATGGCCGCCTGCTCGCCGGTGCTTCTGGAGCCGGTGATGAAAGTCGAGATTGTCACGCCGTCGGACGCCACGTCAAAGATCATCGCGCTGATCCCGCAGCGGCGTGGCCAGATCCTCGGCTATGACGCGCGGCCCGGCTGGCCGGGCTGGGATGTCGTCGAGGCAACCATGCCGCAGGCCGAGATCGGCGATCTGATCATCGAGCTGCGCTCGGCGACCGCGGGCGTCGCCAGCTACCGCGCCGCCTTCGACCACATGGCCGAACTCACCGGCCGCCTCGCCGACGAAGCGATGAACGCCAACGGCAAGGCCGCCTAATTTCGTCGCGATCACCCGCTCTCTCCCCGTTTTACGGGGAGAGATAGCCGGTCCGTCCTCCGCAGCTGCTGCGCAGGACGGACAGGACAGTGAGGGGGCAGCGCCAACGTTGAGGATTGTCGAAGTTTATGACGCAGCGGGACTATGCGTCTCGCCCGAAAGTCAGCTGCGGCCTTGGGACAGCAACTTGCATAAAAACCAAAAACGACGCCCGGGGGGCCGGACGCCGTTTTGTTTGCGGACCGTTTTCTTGGGAGGGGAACGGCAGGTCCGCCGCATGTACAGTCGCCGCGCTTCGGCGGAAAAGGTTCGGACGCGGTAGCCGCCTGAGCCCGGGCCGTACGAGTGATGCCCCCATCTCCCGTCCGAACCACACCGCGTCCTAGCGTCTTCATAGCAGCGGAACGCATCGTTGTCATGTTACCAGAGGTTACATGACACTGTTACGCGGCAATTCTGATGAAATCTCCGGCCATCGCAGCAGGGTCCGGGCAACAAAAAAGCCGGATCAACGAAGATCCGGCTGAGTTTGATTGGAAGTGCCTGTTAAGGCTAACCTCCAGAGGGGAACACTCGAGGGCGCTAATGGGAGGAGAACGCGCCCAGGAGATGATCTATATATCTGCTCCTCATGCCCAAGAAACAAGCATCTATTTTGCAACACACGCATGCAAAAAGACGCAGGCTGTGGTCTAACCCATTCAGAGAGCCAATAGGACCAGCAGAATCGCCGAAATCGGGCACGCGGCTGGGTCATTGTCGTCATGAAAACGTCATTCCCGGCCGATTTTGCTCCAAAAAGCCGAAAAACACCTGATGACCTGGAATCAGGCAGCGGCCGTTCAATTCTAAGGCAGCTAGGCAGGAAACAGCCAATGCGTCCTTTTTCAGCGATTGCCGGCAGCGGCATTTTCCTGATCGCAGCACCGGGCGTGGTTGCCGGACTTGTCCCCTGGCTGCTTAGCGATCACTGGGGCTTGCCGTGGTCCACCGTGCCGGGCTTTGTCCTTGCCGGCGGCGTTCTCATCGTCGCCTCGGCCGCGGTGCTGCTGCATGCCTTCGCCCGCTTCGCGCTCGAGGGGCTGGGCACGCCTGCCCCCGTCGCGCCGACGGAGAAGCTCGTGATCGGCGGCATCTACCGCCATGTCCGCAACCCCATGTATGTCGCCGTGCTGTCGATCATCCTCGGCCAGGCGCTGCTGTTCTCGAGCTGGACGCTCGTCGCCTATGCCGTCATCGGCGCTGCTGTCATGGGCTCCTTCGTCAGGCTCTATGAGGAGCCGACGCTCGCCAGCCGCTACGGCGCCGACTACGAAACCTACCGCCGCAATGTCCCTGGCTGGCTGCCCCGCCTGACGCCCTGGCGGGGTGAACAGGATCGCGGAAGCGGCGCTGCCTGAGGATATGTCGAGATTCAGGTCAGGCCGAGCCGAGAGCGAGGGCCTCCGAGAACCGGAACGGAGCGGACTTTCCGTCCGTGAGTTCAGTTCTACTGCGACGCTGTAGAACGGGGAAGCGCAGGAAGCTCACGCTCGCAGGCCGGCCTCACCTGAATATCGGCGTATCCTAGAAGGACCAGCTTCTGGCCTTGGCAATGATAAAGTCGCGGAACACGTGCAGCTTCGCCTGGTTCTTCATCGCGTCGGGATAGGCGAAATAGGTGTCGAAGGACGGCACCTCGGTTTCCGGCAAAAGCTGCACCAGACCGGAATCCTTGTTGATCACATAGTCGGGCAGCATGGCGATGCCGGCGCCGCCCTGCACCGCGCGCTTGATCGACAAGATGTCGTTGATCTGCAGCGACGGCACGCGCTGGCCGCCCTCGAAATCGCCGACCGTCTCCAGCCAGTTCAACTCCGACAGATGCGACGGCACCGGCAGGCCGAAGGTGACGATGCGATGGTTTCTGAGCTCCGAGACCGAGGCCGGCTTACCATGCTTGGCGACATAGGCGGGTGCTGCGTAGAGGTGGAAATGCACGGTGAACAGGCGGCGCTGGATCAGGTCCGGCTGCTGCGGCTGGCGCAGCCGGATGGCGCAGTCGGCCTGGCGCATGGTGAGGTCGAGTTCCTCATTGGCCAGGATCAGCTGCAGGCTGATCTCGGGATAGAGCTCGATGAACTCCTGCACCCGTTCGGTCAGCCAGCCGGCGCCGAGGCCGACGGTCGTCGTCACGCGAAGCACGCCGGAGGGCCGGTCCTTGGTCTCGGTCAGACGCGACTTGATGGTCTCGAGCTTCATCAGCACGTCATGCGCCGTGCGGAACAGCATCTCGCCCTGTTCGGTCAGCACCAGGCCACGCGCATGGCGGTTGAACAGCGGCACGCCGACATCATGCTCGAGCGCACTGACCTGCCGCGATATCGCCGATTGCGACAGATGCAATGTCTCGGCCGCGTGCGTAAACGACCCCGCTTCCGCCGCAGCGTGAAACACGCGTAGCTTGTCCCAGTCCAACGCCATGATTCCCCTCGTTCTGTTTGGCGTCTGAATGAAAAATCAGGCTTTTACACGGCGTTTCTAAGCCGTTTTTTTAACAGTTTTGCAAGCGGCCTATTCCGCTGCTTCGCGATGCACCTCGATACCGGCCAGATACTTTTCCGCTTCCAGCGCGGCCATGCAGCCGAGCCCCGCAGCCGTCACCGCCTGGCGGTAGATATCGTCGGTCACATCGCCGGCCGCGAACACGCCGGGCACGTCGGTGCGGGTCGAATCCGGCGCCGTCCACAGGTAACCGTTCGGCTTCTGCTTCAGCTTGCCCGCGAACAGCTCGACCGCCGGTGCATGGCCGATCGCCACGAACACGCCGTCGACCTTGAGATGCGTCTCGGCGCCGGTCACCGCATGCTTGAGCTTCAGCCCTTCGACTGAAGGCGGCAGCGGCGCCTTGCCCGGGCGGCCGGTGATCTCGTCGACCACCGTGTCCCAGATGACGCGGACATTCTCCTTCTTCAGCAGCCGCTCGCGCAGGATACGCTCGGCGCGGAAGTCGCTGCGTCGATGGATGACCGTGACACTCTTGGCGAGGTTCGACAGATAGAGCGCCTCCTCCACCGCCGAATTGCCGCCGCCGACCACCGCGACATCCTTGCCGCGATAGAAGAAGCCGTCGCAGGTGGCACAGGCCGAGACGCCGAAGCCCATGAAATCCTGCTCGGTCGGAATGCCCAGCCACTTGGCTTGCGCGCCGGTAGCGATGATCAGCGCGTCCGCGGTGTAGGTGGTGCCGGAATCGCCCTTGGCACGGAACGGCCGCACGTTGAGGTCGACCTCGGTGATGATGTCGTTGATGATGTCGGTGCCGACATGCTCGGCCTGCTTGAGCATCTGTTCCATCAGCCACGGCCCCTGAATCGGGTCGGCGAAGCCTGGATAGTTCTCGACATCGGTGGTGATCATCAACTGGCCGCCCTGCTGCAGGCCGGCGACCAGCATCGGCTTCAGCATGGCGCGGGCGGCATAGACCGCCGCCGTATAGCCGGCCGGACCGGAACCGATGATGAGAACGGGCGCGTGCTTGGTGGTCATCTAGAACCTCTGCGGGGCAGACAATCGGGGTGTGCCTTGGGAAATAGCGTGAAATGTCGCTGGTAATGTAAGGGTTGCCAACCACGCCAGCAAGACGGAGGGGCCGTCGTCCCCGGAAAGCTTCGGCCCAAGCGGTTATTCGCACGATCGCCGCTTTCGTTACCGTTCAAAAATCGCGTTGATGAGGGCTAGCGCCGACACAAAAGTCGTTTAATTACAAAATCGCGAAAGATTCTTGCGCCGAGCTGAGACCGCCATGCCCCTGAAAGCCGACCTCGACGCCATCGACTGGAAGATCCTGCGCGAGTTGCAGGCCGACGGGCGCATGACCAATGTCGAATTGTCGAACCGCGTCGGCATTTCGGCGCCGCCCTGCCTGCGCCGGGTCAAGCGGCTGGAGGAAGCCGGCATCATCCGCGGCTACCGTGCGCTGCTCAATGCGCCGGCGCTCGGCCTCGATGTCGTCGCCTTCTGCTTGGTCGGGCTGCACCACCAGGCCGATGCGGAGCTGCGCACCTTCGCCGAGCGCACACGCGGCTGGCCGATCGTGCGCGATGCCTGGATGGTCTCGGGCGAATCCGATTTCCTGCTGCATTGCGTGGCAAGCGACCTCGGCGCCTTCCAGACCTTCGTCATCGAGGAGCTGACCTCGACGCCGAATGTCGATACGGTGCGCACCGCGCTCACCATCCGCCGGGTCAAGGATGAAGGCCTGGTCTCCTTCGAGCGCGCCTGAGGCCGTGCGAGCGCCTATGCGCCGTGAATACCCGACCTTCGCCACACCGGCGCCGCGTTGGTGTTTGACAGACGCTAATGTACAAGGCTGGACGGCTCTGCCGGACTTCGCCGCCTGCTTGGTTTCTTAAGCAATTCCTGAAAAAGTGTGTAACGGTTTTCGCTTGGAATTGCTTGGGAATAGATGGCGAAAGCAGCGTTGCTCTGGGGGCGGCCCGCCATGGGAAGGGGACCATGACTCGATTTGCAAGCCCGGTCTCGGCGCTTATCATCTGCGTGAACGAGGCCGATATGATCGGCCCGTGCCTGGAAAGCATCGACTTCTGCGCCGAGATCATCATCGTTGATTCCGGTTCGACCGACGGCACCGTCGAATGCGTGGAAAGCTATATCGCCAAGGGCTACCCGATAAGGCTGCTGCACAATGACTGGCCGGGTTTTCCGCGTCAGCGGCAATTCTCGCTCGACCATGCCACCCAGCCCTGGTGTCTTTCGATCGACCCGGACGAGCGCGTCGACGACCAGCTGCGGCAGTCGATCGTGGCCATCACGCAGGCGGCCGACAACAAGATCAACGGATGGTACATCCGGCGCCGCGATTGGCTGAAGGGCTATGGCTACGCGCATCGCTGGGTGCTGCACAACAGGCTGATGCGGCTTTTCCGCCGGGAAGGCGCCACCATGGATCTCACCGCGCGGGTGCACGAAGCCTTCCACGTGCCGGGCGAGACCGGCACGATCGAAGAGGGCGTCCTGCTGCATCGCCGCGAAATATCGGTCGAGGAGGATCTTGCCCGGGCCAACGCCTATTCCGGCCTCAAGGCCGTCACACTGGTCGAGAAGGGCAAGAAGCCCGGCCTGGTGCGGCTGGTGCTGTCGCCGTTCGGCAACTTCCTGAAATTCTACCTGGCAAAGCGCTACTTCCTGTGCGGCCGGCACGGCTTCGTCTACTCGATGTCGGTGATGATCTATTCCTTTGCCACCGAGGCAAAACTCTACGAGGCCTCGGAACGCAACGATCCCGTATGAGCCGTCAGGCCTGGATCAGGACCTGTAGTCCCGGCCGAGCGTTTCAATGGCGGTGATGAGACCAACGACGTCATCACCGTCTTGCAAACGCCTGATGGCGAAGCCGGGTTGAACCGCCGCTTCGCCGTCGACCAGCCAGCCCTGTGCCAGGCCAGCGCGCTTTCCCGCCCGCATGTCGGCCAGCTTGTCGCCGACGATCAGGGAGCGCTGTAAATCGAGATCGAGGCGTTTGCCCGCCTCGATCAGCATGCCCGGATTGGGTTTGCGCATCGGATGATCGGCAACGGCGAGCGGTCCGACACCGGCCTCGTGGTAGGCGCAGGCAAGCACCATGTCGACAGACACGCCCTGATCGCCCAACAGCTCGAGCACGCGGCCGTTCACCGCCGCAAAGGCGCTCCAGCCGAAATAGCCGCGCGCGATGCCGGACTGGTTGGTGACCACGACAACCGGAATCCCGACCCGGTTGGCGGCCGCGATCGCCGGCAGCATCTGCGGCCTGAGCTCGATCTCGGCTGGATCGCAGGGATAGTCGGTATCGACGTTGATGGTGCCGTCGCGGTCGAGGAACAGCGCCGGCACGTGCCGCAGGAAAACCCGGTCGCCGATCCGCTCGATCCATACACCCGGCTCGGTCAGCGGATGTGGCGTGCCCTTCCTGTCAGCCATTCGACAGGCGCGCTTCGACCACCTCGCAGAGATGATGGTAGAGGCACAAATGGCCCTGCTGGATGATCGGCGTCGAGGTCGAGGGCACGTTGAGCAGGATATCGCACAAGGGCTTCAGCTTGCCGCCGGTGTCGCCGGTCAGGCCGATCACCGTCATGTCCATCATCCGCGCCTGTTCGGCGGCGGCGAGGATGCTCGGCGAATTGCCGCTGGTCGAGATCGCTAGAAGCACGCCGCCCGCCGAGCCATGCGCCTCGACCTGGCGCGAGAACACCGTGTCGAAGCCGTAATCATTGCCCCAGGCGGTCAGCACCGCGGCATTGGCCGGCAGCGCGATGACATTGTAGGCCTTGCGCTCCTTGAGGAAGCGGCCAACCAGTTCGCCGGCTATGTGGATGGCATCGCTGGCCGAACCGCCATTGCCGGCGATCAGCAAGGCCTTGCCCGACGAAAGCGCCGTCACCACAGCGCTCGTCGCCCGCTCCATCTCGCCGGTCAAGTCGCGCTCGACCATCGCCGTGATCGCGGCCGCCGAGCGGACCAGATAGTCGTTCAGTTCAGACATCAAAACCTCAGCTTGTAGAGCCGGCGCGCAATTTGCCGATGGTGCCGGTGGTGCTCTTGCCGGCGACGAGATCGACCAGCACAACGCGCCCGCCGGCCTTCTGCACGACATCGGCCCCGACCACTGTGTCGATCGTATAATCCGCGCCCTTGACCAGAATGTCGGGCAAAAGCGCCTCGATCAGCGCCAGAGGCGTATCCTCCTCGAACACCACGACGGCATCCACCGAGGCCAGGGCGGCGAGCACGCAGGCACGATCATGCTGGTCGTTGACCGGACGGCCCGGCCCCTTCAGCCGCCGCACCGAGGCATCGCTGTTCAAGCCAAGCACCAGCCGGTCGCACTGGCTGCGCGCCGCGTGCAGCAGGCTGACATGGCCGGCGTGCAATATGTCGAAGCAGCCATTGGTGAAGCCGACGCTGAGGCCCTCTTCCTTCCAGGCCGCCACCATGCGCGCGGCCGATGCGGCATCGAGGATGGCGTCCTTGTGGGCGGTCGGCCCGTGCGAGCGGAACAGCGCGCCGGTGAGTTCCTCGACCGTCAGCCGCGCGGTGCCGCGTTTCCCCACCACGACGCCGCCGGCGGCATTGGCGATCGAGGCCGCCGCGACCGGATCAGCGCCCGATGCGAGCGCCAGCGCGAAGGTCGCGATGACAGTATCGCCGGCGCCCGAAACGTCGAACACTTCGCGCGCCTGGGTGGCGATGTGGCGCGCCTCTTCCGGGCCGACCACGCTCATGCCCTTTTCGCTGCGGGTGGCGACGACGAAGTCGAAGCCGTGTGCCGAAATCAACTCCCGCGCCGCGGCGACGATCTCGTCATCGGCGAACACCGCATGGCCGACGGCCTCGCCAAGTTCCTTGCGGTTGGGTGTGACGGCGGTCGCGCCGGCATAGCGCGCATAGTCGCGACCCTTCGGGTCGACCAGCACCGGCTTGCCCGCCTCGCGGCAGATGGCGATCAGTTCGGCGGCGACGCCGTCGAGCAGGATGCCCTTGCCGTAATCGGACAGGATGACGATGTCGGCTCCCGTGAGTGCGGTGCGGAAATGCCGGATCAGCCCTGCCCGCTCCTCCTCGTCCAGCGGCTTGATCTCTTCCTCGTCGAAGCGAAGTACCTGCTGGTTGAGCGCGCTGAAGCGGCTCTTCGACGAGGTCATGCGGCCGCGCTGCTGCGAAAGCCCCACTGTCTCGGCGCCAAGCTCACCCAGCATCCGCACCAGGCTGTCGCCGGCCGTGTCGGTGCCGATCACCGAAACCGGAATGGCACGCGCGCCGAGCGAGACGATGTTGGCCACGACATTGCCGGCGCCGCCCATGGCCGAGCTTTCGCCGCGGCCGTGCAGCACCGGGATCGGCGCCTCCGGCGAAATCCGCTCGATGACGCCGTTGACGAAGCGGTCGAGGATGAGGTCGCCGACCACCAGCACGGTGACGCCGCCAAAGCGCGCAATGGCGCGGTGCAAGGGTTCGGGAGAAGGCGGATTGTGCTTGATCATGTCACTGGCAATGTGTGGAAAGGCTGATCTGTGTCGTGCTGAAAATTGTCAATTTACGGGCCGGATCGTCATGCCTGCCGATATACCGCAAATCCACGCAGCGCAACGGCAGCACAGGACCAGCACACTGCGAGCGGTCAGCTCTTCTGCAGCGCAACGTGAACGCCGAGCCCGACCAGCACCGCGCCGCCCGCCCGCTGCATCAAGCGCTGCGCCCGGCTCGAACGCCGCAGCCGCCCGATCACCAGGCCGGCCAGGAACACGCAGACGATGTCGGCTGAGGAGAACATCAAATTGACGATGGTGCCGAGCACGACGAATTGCAGCCACACCGGGAACGCCGCCGAGGCATCGATGAACTGCGGCAGGAACGCCATGAAGAAGATCGCCGTCTTGGGGTTGAGCACCTCGACGGTGATGCTCTCGAAAAAAGCTCGCCGAGCCGATTTCCGCTCGATCGTGGGCAGTGCCACGTCGCCCTCCACGCGCTTGCGGAACAGCGAGACGCCGAGCCAGATCAGATAGAGCGCGCCGACCAGCTTGACCGCCATGTAGAGCGGCGGCACCGCATGGAACAGCACCGACAGGCCGGCGGCGGCGGCAAAGACATGAACATAGCCGCCGAGATGGATGCCAAGTGCCGCCATCAGTCCCGACCAGCGCCCGCGCGCCATCGTCTGCGCCGCGGCATAAAGCATGGCGGGACCGGGGATATAGGCGAAGATCGCAGTGGTGGCGAAAAACGCGATGAGCAATTCGGTCGACGGCATTTTTTGCCCCTTGTGCCCTGCAGGCCGTTCAGTCAGCCCGTGGGATAGCTTTGGATTGGCCTGCGCGGACAACCGCGATGAAAGCGGATATGACTTTTTTGTGGAACGACGGACTGAATGCGCCGATGCGCGCACCGGGTTCGAAATAGGCTGAGGATTCCAGGATATCGTGGTTGTACTCGTCGACTATGACCCAAAGGGGGATAGGGTCAAGGCCGGCACGGCGGCGTTCAATTTCCGGAACGCCAACAGCGATGCGATCGCGGCCGGGCTGCGTTGAAGTGATTGCAAGGATAAAGAGATTAGTGCCGCCGGCTTTCCCGGGAAGGACAGCCACGAAGGCGACAGGTTGTGTCTTGCGACCTTCGGTCTCGCCGTCTCCATGTTGGCGGTGCCACAGATATGGATATCGCCAGACGTCCGCGGCGACCGGTTTAATCACGGTCCAATTCCGCTGAGTATTCCTCGAGCATCTCGACATGTTCGGACGGGGCGTCCTTGGCCGCGTAAGCGCGGCGGCTGTCATTGACGAAGCGAGCCTCGTAAGCCTCGATGCTCATCAGGACGTATCTCGGCTTATTGTGACGCGTGATGGATACGGGCTGCTGGCTGGCGGCCGCAAGCACGTCACCGAGATTCTGTTTCAGATCCGTCGATGGATAGTGTTTCATGGGCGCTCCGTTCTGCCCATTATAGACAAAATGGACAAAACAGACAAGCCTGAAAGGGCAAGACGGGCGACCGCCATGCTTTGTCGACAGCTTGGCTGGGCTCCCTTATAAGGACCGGAATCGCAAGCAACCAGAGGCCTTCATGATCATCGTCACGGGCGGCGCCGGCATGATCGGCTCCAACATCGTCGCCGCGCTCAATGCCGAGGGCCATGACGACATACTGGTCGTCGACGATCTCACAGACGGCCACAAGATCGCCAATCTCGCCGATCTCAGCATATCAGACTATCTCGACAAGGACGACTTTCTGTCCCGCATCGAAGCCGGATCGCTCGGTCGTGTCGAGGCGGTGTTCCACCAGGGCGCCTGCTCGACCACCACTGAATGGAACGGCAAGTTCATGATGGAGGTGAATTTTGCTTATTCGAAGCGGCTGCTGCATGCCTGCCAGGCACTGCGCGTGCCCTTCCTCTACGCCTCCTCGGCCTCCGTCTATGGCGGCGGTTCGGAGTTTCGCGAGGAACCGGCGCTCGAGCGGCCGCTCAACGTCTATGCCTATTCGAAAAAACTGTTCGACGACTATGTCAGGCGCACCGTCTTCGATACCGATCATTCGCAGGTCGCCGGCCTGCGCTACTTCAACGTCTATGGCCCGCGCGAGGCGCACAAGGGCGCCATGGCCTCCGTCGCCTTCCATCTGTTCAACCAGGTCGAGCGCGGTGAAAATCCGAAACTGTTCGGCGCCTATGATGGCTTCGGACCGGGCGAGCAGAGCCGCGATTTCATCCATGTCGGCGATGTCGCCGACGTCAATCTGTGGCTGTGGAAACGCGGCTCGAGCGGCATCTTCAACTGCGGCACCGGCCGCGCCCAGCCCTTCCGCGCCGTCGCCGAAACCGTCATCGACACGCTGGGCAAAGGCGAGATCGAATTCATCCCCTTCCCCGACCACCTCAAGGGCAGCTACCAGAGCTTCACGCAAGCTGATATGTCCCGTTTGCGCGCGGCCGGTTATAATGGCCAATTCCGGACAGTCGAAACCGGTGTCAGAGACTATGTCGAATGGCTGAAAGCCCAACGATCCTCGTGATCGGCCCACGCTGGGTGGGCGACATGGTGATGGCGCAGTGCCTGTTCTCGGCGCTGAAGGAACTCCATCCCAACGCCGCGATCGACGTGCTGGCGCCCGCCTGGGCGGCGCCGCTGGTCAAGCGCATGCCCGAAATCCGCCAGCAGATCGACTTACCGCTAAAGCCGGGCGCGCTGGAATTCACCATTCGCCGCCGCTTCGGCCGCCTGTTGCGCGGCCGCTACGACATGGCCTACATCTTGCCCGGCAGCTGGAAATCGGCGCTGATTCCGTTCTTTGCCCGCATTCCGCGTCGTTTCGGCCATCTGCGCGAAATGCGCTATGGCCTTTTGACCGACATCGTGCCGCTGCCGGACGCCGTGAAACGGCGCACCGCCCAGGCCTATTTCAGCCTCGCCAAGGGCGGCAGTTTCCGCGCGCCCCACCTAACCGTGGATGCCGGCAACCAGGCCGCTTTGCTCGACCGTTTCGGGCTGGCGCCAGGGAAATTCGCGGCGTTAATGCCTGGCGCCGAATTCGGCCCGGCCAAGCGCTGGCCAAGCGAAAGCTATGCCGGTCTTGCCCGCGAATTCATGAATAAGGGTCTGAAGGTCGCCCTGTTCGGTTCGAAGAACGACCGCGACGTCACCGCGGAAATCGCGGCCCTTGCCCCTGGCGTCGTCGACCTCGCCGGCCAGACGCGGCTGGAGGATGCCATCGACCTGATCGCGGCGGCAAGGCTGGCTGTGTCCAACGACAGCGGGTTGATGCATGTCGCGGCAGGCGTCGGCACGCCGATCGTCGCCGTCTACGGCTCGACCTCGCCTGAGAACACGCCGCCGCTGGCGGAGCGCCGCGAACTGGTCTGGCTGCACCTCTCCTGTTCGCCCTGCCACCAGAAAGTTTGCCCACTCGGCCATTTCAACTGCCTGAAGACATTGCAAGTCGGGCAGGTCGCGGCGGCGGCGGACCGGCTGCTGGAACTTTCGGCCGCGGCATGAAGGTCTTGATCGTCAAGACATCGTCGATGGGCGATGTCATCCACACTTTTCCGGCCGTCGAGGATGCCAGCCTCCACCGGCCGGACGTGTCCTTCGACTGGTGCGTCGAAGAGGCGTTCGCCGGCATTGTCGCGCTGCACCCGGCGATCGCTGGGATCCACACGGTAGCCATCCGGCGCTGGCGCAAGGCGCTGTTCAAGGGGGGCACCTGGCGCGAAGCGGCCGCGCTGCGCCGCACCTTGCGCGAATGCCGCTACGATCTGGTCATCGATGCGCAGGGCTTGCTGAAATCGGCCCTGGTGGCGCGGCAGGCGGGTGCGCCGATCGCCGGCTTCGACCGATCGAGCGCGCGCGAACCCTCTGCAACGCTGTTCTACGACGTCACTTACGGCGTGCCCCGCGACCTGCACGCCATCGAACGGACACGGCGGCTGTTCGGGCTGGCGCTTGGCTATGAGCCCGATCTGTCGACGCTCGCTTCAGGCATCGTGCCGCCACCCGGCACCCTGGCCGGCATCACCGGAAAAACCGCCTTCCTGCTGCACGGCACCAGCCGCGAGGACAAGAAATGGCCTGTCGAAGACTGGATCGGAACCGCCCGTCTGCTGGTCGAGCGCGGCATGACGCCGGTCACGACCTGGTCGAACGAGCGTGAAAGGTCGGTGGCGGAGGCAATCGCCAAGGCCGTGCCATCCACGGTCGTGGTGCCAAAGTCCCTACTGGCCAACATCGCCGCCATCCTCGGCCGCTCGACGCTGGTCATCGGTGCCGACACGGGATTGACCCACCTCGCCAGCGCCTTCGGCCTGCCGACGGTCGCGGTGTTCTTGGCGACGGAACCGGGTTTGACCGGCCCGCGCGGGCCCTATGCGTCGACACTGCTGGCCGCGCCTGGTGGGCGCGTGACGCCGACTAAGGTGGTGGCTGAAGCGGAGGGGCTACTGGCACTTAAATCACAAGCGCCGGCCTAGGACCTTTCAGAATTCGCTCTGGCGAGTCGAATAGCGTGGTTCTTTCGGGGTCGCCCGCGACGAGCGGAGCGGCCGCCAGAGTGGAATTATCAAAGGTCCTAGATGAACTGCACCTGGACGATCTCATACCCCCTGGCACCGCCCGGCGCATTGACCTCGATGGCGTCGCCGACTTCCTTGCCGATCAGCGCACGTGCAATCGGCGAGGAGATCGAGATACGGCCGGACTTCACGTCGGCTTCCTGGTCGCCGACGATCTGATAAGTCTTCTTTTCCTCGGTGTCCTCGTCAACCAGCACGACGGTGGCGCCGAACTTGACCTTGTCGCCGCTGAGCTTGGTGACGTCGATCACCTCGGCGCGCGCGATCAGATCCTCAAGCTCGTTGACCCGGCCCTCATTGAGGCTCTGCGCCTCCTTGGCGGCATGATATTCGGCATTTTCGGACAGGTCGCCATGCGAGCGCGCCTCGGAGATCGCCTCGATGATGCGCGGCCGTTCTTCCTGCTGGCGCCAACGCAGTTCTTCCTTCAATGACGCGAACCCCTCGCCTGTCATCGGGACCTTGTTCATGATGCCTGACCTTTCCTGCCGCCACCCCCGCGTTCCGGGGGAGGCCTTGTCGTTGGGTACAAAAAGAAAACGGTCCGGCAGCCTCGGGCTAACGGAACCGTTTCACCGCAATTTGCCCCAATATAGCAATCTTCGCGGGTTTTTCACGCCCAAAAAAGCGGTTTTGCAAAAATCATCCCCGCTTTCACCAGAGGAGGCGGCTAATGAGGCAGGAGGCAATGAAAAAACGGCCGCGATTGCTCGCGGCCGCTTCGATAAATCTTGGGGGCCTGATCAGCTCCGCATGAAATGGTCGATCTGCTCGGACAGCATGCCGTATTCGCGCGATCCCTTGCCGGTGCGCTTCTCGATCTCCATCAGTTGCTGCTGGGCGCCGGCGAGATCGCCGATCTGCAGATGCGCCTCGCCGAGATATTCACGCACCAGCGTGTAATTGGGGTCGATGCGCAGCGCTTCCTCGTAATAGCCGAGGCCGACGGTGACACGACCGGAATGGCGGTGCGAATAGCCGAGATAGTTGAGAATGCGCGGATCCTGCTTGTTGGCGGCAAGGGTGAGCACCGAGATCGCCTCATCATAGCGCCCGGCCATCGCCAGCGCATGGCCTGCATCATAGATGCTGTCGTCGTCCAGCATGCCTTCCTGAGGTGCGACACACTTTTTCTTCTTCTTGTCCCAGACCTCTCCCTTCTTGCACTGGGTGACGGTCGCATCGCTGCCACCGCTACTGCCCGCCGCGAACACCGGGACGGCGAAGAACTGCAGCGCGACAAGAGCAGTCGCCGCCTGGATCAGCATTCTTTTATGCATCGAAGCCTCCTTGAGGGGTGAGAATAGAACACTAACGCCAAGCGCTCCGCGTTTCATCCCGGAAAAAAGCAGGGGTGGAGAACATCAGGTGACGGATGCCTGAAATCCGCTATCATCCGGCAAACGACTGACGGAGACGGCCCGTGCAGCGGCGGCTTGAAAAGGACTGGGAACTCTCGATCGGCCCCGACACCGTGCGCCTGTTTATCCTCAAGGCCAAGGCGCTGAGTGCCGCCGTCAACGAGGACTATGCCGACGGCGCCGAACACGAGATCGAATTCGACGGCGACACGCACGACAATCATCACCATGACGGCCTCGCCGAGGAAAGTTCGGAAAACCTGACCGAGGAAGAACTGCGCGAGCTGATCAACGACCTCAATGTCGATGAAGCCGCCGAACTGGTCGCGCTCGCATGGGTCGGTCGCGGCGATTATGACGCCGCGGAATGGGTGGATGCCCTGACGGCGGCGCGCGAACGCGCCAACAAGCGCACGGCCAAGTACCTGCTTGGCATGCCGCTGCTCGCCGACTGGCTGGAGGAAGGCCTCGAAGCGATCGGCGCGTAACGCTGCGGTAACCGATTGTGATCAGGGAAAGCGTCTGTCCAAGCAACTTCGGCATGCCGGCGCCGTTTCGGAGCGATGGCAACGCTGAGCTTTTCACGACTTTGCACCTTGGCGCTGCCTCTGGCGGCTGCGGTCCTGCTGGCGACGCCGGCCGACGCCAGACATCGTCACAGGCATTACCAGCCGCTATCCCCTCGGATGGATCAGTCGTCGACACAGCGTCTGGACCAGCCGCCGAGGGTCAAACAGCGCGTGAGAGCGCGGGGTAAGCAGCCGCCAAAGCAGGCGCCACAGGAAACGCAGGAGCAGCAAACCTCGTCCGCCACTGTTCCGGTGCCTGAGCCACGTCCCGCACAAGCGCAAAAGACCGACGCCGCAACGGTGGAAGTGCAAAAGACGGAAGGGCCAAAGACCCCCGACGCCTCCAACCAGCTCAATGAGGAAAAGTCTCGTCAGGCAAAGCAGCCACGCCCCGAGCCGTCAGCCTCCGAACCCTCGGCCCGAGAGCCGTCAACCGAGACCGAAAGCGAACCTGAGCCCCCAGCCGAGGTGCCGATCCCGACACAAAGGCCCGACACCGCGAAACCTGAGGCTCAGCCGCCGACGGTGGCCCCGCAGCAGCCTGAAAAACCGGCGGATGCCAGCGACGAGAGGATGCTTCCCGATCCGCGCTCGGCCGACCGGCCCGGCGAAAAGATGCCTGCCGAGCAAGTCGCCTGCCGCGAGCGGCTGAAGGCGCTCGGCGTCGAATTCGAGGAGCACAAGGCGGAGAGCAGTCCCGAAATCGGCTGCGCGATCCCCTACCCCATCATTCTGAAGTCACTTGGCAAGTCGATCGCGATTGCCCCTGGCACCGAGCTCAACTGTCCAATAGCCGAAGCGGCGGCGCGTTTTGCCGCCGACGTCATTCAGCCGGCGGCGAAAGCCGAATTCGGCGCCGACCTCAAATCGATCAACCAGGCCTCGGCCTTCGTCTGCCGGCCGCGCCACGGCACCAGGAAACTGTCGGAGCACGCCTTCGGCAACGCACTCGACATCGCCAGCTTCACCTTGTCGGACGGCAGGAAGATCGAAATCAGCCCATCGCCGCCGGAAAAGGACGCGGAATTCCTCAACGCCGTGCGCAAGGCCGCCTGCGGTCCGTTCAAGACCGTGCTCGGGCCCGGCGCCGACGCCGACCACGCCTTGCACTTTCATCTCGATCTCGAGCCACGCAGGCATGGCGGCACGTTCTGCCAATAGGATCGCCGCTGCAATTCAGCCTCAGGCGTGAACGGCGGTGCTGAGTTTTCCTTTACCCTTGATCGTTAAAATGCCGGGTATCCAGAACTAGGATTCTGCAAATGGCCGGCAAATTTCGCGCCGTGTTTTCCGCCACCGCGCGCCAATCGAAACCCGCGACACTGCTGGCCGCCGGCCTTGCCCTAGCCGCGGTTTCGGCCTGCAACACCGGCAGCGTGCTGTCGCTGCAGCCTGCCGTCGATGTCGGCGCGCAAACATCGGCCGTACCGCAATATACGGGCATGCAGCGGCTTGTCCCCTCCAACCCCTACATGACGCAGTCCGCCTATCCGCGCATGGATACCCCGATGTCGCCGGTCGAACAGATACCGGCCAGCGAAATCGATTGCCGCCAGCAGTTGAAGCGCTTGGATGTCGCCTATACCGACCTGGCGCCGATCCATGAGGGCCAGTGCGGCATCGACTATCCCGTAAAGGTCACGGCCATCGGCAGTGTCGAGATGAAGCCCGCCGCGACGCTGACCTGCGACATGGCCGCCACCTTCGCCGCCTGGACAAAGAACGAACTCGTTCCCTCCGCCCGCTGGCGCTACTTCTCCGGCGTCAAGACCATCCACCAGGGCTCGAGCTATTCCTGCCGCAACATCGCCGGCGAAGGTGTCTTGTCCGAGCACGGCAAGGGCAATGCGCTCGACGTGATGAGCATCGAGCTCAACAATGGCGACGACATCGACGTGCGCAAGCCCGGCCTGTTCGCCTTCCGCACGCGCGGCTTCCTCAACAATGTGCGTGCCGACGGCTGCCAGTATTTCACCACCGTGCTAGGGCCTGGCTACAATTACGACCACCGCAACCATTTCCACTTCGACATCAAGAACCGCAAGAGCGGGTACCGCGCCTGCCGCTAGCACTTGATCAGGCGGGCCCGGCGCCGGAAGCGATGATGTGTCGTGCCACCAGATCCTGGATTCGCCAGAGGTTCCGGTCGCGGATACCGCTTTCCTCCAGCTTGCTGACGGTCCTGAACAGATACTGCGCCGACGAGCCCCAATGCCCGGCGGCCCGCGCCAGCGTGTCCGCAACCTGCTCGGGCGCCAGCCGTCCTGCATAGGCCCTGCCGTCCGGCGCGGCGACGAAAGCCAGGGCGCGTAGCGGACCGTCCCTTGTCTGAACCTTGATCCAGCGCGGCACATTGGTTGGCGGGTTGGCATCGATCTCGCGGCGCATCAACTGGCCGAGTTGTCCGAAATGATCTTCCACGGGCAGCCGGTAAACAATGCCGTTGCAACTGCCACCGCGGTCGAGAGCCAGCATCAGGGCCGGCAATTCGCGGGTCCCACGCCAGCGCGTCAGTTTCAGACAGAATGAGCGGTGCCATCCTGGCGCCGTGGCCGGGCGCTGCTCGACCGGTACGAATTCAGGATTCCAGATCAGCGAGCCGTAGGCAAACACCCACAGCGCTTCAGGCCGGTATTGTGACAAGAGTTGCTCGACAAGGCCGTCGAACTCCGCATCGGTATGCTCGGCTGTTCCAGGCTCGGGGCCGGGATCCGGTTCGATGCGCTCGACCCGCGCGACAAGGTCGGCGGTCAACGCCATCGGTCCGCGGCCTGCCGGTTTCCCCTTCATTCCTGCCCCCCACGCAAAAACGATGGCCGACGATAGACCGGCTGCGCATCGCTGGCCATTGATTTCCAGAGACCGTCAGGCAACAGATACCGCACGAATCGAGCCTCCTTCATGAGCCAACGAAGCCTTCGGCGACGCGCGACAATCTGGCTGGCGTCCTTGCTGGGCGCCTGGGTCGCGCTTGCCTATATCGCCGCGCCGGAATTCTGGACATTTCGCGAGCGCGGCTTTCGCGACCAGCGCTTCGAAATGGTGACGCACACGCCGCAAGGCATTCCCGGTGACCCGATCAATATCGGCCTTGTCGGCAGCGAGAGAGAGGTGGTCCATGCCTTCGCTATTGCCGGTTGGGACACTGCTGACGCCGTCACCTTGAGAACCGCCATCGACATCGGCGAAAGTGTCCTGTTTTCCCGCCCCTATCCCGATGCGCCGATGAGCCGCCTGCTGTTCGAAGGCCGCGCCCAGGATCTCGCTTTCGAAAAGCCGGTCGGCGACAGCGCCGACCGGCGCCACCACGTCCGTTTCTGGCAGACAGACACGGTTGGCGACGATGGCCGCCCGCTCTGGCTGGGTGCCGCCAGCTTCGATCGCGGCGTCGGCCTCAGCCACGACACGGGCGCGATAACCCATCACATAGGTCCCGACATCGATGCCGAACGCGACTTCCTGATCGGCGACCTCAACGCAGCCGGTCTGCTGGCATCGACCAGCGAGATGGCAGGCATCGGCGCCACCAAAACCGGACGCAATGGCGGCGGCGACCCCTACTTCACAGACGGCAAGGCAATCATCGGGGTGCTGAAGCAGCAGCAGCAGTGATCGGACGCAGAGGTCAGGTCGTGCTGATCACGATCTTGCCGAACGGCCCCTTCTCGAGATGCTGCAAGGCTTGCGGCACCTCGTCGAAGCCAAAGACCTTGTCGATGACCGGTTTGATGCCGAGCGCCTCGATCGCCCGGTTCATCCGCTCGAAGGACCGGCGATGGCCGATCGACAGGCCTTGCACGGCGATACGGTTGCGCATGAAGGGCAGGATCGGGAAACTAAGTTCCATCGAGCCCAGGAGGCCAATGATCGAGAGCCGGCCGTCGGCGGCCAGCGCGTTCAGCGATCGCCGCGCATTGTCGCCGCCGACCATTTCCAGAATATGATTCACGCCCAGCCCATCCGTCAGCTCGCGCGCGGCCTCGTCCCATGCCGGCCGGGTGCGATAGTTGATCACCTGCCAGGCGCCGAACTTTTTTGCTCGCTCAAGCTTCTCGTCGCTGCTCGAGGTGACGATGGCGCGCAAACCGAACGCCTTGGCGAACTGCAGCGCGAACAGCGACACGCCGCCTGTGCCCTGGATGAGGATGGTCTGGCCCGCCACCGGCCTTGTCGCCTCGGCCATCGCAAACAGGCCGTCAGCGCCGCGATCGGCAGCGTCGCCGCCTCGATATCGCTGAGCGATGGCGGTGCCAACACAGCGGCGTCCTCGCCAAAGACAACATAGTCTGAAAGCATGCCCGGCAGCGAGGAGCCGAGCGTATGCTTGTGCAGCACGGGTGGCGCATCGCCATCCGGCCAATCGGCGATCACCTGGCCGAGCACACGCTGCCCTACCTTGAAGCGACTGACCGCGCCGCCGACAGCCACCACCTCGCCCACTGCATCCGATGTCGGCACAAAGGGAAAGGCCAGGTCAGGGATCAGCGTGCCATCCACGATGAGCTTGTCCTTGCAGTTCAGCGACACGGCTTTCGTGCGCACCAGAAGCTCGTGCAGCCCGAATTCAGGGATCTTGCCCGTCACCTGGCTCAGCTTGGACAGGCCGAAACCGCTCATCTGCCAGGATTGGTTGATTTGGGTGCTCATGTCCGTCGTGCTCCGTGATTGATGGCCACGCCAGACATTTATGCCTTTCAACTATGGAAAATAGGGCTCCCATGCGGCATATTGGATGACTGATTGAGGACTAGAATTCGCCAATTGGAATCGTCATGGAATCGGCTGACCTGCAAGGCATCGTCGCATTCGTCCAGGCCGTGGAGGCCGGCAGCTTCACCAGCGCCGGCGAGCGGCTGCACGTAACGAAGTCGGCGATCGGCAAGTCGGTCGCTCAATTGGAGCAGCGGCTCGGCGTTCGCCTGCTCAACCGCACCACCCGCAGCCTCAGCCCGACCAGCGAAGGCGTGAGCTATTATGAGGCCTGCGTCAGGGCGCTGGCCGAGATCGAAACGGCGCAGTCGCTGCTCGCCGTGCGCCGGCAGATCCCCTCCGGCCGGCTGCGCATCGACGTGCCGCTGGCTTTCGGCCGGCGCTGCGTCGCACCCGTCCTGTTCGAGATTTCAAGGAAATTCCCCGAACTGACGGTAGAAATCTCCTTCAACGACCGCCGCGTCGACCTGATCGAGGAGGGCATCGATCTCGCCATCCGCATGGGAGAACTGGACGACAGCCTGTCGCTTGCAGCCAGACGCATCTATGCCCAGCGCTCGGCCATCTGTGCCGCGCCAGCCTATCTCAGGGAACATGGCTCGCCGCGATCGGTCGACGATCTCGACCGGCACAGCGTCATAGGCTACGGCCGCGAGGGCATCGTCCGTCCCTGGGTGATCAGGCATGGCGATGGCCATCTGACCACCTTCGTCCCCAAGGCGCGGCTGGTTCTCGGCCATGGCGAACCGATGCTCGACGCCGCCCTTGCCGGCTGCGGCATCGCCTTCCTGCCGACATGGCTGGCTGCCGACAGCCTCAGGCTGGGCGACCTCGAAATGGTTCTGTCGGACTGTCTGGTGGAAAACGTCGTCGTGCACGCCGTCTGGCCGGTGACGCGCGCGCTCACGCCAAAGATACGGGTTGTCGTCGACGCTCTCGTCGAACATTTTTCGGCGCCGGCCTGGGACAAGGCCTGAAAGACAGGTGTCATATTCCAAAAATGGCGGCCCGCTATTTTCGAGCAGCCCGCGGCAATGCTATTGAGCCCTCATGCTATACGTTGAAATTGCTATCGTGGTCGTCCTCATCTGCGTGAACGGCCTTTTGTCGATGTCCGAACTCGCTATCGTTTCATCACGGCCGGCACGCCTCAAGGCGATGATCGACCGCGGCGTCAACGGCGCCGGCCGGGCGCTTGAGCTTGGCTCCAACCCCGGCAAATTCCTGTCCTCGGTGCAGATCGGCATCACGCTGGTCGGCGTGCTCTCCGGCGCCTTCTCCGGCGCCACGCTGGGCGACCGGCTGTCGGTGTACCTGGCCTCGGCGGGCATGCGGGAAAGCGTCGCCGACCCGCTCGGCGTCGGCATTGTGGTTGCCATCATCACCTATTTCTCGCTGATCGTCGGCGAACTCGTGCCCAAGCAGATCGCGCTGCGCGATCCCGAGCGCGTTGCCGCCCGCGCGGCTCCGGCCATGACCATCCTCGCCACCGTCTCGGCCCCGCTGGTGTTCCTGCTCGACATTTCCGGCCGCGCCATATTGTGGCTGCTTGGCCAGCGCGGCGAAAGCGAGGAGAAGGTCACCGACGAGGAGATCAAGATGCTGGTCGCCGAGGCCGAGCATCACGGCACCATCGAATCCGACGAGCGTCGCATGATCGCCGGCGTCATGCGGCTTGGCGACCGCGCCGTGCGCGCGGTGATGACGCCGCGCACCGAGGTCGACTGGATCAACCTGCAGTCCGACGACACGACGATCCGCAAGCTCCTCATGGAAACCCAGCATTCGCGCCTGCCGGCCGGCGACGGCGGCGTCGACGTCATGGTCGGCGTCGTCCAGACCCGTGACGTGCTGGCCGCGATCCTTGCCGGCCGCACGCTCGACCCGAGCAAGCATGTGCGCGCCGCCCCCATCGTCTACGACCAGGCCGACGCGCTGGACGTGCTGCACAAGCTCAAGGAATCCGACGTGCCGATGGCGCTGGTGCATGACGAATACGGTCATTTCGAAGGCATCGTCACGCCCGCCGACATTCTCGAAGCCATCACCGGCGTGTTCCGCGCCGACCTCGATGCCGGCGACGAGGAAAACGCCGTCAAGCGCGAGGACGGCTCATGGCTGCTCGCCGGCTATATGCAGGCAGACGAGATGGCCGAGATCCTGGGCATCGATCTGCCCGAAAATCGCGACTACGAGACCGTCGCCGGCTATGTGCTGTCGCACATGCACCATCTGCCCGCAACCGGCGAATGCGTCGACGCCCAAGGCTGGCGCTTCGAGGTGGTCGACCTCGACGGCCGCCGCATCGACAAGCTGATCGCCACCCGCCTGCCCGGCACTCACCGCGAAGCGGTGCGGTGATTGTTCGGTGTCGGCTTTTGGCCCTGGCGGTCATTGATGATGGGCCGGCGGATTGTCCGGCCCGCAAACCTCTACCGCTCCGTGAAGGCGCGAGCGAAGGAATCGAGCATCGGCCGTACCAGATACTCCAGGAATGTCCGGTTGCCAGTGCTGATGAACGCCTCGACCGGCGTTCCGGGATAAAGCTGCTCAGGCTTCACGCCTGGCGGCAGGTCGGCGGCAATCCTGAGTTTGACGCGGAAATAGGGCTCATGCGTAGCCTCGTCGACGAGCCGGTCCGCTGAAATCTGTGCCACGGTGGCTGAAACCTCGGGGGTGAGCCGCATGTTCAAGGCGGACAATCGCAGTTTCGCCGGTTGGCCGACACGGACCTGATCGACGTCTTTCGGCCGCAGCCTTGCATCGACAATCAGATCCGGTGCCGTAGGCAGGATCTCCATGATCTTTTCACCGCGCGCAATCACGCTGCCCCTAGCATTGTAGATCGAAGACACCACGATCCCCGCGGCCGGCGCCTTGATCGTCGTCCGCCGCAGCACCGCCTCGGCCGCCCTGACCTGTTCCTCGATGTCGGCCAAGTTGGAACGAACCTCGTCCAGCTTCGTCAGCGCCTCCTCTACGCGTTGCGTGGTCAGGCGCTCGGTCTGCTCCTGGGCTTCGACGATCTGGGTGTTGGCCACTGCGAGATTGGCCTCCAGCGCCCCGGCCTGCCCGACGAGATCGGCCTCGCTGCGCAAAAGCTGCGAGTATTCGCTACGATTGGTGAGGCCCTTGTCCAGCAGGCTGGTCTTGATGCCGAGTTCCTTCTTCACGATTTCGGCTTGTTGCTGAATGGCCTCTTTCTGGGACTGCAATGCCACGACCGACTGCCGATGCATGGCTACTCGTTGGGCGAGGATCGATTGTTCCGAGCGGAACCGGGCGAGTCTGGCGTCGAACTCCTTTTGCTGTTCTCGAATCAGGGTGTCGAAATCGGCCTGGAGCGATGCTGGCGCCGGTTTGGTGATTGGCGCCAGCCTGTCCAACCCGTCGCGTTCCGCCTCCAGCCGCGCCGCACTCGCCCTGAGCGCGATCGACTGTCTCGTCAGCCGGTTGAGCTCGGCCTGCGCGGCTGTCGGATCCAGCACGATCAGATCCTGGGCCTGTTGCACGCGATCGCCGTCATGGACCAGCAACTCCTTGATGATGCCGCCCTCGGGATGCTGGATCAGCATGTTTCCGCCGGTCGCCGAGATCGTGCCTTGTGTAATCACCGCTCCGGACAAGGGCGCGCTGACGGCCCAATAGCCAAGGCAACCCACCAACAGCGCTGTTGCCGCGTATCCGGCGAATGCCACACGCCTTATGTCGGTACGCGGGTTGCCCTCCCAGGCGAGGCTCTGCGCTGCCATCATCTACGATCCAAAGCGCATGTTATGCGTGCGGATCGTCGTGGCGAACGACCCGGTCACCACAGTATTCGGCTGCGCGGCAAAGCCCTTACCGACGACCGAATGCCGTAGCACCTCGCTGCTTGGACCGAAGGCTTCGATCGCGCCGCCGCGCAGAAGCATCACGCGGTCGCAGGACGCGGCAATCGAAGGGCGATGCGTGATCAGAACCATCGTGACGCCGGCCGCCTTCGCGGCGGCGAGTACCGCCTCGAGCGCCGCTTCGCCCGTGCCGTCGAGATGGGTGCTGGGCTCGTCCAGGACGAGAATTCTGGGATTGCCGTAGAAGGCGCGCGCCAGCCCGATCCTCTGGCGTTCGCCGCCCGACAGCGCCCTGTCCGACGGACCGATCAACGTCTGGTAGCCGTCCCGCTGCGCCAGGATCAGCTCATGCGCCTCAGCCCGCCTTGCCGCTTCGATGATCGCGGCGTCATCCGCATCGGGGTCGAAGCGGGCAACGTTTTGCGCGATCGATCCCGGAAACAGCTCCAACTCCTGCGCGAGGTAGCCGATGTGCTTTCCGAGCTGGTTTTCGTCCCAGGTCCTGAGGTCGGCGCCGTCGATCCTGACCGCGCCGCCGGTCGGCCGGGCAGCCCCTGCAAGCAACCGCGCCAGCGTCGATTTGCCGGCGCCGCTCGGGCCGACAATGGCCAACGCTTGGCCGGCGCCAATTTGGAAGTTCAGCCGCTTGAGGATGGGTTCGGTGCCAGGCTGCGCATTCGGCGCCATGAAGAAAACGTCCTGCACGGAAATCGCGCCCGCCGGATTGGGCAGCATCAGTTTGCGCGCTTCATCCGGACGCGCCGCAAGCGCCGTCTCCAGCCGTTTCCACGCGCGCCGGGCGTCGGCGATCTGCCGCCAGGCGCCGATCAACTGGTCGAGCGGCTGCAACGCGCGCGACGACACCAGCGAGGAGGCGAAGATCATGCCTGCCGTCATCTGCCCCTTGAGCACCAGCCATGCGCCGGCACCAAGGATCGCCAGTTGCAGCATCATGCGCAGCGCCCGCGAGGCACCGCTGAAGATCGCATTGGCACTCGAGGAACGGTCATGCAAGGTGAGTGCAGCCGCCACGTGCCGTCCCCAGACCCGCGCGGCGTTCTCCACCATGCCCATGGCGCGCAACGTCTCCGCATTGCGGGCAAAGGCCTGTTCCGCCTGGCTGGCCAAGGCCGAACGCTCCGCGGACAAGGCGTCGTTCCTGCCGATGGCAAGCTGGTTGGCCACGACCAGCAAAAGCAGAAGCGCCGCGCCGGCGACCGTCACCCAGAACAGCACCGGATGGATGAGATAGAGCAAAGCGAGGAAGACAGGGGCGAAGGGCAGGTCGAACAACACCGCCACACCGCGCGACCTGATGAAGGCGCAGACCGAGGCAAGGTCGCGCAGCGGCGACAAGCCGCCGGCATATTTTGCGCCAAGCGAAATGGCGAATGTGCCGGCACCCAGCTTCCGGTCGACGGTCGCCGCAACGCGCTGCGTATAAACGGCGCGGATCGCGTCCAGCAACCCGAGGAAAGCGAGCGCGAGAACCGCGATGAGCGAAAGATAGACAAGCGTTTCGACGCTGGAGGACGGCAGCACCCGGTCATAGACCTGCAGCAGGTAGAGTGGAATCACCAACAGCAGGATGTTGATCAACAGCGAGAAGACGCCGACATCGGCGATGGCGCGCATGAAGACCGAACGCAGGCCGGATGGTCCAGTCATTTCCGCATTCCCCGACGCTGCATGATCCCGAGACCTTACGCGTGGCCCCCGAACTCGGAACCGCCGTGCAGCGTGCTGTTGCTGTGCGTTGCGACACTGTGCGTGGCGGTGCTGCTGCTGGTGATGTTCAGGGCGTTTGCCGGGGCACTGTCCAGCGTATAGGCGCGGACGTAGTCGATCTTCATCTCGGCCGGCGTGGCCAAATGGTCCGGAGGGGTGCCGGCCAAGCCGCCGACCGCGAGGTCGACCAGCATGTACATGGGCTTGTTCATGTCGGAAGGCGTCGCCGCTTCCGCGACCTCGACACCGTCATAGGTCCAGACGAGCTTGTCCGGCGTCCAGAGCAGGCCATAAGTGTGGAAGCCGTCGGGGTTCGAGACACTCACCGTCGACGTGACCTTGGTGTGCGTTCCGGTCTCATTCGAGTGCGCCGTCATGATCAATGAGTTCGGGGCTTGGCCGATCGTCTCCACGACATCGAGTTCCGGCGGCCACGAACCGTCTTCCGGAAGCAGCCAGAAGGCCGGCCAGGCGCCGGCGTGCTCCGGCAGGTCGGCCCGCATTTCGAAATAGCCATAGGTCTGCGAGAAGGTGTCGTGGGTCGTCAGTATGCCGGAGGTGTATTCGTAATTGTTGATCAGCGGCTTGATGTCCGCCGGCGCCTGCGCCGCGGTGATTGTGAGCACGCCGTTGTTCACGCTGAATGGGTGTACGGAACTCGTCGGTGCGTAATTGGCGTCGATGTACCACTGCAGTTCGCCATTGCTGATCAAGGTGCTGCCATTCGGCGCTCCCCACCAGAAGTTGGTGTCCCACGTGCCGCCCTGGCTATTGTGAAGATTCAGCGTGTTGAAATCGTCGCTGAAGGACAGGCTCATTGCGGACTTGTCGATCGGCAATTCGAACTGGCTGGGCTGCAGCTTGTCGATGGTCGTGTCCTTGAACTCGAGGATCTCGCCGGACCCGAGGTTCAACAGCACGTTCGATCCCGCCTGGATCATGCTCGAGTGGATGGCGTCGAACGAAGTGAACCCATAGCCATTCAGGCGAACGGTGTCGGTTGCGGCAAAATTCGCGATCAGGTCGCTTCCATTGCCTTTCGAGACGATGAAAGTGTCGTAACCGCCGCCGCCATCGATCAGCACATCGTTTCCCGCGCCGCCGTCCAGCGTCTGGTGCCCGGCCTTGGCGGTGATGATGTTGTCCAACCCATTTCCGAAGGCATAGTTGTTGGCGTTTGTGACGACGAGGTTCTCGACATTGTCGGGCAGCTTATAGCTCATCCATGTGCTGATCGTGTCGATGCCTGCCCCGGCGGCCTCGGCCACCTTGTTGCCCGCCGCATAGAGGTAATAGATGTCATCGCCTGTGCCACCGTGCATGGTGACGTTGACACCGGATGCTCCGTAGAAGGAATCGTTGCCGGAGCTGCCGTACAAGTCCGGCCCGGCCCCTGCCGCCGAGTACCAATGGGTGGAAGCGCCGCTGTAGGGAAGAGGAACACCCAGGGCGTTGACGAAGAAGCTCATCGGATAAATCCTCCTCGTAATGCCTGGCCTGCCTGGATCGTTCCCAGGCGGCCGCATCCGGACCAAGATCGCCATGCACGATAGCGTTCCATTAGCTTGCCACAGAGTTCCCCATTGCATCGACCATTCAGTGACGTTTTCCGACCTGGAAGCACACCAACCCGACGCATGGTCTACAGACTGTAATTCGACCGACGAAATATTTAATAAAATTTTATAGAAGACAGCAATCTACTTATGAAAATATTTGGTTCAGGTCACACAGAAGCGCTCCCTGCTTTTGGA